>CAWJHR010000007.1:0-50723 GCA_963842765.1 uncultured Gammaproteobacteria bacterium | reverse complement strand
CGAGCTTGTGATTTATCAGTCACCGCACATAATGGGCAGTGAAACGCGGCGCATGTTCGACACGCCCACCTTCCGCAGTCTGTCAGATCGCTTGCGGCTGGATATCGTCGACGTACGCCGTGTTGGTGATGACACTCGAATTACGGCAAGGCCGGCGTACTGATGTTTACCGGAATCATTAAAGCGAAAGGCACGATCAGAACGATGACTCGTCGTGGCGGTGACGTGCGCCTGGCGATCAGCTCGAGCAGGTTTGCCCTGGTCGGAGTACGAGGTCGGCGAGAGCATAGCCGTAAATGGCGTTTGCCTGACCGCGGTGGCGATTCATGACGATGGTTTCGACACTGACGTTTCTGTAGAGACGCTAAACGTGACCGGGCTGGGTGCACTCGGCGTGGGTGCGGCGGTCAACCTGGAGCCGTCGTTAAGTCTTGGTGAGCGTATGGGCGGGCACCTGGTCAGCGGCCACGTTGACTGTACCGGTACCGTAACATCGCGGTCCGCCGATGCGCGTTCGATCCGGCTTGGCATTGATATCCCCGCGGAGTACGCGCGCTATATCGCGAAAAAAGGCTCCGTCTGTATTGACGGTGTCAGTCTTACCATCAACGAAGTATCGGGTTCGCACTTCGAATTAAATATCATTCCGCACACGGCTGATGTCACTATCATCGACAATTACGCCGTCGGCACAGTCGTTAATGTCGAGGTCGATCTCGTGGCGCGCTATCTCGAGCGCCTGATCGGCACGGACGCTGACGGCATTTCCAAAGACTTCTTAAAGGCGCATGGCTATGCCTGATAACACAACCCCGCACCCGCGGGCACGAACCAAAACGTTCGCTGACATCGAGGACATCATTGCCGATATCGCGGCTGGCAAGATGGTCATCATGGTCGACGATGAAAATCGTGAGAACGAAGGTGACCTGATCATGGCTGCGGAAAAGGTCAGGCCCGAAGACGTCAATTACATGGCAACGCACGGCCGTGGACTGGTCTGCCTGACGTTGTCGCGCGAGCGTTGCAAGCAGCTGCGACTGCCGCTCATGGTCAGCGATACCGACGAGCATCATGCGACCAATTTCACGATTTCGATCGAAGCCGCGGAGGGCATTACTACCGGCATATCGGCACACGATCGTGCCAAGACCATTCAGGCAGCGGTCGCTGCCGACGCGCGGCCGGAGCATCTGCGGCAGCCCGGGCACATCTTTCCGGTCATGGCGCAGCCAGGTGGTGTGCTGACGCGTGCGGGGCATACCGAGGCAGGCTGTGACCTGGCGAGGCTCGCCGGCCTCGAACCGGCGGCTGCCATCGTCGAGATTCTGAATGCAGACGGCACGATGGCGCGTCGGCCTGATCTCGAAATATTTGCGCGTGATCGCGAGATTCGAATCGGCACGATCGCTGACCTGATTCGCTATCGACTGGAAAAGGAAAGAAACGTCGAGCGCATCGCCGAACGCACGATTGCTACTTCGCACGGCGAGTTTACGATGGTCTGCTACGACGACCATATCAACCATTCAGTGCACGTCGCGCTGGTGAAGGGTGATTTGCAGGCCGTCGATGCGCCGCTTGTACGTGTGCATCTGCAGGATACGCTCGGCGATGTCATGGGTGTGCAAAGCCGCTCACTGGGCTGGCCATTACATGCGGCTATCGAGCGCATTTCGACAGAGGATGCCGGGGTCGTTGTTCTGCTGCGTGACCAGGAGACGTCGAAAGACTTCATCGACGCCGTTGAAGCGCTCGACCGGAAACCGCTTGACCAGGAGTCGTCTCGACGAGCATCCCGACGAGTTGCAGGTTCGTCGCACCGGTGATGCCGTGCTGCGAACCTACGGCGTTGGCGCCCAGATTCTTCGTGACCTCGGCTTGAGCCGAATCCGTGTATTATCAGCGCCTAAGCAAATGTATGCGATCTCCGGATTTGACCTCGAGATCGTAGAGTATGTCTGAAGTCTGAGAGCAAGAGTACGTCTGAGAGCAGCAAACAGCATGGACAAGATCAAGACAACTGAGGGCGACCTGATCGTTCGTGACGGTCGCTTCGCGATCGTAGCGGCGCGGTTCAACGAGTTTATTGTTGACTCCCTGATCAAGGGGGCGCTGCGCTGCCTGCGGCAGCACGGCGCAACGGACTCCGACATCGAGATCATTCGTGTTCCAGGTGCCTTCGAGATGCCGGTCGTCGTCGACAAAGTGGCGGCGGCGCGTCGGGCAGACGGGATCATTGCGCTTGGTGCCGTCATTCGCGGCGGGACACCACACTTCGAGTACGTGGCCGGCGAGTGCGTAAAAGGGATAAGCGCGGCAGGGCAAAGGCACGGAATTCCCATTGGCAACGGCGTATTAACGGTCGATACCATCGAGCAGGCGATCGAGCGCGCCGGCAGCAAAGCCGGCAACAAGGGCGAAGAAGCCGCGCTGGCCGTCATTGAGATGGTCAACCTCTTGCGCCGCATCGACTAACAGCGAGACGATCTCGGACATGAGTCAGGCCAGTTCAAAAGGAACAGGCGCGCGCACGCGTGCACGCGAGCTCTTGTTGCAGGCGCTGTATCAAAAGCAGATTGCCGGCCATGGCAAAGCGGAATTACTGCAGCAGTTTCACGAGCAGCTGGCCTACCAGCGGGTCGATCAGGAATTGTTCGATGAGCACCTGGTGGCCATTTGTGATGCGCAGGCAACGCTGGAGGTGGCGATCGAAGCATTTGTTGACCGCCCGCTGGCACAGCTTGATCCCGTAGAACTCGGCATCCTGCTAATCGGCACCTACGAGCTGCAATCGCGCATCGATGTCCCTTACAAAGTGGTCATCAACGAATGCGTCAATCTGGCGCGGCGCTTCGGGTCGACTGACGGGCACAAATACATCAACGCCTGTCTCGATGTTGCCGCGCACTCGTTACGGAAAATCGAGGTACAAGCAAACGCCGGTGGATGAGTTCGCACTGATACGCCGCTACTTCGACCGCAAGGTCGGCGCGCCCGATCATTGTCACGGGCATCGGCGATGACGGGGCAATCGTCGTGCCGGCCGCCGGCAAACACCAGGTCCAGGTTATCGATACGCTGGTAGAGGGCGTGCATTTTCCGCCGACTGCCGATGCGTCCGATATCGGCTACCGCGTCGTCGCGGTGAATCTCTCTGACATCGCTGCAATGGGAGCGCGTCCGCGCTGGATGACACTGGCGCTGACGTTGCCGCAAAAAGATGAGCGCTGGATCGAGGCATTCGCCGACGGTTTGTTCGAGGCGGCGGCCGAGCATGATGTGACACTGATCGGCGGGGATACGACCAGCGGTGATGCCGTCGTTGCGACAGTCCAGATGACGGGCGACGTCGATCCGGACAGGGCGCTGCTCCGCAGCGGTGCGCGGGTCGGTGACCGGGTTTTTGTAACCGGCACCCTCGGGGATGCGGCGGCGGGGCTTAAGCTGATCAACCGTGGTGAGTCCGATGATTTCCTGCTGCGCCGTTTCTGGCGGCCAACGGCGCGTGTGCATACGGGCATGCGTTTGGCAGGTCACGCAACCGCCGCGATCGATGTGTCCGACGGTCTGCTGGGCGACCTGAAAAAACTGCTCGAGGCCAGCGGCGCTGGCGCACTGATCGACATCGAACGGGTGCCGCTTTCAACGGCCATTCGGTCACGTTTTGACGTCGATGAGCAGCAACACCTTGCGCTAACCGGCGGCGACGACTACGAGCTGTGTTTTACTGCCGGCGATGCGCCACTGCCAGCTGACCTTGCCGCTACCGCAATCGGCACAATCACGGCATCGGGCGAGCTTCAATGCCGCCGTGATGGCGCCATTGTGGATTTCGACGACAGCGGTTACCGTCACTTTCAATGAGCGGCTCCCCCGACAACCTGGCACGCACCGTGCTGACGGATCCGGTGCATTTCCTGGCGTTTGGCTTCGGCAGCGGACTGGCGCCGTTCGCGCCCGGGACGTTCGGCTCCATTCCTGGCGTCCTGCTGTTCTGGCTGACGCTCGATTTCGGACTTTATGTTCAATTCGCGGTCGCTGCCGCACTCGTTATTTTTGGGGTGTCAATCTGCGGCGAAAGTGCGCGCCGACTGGGTATTCACGACCATGGTGGCATCGTCTGGGACGAGATCAGCGGAATGTACATAACGTTGCTGGCGGCGCCGGTCACGGTTGGCGGGTGGTTGCTCGCATTCGTGCTGTTCCGCGTCATGGATATTGCCAAACCGTGGCCGATCCGGGACCTGGATCACAGACTCACCGGAGGTGTCGGAATTATGCTGGATGACCTCGCAGCCGCCTTGTATGCCGCAATCGCACTTGGGTTGTACCGGTGGCTTATGACCTGACCAGTTGAGAAGAAATGGCGACTACGGTAAGAGAAATAAAGTCACTGGCTGCAGTGCCGGAAAAAATCGGCAAGTACGTCATTATCAACAAAGTCGGCAAGGGCAGTACCGGCACCGTCTATCTGTCGCACGATCCGTACTACCGCCGTGACGTCGCGATCAAGGTCTACAACGCCGAAGAAAAACAGGATCCCGAGCACGCGCGCGTCGCGCGCAAGATGTTCTTTAACGAAGCGCACATGGTTGGCATGCTGCAGCATCCGAACATCATGCCCATTTACGACGCCGGCGAGGAAGATGGCAGCTACTATGTCGTCACCGAGCATATTCAGGGTGCCCGCACGCTGGCTGCGTATTGTCGGCCCGATAACCTGCTGCGCGTCGACGATGTCATCGAGATAATCTACAAGTGCGCGAAAGCGCTGCACTATGCGCACGGCCGCGGCGTCATTCATCGCGACATCAAGCCCAGCAACATCATGCTGACGATCGACAACGACGTTCGTATTATTGATTTTGGTATTGCCATCGTTAACGACTCGGAGGTATCACGGATTGAGGGTATCGCCGGGTCGCCCAGTTACATGTCGCCGGAGCAGGTGCAGTCCGAAGAGCTGACGCCACGCTCCGACCTGTATTCGCTGGGCGCTGTGATGTATGAACTGCTGACGGGTTACCGCTCGTTCCGGGCCGACAACCTGTCGAAACTGCTGCACCAGATCGTGTACGCGACGCCGGCACCGATTCATACGTTCCGCAACGACCTGCCGGAAGAGCTCGAGCAGGTCGTCATGACGACGCTGCAGAAAGACCCGTCGAAACGCATGGCCACGGGTAATGTGATGGCCGCGGAACTGACCAGCGTCTATAAAAACCTGCGCCAGAAGTACGACAGCCTCGACAACCAGGAACATTTTGACCTGTTGCGCACGCTGACGTTCTTCCACGAATTCTCGCACGCGGAGATCTGGGAAGTACTGCGTGCTTCCGATTGGCACGACTATAAGGACAACGAGGATATTGTCCGTGAAGGTGAGGTCGACGATCGCTTCTATATTGTCGTTGCCGGTGCTGTAAAAGTGACCGCCAACGGGAATAATCTCGGCCGCATGTCTAACGGCGACTGCTTTGGCGAAACCAGCTACGTTCGCGGCGCGAAGCGTCAGGCCTCCATTCGTGCCGATGGCCAGGTCACCATCCTGCGCGTCAGTTCGACGCTGATGGAGCAGGTGTCGTCGGCCTGCCAGCTGCGGTTCAACAGGGTCTTCCTGCGTTCGTTAATCACCCGCTTGCAGAGTCGCGGTGCCGCCACAACGAACACCTGATCCCACTCGCGATGCGTGAGCTTGAGCCGCGTACCGTCGAGTGTCCGTACTGCGGCGAGAAAATCGATGTCCTGATCGATCCTGCCGATGCACAACAAAACTACATTGAAGACTGCCAGGTCTGTTGTCGGCCCATCGACTTCGCCATAGCCGTCGATCCAGACGGTAGCATCAGCGTGCGGGTAGCCAGCGAGAACGAGTAGCACGTTCAAGGCCATCCCACCAGGCCATCCCACCAGATCATCCCAAATCAGCGGCTATGCCGGTACACTACGGACGATTCCAACACTCAGGAGTTTCTGATGATCAAGCGTTGCGTCTGGCTGGCGGCCTTGTTGCTGTCCGCACCGTCTTTTGCGGATGATCTTGGCGCGGCAGTCCTGCGCGACTACGATGATTACCTGGCCGAGTTGTTCGATCACTTCCACCGCAATCCCGAGCTGTCGACCGTCGAGTTCAAAACGGCGGAGCGCATGGCAGCGGAACTACGCGCCGCCGGCTTCGAGGTTACCGAGAAGGTCGGCGGTACCGGCATTGTTGCAATGCTGGAAAACGGTGCCGGCCCGCTGGTCATGATGCGCGCCGACATGGATGGCCTGCCGGTCGAGGAAAAGTCGGGCCTCGACAACGCGTCACGGGCGCAGCAGAAGGACCCCCTCACGGGGAATGAAGTTTTCACGATGCATGCCTGTGGGCATGACGTGCACATCACGAGCCTGGTTGGAACGGCGCGCCAGATGGCGGCCAGGAAGGACGAATGGAACGGCACATTGATGCTTGTCGTGCAGCCGGCTGAAGAACGTGGGATGGGTGCACGGTCAATGCGCAATGACAGAATCTGGGAGCGCTTCGGCCAGCCGGATTACGCGCTGGCATTTCATGTCTCGTCCAGCGGCGTCGCCGGTGTCATCAATGTTTCTGAAGGCAGCCCGTACGCTGGTGCGGATTCGGTCGATATCATCATTCACGGCGTTGGCGCACACGGTGCCAGTCCGCACCGTGGCAAAGATCCGATCGTCCTGGGCAGCCAGATCGTACTCGCGCTGCAAACACTGGTTGCACGCGAGTTGTCGCCGCGCGAGCCGGGCGTTGTGACGGTGGGCTCGTTTCATTCCGGCACCAAGCACAACATCATTTCCGATTCGGCGCATCTGCAGCTAACCGTTCGCAACACCAATGAGGAGACTCGCACATTGCTGCTCAATGGCATTCGGCGTATCGCAGAAAACATGGGGCGCGTCGCCGGCCTGCCGGAAGACAGATTGCCGGAGGTCATCGTCTCTGATGAGAATGTGCCGCCGACGAGCAATAACGCGGTGCTGACGCGGCGCCTGAAGGCCGCCTGGACGACGCGCTCGGCGACGATGCGGTGGTGGATATACCGACGAAAGGCATGGGCGCCGAAGATTTTCCGTTCTTTTCAACCGACCCCGATATTCCCAGCGTTTACTGGGCTATTGGCGGTACGCCGCAGGCTGATTTTGCGCGCGAAGCAGCCGGCGGGGCGCCGGTCCCGAGTCATCACTCGCCGTTGTTCAAGATTGCACCTGAATCGTCGATACGAGCGGGCGTTGAATCCACCGTCGTCGCGTTAAAGGCACTGATGGCGGAGTAACCGCAGCGGCGCTAACGGTTGTCGGGCTGGCGGAAGACGAGTTAGTCGTCGTCGATCTCAAACGCTTCGAGATCCTCGCCACCGGCACTTTTCAGGAGAATTTCAACCTTCTGTTCAGCGTCCTTGAGCGCCGCCTGGCAGCCGCGCGTCAGTTTTATTCCCGCTTCGAACTTTTTCATCGCCTTCTCGAGAGGCAAATCGCCGGACTCGAGTTCCTCGACCAGCTTTTCGAGGTCCGCAAGGGATTTCTCGAGATTGAAAGGTTTTGCTGCGCTCATTGCGGGCTTCCGTTTGCCAGGTGCGTCGTAACGCTACAGGCCGTCCAGGTTAGCGTCAATTATGCGGTCGCCTGGTCGCTTGGGTCGACCCGCGTTGCCCATGTTGACAGACGTCGGGTCGAGGCATAGAGTTGATCTCGGTTAGACCCGTTCTAATAAGCCTTAACCTATGATCTGAGAGGGGATAAATCGTGTCACTAAAAGGCAGCAAGACAGAAGATAATCTCAAAGACGCATTCGCCGGTGAATCGCAAGCCAACCGCCGCTATTTGTATTTCGCAGCCAAAGCGGACGTCGAAGGCTACAACGACGTTGCCGCCGTTTTCCGCTCAACGGCAGAGGGCGAGACAGGGCACGCACACGGCCACCTCGAGTACCTTGAGGAAGTCGGTGACCCGGCCACGGGCCTGCCGATCGGTCCCACGGCAGCGAATCTGGCCGCGGCTATCGCCGGTGAGACGCACGAATACACCGACATGTACCCCGGCATGGCAAAGACAGCGCGTGACGAGGACTTCGACGAAATTGCCGACTGGTTCGAGACCCTGGCTAAAGCCGAACGCTCGCACGCCAACCGCTTCCAGAAAGCACTCGACACGATCGACGACTAGTCTCGATAGAGACGCCGGGCGCAGTGCGCCCGGCGACACTTTCAATGAGCGAATCTGAAGGCAGGCGCGAGGGCAGCCTCGAAGCACCCACCCGGCACCCGCTGGACTGGCGGTCCGACGAATTTTACGACGAAGGCGCCTTGTTCGAGGAGCTGGAGCGCGTCTTTGACGTGTGTCATGGCTGTCGCCGCTGCTTCAATCTCTGTCATTCTTTTCCGACACTTTTCGACGCCGTCGACGAGTCGGACACGATGGAAGTGGATGGCGTGCCGAAACCCGTTTACTGGGACGTCGTCGATCACTGCTATCTCTGCGACATGTGTTACATGTCGAAATGCCCGTACGTGCCGCCGCACGAATGGAACATCGATTTTCCGCACCTGATGCTGCGTGCCAAGGCGGTACGTTTCAAGAAAGAGGGTGCGTCCTTGCGCGACAAGGTGCTAAGCGCGACCGATACGGTTGGCAGGCTTGCCGGCATACCGGTGGTCGTCAACGCAGTGAACGCGACCAACCGCAGCAAGACGGGCCGGAAACTGCTCGAGAAAACGCTCGGCGTGCATCGCGATGCGCCGGTTCCCGAATACCACGCAAAGACCGCGCGAAAGCGACTGTCACGCTTGCGCAATGCAGCGCCCGGCGACGTGACGCCGACGGCGACGACCCGCGGCAAGGTCGTGCTGTATACGACCTGTTATGGCAACCGCAACCACCCGGCGATCGACGAGGATCTCGTCGCGGTTTTCGAGCACAACGGCATCCCGGTGGCGCTGGCCGAAAAAGAAGCGTGCTGCGGCATGCCAAAACTGGAGCTCGGTGATCTCGAGGCGGTTGCCAAAGCAAAAGACGTCAACATCCCGGTGCTGGCGGCCATGGTAGACGCGGGCTGGGACATCGTGACGCCAATTCCGTCCTGCACGCTGATGTTCAAGCAGGAACTGCCGCTGATGTTTCCGGATGATCCGGACGTCGCGAAGGTTCGTGCCGCCATGTTCGACCCGTTCGAATACCTGATGCTGCGGCACAAAGAGGGACTGCTGAAGACCGACTTTAAGCAGAAGCTCGGCAAAGTGACTTACCAGGTGCCGTGCCACCTGCGTGTGCAGAACATCGGATTGAAGACCCGCGATGCACTGCAGCTGGTACCGGACACAACGGTCGAAGTTATCGAGCGTTGCTCGGGACACGACGGCACGTATGCGGTGAAAAAAGAATTCCATGATATCTCCCGGAAAATTGCGCGACCGGTCGTCAACAAGCTCAAGAAGTCTGACGCCGATCATTTCGCCAGCGATTGCCCGATGGCGGCTGACCAAATCGTCCAGGACCTGGACTGATCATGAGGCCAACAACCCAATGAGCCTGTTACGTTCGGCTTACGGAATTTGAGAGTGATGCAAAAACTGACCCGCGACGATCTTCTCAGTCTTGAGCAATATGCCGAGGAGCGCGCTGCGTTTCGTGACAAAGTACTGCTGCACAAACGCAATCGACGCCTGGATCTCGGTACCAATGCGGCGTTGTATTTCGAAGATCGCCTGACCATGCAATACCAGGTGCAGGAGATGTTACGCATCGAGCGGATCTTTGAAGCCGCCGGCATCAACGAGGAGTTGGACGCCTACAACCCGTTGATTCCCGACGGGTCCAATTGGAAAGCCACGTTCATGGTGGAATTTCCGGAGGTCGAGGAGCGCCGCGCGATGCTGACACAGCTGCGGGGCATCGAGAATTGTATTTACGTGCAGGTCGCGGACTTCGATCGCGTCTTCGCCATCGCTGACGAGGATCTTGAGCGCACCGACGACGACAAAACGTCTGCCGTGCATTTTCTGCGCTTCGAATTCCCGCCCGAACAGGCGGCGGCGCTGAAGTCGGGAGCGCCATTTATTGCCGGTATCGATCACGACAACTACCGCGTTGAGGTCAGCCCGGTCCCTGACAATATCCGCGCAGCGCTACAGCTTGACCTCGACTAGTCGCAGTTTCTTGTCGGTTGCCCGATTATTCTGAGTGCAGCGTTCGGGCATTCAGGCTAGAATTCCGCCGGGCATCCTTCTGGCTATCTGATTGATGAGTAAACAATACGGCGCTGCGGACATCGAGGTCCTCAGCGGACTCGAACCTGTGCGGCGCAGGCCGGGCATGTACACCGACACATCGAGGCCTAACCACCTCGCGCACGAGGTTGTCGACAATAGTATTGATGAGGCGCTCGCGGGCTACTGCAAGAAGATCGACGTCACGATCTACAAGGACGGCTCGGTCGAGGTGACGGATGACGGTCGCGGCATGCCCGTTGACAAACACCCCAAAGAAAAAATTCCCGGCGTCGAACTGATACTCACGCGGCTGCACGCCGGCGGCAAATTCTCAAACAAGAACTACCAGTACGCGGGTGGCCTGCACGGTGTCGGCGTATCCGTAGTCAATGCCTTGTCGAAGAATCTTGAGGTTTGGATTCGACGCGACGGCAAGGAATACAACATGAGCTTCGCCGGCGGCAAGAAGCGCGGCAAGCTGGAAGTCGTCGGCAAAGTAGGCAAGGCAAATACCGGGACAACTATTCGCTTCTGGCCCGACGAAAAGTATTTTGACTCGGCGAAATTTTCTGTCAAAAGCTTGAAGCATGCGTTGCGCGCCAAAGCGGTGCTTTGTCCCGGTCTCAAAGTACGGCTGAACGTCGAAAAGCCGCAAGAGAAGATTGAATGGTGTTACACGGGCGGCCTCGAGGAGTACCTGCTCGAGGAGATTGGCGGTGGCGAAACTCTGCCAGCGGAGCCGTTCTCCGGTGCGGTCCAGGGTAACACTGAGGCGCTCGACTGGGCGCTTGTCTGGACTACCGACGGCGGGGCGAGCGTCACAGAGAGTTACGTCAACCTGATTCCAACGCCGCAGGGCGGTACGCACGTCAACGGGCTGCGCACCGGACTGACCAACGCCTTGCGTGAATTCTGTGACTTCAGGAATCTGTTGCCGCGTGGCATCAATATTTCGCCCGAGGACGTCTGGGACAGCCTGAGTTTTGTGTTGAGCACCAAACTCGAGGATCCCCAGTTCTCCGGGCAGACGAAAGAACGTTTGTCGTCGCGGGAATCCGCGGCATTTGTCGCCGGCGTCATCAAGGACAACTTCTCCCTGTGGCTGAACCAGCACCCGGAAACCGGTGATCTGATTGCTCAGCTGGCGATCGCCAAAGCGCAAAAGCGCCTGAAGTCCGCCAGGAAAGTGGTACGCAAGAAAATCGTCTCGGGCCCCGCGTTACCGGGCAAGCTCGCCGACTGCACCTCGCAGGAGCCCGAGCTCTGCGAGATATTTCTTGTCGAAGGTGATTCCGCCGGTGGCTCGGCCAAGCAAGCGCGCGATCGCAATACGCAGGCGATCATGCCGCTACGGGGCAAAATTCTGAATACCTGGGAGGTTGAGACAAACGAAATTCTCGCCTCGCAGGAAGTGCATGACATTTCCGTTGCGCTGGGCGTTGACCCGGGTAGCGACGATATTCGCGGCCTGCGCTATCACAAGGTCTGCATACTGGCGGATGCCGATTCCGACGGCCTGCACATTGCGACCCTGCTGTGCGCGCTGTTCTTGCGACACTTCCGTGAGCTCGTGCTCGCCGGGCATATCTATGTCGCAATGCCGCCGTTGTATCGCGTCGATGTTGGCAAGGAAGTCTTTTATGCCCTGGATGAGGGCGAGCGCAAAGGCATTCTCGATCGCATCGAAGCCGAGAAAAAAACCGCCAAGGTCACGGTTACCCGCTTCAAAGGCCTTGGCGAAATGGACCCCGAGCAGCTCCGCGAAACCACGATGTACCGTGACACGCGTCGTCTCGTGCAGCTGACTGTCAGCGGCCACGACAAGACCGATCAGATGATGGACATGCTGCTCGCGAAGAAGCGCGCGAAAGATCGTCGCGCCTGGCTCGAAACCAAGGGCAACCTGGCCGAGGTATGAGTGACATGCAAAACACCCTGAATCTCGAGGGCGTCGAACAGCAGCCGCTGAAGGACTACACCGAACAGGCTTATCTCGATTACTCGATGTACGTCATTCTCGACCGGGCATTGCCGCAGATCGGCGATGGTCTGAAGCCGGTGCAGCGCCGCATCATTTACGCCATGAGCGAGCTTGGCCTGTCGGCTGGTTCGAAGCCGAAGAAATCGGCGCGCACGGTCGGTGACGTCATTGGCAAGTTTCATCCGCACGGTGACTCCGCCTGTTACGAGGCGATGGTGCTGATGGCGCAGAATTTTTCCTATCGCTATCCGGTCGTCATCGGACAAGGCAACTGGGGCTCTACCGATGACCCGAAGTCCTTTGCGGCAATGCGCTACACGGAATCACGGCTCGCGCCGTATGCCAAGAGCCTGTTGCAGGAACTCGGCCAGGGCACGGTTGACTGGATTCCGAATTTCGACGGCACGCTGAAGGAGCCGGTCGTGCTGCCGGCGCGCCTGCCGAACCTGCTGCTGAATGGCACTACCGGTATCGCCGTTGGCATGTCGACGGATGTGCCGCCGCACAACCTCAAGGAAATTGCGAGCGCGCTCGTACACCTGATCGACAACCCGAAAGCGACAGTCGCGCAGCTGATGAAGCACGTCAAAGGCCCGGATTTTCCGACTGGCGGTGAGCTCGTGTCATCACCGCAGGAAATCAAAGAAATTTATATGACCGGCGGTGGCACGTTGCGATTGCGGGCGGCCTATAAGCTGGAGGGCAGCGACATCGTGGTTACGTCTTTGCCGCATCAGATTTCAGGCGCCAAAGTGCAGGAGCAGATCGCGGCGCAGATGCGCAACAAGAAGCTGCCGCAAGTGGACGACTTGCGCGATGAGTCCGATCATGAAGATCCAACACGCCTCGTCATCAGCAAGAAGCGTGGCGTCGATGTCGAACAACTGATGTCGCATCTCTTTGCAACAACGTCGCTCGAGCGCACCCTGCGCGTCAATATGAACATCATTGCGCTCGACGGCCGGCCGCGCGTGTTCAATCTCCTGGAGTTCCTGCAGGAGTGGCTGAAGTTTCGCAAGGACACCGTCAGGAACCGTCTCGGGTATCGCCTGCAGATCGTTAACGACCGGCTGCATGTTCTTGATGGCCTGCTCATCGCCTATCTCAGTATTGACGCAGTCATCAAAATAATTCGCGAGGAAGACAAGCCAAAGCCGGTGTTGATGAAGCGCTTCAAGCTCAGTGACATTCAGGCCGAGGCGATACTCAACCTGCGCCTGAGAAATCTCGCAAAGCTCGAGGAGATGAAAATCAGAGGCGAGCAGGATGCGCTGCGCGATGAACGAGACCTGCTGGACAAAACACTAAAAAGCGCCGCGCGACTGAAGACGCTTATAAAAAAAGAGATTCTGGAAGATGCCGAGGCTTATGGCGACGAGCGCCGCACCGAGATTGTTGATCGCGACGCAGCGCAGGCGTTCGACGAAACGCAGCTGGTTGCCAGCGAGCCGGTAACTGTCGTGTTGTCAAAAGCAGGTTACGCGCGCGCGGCCAAGGGGCACGACATCGACCCGGCGACGCTGAGCTATCGTTCAGGCGACGGGTATCTTGCCGACGCGCAGGGGCGGAGTAACCAGCTGGCCATGTTCATCGACAGTGCCGGGCGGGTCTACAGCGTGCTGGCAGGCACTCTGCCGTCGGCGCGCGGGCAGGGCGAACCCCTGTCGAGCCGTTTCAAGCCACCCGACGGCGCTGCGTTTTGCGGCGCGATGATTGGTGATGAGAAGCAAAAATACCTGTTGGCGAGCGATGCGGGCTACGGCTTCATCACGTCGTTGGGTGATCTGGTGACGCGTAACAAAGCCGGTAAAGCCGTGCTGCGCGTGTCCGCCACTGGCAGAGCCGTCGTGCCGGCGCCGGTGCCAGCCGGCGAGGAGTGTCTGATCGCGGGTGTCAGCTCGATCGGACGTCTGCTGCTGTTTGAAATGGAGGAGCTGCCCGAACTCGCCAAGGGCAAGGGCAACAAGATCATCAACATCCCGACGAAGAAATATCAGAGCGGAGAGGAGCAGATGGTCGCTGTTGCCGTCGTGCCGGAAGATGGCAGGCTGGAGGTATTCAGTGGCTCGCGCAAGATGACCATCAAGTGGGACGATCTCGATGACTACTACGGCGATCGCGCGCTGCGCGGCAGCCTGCTGCCGCAGGGTTGGCGCAAAGTCGAGCGGCTGGTCGGCGTCAAATAGTCAGCGCGGCTAGCCGGCCTTCTTCTTCAACTTCGCACCCTTGGCTGGCATTTTCCGTGTCTTTTCGTCATCGACGGTCGGCATTTCGACCGTTTCTTCGTCGTTCGAAAGCTGAATCGTAAACTCATCGTCGAAGCTCACGTCCTCGTCGAGGATGATCACTTCGTCAGTTTCCGCTCCCATGTGAGTTTTGACGTCGAAGTCCGAGACTTCGGCGAGTGACATCGCTGCTGTTTCATCATCATCAAAGCTCGAATCGCCACTTGCCGCCGGGCCTTCTTCGACTCCGGTTTCGCCAGCCAGTATCATCGCCGCTTGCGTGATATCCATGTTCACCGCTTGCGTTGCGGTCATTTCGTTTTCGTAATCCTGTTCGAGAATCGTCAGGTCAATCGTTGATTCCGCCGTCACCTCGTCGTCTGCCTCGATGGCAGCCATGGTATCCGTCGGTGTGTTCATCTCGATGGCTTCGAGGTTCGATTGTGTAACATCGTCTGGCCGCGGCATCTTGGTTGCATCCAGAACGACGGACATGTCAAAGTCATCCGGACCGGGATAATCATCACTTTCCGGAAGTATTTCGCTCTCCAGGATGGTCGAATCGGCGGACAGAGTTGCCGAACGAATCTGATCGTCGCCTGACTGTGATTCGAGTTCAGCCGAAAACGGCAATTCGATGTCGACTTCGGTCGGTGATGGGAAGCCAACGTCTTTTGCCGTGTCGACCTCCATCGTCCGGTTTAATCCGGTGCCCATGACCAGATCGGCGTCGAGTGCGGGGTTCTCTGCCGTCGGCGAGTCATCGTCAAGGTTGTAGTCCACCTCGTCGCGCAGGCCCAGCGCGTCGGACTCGGGCAGCGCTTCGCGCATCGGCAATTCGGAACCAAGTTCATCCGCCAACCCGAAACGGCTGCGCAGGCTGCGGCCGAACAGTAACAGTGCGAGAATAATGGCCACACCGCTGCCCGCAAGCCACAACATCCAGGAGGAGGTTGACTGCTCGGCGCGCTGTTGCACTACCGCCGTCGTCACGTTCGGCGAGGTCGAGAGTGTCTCCGGGCCGACCAGCGCCGTGTCCGGGATATCGATGGTTTCTTCAGCGGCTACCGAAACCGTGCTCGCGACGTTATCGCGGCCCAGGCTCAGTTCAGCCGGCTGCAAATCGGTGGTCGCATCAATCACGGGGGATGGCGGCTGCGCCGCTTCCGGTTCGACCGCTTCCGGTTCGACCGGTTGCGATACTACGGCGGGGCTCGTCGTCGCTGCGACTTCGGCAACGTTTGTTGCCGGTGCGACTTCGGTAACTACCGGTTTCACAGTCGTATTCACTGTATTGCGGACGACAGGCTCGCTGCCGTCGAAACTCGGAATAGTCAGCCAGCTGCCGGCTTTAAGCTTGTTCGGATCGTTATCGATGAACGCTTCCGGGTTCGCTTCAAATATGAGATTTACCGCCGCCCAAAGTCCGGGCGGACGATTCTCAATACGCTGGGTTATTTCAGACAGCGAGTCACCGGGTTGCACGCGGTAGCGCGTCGCCGCGCCGATGGGTTCGCGGACAGTCCTGGCAACTGCACGCGGGCTTACAGCCGGTGCGCTGCGACGATTGGGTGCGGCGCTGACAGGCGCTGTGGTCGTGACCGCAGGTGGTTGCACGGCGGCGGTTGGTTGGGCGCTGGCTAGCCGGCTCGGCGACCGTGTTGCTGGCCGGGTCGATAAACATCATGTACTCGCGAGCCAGGTGTGCGGTCGATTGGGCAACTAATGACGACATTGGTCGCTACCATCGGCTCCCGAATCGGTGTGCTGCCACGTAGTAACAGTGCACCGTCGGCGATACTGACGCTGGCGCGACCAATTCCAGGCAGTCCGGACTGGCCAGGCCCCAGCGAAATGCAGGACTCGGAGATTTGTTCTTTCGGCGCCAGTGCAAAAGCGATGCTGGCACGCAGCGGCTGCCCCAGCTGTGATTGAACGGTCGCCGCGCCAAGCTCGATAGCGGCGGCGGGCCCGGCCACGAGACTGCCGCCAACAGCAAATAGTGGAAGTAGCGACCTGGGCGCACAATCCACGAGGCTGTTGATGCGGTTATGTTTCGATAATCCTTTCTTCACTGTCGGGGTCTCCGCCGAATCGCAGTATCCAGATTATGACCAAATCAGCAGGGCTGAATATGACCTGAATCTATGTTTTGAGAGATTGCCTGCTTCCTGGTGACATTCTCTAAAGAAAATGTGATGTGGTTCACACATGGGCGCTGGTGCTCGCTGTGGTTAGCGGCTGTTGGCCGCCGCGAGTCCGGCCAGCGTATTGCCCGAGACGGAGTGGACCTCCTGCAGCACGACCGCGGGTTCCTGAACGTAATGCCCTTGCATGTAGTCCAGTCCGAGCTGGAACAACACCGCCATCGCGTTCGCGTTTTCGACGCGTTCGGCAATGGTCTTGATGTTGCGTTCTTTGGCGGCCTCGACAATTCGGCCGACAGCGTCCTGCGTTTTGCTGTCACTAATCAGTGTGTGCATCATTTCGCCATCGACCTTGATGTAATCGGGCTTTAACAAATCGAGTATCTGGTAGCGTTCCTGGTCGATTCCAAAGTGCTCGAGGGCGAAGCCGACTCCCAGTTTTTGCAGGTGGCGAACAAGGTCGCGGGTTTGCTTGATATGTTTGGCGGCGTCGACTTCCGGTACCTGCAAAACCAGCCGAGAACAATCAAAGTTCTTCTCGTCGAATTCCTTGGCCAGCCAGACTGCCGTTGCCGGATCCTTGATCGACTGCCGTGACAGGCGGACAAAGACTCGATCGGCGTTTTGCTCCTCGCAGTACTGGATGGAAGCCTGCAGCATCCACCGATCGATGTTCTTCATGAGATTGTTGCGTTCCGCGGCCGGTATAAACTCGGACGGCAGCACTGACTGACCCTGCTCATCCAGCATTCTCACCAGCATGTCAAACATCTGGATGGACTCGCGGCGCAGGCCCGCAATGGGTAGCTGTGCAAGCCGAAAGCGATCGTCCATCAGCGCTGACTTCAGGTGCTTGACCCAGATTAGGTCGTACTCATGCTGCTTCGTGTCCTCGCCGGCGGTTTCGTCGAGGAACGCACCATTGCCGCCTGCTTCCTTGCCGATCGTATAAGCTTCGATCGTCGCGGTGACAAACGCGTCGAGGTCGGTGTATGCCGCGCTGTTGGCGCATGCGCCAACGGTGCAAGTGATATTGGTCGATTTTTCCTTGACATCGAAGGTAGATTTACTGACTTCCTCGACCAGCTGTTTGCCCCACATCTGCGCGTCTCGCGCGTGGCCACGTTCCAGCAAGGCCATGATCGCCGTGCCCTCGAAACGGCCGGCAACGTCGCGCGGGTGCAGGCGCTTGCGCACTATGTCAGCGAACTGAGCAAAGATCTGCTCCGAGTCAATGACGCCGACTTTTTTACAAATAGCGCTGAACTTGTCGGGCCTGATATAGATAAGGCAGTGCGTACCGGACGGCGGTTTCTTCTTCAGGCGTTTGCGCACTCGCTCCAGGAACTGCGCGCGGTGATAGAACAGCGTGGTCGGGTCGCGTTGCAGCGCATCGTGTACGAGCTTCGTTGGCTCCACGGCGACAACAGGCTGGGGCGCAACACGCAGTTGTACGCAGGGTCCGTCGTCCAACTCGACCAGCTCAAGCTCAAGGTGCGTTTCCGCTTTACCCGAATCGAGATACGTCTTTACGATAAGCTTTTCGCCAGTCTGCCATTTGCCCTGCTGCGTCGCGACCAACGCGCCTTTCAAGGCAGCGCGGCTGTCCGCATCAAAGCTGTCCATGATTGGCATGCCGACCAGCTCATCGCGCTCTTTGATTTTGAAGCGCCTTAACCAGGAGTCGTTGGCATCGATAACGATGCCTTCCTGTACCAGTGCGATGGAGCTGCTCGAAGTGCTGATCTGGTTTTTCAGCTGGCGTTTGTATTCGGTCGCAGTATGCAATGTCGAGTTGAGGGCGCGCTCGATCCGCATCGATCGCAGCTCGCGGCCAACAACCGATTGCAGGCGGGATTTGAGTCCCGCAGAAACCAGGTCGCAGGCACCGGCACGCATCGCCAGCTCAATGTCTTCTTCGGCGGCTGTTTTTTGTATTGCGATGACCGGGATCTCCGGCCTGTAGACAGTCTTTTTGCTTGACGACCTGACGGATGCCGTCGGGGTAGCGTTCGCAATTGATGATGATTAATTCGATGTTCTCAGAGGACAGTTTGTCGGTCAGTATTTTGGGAGTGACGATCCACAGGCAATGTGCTGCATGACCGGCGTCACGCAGCGTGCCGTTGATTAATTCGACATCGTCCTGACTGTCAGTCAGAACGGCGATTGAAATGCTGTCGTGCCCGCCCAAATCCAAGTCCTTGATACGCCGGGAAGTCCCCTGATGTCCTTATTTTGTTAAGAGAGTCTAGACGCTGCGCTGCTCGCCGTCGTGACTGGAGTCTCAAAATAGCGACCTGCCCCCGCATTTCTTGCCGTCTGACTGGCAAGAGACGCTGAAATTGGCCCTGGCAGCGGGCCTCGAGTCCGGTATCATTGCGCAGCGCCTTCGGCAGGCAGGGCAACAAGGGACACAGGAATGGCCAGTTACAGCACGAGTGAGTTCAAGTCCGGTTTGCGCATCATCATCGATGGCGATCCCTGCATCATCGTCGAAAATGAGTTTGTAAAACCGGGCAAAGGGCAGGCGTTCAATCGTGTGCGCATCCGCAACCTGAAGACCGGAAAAACGGTCGACAAGACGTTCAAGTCCGGGGAATCCGTGGAGTCGGCGGACGTGGTCGACACCAACATGCAGTACCTCTACGAAGACGGCGAATTCTGGCATTTCATGGTGGCCGACACGTTCGAGCAGTATGCGGCGGACGCCAAAGCCGTCGGCGATGCGAAGGACTGGATCAGTGACGGCGATGTCTGTGGCATTACGCTGTGGAACGATTCCCCGCTTATCGTGCTGCCGCCAAATTTTGTCGAGCTGGAAATTGTCGAGACCGACCCGGGTGTCAAGGGCGACACTGCAAGTGGCGGCGTTAAACCGGCCACTTTGTCCACCGGCGCAGTAGTGCGCGTGCCGCTATTCGTTGATCAGGGTGAGACGGTTAAAGTTGATACGCGCTCTCGCGAGTACGTTTCGCGCGTCAAATAACGCGTCAAATAAAGCGCTTGTCGCTGTTATCGAGCAGCGCGCAGAAGCTTGCGCAGAGTTTCTCGACGCCTTGTTGGTCTCCCTCACTGAAACGAGACAGCGACGGGCTGTCAATGTCCAGCACCCCGATCAGGCCGCTTGCGGCTAGCAGCGGCACGACCAGCTCGGATCGAGAATCGGCGTCGCAGACAATATGCCCCGGAAACTCGTGCACATCTGCAACTCGCTGCGTGCTGCCGGTACTTGCGGCGACGCCGCAGACACCGTTGCCCACCGGAATACGCACGCACGCGGGTCGTCCCTGGAACGGACCGAGGACCAGTTCGTCGCCACGTAGTACGTAAACACCCAGCCAGTTGACGTCGTCAAGTGCTGCAAACAACAGCGCGACAAAGTTGCTGGTCGCGGCAAGCTTGTCGGTCTCGCCCGCGAGCATCGCGCGCAGCTGCGAGTCCAGCAGTTCGTAATCGGTATCGGTCATGCGTCTGCCTCGAATGCGAAAGTAATGACATCACGAATATCGTCGGTTTTGTCATGCAGCATTTGCAGACGCTCCAGACCCATCGCAACACCGGCACAGGCGGGCAGCCCGTGCTCCAGGGCTGCCAGCAATGCGCTATCAACCGGCCGCTCGCGGCGCTGCCGCAGGCGACGGTTCGCATTGTCGGCCTCAATTCGTTGCCGCTGTTCGCGTGCATCGGTCAGCTCGACATAGCCATTCGCGAGTTCGATGGGGCCTAAAAACACCTCAAAGCGATCCGCAACCTGCGAATCCGCGGGGCAGAGGCGTGCGAGCGCCGCCTGGCTGGCCGGGTAATGTTGGATAACCGTCAGGCTTTCTGTGCTGAAGTTCGGTGCGATACGGGTTGCCAGCAGCAGGTCGAGCCAGTCGTCCCGCGCGTTGCCAATGGCGGCTCGCAGGGCCTCATCGGCGTCGGCAGCATCAGCAAGCGAAGTGATCGGAGCTGTCAGCGGATCGACTCCAATCGCGTCAACAAACAGTGCGCGGTAATCATGAAGCTGCAGCGCAGACGGTGCCGCCGCGGCCAATGCAGCGCGTATCACCGCCACCGTATCGTCAATGATGGCCTGCAGAGTGAAGTCGAGCCGATACCATTCGATTAGCGTGAATTCAGGTTGGTGTTGTTTGCCCGACTCGCCATCGCGGAACACGCGGCAGATGGAAAAAATGTCAGGGTAGCCGGCCGCCAGCAAGCGCTTCAGGCAGAACTCAGGTGAGGTGTGCAGATAAAGGGGCCGCGAGCTGACGGCGCTGTGACCGATTTCCAGGCTTTCAATCTGCGTATCGCTAACGGCAAACGGGCTCAGTGCCGGCGTGTCGACCTCGAGCATCGCGGCGTTGTCGAAGTGCGCGCGAATGCGGCGCAGCATGTCGGCCCGGCTGGCCGCCGTCTGCGGCCCCGAGGCCGGCCGCCAGTGGGTCATTGCACGCCGTCCCCGAGCGCGCCGATCGCCTCACCCATGCGCAGCGTGTTGCCCGCTTTGAGATTGTCATGCCACCTGCCGACACCACCCGGGAGCAGCAGGATGACCGTCGACCCCATATTGAACCAGCCGAGCAGGTCGCCTTTAGCGACGTTGGTCGGGTGCGTCGACAGGTTGATTGCTTGCACCATGCCTGCCTTGCGCGGGCGAATCTCGCCGCTCCAGGGCGTCGAAATACTGCCGACGTTCAGCGCACCCACCAGGATGACAACGGCCGGACCGTGCGCGGTTTTGAAATGCATGACGAGGCGTTCATTGCGGCGAAACAGGCCATTAACCCGCGCTACCGTAGCGCCATTGACGCTGAACAGGTCCCCGGGCACATAGCGTGCCGCGACCAGCTCGCCAGCCAGCGGCGCGTGAATGCGATGGTAGTTGTAAGGCGCCAGGTAAATGGTGGCAAAACGGCCGTTTTCATAGGCAGCGGCTTCTTCCACATCGGTGGCCAGCAGGTCCTGCACCGAGTAGTCGAGCCCTTTGGCCTGCAGGATGCTGTCGCCGCGCAGCGATCCGGCGACGCTGACGGTGCCGTCAACCGGCGATACGATCGAATGTTGCGCCGCATCGATGGGGCGCGCAGCAACTTTGAGCTCGCGAATAAAAAAGTCGTTGAACGTCGCAAAGTCGTCCGGAACGTCGAGCTTTATTTCGTCGGTTTCAACGTCATAAAGGCGCACAAATCGCGTAATCAGGAAATCCTTGACGCGCGTGCTTTTAATGCGCGCCATCGCGTGAATAACGCGCGTGAGCCCATGCCGCGGCAGCAGGTACTGCAGGACAACGAAAACCACTGCTTGCAGGTTCGCGATCACCGTGATTCCCGCGGCTCGCTACTTGTAACTGTGAGCAGCAGCGTGGCGCCGTCATAAAACTGCAGCGACACCGAATCGGCCGCAACCTTGGTGGGTCGCATCAGCATCAGGTGTTTGCCACCGGGTGCGAGGATTGTCTTTGTGCCCGCGGGAATCTCGATTTTCTCGAGCGCGCCGCATGCGGGCAATGCCATCGTCAACGACCGTTTCGTGCAGCTCGACGGATGCATAACTCGGACTACTAACCCGCGTTATCGTGATTGTCTCTTCCGTGTTGTTCGTTAATGTCAGGTATCCCGCGCTCATGGTCATGCCAGGCATTGGTTGCGTGATCGTGACGTCCGACGCGACCAGCGCAGGTTGGGTATCTGCACTGCAGGCACCGACGAGCACGAGCAGCAGAGTTAAACCGGTACGCATCAAAAATTCTCCATGATAATGGGCAGGTCGTGCACATAATTAGCGACAACGTGCGGGCCGCTGAACAGCGCGTGAAACTCGCCGTTCGGGTTAATCAGCAACACCGCGGCCGAATGGTCGACGGCGTAGCTCTCGCCATCGCCCGGCTGCTTCTCGAAATAGATGCCGAGCGCCGACGTCAGTTTTTTCAGCTCGTCAAGGCTGCCGGTGACGCCCAGGTTGCCGTCCCCGAAATGAGCAACGTATTGGCCGATCAGTTGTGGTGTGTCACGTTCCGGGTCGACGCTGACGAGGACGATCTGCGGCAGCGGTTGCTGCCCGGCTGCGTCGAGTTCGCTCTGCGCCGCCGCGAGCGTCTGCAGCGTCAGCGGACAAATGTCCGGGCAATGCGTAAAGCCGAAGAACATCAGGCTCCATTGATCGAGAAAGGTGTCGCGATTCACCGTGTTACGCAGCGGGTCGAGCAGCGCGAATTCCGGCAGCGCGTTCGGTGCGGGCAGTACGAGTGCGGTTTTCAGTTCCGCCGGCGCACTCAGCCGGGTCGCAACGACCACGCCGGCCGCGAGCGCGATCGCCAGCACGATTGCGATAAAAATATTTTTGGGACTCATCGACTCGATGCTTTTCGGTTTGATTGAAGGGAGGCTAATTCTACAGGCAGATCGCCGGCGAGCGTGATAGATTCGCCAACCCAATAGCGCATTATTTTTGAGCATCTCCGGGCATGAGCCAGTCCACCGCGCCGCCGACGACCACCGAGGAATTGATTCGCGAAATCGCGCATCGATTCGAACGTGCCGAGCTCAGTTTCGGTCACGGTACGGATAACGCGCTCGACGAAGCGGCCTGGCTGGTTTTCGCCACGGCCGGCCTGTCGCACGATGACGCCCCGGCCGTGTACGAGCAACGCTTAAGCGAGGCACAGGTGGATAAAGCGCGCGCGCTCGCCGAGCGGCGCATCGTTGAGCGCGTGCCGGTTGCCTATCTTGTGAAGCAGGCCTGGTTTGCGGGTCTCGAGTTCTACGTTGACGAACGCGTGCTGGTGCCGCGCTCGCCGCTCGCGGAACTGATTCAGCTGCGTTTTTCACCGTGGCTCGTCAAAGAAGCGGTCGCACGCGCCGTTGACCTTGGCACCGGCAGTGGTTGTATCGCAATAGCGCTCGCGCAGGCATTCCCGGAGGCGGAGGTCGATGCGGTCGATATTTCGGCTGACGCCCTGGCGGTTGCGGCCATTAATATCGAGCGGCATGGTCTTGCTGAGCGCGTGCGAGTGCTGCGCTCGGATTTTTTTAGCGAGCTGGTCGGTCAGCGGTATGACCTGATCGTCAGTAATCCGCCGTACGTCGATGCGCTTGATATGGCAGCGCTGCCGGTAGAATATCGCCATGAACCCGAGCTCGGACTGGCTGCGGGCAGTGACGGCCTGGATTCAGTTCGAAAGATTCTGCGTGAGGCCTCGCGATTTCTCTCAGAGGATGGAATACTCGTGTGCGAAGTTGGCAACAGTCAGGCGGCGCTTGAATAGGCGTATCCAGACGTCGCTTTCGTCTGGCTTGAATTCGCAGCCGGCGGCAACGGTGTCTTCCTGTTAACCAAATCCGATCTCGACCAGATCGCGGCCTGATGGCAGGCATGAGGGAATATTAAGTGTCCGGCAACACTTTTGGACGTAATTTCACAGTGACCACGTTTGGCGAGAGCCACGGCGTCGCGCTCGGCTGCATCATTGACGGCTGTCCGCCGGGCATGGCGCTTGCCGCAGCCGATATCCAGGTCGATCTCGATCGCCGCCGTCCCGGGCGCAACCGGCACACGACGCAGCGCAACGAGCCGGACCAGGTCAAGATCCTTTCCGGCGTGTTCGAGGGCATCACCACCGGCACGCCGATCGGTTTGCTCGTAGAAAATACCGATCAGCGCTCGAAAGACTACGGGGACATCAAGGACAAGTTCCGCCCCGGCCACGCCGACTACACGTACCAGCAAAAATACGGCATTCGTGACTATCGCGGCGGTGGCCGTTCGTCGGCGCGCGAGACGACGATGCGAGTAGCGGCCGGTGCGGTTGCGCGCAAGTATCTGCACGAGCGCCTTGGCATTGCCATTCATGGCTACGTGTCGCAACTGGGCCCGCTCGTACTCGCGGCGACGGATCTTTCGATCGTCAATGACAACCCGTTTTTTTGCGCGGACCCCGAGCGTCTCGACGAACTCGAACAGTTCATGGACAACCTGCGCGAGCAGGGCGACTCCATCGGTGCCAAGGTCAGCGTGCTGGCGACGCATGTTCCTCCGGGACTGGGTGAGCCCGTCTTCGACAAGCTCGAGGCGGACCTCGCGCATGGCCTGATGAGCATCAACGCCGTCAAAGGCGTTGAGCTGGGCGCCGGATTTGCGGCCGTTACACAGCGCGGCAGTGAACATCGCGACGAAATGTCAGCGGCGGGTTTTAGCAAGAATGATGCGGGCGGCACGCTCGGCGGCATCTCGTCGGGCCAGGCGATTCTCGCCAGCATTGCGTTGAAGCCGACGTCGAGCATCTCGGTGCCCGGCAAGACCATCGACAAGTCGGGTGCGGAGACGGAGATCGTCACCAAGGGGCGGCACGATCCCTGCGTCGGGTTGCGCGCCACACCGATTGCCGAGGCCATGGTCGCGCTGGTCCTTATGGACCATTACCTGCGGCATCGCGCACAGAACGCAGATGTCGACTCTGTAACCCCGGATATTTCGAGTAGCTAGCAAGCAGCGCTCAAGACCCACCTTTTGAACAGGAAAAAATTCATGGCAGACAAGTTTGATGTTGCGGTAGTTGGCGCAACGGGCGTCGTCGGCGAGGCGATGCTGGGCATTCTCGCCGAGCGCAAGTTCCCGGTGGGGAAGGTTTACGCGCTGGCCAGCGAACGGTCGATAGGAAAAACGGTGGCTTTCGGTAATCGGGAGCTCAACGTCGAAAACCTGGCTGATTTCGATTTCTCGAAAGCGGCCATCGGTTTGTTTTCGGCGGGCGCTTCTGTATCCGCCGAGATTGCGCCGCGTGCCGTCGCCGCAGGCTGTGTCGTGATCGACAATACATCGCAGTTTCGCAATGACGACGATGTGCCGCTGGTTGTTCCCGAGGTGAATGCTGCAGCGATCGCCGATTACACCCAGCGCGGCATCATTGCGAATCCGAATTGTTCGACCATCCAGATGCTCGTGGCCCTGAAACCGATCTATGACGCGGTGGGTATCGAGCGTATCAATGTCTGTACCTACCAGGCGGTATCGGGCGCCGGGCGCAGCGCGATCGAGGAGCTGGTGCGACAGACCACCGCGCTGCTGAATGGCCGCCCGCTCGAAATAACTGGTGATGCCAAGCAAATTGCATTCAATGCCATCCCGCACATCGACGTGTTTCTCGATAATCGCTACACGAAAGAAGAGATGAAAATGGTGTGGGAAACCCGCAAAATTCTCGGCGATGACACGATTCGCGTGAATCCGACAGCCGTGCGGATACCGGCCTTTTACGGTCACTCCGAGGCTATTCACATTGAGACTCGCGACAAGATCTCGGCGGCCGCCGTGGTTGATCTACTGGCTAAATCACCGGGAATTGTCGTGCTGGATGGCGTGGAAACCGGCAAATATCCGACGGCAGTCACGGAAAGTTCCGGCACTGACCCGGTATATGTGGGGCGCATCCGTGAGGATATCTCTCACGAGCGCGGAATCAACTTATGGGTGGTTGCCGACAATATTCGTAAGGGCGCCGCACTGAATAGTGTCCAAATTGCTGAAATATTGGCAAAAAACCATCTATAAGCTATAGTTCGACAGCAACTGGCCGGGCACTTTGTCCGCTGTAATTTGGCCCCTGACCGGACGTCATCAACGGGGTTTCCGGGGTTTGGAGATTTTCACTATGTCGCGACGCTTTTCTCGTCTCTCGCTTGTGCTTGTCCTGCTGCTTTCGAGCAAGGGTTGGGCCGTTGGCTTGGGAGACATACAGCTGGATTCGGCGCTGAATGAACCGTTGCGAGCGGAGATTTCGCTGCTGGGCGCAACCCCCGCTGAGCTGACGAGTCTCACCGTCGCGCTGGCATCGGCCGACACCTTCACGCGTTATGGCATCGATCGTCCTGCCTATCTGCAACAGATTCGTTTCGCCATTATCCCGAATAGCGCGACAGGGTCCCGTTGTCAAGCTGACATCACCGGTGAAGATGACCGAACCGTTTTTGACTTTCCTGGTGGAGGCAAGTTGGCCGGGTGGACGATTGTTGCGCGAATACACGGTGCTGCTGGATCCACCGACTTACGTGCCGCCGACCGTACAGCAGACACCGGCCGTGACGGCCCCGAGTGTCAGCCAACCAGCCGATACCGGCCGCATCGAGCGGCCGGCAGCGACCGACTCATCGACCGACTCAACGGTTACACGTCCACAACCGCGGCCCGCGTCACCGCGCCCGCAACAGCCGGCAGCGCCTGCTGATACCTCACCGTACGACACACAAAGCGCGGGCGCTTACGTAGTCCAACGCGGCGAGACCCTGTGGGGAATCGCAAGTCGCATGCGGACGGACAATCGCCTGTCGATGAACCAGACCATGCTGGCAATTTATGAGGCCAACCCGGGCGCTTTTGCCGGCAATATCAACCGGTTAAAAGCCGGCGCAACGGTGCGCATTCCGAGTGCTGACGAGGTTTTCCAGATCAGTCGGCGCGACGCATTCAGCGAAGTGCAGCGGCAAAACACCAATTGGCGAGGCGGAGTTACCGACGCCGCGCCGCGGCAAGCTGAGACGCGTCCGAGTCTGAAACTCGTGCCGCCCGATGAGGAGCCGGCAGGCGTCGCTTACGATGACCAGCGCGAAACTGCAGAGGTGTTTACGCGCGAACAGGAAGTCGAGAATCGCATCGCCGAACTCGAGGCGGCCGACGTACCGCAGCAGCGATCATTGATCGAAATTCGCGACAATGAGCTGGCCAACTTGCGCCAGGAACTCGCGAACATCCGTGGCGAGGTTTACGAGCCGCCGGTTGCTGAAGCGAGTGATGATCCGTTCGTTGATGACACGAGCGAAGCGTCGCAGGACGATGTCGCTGTCGACGATAGCGTGGCCGAGGACACGGTTGCCGATGATGTCGCGGTTGACGATGCAGCCACCGAGGCACCGGCCGTGGTACGCACACCGCGTGTCAGCAAGCCCGGCATTTTCGAGCGCATTACAGGGGCGCTCAGCGGATTCTGGGGCGCAATTATTGCCGCTGTTGTCTTGCTGGGCGGCTTGTTCTTCTGGGTAGCGCGGCGCCAGCGCGGCGAGGTTAGCGATGCCGGGCCGTGGCAGCCACTCGACAGAGATGATGCAGATATTGGCTCTGACGATGAGCTTGCCGCGACCAAGACCATTCCGGCACCCGCGCGCGATGACGATTCGATCCAGGTTATCGAGGGCGATAGCGGCGTGCGGCCGATGGCGGAATCCACCGCAGAAATTCCGACGCTGGATGAACCGACTGACGTCACTGCCGACTTCACGTCCATCGAAGACACTTTTAGCAGTGATACTGCGGTCAATCTTGACCAGACGGATCCTGTTGCCGAAGCAGATTTTCACATGGCGTACGGTCTGTATGACCAGGCTGCCGATCTGATCAACGGTGCGCTGGAGACTGATCCGACCGATTCGACGCTACTGTCGAAATTGTGTGAAGTCTATTTCGTGTGGGGCAATCGGGACGCTTTCGTGGATGCGGCCGGCAGGTTGCAGTCGTCACTCGGCGCACAAAAAGGCTCCGAGTGGGACAAGATTGTCATCATGGGTCAGCAGATTGCTGCTGACGATGCAATGTTCGAAGACGCGGGAATGACGGCGGCAACACAGGCGGTGGATCTCTCGTTCGACACGGACTCCGATGAGGCCGGCGCACTTGACATGGATTTCGGCAGCAGCGACGACGATGCTGACAGATCGGACATCATCGATCTGGGTGGTGACGATGACAGCACCGACGGTGACTTCCTGTTCGGTGACGATGTCGTTGACGAAACGCTTGAATTAACGGCTGAAACCACCGCTAAAAATCCGCAGATTGAGTCGACTAATACGATGGCAACGGTCGAGATTCCGTCCCCGGAAGACGCAGCTGGAGAAACGCCGGGGAAAGGTTCAGTTGATTTTGGTGGCTCTGACGCCACCGCGGAGCTGCCGTCTCTTGAGGAGTCGTTGACCGCCGCAGGTGGTGGCAGTTTTGCGGATCCGTCAGAGACGGCAGAAATCAATCTCGACGACCTTGATCTCGACATAGATCAGCTCGCGGCAACCGAGCTTGCGTCCCTTGACGATCTCGACGATCTCGACGATCTCGATGCCGGGGATATTTTTGGTGAAACCGGCATGCCAGGATCATTGGACGACCTGGATGATGCGACCGGCAAGAATACACAGCTGGAACACGACGGCGACGAAGGTGACGTGGATCTCGAAGCACTGATCAAACCGGATGAGCAGCGGTGAGATGCGGCTTGCGAAGGACGATACCGGCAGCGTGCCGGCATTACATGCTGATGACGAAGCAACTGACTTCGATGTTGACGGCAATTTGTTTGAAGCGACGGGTGTCACGCAAATTCTCGATGATGACATGACGGTCGAAGCTCCGGCGCGTGGCGAGGTAGTACTCGGTGATGACGAGGCGACGATGCAGCTGCCTGCTGAGGGTGGCGATTTCGACTTCGCGAAAACCGAAGCACTGTCTTCCGATGCATTTACTGCCGACAAGGCGCTCGAAGAGACGGGTGAGATGCCGGCGTTGGCTGAGACCAACGTGGATCTCGATCTTGACGACCTCACGGCGGCGTTGAAGGTCAACGAGATGGGCGATCCGGCTGACGAGATATTCGACGAGAAAACCGTGGAACAGCCAGGCCCCAGTACGGCTGATACGGCTGAAATTCCAACGATGTCGTTGGCGCCTGATGACATGAGCGACGATTTGCACGAGGCACGCACGATGACCGAGGTGGGCACCAAGCTCGACCTGGCGCGCGCTTACGTCGACATGGGCGATCCCGCCGGCGCTCGCAGCATTCTCGAAGAGGTGCTGGACGAGGGTGACGATAGCCAACGCCAGCAGGCGCAGCACTTGCTCGACTCGCTTCCCGGCTAAAGAGTCGCGCACATTCGCATCGCGCTCGGCATCGAATACGACGGCACCGGGTACAACGGCTGGCAGCGGCAAAAGACCGGTATCGGTGTACAGCAGCGTCTGGAAGAGGCGCTGACGGTTGTTGCCAATGAACCCATAGAAGTGGTTTGTGCCGGTCGCACCGACACCGGGGTGCACGCCTCGGGCCAGGTCGTTCATTTCGAAACCAGCAGCGAGCGCACCGAGCGCGGGTGGCTGCTGGGCGCGAACAGCAACATGCCGGACGACGTCAATGTCACGTGGGCAAAACCGGTTGTCGATGACTTTCATGCCCGCTTCTCCGCCACCTCTCGCAGCTATCGATACTGCATTCTGAATCGGGTGCAGCGATCCGCCTTGCATCGTCACCGCGCCTGGTGGGTCTATCAGCCACTCGATGAAGAGCGCATGCACGCCGCCGCACAGCAGCTGCTTGGCCGCCACGATTTCTCTGCGTTTCGAGCCGCCGGCTGCCAGGCATCGTCGCCGGTCCGTGATCTCAGGCAGATGCGCGTTAGTCGCAGTGGCGACTGGCTCACGCTGGAAGTGACAGCAAACGCCTTCCTGCAGCATATGGTGCGCAATATCACCGGTGTGCTTGCGGCGATCGGTAGCGGCGAGCAGGAAGTGGCATGGGCGAGTGAGGTTCTTGAGAGCCGCGACAGGACTACCGGTGGCATTGCGGCCCCGCCGCACGGCCTGACGCTGGTCGCCGTCGACTATCCGCCATCGTTCGACATCCCTGCGCCTGTGTCGGTTTGAAGCAGCGCTGCACGCCGTGATGCGCAGCGAGCCGTGCCGCTGGCTGTTCCCAGACGATATGGCTATCATGGCCGCATGAGCTGGTTTGAGAAATTGATGCCATCGCGCATCAGCACTGAGAAGCGCAGCAAGTCGGTTCCCGAGGGTGTGTGGATCAAGTGCGAAGTCTGCGACGCGCAGCTGTACCGCAATGAGCTTGAGCGCAATCTGCATGTCTGTCCGAAGTGCGATCACCACATCCGCATCGGTGCGCGCAAGCGCCTGGCGACGTTTCTCGACCCAGAGGGTCAAAAGGAACTGGGCGCCGGGCTCGAGCCCGAGGATCCGCTCAAGTTCCGCGACAGCAAGCGCTATCGTGACCGGCTCGTGCAGGCGCAGAAAAAGACCGGTGAGAAGGATGCGCTGGTCAGCGTCACCGGAACCCTGCACGGTCGCCCGGTGGTCGTGTGTGCGTTCGAGTTCGCGTTCATGGGCGGATCGATGGGTTCGGTCGTTGGCGAGCGATTTTCGCGCGCCGCGCAGCACGCGGCTGACAACAACATGCCGCTGATCTCGTTTGCTGCGAGTGGCGGTGCGCGCATGCAGGAAGCTTTGTTTTCGTTGCTGCAGATGGCGAAAACATCGGCGGCGCTAGCCAGGCTTGGCGCGCTGGGCATCCCGTACATCTCCGTAATGACGGATCCGACCACGGGTGGCGTATCCGCGAGCCTGGCGATGCTCGGCGACGTCAACATCGCCGAACCCAATGCCCTGATCGGCTTTGCCGGCCCGCGTGTTATCGCGCAGACAGTCGGCCAGAGCCTCCCCGAAGGGTTTCAGCGCAGCGAGTTCCTGCTCGATCATGGTGCGATTGACATGATCCTGGATCGGCGCCAGATGCGTAACGCAATCGCCGACCTGCTGGCCAAGTTCGAAGGCCGGCCCGGCCCAGTCACTAACAACCAGTAACACCGAATGCTCCCCGCCGGCACGCCGCTGTCTGACTGGCTGACATGGCTGGAGACCCTGTCCCCGAAAGAAATCGATCTGGGTCTCGAGCGCGTGCATGCAGTCCTCGAGCGACTGTCTCTGAGCCTGCCCAAGCACGTGCTCCTGATCGCCGGGACCAATGGCAAGGGCTCTTCCGTGGCGATGACGACCGCGCTGTTGCAGGCGGCGGATTACCGCGTCGGTGCCTATACGTCGCCGCACGTTATTGAATTTAATGAACGCATCGTCGTCAATGGCGAAGCTGCCACCGATGCCGTCATTGTCGACGCATTCGAACGTGTCGAGCAGGCGCGCCAGTCGCTGTTGCTGACGTATTTTGAATTTGGCACGCTCGCCGCAATGTTGATTTTCGCGGATGCAGAGCTCGATGTCTGGGTGCTGGAAGTGGGTCTCGGTGGACGGCTGGATGCGACCAATGCTGTTGCACCGACGGCTTCATTGATCACCAACGTGTCACTGGATCACTGCGACTGGCTGGGTGACGATGTTGAGGCGATCGGCGCCGAGAAAGCCGGCGTGATGCGCCAGGGCGTGCCGACCGTATTCGCCGCAGCGGAGGTCCCGCACTCAGTCACGCGCCATGCGCAGCGCTGTGGCGCTGAACTGTTGCTCGCGGGTCGCGACTTCCAGCATGCATTTGAAGAAACCGGCACGTGGACCTGGACAGGACGTGACGTCACCCTTGAAAACTTGCGACCGCCGGGTCTAAGTGGCGAATTCCAGTTCGGCAATGCCAGCGCCGTGCTGGCATTGGTCGAGGCAGCCGGCCTGTCGCGCGTGCTTGATGCCGCGCTCGTTAATAAGGTCTTGCCCGAAGTTACGCTCGCCGGTCGCATGCAGTCCGTGCGCGCCGGCGGTGCGCGCTGGCTGCTGGATGTCGCGCACAATCCGGCGGCGGCGGAAAAGCTCGCAGAGTCGCTTGCCAGTGACGCTGCGCCTGCCCAGGTGTGGGCGATTATCGGTTTGCTCGACGACAAGGACGTTGCCGGCATTGCCATGCCACTAAACGCGCATGTTGACCATTGGATTGCCGTCACGGCGGACAGCCACCGGGCAGCGCAAGCGCCTGAGCTGGCACGCCAGATCAGTGACTGCTGTAACCGGCCTTGCCGGGTCAGCGAATCACTGGCCGCAGGGATGCGCTATGCGCAGCAACACGCCGGGAAGGCTGACACGATCCTGGTAACCGGCTCGTTTTACACGGTGGGCCCAGCGCTGCGCGAGCTTGAGCTATACTCGCATCCCACATCATGATGGAACGAGCCTTGAAAGAACGCATCATAGGCGCGGCGGTGCTCGTGCTGTTTGTCGTGCTCGTCGTGCCGGTCTTTCTGGACGGTCCGCCGAGCGACGCCGAGATTGTTTCCGAGCGCTTGCTGCTGCCGGGCCAGGATGGGCAAAAGACGCAGACCGTGGTGCTTGACCGGGATCGCACCGACCCGGTTCCGGCAGCGAATAATGCGACACCAGCGCCGAGCCGGGAAACAACGAAGCCCGCCGAGTCGCAGCCCGAAATAAAAGCGGCGAGTAAGCCGGTCGACAAGCCCGTCGTGACACAGACACAGCCGGTTAAATCAACAACCAAACCAGACGAGCCGGCGGTAATGCCCGCCGCAGCGCCACCCCGCGTGTCCACGACCGGCATGTGGGCCGTGCAGCTTGGCAGCTTCTCGAATAAGGAAAATGCGGACAAGCTCGCGGCCGATCTGCGCAAGCAAGGCTATGCGGCCTTCCTGAGCCAGCTTAAGACCGATGGCGGCCAGCTGCACCGCGTCCGCATTGGACCGCAGAAAGATCGGGACAGCGCCGAAGCCATGGCCAAGCGACTGCTGAAAGTCGGACACAAAGGACAAGTTGTGCCGCACCCATGATTCGGCTTCTGCTAGAATCCGGGTCCAGTCAATCCCACGCAGCACTCCGCTAAGACGATATCCCTGATGCCGACCATCGATATCCTGATCGCCATTGCCATCGTCATTTCCATAGTCGTTGGATTCATCCGCGGTTTTGTCAAAGAAGCCATCTCGATTGCTGCGTTGGTCCTGGCGATCTGGGCTGCCATGTACTTTGGCCCTGACATTGGCAACTTCTCGGAAAAATGGTTCAGCTCGGAAGAACTCCAGGTGTGGTTCGGACGTGCGCTCGTATTCATCGTCGTGCTCACCGTAGGCGGCTTGCTCGGTTGGGGAATCTCGAAGCTCGTCAGGGTGTCGGTGCTGAGCGGCATGGACCGCGTGCTGGGTTCGTTTTTCGGCGCCGCCCGTGGCGTCCTCCTGCTTGCTGTGTTTGCCATTGGTGGGCAGTTCGCGGGTTTCGACAACGATGACTGGTGGCTCAAGTCGCGGCTGATACCGCACGTGGAGGTTATTTCGGACTGGATCCGGGTAATGGCCCCGCAAGGACTTGACTGGCTGGTTCCGGACGGTAAGCAGGAGTCAGTACCCGTTGAAATCCCGGACCAGACCCCGAATTCGACAGCCTGACTGTAACGGAGACAACAAACCATGTGTGGCGTCGTAGGAATTGTCAGTACCAAGCCGGTTAACCAGGCACTTTTCGATGCGCTGACCGTCATGCAGCACCGCGGCCAGGACGCTGCAGGCATCATCACCTGGAGCGAGGAGCACGGCCTCGAGCAGCGCAGAAGTAACGGGCTGGTTCGTGACGTCTTTCGACAGCGTCACATGCTGCGCCTGAAGGGGCACGTTGGTATTGGTCACGTACGTTACCCGACAGCTGGCGGTGCCAAGTCGGCAGAGGCGCAGCCATTTTACGTAAACTCACCGTACGGCATCTGTCTCGCGCACAACGGCAACCTCACGAACTACGATGAGCTCGCCGAACTGCTGACCAAACAGGATCGTCGTCACCTGAGCACCAATTCCGATTCCGAAGTCCTCCTGAACGTTTTCGCGCATGAGCTGCAAACCCGCGTTAACGGACGACCGACGCCAGAGAACGTGTTTGATGCCGTCGATGCCGTGCACCAGCGTTGTACCGGTGGCTACGCGGTCGTCGCTTTGATCGTGGGTTTTGGCATCGTCGCGTTTCGCGATCCCAACGGTATTCGGCCGCTGGTACTCGGGGAGCGCGAGCGCCGCGGCCACAAGGATTACATTGTTGCCTCTGAGAGTGTTGCACTGGATGTACTGCAGTTTTCACGACTGCGTGATGTCAGTCCCGGCGAGTGTGTCTTTATCGAAAACAGCGGCGCGCTGCATTCACGGCCATATAGCGGTGAAGTCCGGCATACACCCTGTATTTTCGAGTACGTGTATTTCGCCCGTCCCGATTCTATTCTCGATAACCTGTCGGTATACAAAGCGCGCTTGCGCATGGGCGAGCAGCTCGCGGGAAAGATCGTTCGCGAGTTCGCCGATCATGATATCGACGTTGTCATTCCGATTCCTGACACGAGCCGCACCGCGGCCTTGCAGGTTGCCTACCACCTGGGCGTCAAGTATCGCGAGGGTTTCATCAAGAACCGCTATATCGGCCGGACCTTCATCATGCCGGGGCAGGCGGAACGCGCGGAGTCGGTGCGCCGCAAGCTGAACGCCATCGATCTCGAGTTCCGCGGCAAGAACGTATTGCTGGTGGACGACTCGATCGTGCGCGGCACGACGTCCCGCCAGATTATCAAGCTGGCGCGCGAAGCCGGTGCCAGGAAGGTTTATTTTGCTTCGGCGGCGCCGCCCGTGCGGTACGCCAACGTTTATGGCATTGACATGCCGGCCGCGTCAGAACTCATCGCCAATGGCAGGAGCGTGGAGGAAATCCAGGAGCTGATCGGCGCGGACCGTCTCATTTACCAGGACTTGCACGGGCTCGTGCGCTCGGTACGCCACGATAATTCTACAATCACCGAGTTTGATACGTCGTGCTTCTCGGGGGAGTATGTCACCGGAGACGTCACCGAGAAATATCTCAATGAACTCGAAGAGCGCCGCAACGATGCGGCGAAACAATCGCGCGACAGCGACCAGCGTCAGGCGCCGAATATCGTCGCGGTCTAGCGGCGCGGGTACTGCCAGCAATGGCCGCGATTGCTCCGTATTTGCCAGGCTGTGTCGGTTAAATCCCCTATGAGCATCCACGTCATGATCATCGACGAGCAGGCAGATTTTCGCAGTCTGCTGATGCACCATGTCACGACGCGCTGGCCCGATGCCATCATTTCGGCCTATGACCCGACGGCTGCCGGGCACTTGCCGGACGAATTTTCGGGTGCTGGAAATGACGTCATCCTGTTGGGTGATCGGCACGGTGACGATCGCGACGGTGTTGACGTCTTGCGGCGTTTCGTCAAGAAGCCGGGGTTTCCACCGGTCATCTTCTTTGGCTCGGACGACGACGCGAGTCGTATCGAGAAGCTGCGGCCGAACGGGTATTTTCAGCGCGACCACATCGACCATGAATCGTTTGTAGCAGGGCGTTGCCATTGCTCTGCGTGCCCGGCGTCGGTCGACGTCGCCAGGTTCGTTGTCCGTCGGCGATCTTAGAAGTGAGGTACATCCGGTCATCAAGGGCTATCGCGTGCAGCGAAAAGCTCTCTGCGAAAGAACACTCGGGCGTGTATCTCGGTGAGCGGGAATCGGACGGACAGCAGCTCGTCCTGAAGTTGCTGCGCCAAATGTCAGACGATGCGGCAAGCCAGGGCGCCTTCGATCGGTTCCTGAGCGAGTACGAGGCCATCGCGGATATGAAGCACCGCAATGTCGTGGGCATTTATGATCTCGGGGTCAGCGATGATCACGCCTACATCGCAATGGAGTACCTCGACAACGGCGACCTGCGCTACCGCATCAACAGCGGCATCGATGCAACCATGGTGCTCGACTACCTGCGGCAAATCGCCAGCGCTCTGTCGGCTATCCATGCTCGCGGCGTGCTGCATCGGGACCTCAAACCCGCCAATGTCATGCTGCGCAAGGACGGTTCGCTGGCGTTGATCGATTTCGGCATGGCCAAGCGCGCGCGACTGGCCAGTGCGGTATCGGACGGGGGCGAAATCTTTGGTACGCCGTATTACATGAGTCCCGAGCAGGGGCACGGTAACCACGTCGACGAGCGTAGCGATATCTATAGCCTGGGCGTGATCTTTTACGAAATGCTGACCGGGCTGAAGCCGTTTCATGCCAGCACCGCGATGGGAGTTATCTATCGCCACGCGCAGGCGCCAATACCGCAACTGCCAAAACGTTATGCGCAACACCAGGCGTTGCTGGAGCGCCTGCTGGCCAAGGTACCGCGGGATCGCCTGCAAAGCGCGACGGAGATTCAACGATGGCTGCAGTGATCGCGGTGCCGGCACCGATCACCGACTTCCTTAACGTCGCGACGCCCGAGGCGTGGCTTGAAGAGGCCTGCCGACGGCTGCCGGAGCTGCTGCTGGACCATGCGAATTGCGAGCTCAAGGCGGCATCGACGGCCCTGGGCTTTTTGTATCGCTACCCGGAGCGGCTGGCACTGGCACAGCGAATGTCGCGTCTGGCGCGAGAGGAGTTGCGGCATTTCGAACAGGTGCGAGCACTCATGGACGAGATGCAGGTGCCCTTCGAGCGCTTGAGCGCCTCGCGCTACGCGGGTGCCCTGCGCGATACAGCGCGCAAGGACGAGCCGGGAAAACTACTCGATTTGCTGCTGATTGGCGCACTGATTGAAGCGCGTTCCTGCGAGAGATTCGCGCTGCTGGCACCGCGCTTGCCGGTAACGCTCAGTCGTTTTTACGGTGGCCTGCTGGCCTCCGAGGCTCGCCACTTTGAGCATTACATCGCCTTTGCGCGCTCGGAAAGTGGTGCAGCTGACGCCGAAATCGATGCAAGGCTCGCAGAGCTAAAACAACGTGAGGCCGAACTTGTCGAGCAGCCCGATGCCGAGTTTCGATTTCATTCGGGCGTGCCGCTGTAAGCGCCAGGCCGGCGTTTAGCGCGGCAGTTCCTGCAGGCGCGGCCCTTGCTCGTCCCAGATAACGACGCTGCCCTGCTCATACCAGTCGCCAAGCACGATGCGTGTCACGCGGCGGTCCGGCAATTCGATCGCGTGCACTGCCGGGCGGTGCGTGTGTCCGTGCAAGAGAATGTCCATCTCGTGCTCGTGGAAACTTTGCGCGACGGCGTCCGCGTTGACATCCATGATGTCTTCACTCGCCGACGCGTAATGCGCCCGGCTTGCGGCCCGGGCGTGTTCGGCGAAGGCGAGGCGTTCTGCGATCGGTTTGGCACGCATCATCGCCTGCCATTCCGGATCGCGCGTCATTTGCCGCACGTTCTGGTACTGCCGATCGTCCGTGCACAGTGCGTCGCCGTGGCTTAGCAATACGCGCTCGCCGTACAGCTCGAGCGGCGTCGGGTCGTTGAGCAGCTGCACGCCGGTTTCCGCAGCGAACTGCCGGCCGATCATGAAGTCACGATTGCCGTGCATGAAAAACACCGGCACGCCGGCATCGACGAGCGCACGAATGGCAGTCTTCATGATGGCGTAGTGGGGATTCGGGTCATCGTCGCCGACCCATGACTCGAAGAGATCGCCGAGGATATAAAGCGCCTCCGCGGCGCGAGCGTCGGTTTCAAGAAAAGCGAGAAACTGCGCACCGATATCCGGGCGGTCAGCGTCCAGGTGCAGGTCCGAAATAAAGAGCGTCGCCATCGCGTTAAATATTACTCGTAGGTGACGCGCGAAACTTTCTTGATAATGACGGGCACCACCGGGACATCTTTGGCGAACTGCCCACCCGGACCGGTCCTTGAATTGACGATCTCATCGACGACTTCCATGCCCTCGATGACGACGCCAAACACCGTGTAGCCCCAGCGGCCGCGCATTGCGTCTTTGGCAGGGTCGAGTCGGTCATTGTCGGCAACATTGATGAAGAACTGCGCGTTGGCGGAATGCGGGTCGCCGGTGCGTGCCATCGCAATCGTGCCGCGCAGGTTCGACAAGCCGTTACCGGACTCGTTGGGAATGGTCACCTTCGTTTCCTTGAGCTTCAGGCCCGGCGTGAAGCCGCCGCCCTGGGCCATGAATCCCGGGATCAAGCGGTGAAAAACCGTGCCGTCATAAAAACCACTGTCGACAAGTTTCAAAATGTGCGCGACGGTCAGCGGCGCCTGCTTGCCGTCGAGTTCCAGCTTAATGGTGCCCAAAGACGTCTGCATCTCGATGTGCGGGTGCGCCGGCACCTTGTCCGCCGCCAGCGCGAGCGGCGACAAAAACAAGAATAGTAATGTAAACAGGATGTTCCTCATGGTCTCTCCGGGTGGTCCGTCGTGCTGGAAGCCGCACGATACCAGAGCCGTTGCAGAGCGGCCACGCCCGCATTTGCCCGGCCTAAACGCTTGATTGCCCATGTCAGCGCCCGTATCATCGCCACCCGCGCGATATCCGGCCTAGGCCTGGTGACGTGTGGCGGAATTTCTGGCATCGGGGCATGGCGCAGCCTGGTAGCGCATCTGCTTTGGGAGCAGAGGGTCGGGGGTTCGAATCCCTCTGCCCCGACCAGCCAGTATTCTAGAAAATTTGGAAATGGCGCCCGTAGCTCAACCGGATAGAGCATCGGCCTTTAAGTGAGGAGCCTGCACCGGGAAACAAAACCGGTTCAGTGGACCGCACCATAACGGGGAAACCTTAACAGGTCGTGCTGATGGCAATCCCGTGGAAACCTGTGGACATCCGACGTATGTGGTGATGTAGGGTGTGACGATGGCGTCGCATCACACCAAAGACAAAGGTGACCTGGGTGTCTTGAAGGCTCAGATTGATTTGTTCGAGCAACGGTCTTGCTTTGAGGAATTTGGCTCGATAGCATCGCTGAGGGTAGAGACGCCCAAGAATGGTCAGAGAAAGAACGTAAAGTTCGCCGCTGACTATCGCGGGGTTCCGTAGAGACTATACGTGCGGCACCTGAGATGGTGAAGAGATAGTCCAGACCACAAACCCGACAGGATTGGGGCCGTGAAAACGGTAGTTGGTAAGCTAAGCCGAATGTTGCAGGTTCGAGTCCTGCCGGGCGCGCCAAATTTTGTATGATGTAGTTGGAAAAACAAGCTCAATGGTGGGCGTAGCTCAGTTGGTAGAGCCCCGGGTTGTGATCCCGGTCGTCGTGGGTTCGAGTCCCATCGTCCACCCCATTCAAAAATCGGTGGGCCTCTAGCTCAGTTGGTAGAGCAGGAGACTCTTAATCTCTTGGTCCGGGGTTCGAGTCCCCGGGGGCCCACCACTCTCTAGTGAAGCGCACCGCCGTCGGCCACGGCACGCAGTTGCTTCCAGTCCAGCACCTCGATTCTGCCGCGTGGCGCATGAATGATGTCGTTACGTTTCATGCGCGCCATTTGCCGGCAAACAGTTTCCTCACTGAGGCCAATCAGGTTCGAGATTTCCATGCGCGACAAGGGCAGGGCAACGCGGGCGGACCGGCGTTTCGAGCGCGGCACCATTAGCAGGATGAACGATGCGATCTTGCCGGCCGCATTCTTTTGCCCCATGACCCGCATCAGGGCGCGGCTGTGTGCCAGCTGGGCATTCAGCGCAGCGATCAGCCGCATTGAAATATGACTGTCATTCGCCGCTTTCTTCAACAGCGCGCGGTGCGAGATCTTGCAAGCCGTGAGCGGTGTCGCGGCGACGGCGGAATACTCATAGCAATCGTCGTTAATGGACTGCAGCCCCACCAGCAGGCTGCCCGGACTGGCTGATACCGACGATCTGCTCGCGGCCGTCGGACGTCGTGCAGCAGATCTTGGCGGCACCGCTTTCGAGCGCATACAGGTTGCCACTCGACTCGCCCTTGTTGAATAACACGGCCTGAGCTGGAAACGACACCTGTTTGACCGCGTCGGTGATCAGGCACTGCATTTCCGTATGCGACGATACGCCATTGGCGATGTGCAATTCGTGAAACGGGCAGTCGTGATTTTGGCAGGGCATGGTTTCCGGGTCTTGTTGCTTCTACGCAATATAAACACAACGTCATGTCCGAGTCGATAGCGGGTTTCCCGAGAGAATCTCGGTATTTGCGTAGCAAAAGCTGATATTTGTCAGTGTTTTTTCGAGGCTCGAAATGTGTGGTCTGAACGCCGCTCACGGCTTTGCGACTGCCGGCAGCTACGGTGCCAGGCGCGCTATCGTCCAGTTGCCGTCGTCCTCTCGCGTATATTGAAAACGGTCGTGCAGACGATTGCGCCGACCCTGCCAGAATTCGATCACGGTGGGCACAACGCGATAGCCGCCCCAGAACGAGGGTAACGGCACTTCCTTGTTTTTGAATTTATTCTTCAGCTTTTGAAATTCGGTTTCGAGCAGCGAGCGCGAGGAAATCACGCTGCTCTGTGCTGAAACCCATGCGCCGATCTGGCTGCCGCGCGGGCGCGAGACAAAGTACTTCAGCGTTTCGGCGGTCGAAATTTTCTCGGCGATGCCTTGTATGCGCACCTGCCGCGCCGCCTCCGACCAGAAGAACAGCAGCGCCACGTTCGGGTTTGCTTCGATGTGTCGTGCCTTCGTGCTGTCGAAGTTCGTGAAGAAAACGAAACCACGCTCGTCGAAGTACTTGAGCAGTACGGTGCGGGTCGTCGGCCGCTGGTGTTCATCCACCGTGGCGATGGATACGGCATTCGGATCCATTGGCACGGTTTCGCAGGCGTAGCGAAACCAGTCTTCGAACTGCAGGACGGGATCGTCGTGCAGGTCTTCGCGGTCGAGCGCAAAGCCGGTCGCCGAGCGCCGCAGACCGGACACGTTCATACCGTGGTGTGCGGAATTGTCATCGTCTTTGTCAGGCATAAGCCAAATATAAGCATCTGCCGTGCAATAGCCAATAATCGATGTATTATTATTCGCCAATCAGTTAGCGCCACGGCAGCGAGCGGAGAAGAATAATGTCAAGCCTGGATGAATTTCGTCCCCACAAGATCGCTCACCTTTGGCCAATAACACTGCTGCGTGTCTACACCGGCGTGTTTTTCCTGTACTACGGATTTGGCAAGGTCAGTCGCGGCAATTTCGCCGACGGCCTGGAGGGCTTTGTCAGCGGACGGCTCGAGAATTCCTTCGGCTTTTTTCGCCCGTTCCTGGAAGCGGTCGTTCTGCCCAACAAGGGCCTGTTTGCCGTCCTGGTGTCCTGGGGCGAGCTTGCGATCGGTGTTGCGCTGATTGTCGGCCTGGCGACGCGCTGGGCGTCACTCGCGGGTGCCTTCATGGTTGCCTGCTTCTGGTTTGCGAAGGGGCAGGGATTTCTCGATGCGCAGAATCACGATGCCATCTGGTTCGTGATTTTCATCGTCCTGGCCGCCGTGCATGCGGGCAGGGTCCACAGCATCGATGCGCGCCTGGCCGACCGGTTTCGTTTCCTGGCCTAGCCAGGCGTTGAAATCGGCCACCAAGAGTGCGTGCATTGCCAAATGCAGTACGTCTATAATGGCCGGCTGGACAGGTAGTGCGGATGTCGATGTCGCACCGGGCAGGCGAAAGTGGCGGAATTGGTAGACGCGCTGGCTTTAGGTGCCAGTGGGGTAACCCGTGAGAGTTCGAGTCTCTCCTTTCGCACCACGTCCTGATCGATCTTAACTAACTAATTTTAAGAGATTTATTACAATGAATGTCACTGTCGAGTCGACCGGTGCACTCGAGCGTCGTATGCGCGTCGAGCTGCCCATAGACGCCATCGAGCAACAAGTAGACTCGCGCCTGAAGTCCGTCGCGCGCACCGCCAAAATCAAGGGCTTCCGGCCGGGCAAGGTGCCCGCGAAGGTGGTTCGTCAGCGCTACGGCCAGCAGGTCCGCCAGGAGGTGCTGGGCGAGGTTCTGCAAAAAAGCTACTCCGATGCCGTGATTCAGCAAAAACTGAATCCTGCGGGCGGTCCCAAGATCGAGACCGAGGATAAGGATGGCAAGACCTTTGCTTTCACGGCGACCTTCGAGGTGATGCCGGAGGTGAAGCTCACGGGCCTGGACAAGATCAAGGTGGAAACGCCGGACGTGCAGATCGGCGATGCCGATATCGACGACATGCTGACCAATCTTCGCAAGCAGAAGGCGACCTGGGAGACCGTGAGTCGCAAGAGCAAGGACGGCGACCGCGTCGTTGTGGATTTCTCTGGCGAGGTCGACGGCGAGGCGTTCCCGGGCGGCCAGGGCACCGAGATTCCGGTGGTGCTGGGCGAGGGGCAGATGTTGCCGGATTTTGAAAAAGGTCTGAAAGGCATCGAGGCCGGCGACGAAAAGACGTTCAAGGTCAAGTTTCCCAAGGATTACCACGCCGAGGATCTCGCGGGTAAGAAAGCCGACTTCACGATCAAGACGCACCGCGTCGAGGAGCAGGTGCTGCCTGAACTCAACGATGAGTTTGCCGAGATGTTCAACGTCACGGAGGGCGGGCTGGAACGGTTCATGCAGGATGTCCGGGAAAACATGGTTCGCGAATCGCAGCAAAAAGTAAAAGCGGATATTCGTGAGCAGGTGATGGAAGGGCTGCTGGCGGCCAACCCGCTCGACATTCCACAGACGCTGAAGCATAAAGAGGCCCACTCCCTGCAGCATGACGCCATGCGGCGCATGGGCATCGAGGATCACGACAAAGCACCGCCGATCGAGACATTTTCCGCGGCCGCCGAGAAGCGCGTGCGACTGGGTCTGCTGCTGCGCCAGGTCATCGTCGAGCAGGGACTAAAAGCTGACGACAGTCACGTTCGCGAGCACGTCGAGGAAATGTGCGCCGGTTACGAAGATTCGTCGCAGATGGTCGACATGTACATGGGCAATCCGGAAGTCCTGAAACAAGTCGAGCCGATGGTGGTCGAACAACTGGCGATCGACTGGCTGATAAAAAACGGCAAGGCCAAGACCAAGAAAATCGCGTTCAAGGAGTACATGAACGCCCCGGCTTCGTGAGACAATTTACGCTTCGAGCTGCAGCAACTAACGGAACAATACTATGAGTGCAACTGCTTTGAATCTGGTGCCAATGGTCGTCGAACAGACGGCGCGCGGTGAGCGAGCCTATGACATATATTCGCGGCTGCTAAAAGACCGACTGATTTTTATAGTCGGGCCGGTCGAGGACCAGATGGCCAACCTGATCGTGGCGCAGCTTCTGTATCTCGAGTCCGAGAACGCGAACAAGGACATCCATCTGTATATCAATTCGCCGGGCGGCGTCGTGTCCTCGGGCCTGTCGATTTACGACACGATGCAATTTATTAACTGCGACGTATCCACCATTTGCGTAGGCCAGGCAGCCAGCATGGGCGCGCTGCTGCTCGCCGGCGGTGCCAATGGCAAACGGTTCGCGCTGCCGCACTCACGCGTGATGGTGCACCAGCCGAGCGCCGGCTATCAGGGCCAGGTAACGGATATCCACATCCATGCGCAGGAGGTTCTCGAGCTGAAGCGGCGGCTGAACCAGATTATGGCAAAGCACACCGGCCAGACCATCGAGCGCATCGAGCAGGACCTCGAACGTGACAATTTCATGAGTGCCGAGGCGGCGGTCGAATACGGGCTCATCGATACGGTGCTCGCCGAACGCAAGCAAATGGGCTCTAAAGGCGAAGCCTGATCCTATAGATATCAAATGGTTATAAGATCAGATGTCTCATTCGAGACCTGTCACTTTGCACCCGGAAAGTGCGCATGTTATATACATTCCCAAGTCTGAAGCCGCGCGTAACAGACTGATTTCATTGTCACAGAGGCCAGCACCGTATGAGCGATGACTCGCGCAACAAGAACGAGGACGGCAAACTCCTTTACTGTTCTTTTTGCGGCAAATCTCAGCACGAGGTTCGCAAGCTCATTGCGGGGCCTTCTGTCTTCATTTGCGACGAATGTGTCGAGCTGTGTAACGACATCATCCGTGAAGAGCTTGAAGACGTTGGCGAGGCGGGTCACGACAAGCTGCCCAAGCCCGTGGAAATCAACGACGTGCTCGACGAGTATGTCATCGGCCAGACGCGCGCGAAGAAAGTCCTGGCGGTAGCCGTCTACAATCACTACAAGCGCCTGAACGATCGTCTCGATGAGCGCAGCAAGGACGATATCGAACTCGCCAAGAGCAACATCCTGCTGATCGGACCGACCGGCTGCGGCAAGACACTGCTGGCTGAAACGCTGGCGCGTTTCCTGAACGTGCCGTTCACGATTGCGGATGCGACGACGCTCACCGAGGCAGGCTACGTCGGTGAAGACGTTGAGAACATCATTCAGAAGCTGCTGCAAAAGTGCGATTACGATGTCGACAAGGCACAAACCGGCATTGTCTACATCGATGAGATCGACAAGATCTCCAGGAAATCCGACAACCCGTCAATTACGCGGGATGTCTCCGGCGAGGGCGTCCAGCAGGCGCTGTTGAAGCTGATCGAAGGCACCATTGCCTCGGTGCCGCCGCAGGGCGGTCGCAAGCACCCGCAGCAGGAGTTCCTGCAAGTGGATACCGGCAATATCCTGTTTATCTGCGGTGGCGCTTTTGCCGGATCTGGAAAAAATCATTCAGGACCGTTCGAGCAAGAGCGGTATCGGTTTTGTCGCGGACGTCAGGACTGACGAAGACGAACAGAGCATTGGCGAGCTGCTGCACGAAGTGGAGCCGGAGGATCTGATCCGCTTCGGCCTGATTCCTGAATTTGTCGGCCGCCTGCCCGTCGTCGCGACGCTGGAAGAGCTGGATGAAAGTGCACTCGTGCAAATCCTCCTGGAGCCGAAGAACGCGCTGACCAAGCAGTACCGCAAGCTCTTCGAGATGGAGGGCGTGGACCTTGAATTCCGCGCTGACGCGCTGCAGGCGGTGGCAAAGAAAGCCATGGAGCGCAAGACCGGCGCGCGCGGCCTGCGCACGATTTTGGAAAACGTTCTGCTCGATACGATGTATGACCTGCCCTCGGCAACCAGCGCGAAGAAGGTCGTGGTTGATGAGGCCGTGGTTATCGGCGAGACGAAACCGTACGTTATCTACGAGTCGGACGAGACGCCAACAGCCAACATCGAACAGCCGCCAAGGCCTACGGGCTCCGACGGCGCCTGAGTCAGGCGAGGCCTGCCTACTCTGCCGATAGACTTCTTGAACTCATTCAGCTTGAAATGCCGCTGAATGGTCGCATCTCACCCACAGCTAACTATTTAGAGGTCCTGCCTGGTGTCTGAGAAAGATCTGATTTCCGAGATTGACGAGCCTGTAATCGACGACCTGTCCGGCGTACCGGTGCTGCCGCTGCGCGATGTGGTCGTTTATCCACACATGGTGATTCCGCTGTTTGTCGGTCGTGACAAGTCGATCGTGGCACTCAACAAGGCCATGGACGCCGGCAAGCGCATCCTGCTGGTCGCTCAGCAGGCCGCAGACCAGGACGACCCGCAACCGGGCGACCTGTACGAGGTTGGCACGCTGGCGACGATCCTGCAGCTCCTCAAGCTGCCGGACGGCACCGTTAAGGTGCTGGTCGAGGGCGGCGAGCGTGCGCTGATCGACCGTATCAACGTGACGGACTATTTCTCGGCGGAGATCTCGCTGCTGGCGGAAGATGATCGCCATGACGAACGTGAGATCGATGTGCTCGTGCGCTCGATCATCTCGCAGTTCGAGCAGTACGTGAAACTCAACAAGAAAGTGCCGCCCGAGGTTCTGACGTCGCTGTCCGGCATTGACGAGCCCGGACGCCTCGCTGACACCGTCGCCGCGCACATGGCGCTGAAGCTCTCGGAGAAGCAGCGCGTTCTCGAGATTCAGGATGTCAAAAGTCGTCTCGAGCAAATACTCGGCATTATCGAGGGCGAAATCGATGTGCTGCAGATCGAAAAGCGCATCCGCGGCCGCGTGAAGCAGCAGATGGAAAAAAGCCAGCGCGAGTACTACCTGAACGAGCAGATGAAGGCGATCCAGAAAGAGCTCGGCGAGATGGAAGACGCGCCGAACGAACTGGCGGATCTTGAGAACAAGATCGAGAAAGCCGGCATGCCGAAAGAAGCCAAGGAAAAGGCCACCTCGGAACTCAACAAGTTAAAGCTCATGTCGCCGATGTCAGCCGAGGCGACCGTGGTTCGCAACTACGTCGACTGGCTGCTGAAAGCGCCGTGGAAAAAACGCAGCAAGGTTTTCAAGGAACTGACGAAGGCCGAGGCGGTGCTCGAGGCCGATCATTACGGTCTTGAGAAAGTCAAAGAGCGCATCCTCGAATACCTGGCCGTGCAGCAGCGCGTCAAAAAGCTGAAAGGTCCGATCCTGTGCCTGGTCGGCCCACCGGGCGTTGGCAAGACCTCGCTGGGGCAGAGCATCGCGCGTGCCACCAACCGTAATTTCGTGCGCATGTCGCTCGGCGGTGTGCGTGACGAAGCCGAGATTCGTGGGCATCGACGCACCTACATCGGTTCGATGCCGGGCAAGATCATCCAGAACCTGTCCAAAACGGGCGTACGCAATCCGCTGTTCCTGCTCGACGAAATCGACAAGATGGCAATGGACTTTCGCGGTGACCCGTCTTCAGCACTGCTGGAAGTACTGGACCCTGAGCAAAACTCGACGTTTGCCGATCATTACCTCGAGGTCGACTTCGATCTGTCCGACGTCATGTTCGTGTGTACGGCCAACAGCCTGAATATTCCGGCGCCGCTACTCGATCGCATGGAGGTCATTCGCATCCCGGGCTACACCGAGGATGAAAAGACCAAAATCGCGATGCGCTACCTCGTGCCGAAGCAGCTGAAGGAAAACGGACTCAAGGACAAAGAACTCAAGATCACCGAGCCTGCGGTGCGCGACATCATTCAGCATTACACGCGGGAATCCGGTGTGCGTAACCTGGAACGTGAAATTTCCAAGATCTGTCGCAAGGTCGTGAAGTCACTGTTGCTGAAACCACGCGAGACCCGCGTCACGGTCACGCCCAAGAGCATGGAGAAGTACCTTGGCGTGCGCCGCTTCCGTTATGGCAAGGCCGAGGACAACGATCAGGTCGGCCAGGTGACCGGTCTGGCCTGGACCGAAGTCGGTGGCGAGCTTCTGACGATCGAAACGGCCGTCGTGCCGGGCAAAGGCAAGCTCACGCATACGGGTCAGCTGGGCGATGTCATGACCGAATCCATCCAGGCAGCGATGACCGTGGTGCGCAGCCGTGCCGCCGTATTGGGCATCGATGAGGACTTTCATCAGAAGCTTGATGTGCATGTGCACGTCCCTGAAGGTGCTACGCCGAAGGACGGTCCGAGTGCGGGAGTTGGCATGTGTACCGCGCTGGTATCAGCATTGACTAATATTCCCGTCAAAAGCGATGTGGCCATGACCGGCGAGATCACTCTGCGCGGCGAAGTTCTGCCCATCGGCGGCCTCAAAGAGAAGCTGCTGGCCGCCCATCGAGGTGGCATTGGCAAGGTATTGATCCCCGAAGAAAACGAGAAGGACCTTGCCGAAATACCGAAGAACATCAAGGACAAGCTGACGATTGTTCCAGTGAAATGGATCGATGAAGTCATGGAGCATGCCCTGGTGCATATGCCGCTGCCCGAGTCCAAGTCAAAGGACGGTAAAGCAGACGCAAAATCGCCGGCAGACGACGCAAAATCCAAGGGTGCCGTGCGCCCCCATTGAGGCGCTGAAACCCGCGTGGTTAAAGGATATTTGACCGTATTTATGCCAGTTGGTATAAGCTAACGAAGCCGTTCGTGGTTGCACGGAGACGCGAGCGGCGTATTCAGCGGATTGAGCCAACACGGAAGCTCGCTGGATTGATGACCATTTTTTTAATCAATCAGCAAAGGTGAAAGCATGAATAAAGGGGAACTCATAGACGCGGTAGCAGGTAGCGCTGGATTGTCACGCGCTGACGCAACCAAGGCGGTCGACGCAGTACTCGATAGCATCACCGGCACACTTTCCAATGGCGGTTCGGTGTCGCTTGTTGGCTTCGGAACTTTCTCTGTTAAGGCCCGCGCGGCCCGTGCCGGACGTAATCCGCGCACCGGAGAAACCATCCAGATTCCGGCCAGTAATGTGCCCGGATTTAAGGCTGGCAAAGGCCTGAAGGATGCCGTAAACTAGCGCGCCCTTCGGGGCAACAAGCTCTGAAAAAGCTCGTGATTGGGGGGGATAAGCCCACAACCACGGGCTTTCTGGGTGCTTAGCTCAGCTGGTAGAGCATCGCCCTTACAAGGCGAGGGTCGGCGGTTCGATCCCGTCAGCACCCACCAGATTCGGAGCGGTAGTTCAGTTGGTTAGAATACCGGCCTGTCACGCCGGGGGTCGCGGGTTCGAGTCCCGTCCGCTCCGCCACTGAAATTGAAGTCTCGGGTCCCCTGGGGGCCCGAGACTTTTAACCGTTAACAAGACGCCAAATCATGCTGCAAAATATTCGCGAGAAATTTACCGGGTGGGTCGCAATCTCGATCCTCGGGGTTATCGGCCTGTCCTTCGTTTTCGTCGGCCTTAACTACAGTTTTGTCGGTCAGGGCTATGCCGCCAAAGTCGATGGCGTGGACATCAGCATTAACCAGTTCGAAAACGCCTACCGAGAGCAGTTGCAGAGCAATCCGCAATTCGCACAGTTGCCTGAGCAATTCCGCAAGCAGCTGCGCACCAATATTATCGAGCAGCTGGTGCAGCAACGTGTCATCGACAATTATCTGAACGAAGTCGGCTACCAGATCAGCGACCAGCAGGTCACGGCGATGATCCAGCGGGCGCCGGAGTTTCAGGTAGACGGCAAGTTCCACCTGGAAACTTATCGCAATCTGCTGGCGCAGGCGGGCTACGAGCCCGCACGTTTCGAGGCGTCACAGCGGATCGCACTGCGCAGGGACCAGCTGCAACGCGCTATTCGCGGTTCGGCGCTGGTGTCGCCGTCGCAATACCGGCGGTTCCTGAATCTCGCTGCCGAGCAGCGCGTTGTGCGGCTGGCGACGATTGATCCGGCGTCCGTGACAGACGCCATTACCGTGACGGACGAAATGATCACGGCCTTCTACGACAATAATTCCACGCTTTATGAGCTGCCGGAAACGGCAGATATTCAGTACGTCGAGATCTCACGCGACGATGTTGCGGCGGACGTGAGCGTGACTGAAGAGGCGTTGCAGGACTATTACGAGTTCAACAAGGACCGTTACCTGCAGGATGAACAGCGCCAGGCGCGGCACATCCTGATCGCGTTTGGTGACGACAAGGACGCGGCGCGCGCGACGGCCACGGAATTACTGACCCGGGTGCGGGCCGGCGAGTCTTTCGAGGCGCTTGCGCGTGAGTCTTCCGATGACAGTGGTACCGCGGGCAACGGTGGCGATCTCGGTGTGTTGACGCGCAGCCAGCTCGAGAACGAGCTCGGTGGTGCGATCTTCTCGATGGACGAGGGCGACGTCGACGGTCCGATTGAAACTGAATTCGGGTTCCATGTCGTACGCCTGGACAGCATTCTCGAGCGCGGCCCGTTACCGCTCGAGCAGGTGCGTGCCGAGCTCACGACAGAGCTGCAGGACCAGCAGGCGGAGAGCCTGTACCGCGAACTCGAGCGCAAACTGTCGGACGCATTGTTCGACGCCACCGACATCAACCAGCTGGCAACGGCGGTCGGTGCTGAGGTCAAAGCGATCGAAGGATTTACGCGCCAGGGTGGTGAGCCGCTGGGTGCCAACCCGTTGGCGATCGAGGCGGTATTCGATGAATCGATACTGGCGGGAGGCCTGCTGTCCGAGGTCATCGAGCTCGACAACCGCAGTGCTGCCGTATTTGTCGTTACCCGACACACCCCGGCGACGCGTCAGCCTCTCGACGCGGTTCGTGACCAGGTGGTAGCAGCACTCAAGGCCGAACAGGCGGAAGTCCTGATGAGCGCCAGGGCTGACGAAATGCTGGCTGCGGTTGAGGCAGGTCAGACCTTTGCAGAGGCTGCCGAGGCGCTGGGCGTTGCGGCCGCCGCGCCGGTCGTCTTGACACGTGGCGCCAGTGACATTGATCCGTCGGTCGCGGCCGCCATCTTCACGGCTGTCAAGCCCGCCCAGGATGCACCGACAATGGGTAGCAGTCGCACCGAGGCGGGCGGAGTGGTTGTGTACAGCATCGATGCCGTCATTCCCGGCAAGCCCGAGGCGATTCCTCTGGCCGAGCGTGATGCCGGCAAGTTGCAGCTTGCGGATCAGTCAGGCATCGGAGATTTTGTCGCGTTTGTGCAGGCACTCCGAGCCAGCGCTGATGTCACCATCAACCAGGAAGTACTGGCCGCACAAGACCTGTTGCAATAGCCTGCCTCGCGGCCGATAGCTGACTGTAGGAGCCCGCCTTGCGGGCGATAGCGCGTGACGCGCGTAAGACGCGCTCCCACAGCTCGCTACAGACGCGCTCCTACGCGCGATGCGGCAGATGTATCTTCCTCGACGTCTCCGGCGTGGGGATCGTAGAAAATCTTCTCGTCCAGACTGCCTTCACTCTTGGCGACAATGCACGTGATCGCCGCATCACCGGTAACGTTGACGGCGGTGCGCATCATGTCCAACAGTCGGTCGACGCCCATGATCAGCG
>CAWJHR010000006.1:0-346063 GCA_963842765.1 uncultured Gammaproteobacteria bacterium | reverse complement strand
TTTCGCCCCATCTGATCCTGGTCGTGGATGAGTCTGGATCAATGCGGGGACGCCATAACTGGTTAGCAGATGCATTGCCCGCACTTGGGCAGGCACTTAATGATCGCAACGTAAATTCCTTGCCTGATCAAACGTACTTCACCTTGGCGGGTTTCACGACCCGTAGTCGCGACCTTGCCCAGCGCTCCTCAGAGATTGATGCCGCTCGCGCTGTAAGGCTGCTTCGCACGGACGGCAACACCGAAGACGGCTATGTTGCGATCCGCGATGTTCTAAGCGGCTATTTGACTGGAAATGAGTATTCCCCTACGACGGTCATCCTGATCACCGACGAAGACCGGGACGAAACTGATCGCGAACTCACCCTGGCCAGCTTAGTCGATCAGTTAGTAATGAATGGAATTGTTGTCCACGCGATAACCAGAGCTCGAATCACCTGCCCTGATCAAAGGGCGGGCCTTGCTATCGACCGGAGCCGCGTCGCTTTGGTATCAGGCCGGGATGACTTTTCGACGTGCTCAGATGCCAGGGTAAAAACTTTCCGTGATTACATGGAGCTTGCGCACGCAACCGGCGGCCTCGTTTGGAACCTGGGGGTGATCGCGGATGGCAGCGCAACAAAAAGACAGCTGGAAACGCTGCGGCAATTCGTTGATGCGCTGGCAGACGAGGTTATTATGCAATGGCCGACCGGGACTCTGTGGACCGATATTGACCACTGGCCGGAAAGCCCGCACGCCGGAGACGTCGTTACATTTGATGGCAGCAAGTCGTTGAGCAACCAACCGGGCGGGGAGATAATTAATTGGCAATGGGATCTCGATGGAGATGGCACCATCGACCAGAACGGACCAACCGTTGCCAAAATATATTCTGCACCTGGTCGCTACCGGATCGTGCTCAACGTCTCCGATAACTCGAACCCGCCAAGCATTGGTCGCAGGGTCTTGTTTCTGCAAATCTCAGAATAGCGGCCGTTCGGTCAACAGTTTTATGTCTCGATTATTCGAGACACAAGTTGGGAAAAAGTCCCTGTGTGCTCGCCGCCGCTTTGCAAATAGAGGCGCTCGCCACTCTTCAGCTTATTGATGCGAGTGTCCAGTTGTCGTACGTTGGCCGACAGCACCTTCACCTGAGCAAGCAACTCCTCCAGTGGTGCCGCCGTCCCTTCATCATCAATTGCGCCTTGCAGGAGCACCCCGGCAGATTCCTCGATCTTGTCCGCAGCAAGGCGAATATCGCTATTCGTTTCAACGAGATCGTCGATGGCCCGTGTTGCGTGCAGTAACAGATCGAAAATCACTCGATCCTTGGCCTCCAGGTAGCTATGAATCACAAGATCCAGGTCCAGCAATACGGCCTTGCACAATGCTTCGACAATTGGGCTCGCGTCGTGACGCTCTTCCGATGCCTGCGCCATGATGTGCTGAATAAACTGAGCCAGCATTTTGTTGTAGCCACCGATGTACCAACTGGGTGTCAGGCCGACGCGCGCATGGGCGCGCCCGATGAGTTCCGCCCTGTCGAAGTGATCGCTCGTGAACTCACCAGCCAGGAGCGATTTGAGCCAGTAGTTCTTCTGCGCAGCCCGCGCTCTTGTCATGGACTCATGATCTAAGAAAAGGTCTTGCAACTGGGGTTCGCCGGAGATGCGCGCATAGAATGCATCGAGCATTCGATCGAACTCCGGTTCAAGGATTTCCCTGGCTTTGCGTAAATTCTCGATAACTGCCTGGTCAATATCCAGGAACCGAAGGCGCTGCTCATTCATCGCGGTATTTGGCATGAGCCCAATTAGGACAGAACGACGTACGCCGCGTAAATTGTGGATTTTACTTAATGCAGCTGCTTTGGGTTGCGATCTTGACCGTCTGTTTTCGGACGCACTTCACACTTTTTTTGTGACCTGGTGACAAGACTTTTACGACCGTCGGCCCGAAAATAGGCCAGCGCTCCGAAAACCTGACCTGAACGTGAGCCTGCGAGGATAATGGAAGCAATGACAGTCGAACTTCAGTGTCACAGGACAGCAGAGTGAACAGAAAGCAACGTGGCTTCACCCTGATTGAACTGATGATCGTGGTCGCGATCATCGGCATTCTGGCCGCAATCGCGATCCCGGCTTACCAACGCTACGTAATACGCAGCCAGGTCGCCGAGGGACTAAACCTGTCTAGCGGTGCGCAAGCTTCAGTCGCCGAGTTCATCATGGAAAACGGCGAGTGGCCGGCGAACAACAACGAAGCCGGGCTCCCTGGTGGTACCGCGATACGCGGCGACTACACCGAACAGGTTACCGTTGAGGACAACGTCATAGTTATCTTGTACGGAATTAATGCACACGCCGACATTTCTGGCGACACCGTCACGCTGACTGCTGTCGATAATGAAGGAAGCGTTAGTTGGTCCTGCGCCAGTGGCGGAACCATTGAACCCCAGCACCTGCCGGATGCTTGCAGGTAGTTAGCGGCTGGAGAGATTGGCGGCTGGAGAGATTAGCGGCCGCTTCGCGGCCCGCTTGTTGGCGCGCTGCGCGCTCCTCGGATCGAACGCAGCCCTTGCGAGCTGCACAGTTCGAATCTTCATCCGGGCACGCCAAAAAAAATAGGGACCCGAATGGGGACCCTATGTTTTTGGCGCGCCCGGAGAGATTCGAACTCCCGACCGCTCGGTTCGTAGCCGAGTACTCTATCCAGCTGAGCTACGGGCGCATTGTTTGTGTTTCAAAATTCTGGCGGAGAGAGAGGGATTCGAACCCTCGAAGGGGTATTAGCCCTTACTCCCTTAGCAGGGGAGCGCTTTCGACCACTCAGCCATCTCTCCATAAATCGGGACAGCCTGTGACGCTTCCCCGAAAGGGCGGACATGTTACTGGCCGTACTGTTAGAGGTAAAGCGGTTTTCAATCTTATTCAGCCGTATCCGGCTGGTCAGAGCTCGCTGCCCCTTCCGCGGCCTGTTCGCTCTGAATTCGCTCGTAAATCTCTTCCCGGTGCACTGCGACGTCTTTGGGTGCATTGATCCCTATTCGGACCTGATTTCCCTTGACCCCCAAAACGGTGATTGTGATATCGCTCCCAATCATGACCGTCTCACCAGCGCGTCGCGTCAGAATCAGCATAGCTTCCTACTCCTGCCTTGCGAGGCTCCGAGCCCCGTTCTTATTGCGCGTCGAACTTCCTAAACTGTTGTAATAATAGCTGATTCTCTGTCCCGTTGCCCAAATCAGTGTTCAGGACAGTGCCCGCGACACCCAGTCCGGCACCGATGCCAGCGCTTGATCGAGCCTGGACGCATCGGTTCCACCCGCCTGGGCAAAATCCGGCCGCCCACCGCCCTTACCGCCGACCTGCTCTGCGACCGGCTTGATCAGGTCACCGGCACGGATGCGATCGGTATTGTTTTTGGTCACGCCGGCGGCGAGGCGCACCTTGCCGTCATCGACGGAACCCAGCACCACGACAGCGCTTTTGAGCTTGTCTTTGAAGCGATCGACGGCGTCCCGCAGGGTTTTCGCGTCGGCGCCATCCATGCGCACGGACAGGACCTTGATGCCCGCGATTTCCTGAACGCTGTCCGCATGGTCCGTGGTCTGGCCTGTCACCAGGGCCTGCCTGGCCGCAACCAGCTCTTTTTCCAGGTCCTTGGAGCGCTTCAATAGCTGCTCGATCTTGGCAGCCGCCTCCTCGGGCGGGCTGCGCAGCAGCTCCGCGAGGCCGGCCAGTTTTCGCTGGTTGTCGTCAATCCACTGCAAGGCGCCCGCACCGGTCATCGCTTCGATGCGGCGCACGCCGGACGCAACGCCACCTTCGTGCGTAATCTTGAACACGCCGATATCGCCAGTCCGATCGACGTGCGTACCACCACAGAGCTCCACCGAGAAATCGCCGAGCTTCAATACGCGCACTTTGTCGCCGTATTTCTCGCCGAACAGCGCAATTGCGCCGGACGCGATCGCATCGTCGTAGCTCATGAGATTTGTGTCTGCGGGGATGTTACTGCGGATCTCACCATTCACCAGGTCTTCGATCTGCTGCAGTTGCACAGGTGTGACGGCCTCATAGTGTGAGAAGTCAAACCGCAAGCGGTCCGGCGCCACCAACGAACCCTTTTGCGCCACGTGATCACCAAGCACGTTACGCAGCGCGGCGTGCATCAGATGCGTGGCCGAGTGATTGAGTCGGATGGCCTGGCGACGCTCGGCGTCGACCACCGCCTCGAGCCGGTCACCCGCGCTGAGTTCGCCCTGCTCCACTGACCCGTAATGCACGTTGGCCTTGCCGCTCTTTTGCGTGTCATCGACGCGAAACAGCTTGCCGTCCTCAACCAGGATACCGGTGTCACCAATCTGCCCACCACTTTCGGCGTAAAACGGCGTTGACGACAAGACCACCGCACCGTCGTCACCTGCGCACAGCGTATCGACGGGCTTGCCGTCTTTGAACAGTGACACGACGACGCTGGCAGCCTCAGTACCTGCATAGCCGAGAAACTCGGTCTCAGTGTCGGTCTTGAGCGCATCGCTCCCGGCGACACCAAACTTGCTGGCAGCTCTCGCCCGGTCGCGCTGCTGCTCCATCGCCACGTCGAAACCGGCCTCATCGACGGTGAGTCCACGCTCGCGCGCAATATCGGCCGTCAGGTCAACCGGGAATCCATAGGTATCGTAGAGCTTGAAGACGACGTCGCCCGGAATCTGCTTGCCGTCAAGGTCGGCTATGGCCAGCTCGAGAATGTCCATGCCCTGGTCGAGCGTTTCGGCGAAGCGGCGTTCTTCTTTCTCCAGCACTTTCTCGACATGCGCCTGCGCTTTGACGAGTTCCGGGTAAGCCCCGCCCATCTCTTTGGCCAAGTGGCGCAACCAGCTTGTGAAAAAACAGGCCGTCGGTGCCCAGCTTCTTGCCGTGCCGCACCGCGCGTCGAATGATGCGGCGCAATACATAGCCCCGACCTTCATTACCCGGCAGCACACCATCGACAATAAGAAACGAGCAGGCGCGAATGTGATCAGCGATCACGTGTAGCGAACTCGAGCCATCGTTCTTGACGTCGAGCACGCGTGCCGCTGCCTCGATAATGTGCTCGAAAAGATCGATCTGGTAATTGCTGTGGACTTGCTGCATGACCGCCGCAATGCGCTCGAGACCCATGCCCGTATCCACTGACGGTTTCGGCAATGACTTCATGTCACCGTCAGCCGCGCGATCGAACTGCATGAAGACGAGGTTCCAGATTTCGACGTAGCGATCGCCGTCCTCGTCCGGCGAACCCGGGGGGCCGCCCGGCACGTCGGCACCGTGATCGAAAAATATTTCGCTGCACGGACCACACGGTCCGGTGTCGCCCATGGCCCAGAAGTTGTCTTTTGCACCAAGCCGCGAGAAGCGCTCAGGATCGACTTTCATTTCCTTCAGCCAGATGTCAGCCGCTTCGTCGTCATCCTCGAAAACGGTGACCCACAATCGCTCCTCGGGCAGCCCAAGCGTTTCCGTCAGAAACTCCCACGCATACTGAATGGCCTCGCGCTTGAAGTAATCGCCAAAACTGAAGTTGCCGAGCATCTCAAAGAACGTGTGGTGCCGGGCCGTGTAGCCGACATTTTCCAGATCGTTGTGCTTGCCGCCCGCGCGCACGCAGCGCTGCGAAGAAGCCGCGGTCGTGTACGGCCGTTTTTCCTCGCCAAGAAACACGTCCTTGAACTGCACCATGCCGGCATTAGTAAATAGCAGTGTCGGGTCATTGCCGGGCACCAGCGGCGAGCTCGCCACCACTTCATGGCCGCGGTCGCGGAAGAAATCCAGGAATGCCTGGCGGAGCTCGTTGCTCGTCATGGTTTTCATCTAGGGGATATCGGGATCAGGCTGTCGGTTTAAAGGCGCTAGTTTACGGGGTTTGTGCGCCCTTATTAAGACTTAATCGTCTGCGGGGCAATCACCCTCGAATGCCAGCGCCTGTTGAATATGATCCTGCTCAAAACCGCGGTATTGCAGGAATCGCATCTGCTGCGCCTTGGCCTTGAAGTCGGCCGGGTAGCCGCGACCGAATTTCTTGACCCGGACTTCGCGGGCGAGCGCACCCCAGTCTGCCGCCGATTCACTTAAGGCAGCCTCGATCAGAGCATCGCTGATGGCACGGTGGCCGAGATCAAGCCGAATGCGTACCGGTCCTTTGCCCTGGTTGACCCGCGACTGCACGAAGCTCTCGGCGAACCGCTGGTCACTCTGCAGGCCCTCATTGGTCAGACGGCTGATCGCCTGCTCAGCCACGGAACGGTTGTAGCCCTTGTCCGCGAGCTTGCGAATGAGTTCCGCCTGCCCGTATTCCCTGCGGGCCAGAAAATCCATCGCTTTCTTGCGGATCGGCTTTGGGGCACGAAAAGCGATCTTCTTCCACGTCGCCAAGAAGATCGCTGATTTCTTCGTGAACAGGTTGCAGCTCAGGCTTCCTTCGCGACGGCCTCATCATCCGCTGCTTTGGTGGGCGCCTTCACCGTTTTAGGCAACAATGTGGCGCGAATTTTCTCTTCGATTTCTGCTGCCATCTCCGGGTTGCCCTTCAGGAACTCGCGGACATTCTCCTTGCCCTGGCCGATGCGGTCATCCCCATAGCTATACCAGGAACCGGCTTTATCGACGATGCCCTGCTGCACGCCGATATCGATGATCTCACCGTAACGTGAAATACCCTGGCCGTACAAAATCTCGAACTCGGCCTGCTTAAAGGGCGGCGATACCTTGTTCTTGACGACTTTAACGCGCGTCTGGTTGCCAATGACTTCGTCGCCTTTCTTGATCGCGCCAATACGGCGGATGTCGAGCCTGACGGACGAGTAGAACTTCAGTGCATTGCCACCGGTCGTCGTCTCCGGACTGCCGAACATGACGCCGATCTTCATGCGAATCTGGTTGATGAAGACCACCATCGTATTCGAACGCTGGATATTGGCGGTGAGCTTGCGCAGTGCCTGGGACATGAGTCGCGCCTGCAGGCCCATGTGTGAATCACCCATCTCGCCTTCAATCTCTGCCTTCGGTGTCAGCGCAGCGACCGAGTCGATGACGACGATGTCGACCGCGCTGGAGCGTACCAGCATGTCAGTGATTTCCAGCGCCTGTTCGCCGGTATCGGGCTGTGAAACCAGCAGCTCGTCCACATTGACGCCGAGTTTTTCAGCGTAGGCGGGGTCCAGTGCGTGCTCGGCATCGACAAATGCCGCGGTGCCGCCCAGCTTTTGTGCCTCGGCAATGACCTGCAGTGTCAGCGTTGTCTTGCCCGATGATTCCGGACCGTAAATCTCGATGACGCGGCCTCTGGGCAGGCCACCGACACCCAATGCCACATCCAGCCCGATTGAGCCGGTGGATACGACCTCGATGTCCCGGATAACACCACCGTCGCCCATCCGCATGACGGCGCCCTTGCCGAACTGCTTTTCTATCTGTCCAAGCGCTTGCGCGAGTGCTTTCTTACGTTGCTCATCCATTATTTTGCCGCCGTTAGGTTACTTTACGAATTACTGTTGATATACACAGTATTATTCCATGAAAGCCGCGCCAATGGCAGCCTCTGGAGGCCCTAAATTTTGGGGAATATGCAAAGATTCACGAAAAACCGGCCGGAAGCTATTGTTTCAAGGGCCGGTAGAAGGCGCCGTCGCGGCCGGGCACAGACTCGACCAGTTCGAAGCTGGACCACTCAATGCTGGTGCGTTGCGCCAAACGCTCGGTCGTGAAGGTGCGTGCATTCCTGGCAACCGTGATGTGCGGGCGATAAGTCCGCGTCTCTTTGACGACGCCCTCGTCCTGTAGCACGTTCTCGAGCGCTGTCACGAGGCGGTGCAGCTCCTCAGGTACCGTGGCCGCGGTGAGGCTGGCGACTCTCGGTCGTGCCCAGAATTCCAGCCGGTCAAAACTCAGGCGGAAGGGCTCAAAGTCGATTGCATCGACGCGCTTTAGCAGTTGCGGTATTCGCTCCTCCGGATAGTCGCCGATCCAGGCCAGCGTAATATGCCAGTTGCGTCGATCGACGGCATGGCCTTCAACGGTCTTGGCCACCGCATTGATCACTTCGCGAAGCTGGTCCCGCTGGCGCTCATTTGGCCAGAGCGCAAAAAAAAGTCGTTTCGTTTCCATTAATCGATGCGCTCCCGGACGCCTTGTAATGCATGTACTACGGTAAGTTCGCGAACCAGATCGCGATCTCCATCAAATTGTTCGCGGCACACCTCTGAATGTACCGTCGCACCGGCTCGTCTCGCCCACGCGAACCAGACCGTGCCGACCGGCTTATCCGGACTGCCACCGCCGGGCCCCGCAACACCGCTGACCGCGACGGCAATGTCAGCCCCGCTCAGACCCAGCGCCCCGGTTGCCATCTCGATAACCACGGCCTCACTCACCGCACCGTGGTCCTGCAACGTCTGTGGCTGCACGCCCAGCAGCGACTCTTTAGCGCCATTGGAATAGCTCACAATGCCGTAAGCGAAAACAGCCGAACTGCCCGGCACATCGGTGATGGCTTTTGATACCCAGCCACCGGTGCACGATTCTGCCGTCGTCACAGTCTTGCCGGTCGCGGCAAGTTCTGCGACGAGTGCTGCGGCCAGTTTAAGGATCGCTTCGTGATCAGCCATTCAGTATCGACTCGTAGAGTTCGATGTGCCGGTCTGCCATGGTAGCGATCGAGAACTCCGTTTGCATCCGCTGCCGGCCGGCACTGCCAAATTGGCGCGCCAGCTCACGATTATCCATCAGCCGCTGCAGGGCAGCGCCGAGTGCCGTGACATCTTCGGGGGCAACCAGCAAGCCGGTCTTGTCGTGCTCTACCGCCTCACCGAGGCCACCGGCAGCGAAGCCGACGACCGGCAGTCCGGCGGCGGCGGCTTTCAGCGCCGCAACGCCGAGGCCCTCGGTCAGGGCCGGGTGCGCGAACAGATCGAAACAGGCAATGAACGAATCCAGGTCTTCGCGGAAACCGGCAAACTGCACCACATCGCCAAGCCCGAGCGCTGCTGCCTGGGCTCGCAGCTGGTTGTGCAGGAAGCCATCACCAAAAACCACGAGCTTTAATGCCGGGTAGCGATCCTTAAGCTCTGCGACCGCTTGCAACAGGAATTGATGGCCTTTGCGCGGGATCAGCTGGCCGGCGGCGGCGATAGCGAAATCGCCGACTGCCACACCGAACTCTTCCCGGAACCTGCCGCAGTCGACCGGCGCCGCAAACGCGTCGGCGTCAACGGCGCTGCGAATGATGACCAGCCTGTCCTCTTCGACGCCGCGCTCACGCAATTCTGCCGCTATTGCCTCCGAGATTGCGATGACCTTCCTGAACGGGCGGTAACGGATAGTCGCCATGACGCGCATTTCGGTATTGTCGACCCGGCGGGAAACCACGGCCGGCACGTCAGCCATGCTCGCCGCGAATCCCCCCAGCACGTCCGCGCCGCGACGACTGTGGCAATGCACGATATCGGGGCCGTGTTCTTTCAGAAACTGCGACAGCCGGTACGCGAACGGCAAATCCAGATCGCCGGCACAAAACAGGTTTTGCACGCGAATTCCCGCTTGCCGCGCGACCCGGTCAATGCCGGAATCGGGCGGGCAAACCAGCGTGTTATCGTGGCCGCGCTCTCGTAACGCGTTGATCAGGTAGACAACCTGCTGCGGGCCGCCCAAAAAATGGCGCCCGGTTTCCACATGCAGTATTTTCACGGTAGAACAATGATGGCGCGCGATGCGCGTCCCTACAAGAAGAAATGACAGCCGAAGTCTCAATCGTACATACGCCGATGATGCGCCAGTACCTGCGCATCAAGTCCGAGTATCCGGAGATGCTCGTGTTTTATCGTATGGGCGACTTCTACGAGCTCTTTTATGACGACGCACGGCGCGCGGCCGCGTTGCTCGATATCACGCTGACTTCCCGCGGCAAATCCGGTGGCAACGCGATTCCCATGGCCGGCGTGCCGTACCACGCCGCCGAAGGCTACCTGGCCAAGCTGGTCCGCAAGGGCGAGTCCGTGGCCATTTGCGAGCAGATCGGCGATCCAGCGACCAGCAAGGGCCCTGTCGAGCGCAAGGTGACACGAGTCGTTACGCCCGGGACCCTGACGGATGAGGCGCTGTTATCGGCCCATCGCGACAACCTGGTCGCCGCGGTCTTCGCCGGGAATAACGCCATTGGTGTCGCCTGGCTGGATCTGTCGGCCGGTCGCTTTCGACTGACCGAGGTACCGGATGCCGAATCCGTTCAGGCAGAGTTGGAACGCCTCAAGCCGGCCGAGGTTCTCGTCGACGAGGATCAGTCGCTCGGCGGGCTGATCGCGGAGAACGTGCGTGTCACCCGGCGCCCGCCCTGGCATTTTGAGCTCGACAGCGCCAGGCGACTTTTGTGCACGCAATTCGGCACACGCGACCTCACCGGGTTTGGCTGTGAAGCGTTTCAGGCCGGCCTTGCGGCCGCGGGTGGCTTGTTGCAGTACGTCAATGACACGCAGAAAGCGGCGCTGCCGCATGTGCAGTCGATCATCGCCGAGCGGCGCGAAGATGCCGTCATCATGGATGGCCCCACGCGCCGCAATCTCGAGTTGGAAACGTCGCTCAGCGGTCATGATCAGCACACGCTTGCGGGTGTCATGGACCACTGCCAGACCTCGATGGGCAGTCGACTGCTACGACGCTGGATGCAGCGACCCTTGCGTGACACTGATATCTTGCTCGGCCGCTACCAGGCGCTTGACGCGATGCTTGCCAGCAGCGCTACCACAGCGCTGCAAGAGGCACTGCGTGGCATCGGCGATGTCGAGCGCATCCTGTCGCGCGTTGCCCTGCGCTCGGCGCGGCCACGGGATCTGCACCAGCTCGGCATCGCCCTGGCGCGCCTGCCTGACCTGCGGCAGCAGTTGGCGGCTATCGAGTCACCCCTGCTCGGTGCGCTCAACACCCGTATCGGCGAGCACCAGCAGCAGCGACGACTGCTCGAACGTGCGCTGATCGACAGCCCACCCATGCTGATCCGCGACGGCGGCGTCATAGCGCAGGGCTTCGATGAAGAGCTGGACGAACTGCGCGCGGTCGCCGCAAACGCCGACCAATACCTGCTGGATCTTGAAACGCGCGAGCGTGAACGCACCGGCATCGCAACACTGAAACTCGGCTACAACCGCGTGCACGGCTATTACATCGAAATCAGCAAGCTTCAAGCCGACAAAGCACCGGTCGAATACGTTCGACGGCAAACGCTGAAGTCCGCGGAACGCTATATCACTCCAGAGCTAAAAGAGTTTGAGGACAAAGTACTGGGTGCGCGCGAGCGGGCGTTGAGTCGGGAGAAGTTGCTGTACGAGGGCCTGCTCGACGAACTGCAGGCGGTTATCGGTGAGCTGCAACAGTCGGCGAATGCCCTGACAGAACTCGATGTGCTTGCGTGTTTTGCCGAACGTGCAGCAACGCTGAATTTGTCACAGCCGGAAATCAGTGCGGAGCCCTGCATTCAAATCGACGGCGGTCGCCATCTCGTCGTCGAACAGGTCATTGACGCGCCGTTCATCGCGAACGACCTCGACCTGAACGACGAAACGCGGTTACTCGTCATTACCGGGCCAAACATGGGCGGCAAGTCGACCTACATGCGGCAGACTGCGCTCATCCTGATTCTCGCGCACATCGGCAGCTTCGTACCGGCCAGGAAACTGCGCGTCGGCCCGGTCGACCGAATATTCACCCGCATCGGCGCGTCTGACGATCTCGCCGGTGGACGCTCGACGTTCATGGTCGAGATGACCGAGACGGCGACTATCCTCAACAATGCGACCGAACAAAGCCTGGTGCTCATGGATGAAATCGGTCGCGGCACCAGCACTTTTGATGGTTTATCGCTGGCGTGGGCGGCCGCTCAGTACATGGGCGAAAAAGTGCGTGCCTTTACGCTTTTCGCAACGCATTACTTCGAGCTGACGACGCTGGCACAGGAACTTGGCGGTTGCGACAACGTGCACCTTGACGCCACCGAGCACGACGGCCAGCTCGTGTTCCTGCACGCGGTTCGACCCGGACCGGCAAACCAGAGCTATGGCCTGCAGGTCGCAGCGCTCGCGGGCGTACCCAAGGATGTTATTCGACGTGCCAGGAGCTACCTGAAGACACTCGAGTCGCAGCAGACGGCGCAAGCGCACAATCCGCAGGGCCAGCTGCACCTGACCATTGACGATCCTGTTGAAGCGTCTCCCGATGATCCGCTGCGCGACGCCGTCGACGCACTCGATCCTGACGCACTGTCACCCCGTGAGGCGCACGCCGCACTCTACAAACTGAAAGACCTGTAGGAGCGCGGCCTTGCCCGCGATCAGCAGCGCCAGCAGAAACCAAATACCAACGGACCCACCACCGGAACCCGGCTTCCATTCGACATTGGCGACGGTTGGGTCTGCCTTCACCCGCTCGCGGAAACGATCGAGCTCCACGGCCAGGCTTTGTGTCATGGTGTCCATCGCCCTGGCGAAGCTCGCGTCCTGGGTCTTGCGCACGACCTCGCCGCTTTCTACCAGCGTCGATCGGTCAGTACTCTTGTCGAGCCCCGGTGCGCGAAATAGCAGGCGCGCCGTCTTGACATCGAATACCGCGGTATCGACGAACGTCTGTACTTCATTGGACGTCGCCTTGATCACGTAAGACCCGACAATCGTCCAGTAGAGAAAAGAAGCCGGATTGTCCTCACTCACCGCAACCTGGTCGTACGAGACCAGCGCCATGACGTCAACGCCGTAGAGGCGTGCAACCTGTTGCATCCCGTTAATGCCTTTGCTCGAGCGCAGGTAAGTATCGGGGATGGTCTCGATATGCTCGATGTACTCGCGTTCAACGAATTCGGCTTTAACGTTTTCAAGCAACTGCATCTTGGTCGCTTCGCTTATGGGACTGCGACCGCCCTGGTTCGGAACGAAAGCGATGCCAACGCGCAGCGGCAGTTCGAGAGAAGGAACCCTGTCCTCAACACCGGGCGGTACTTCGCCAGCCGGGTACAGGTAATCCACCAGACTCGACGAGACACCACTGCGAGTTGCGCCATCAATGTTCCAGAATGACGAACAACCGGCGAGAAACAGTGCGATGAAAGCGGTTAATACCAGACCTGGGTAGCGCATGACTTATTCTCCTCCGTAAGAGAGAACCTCTCCACGCCATGAGATCAGAGCGTGCACGGCAATACGTGATCGTCCGCTGATTTATATCTCCGCGAGTCCTGTGGGAGCGCGCCTTGCACCCCGGAGGGCATCGTAGCGCGCGATCATTCCCGCAGAAACTCGCCGCGCTTCAGGAACGACCCGGCCTGATCGGCGACGTCGCGCGATACCAGCATACCCTTGTGGCTGACCGGCAAGACCAGGTGGTCCCTGGAGCCGGCGAGCCGTGTCTCCGATACGCCGACGGTGCCATCGTTTTCCTCCGCGAAGTTGGCGACGAGGCGTCCGAAACCCAGCGGCACCGTGCCCGCGATAACGCCTATCTCGCGTTGCTCGGCTACATGGGATGCCCAGTCGCTGGCGGTACCGTGGACAACGCCCGCCGGCAGCGATCGGCCCAGGATTTCCTCGGCCCAGTTCTGCTCGCTTAGAAAGTTAGCGGCGCGAGAACCGCACAACGGTGATCCGAGGCAGACCACCCGGCCGGGCGGCGCATCACTGAATCTGGCCAGCATCCTGAGCGCGAGCACACCACCCAGGCTATGGCCGATGATATGCACGCCGTCGACCGCCTGCGCGGCGATAAATCGCGCCAGCGCCGTTGCGTTGTCATCGAGCGTGCCGCGCACCGATGGGTAGTTGAACAGCAGCGCGCGCATGCCGAACTCTTTTTCGAGACGCCGCTTGATGAGGTACATACCGGTGCCATGCGACCAGAAGCCGTGGACACAGACAACAGTAGTAATGGCGCTCACAGAATCGTGCCGCGATCGCGCTGTAGGAGCGCGCCGTACGCGCCGATCATTCGCTGACGTGGAACACGCAGTCGAATACCGGTTTCCTTGAGCTGCTCGGCCGATACTTCGCCAGGTGCGTTGGTCAACGGGCAACTCGCGGTTTGCGTTTTCGGGAACGCAATCACGTCGCGGATGCTCTCAGCGCCAGCCATCAACATGACGACGCGGTCCAGACCAAATGCGATACCACCGTGCGGCGGGCAACCGAACTGCAGCGCCTGCAACAGGAAACCAAACTTCTCTTCAGCCTCTTCCTCGCTGATATCCAGCAGCTTGAACACCGCTGCCTGCATGGCCTGATCGTGTATACGCACCGAACCGCCACCGACCTCGGAGCCGTTCAGCACCATGTCGTAGGCCCGTGACAACGCTTCGCCCGGGTTGGCGCGGAGCAAATCTGCATCGTCGATACTCGGCGCAGTAAACGGATGGTGCAGCGCCGTCCAGCGCTTGCTTTTTTCATCCCATCCAAACATCGGAAAATCGACGACCCACAGCGGCGCCCAGCGATCGTCCACGAGGCCCTGATCTTCGGCAACCTTGATGCGCAACGCACCGATCGCGTCGTTAACGATGCTTGCCTTGTCGGCACCGAAGAAGATCAGGTCACCGGTTTTGGCACCGGTACGTTCGATAATTCCTGTGACCGTGTCATCGGGCAGGAATTTGAGAATCGGCGACTGCAATCCGTCGCGACCGGCATCCACATCGTTAACCTTGATGTACGCCAGCCCGCGCGCACCATAGCGGCTCACGTACTTGGTGTAGTCATCAATAATTTTGCGGCTCATGCCGCTGCCGCCAGGCACGCACAGTGCGGCAACGCGTCCATCCGGGTCAGCAGCCGGACCTGCAAACACTTTGAAATCGACGCCTTCCATCAGGTCGCCAACCTCAATCAACTCGAGGTCGATGCGCAGATCGGGCTTGTCCGATCCATAACGTTGCATGGCCTCGGCGTAACTCATGCGCGGGAACGGATCCGGCAGCTCGACGTTCAGCGTTTCGCGGAACAGGTGGCGCATCAGGTCTTCCATCATGTTGGTGATGTCAGACTCATCGACGAAACTCATTTCCACGTCGAGCTGGGTGAACTCGGGCTGTCGATCGGCGCGCAGGTCCTCGTCACGGAAACAGCGCACGATCTGGTAGTAGCGATCGAGTCCGGACATCATCAGGAGCTGCTTGAACAATTGTGGCGACTGCGGCAGCGCGAAGAACTTGCCCGGGTTCGTGCGGCTCGGGACGATATAGTCGCGCGCACCCTCGGGCGTCGCGCGCGTCAACATCGGGGTTTCAACATCGATAAAACCGTGACTGTCGAGAAAGCCGCGCATTGCGACTGTCACTTTGTGGCGCAACATCAGGTTGCCGAGCATGTTCGCGCGCCTGAGATCGAGGTAGCGGTACTTCAACCGTATGTCCTCGTTCGCCTGCTCATCGTGGTGGAACGGCGGCGTCTCCGATTTATTGAGCGTTTCCAGCTCGTGCGCCAGCACTTCGATCTGGCCGGTGCGCATCTTCGGATTGACCGTCCCTTCGGGCCGCGGCCGCACCAGGCCTTTCACTTTGAGGACGTATTCCGAACGAATGCGTTCGGCGTCCGCAAAGATCTCAGCGCGATCGGGGTCGAAAACCACCTGCAGCAGGCCCTCGCGATCACGCAGATCGATAAAAATCACGCCGCCATGGTCACGCCGGCGGTGCACCCAGCCGCATACCTCGACTTCCTGACCGACCAGGGCCTCGTTGATCTCTCCACAATAGTGACTGCGCATCGTTAAACCTAAGAAAATGCTGAAAAAAGAGGCGGAATGGTACGGCTTGGGCCGCGGCTTATCAAGCCGACTTGTCGGGCAGATCCAGCTTCAGTTCACCGGTCTTGCCGTTCCTCCATCGCGGTATCACCACGCCGAGCGAGATGATCATCTTGAGCGCTTCATCGACGTCCATGTCGAGCACCGTGATGTCCTTCTTCGGCACGATGATGATGAAACCGGAGGTCGGGTTCGGTGTGGTCGGCACAAAGCACGACACGACCTCCTCGCCCGTGCGGCCCTGCACTTCCCCAAGATCCGTCGCCGTCTGAAACGCCAGGCTGTAGAGGCCTTTGCGCGGGTATTCGATGAGCAACACCCGTTTGAACGACTGGCTCGAATCGGAGAACACGATTTCCGCGAAGTTCTTCGCCGCCGAGTAAATGGAGCGCACGATCGGAATACGTTCCAGCAGCGACTCCCAACCACCGACGAAAGCACGACCGACGAAGTTGGCGGCCAGCACTCCGGTCAGCAGCAGCACGACGATTGTCAGAATGACGCCCAGCCCCGGTATGTGGATCGGCTGTTCAGTACCGAACAGCTGCTGCAACAGCACGCCCGGTTGAAACCGGGCCGGTATCCAGCGCAACGTCTTGTCCATCACGTTGACCGCGAACTTCAACAGCAGGTAGGTAACGGCCAGTGGTGCCCAGACCAGGATGCCTGCAACCAGGTAACGCCGGAAGGCTTTCAATTTGAGAGCCTCAAGCCGACTTCGCTTTCGGGTCTTTTTTCACCGCAGGCGCGGCCGGTTTGTCGCTCTTCGCCGCCGGCTCTTTGGCGGTCTCACTGGCTTTCTTCGGCTTCGAGTCAGCCTCGCCATGGAGATTGCGCTTGTTGCCGGTCTTGAAGTCGGTCTCATACCAGCCCTGCCCCTTCAGCCGGAACTTCGGCGCCGACAGGAGCTTGCGCAGTGCGGGCTCATTGCACTTCGGGCAATGCACCAGCGCCGCTTCGCTGATCTTCTGCAATTCATCGAAACGGTGCTCGCAGCTGGAGCAGGCGTATTCGTAGATCGGCATTTATCGAGGCTCCATGTCAATCAGTTCGCAAGAGAATGTTCGCGGATTATAGCCTACGCGGCGTTCTGGAAATCGAGTCGGTCATCGGTGACACCAACCTCGATCGCGTCACCCGGCTTGAATTTGCCCTGCAGGATTTCCTGCGCCAGCGGATTCTCCACCTGCTGCTGGATGGCGCGCTTCAACGGCCGCGCACCATAGACGGGATCAAACCCGGCATCAGCCAGCTTGTCGCGCGCACTATCCGACAGCCGGATGCGAATATCACGCTCTGCCAGTCGATCCCGCAGGTAGCCCAGCTGAATATCGACGATCTTGCGAATGTGCTTGCGGCCCAGCGGATGGAATACGACGAGGTCGTCAATGCGATTCACGAACTCGGGCCGGAAGTGGCTGCTGACATCCTCCATCACCGCCGCCTTCATCGCGTCGTAGTTTTCCTCACCCGCCATTTCCTGAATCAGTTGCGACCCCAGGTTCGAGGTCATGACGATCACGGAGTTGCGAAAATCGACGGTGCGTCCCTGGCCGTCCGTCAGGCGACCGTCATCGAGCACCTGCAGCAAGACGTTGAAAACATCCGGGTGCGCCTTTTCGATCTCGTCGAGCAGGATCACCGAGTACGGACGGCGACGAACCGCTTCTGTCAGGTAACCGCCTTCTTCATAACCAACATAGCCGGGAGGCGCACCAATAAGTCGTGCGACCGAGTGCTTCTCCATGAATTCGGACATATCAAGACGTACCATCGCCTCATCGGTATCGAACAGGAAGTCTGCCAGCGCTTTCGTGAGCTCGGTCTTGCCGACACCGGTCGGTCCGAGAAACAGAAATGAGCCGATAGGTCGTCGCGGATCCGACAACCCTGCTCGCGAGCGCCGAATGGCATTCGCCACAACGGTAACCGCCTCGTCCTGGCCGACGACTCGCTGCTGCACGACACTCTCCATTTGCAGGAGCTTCTCTTTTTCGCCCTCGAGCATCTTGCTGACCGGGATACCGGTCCACGCCGAGACGATCTCCGCCACCTCCTCGTCGGTGACGTTGTTGCGCAGCAATGTGGTTTCTGCCGGCTCCTCCTGATCGGCTTGCTGCAGCTGCTTCTCAAGCTCCGGGATCCGCCCGTACTGCAACTCCGACATGCGCGCCAGGTCATTGGCGCGATGCGCAGTTTCAAACTCGAGGCGGGCGCGCTCCAGGTCTTCCTTGATTTGTGCTGCGCCCTGCATCGCCGCTTTCTCGGACTTCCAGACCTCGTCGAGATCGGCGAATTCGCGTTCGAGTTCGGCAAGCCGGGAGTCGAGATCCTCGAGTCGCTTGACCGAGGCATCGTCCGATTCTTTTTTCAGCGCCTCGCGCTCGATTTTCAACTGGATGATGCGTCGCTCCAGTTTGTCCATCGACTCGGGCTTGGAATCGATCTCGATACGAATTCGCGAAGCAGCTTCGTCAATGAGGTCGATGGCTTTGTCGGGCAGTTGACGATCGGCGATGTAGCGATGCGACAGCGTGGCCGCAGCCACGATCGCCGGATCGGTAATTTCGACCCCGTGATGCACTTCGTAGCGCTCCTTCAGGCCGCGCAGAATAGCGATCGTGTCTTCAACGGTCGGCTCCTCGATAAGCACCTTCTGAAAACGCCGCTCGAGGGCTGCGTCTTTTTCAAGATATTTTCGGTACTCGTCCAGCGTGGTCGCGCCGACGCAGTGCAGCTCACCGCGCGCCAGCGCGGGCTTCAGCATGTTGCCGGCGTCCATGGAACCCTCGGCCTTGCCGGCGCCGACCACGGTGTGCAGCTCGTCGATAAAGAGAATGATCTGGCCTTCCTGCTTGGCCAGGTCGCTGAGTACCGCTTTCAGGCGCTCTTCAAATTCGCCGCGAAACTTCGCACCGGCGATCAGCGAGCCCATATCGAGTGACAAAATGCGCTTGCCACGCAGTCCCTCGGGCACCTCGTTGTTAACGATGCGCTGCGCGAGACCTTCGATGATGGCCGTCTTGCCGACACCCGGTTCACCGATCAGGACCGGATTATTCTTGGTGCGGCGCTGCAGGATCTGAATGGTGCGACGAATCTCGTCGTCCCGGCCAATGATCGGATCCAGCTTGCCCTGCTCGGCCCGCTCAGTCAGATCAATGGTGAATTTCTCCAGCGCCTGGCGCGTATCTTCCGCGTTAGGATCATCAATCTGCTGTCCCCCGCGAAGTTCGTCAATCGCCTTTTCAATCGCGCCCCGCACGCCACCGGCCTGCTCCATGAGACCTTTGAGCGGCGACTTGTCGTCCATCGCCGCCAGCACGAAAAGCTCGCTTGAGAGGTACTGGTCCTCGCGCCGCTGCGCGAGCTTGTCGGCAACATTGAACAGCTTGGTCAGATCGGATCCGAGATGCACTTCTCCGCCAGCACCCTCTACCCTTGGCAGGCGATCGAGCGCTTCGCCGAGCTGGGAACGCAGCAGATTGACGTTGACTCCGGCTTTGGTCAGCAACCCACGGGTGCCGCCACCCTGCTGATCCAGCAACGCGACCATGACATGGGGTGGCTCGATAAATTGATGGTCACGACCAACCGCCAGCGACTGGGCATCCGCCAGCGCCATTTGAAACTTGCTCGTCAGTTTGTCCAAACGCATTGCAAACCTCTCGGCCGGTTCACCGACCATGATATTAACTGCCTGTTAGATTTTGCGTCAGAGGGTCATTTTTCAAGGCCTTGCAGCGCAACAAAACTCACCATTCGACCGCAGTCCGGGTTCCTGCGATAGGAGAAGAAGCGCTCCCTCTCCGTAAAGGTGCAGAAACCGCCACCCGTGATCGATGCCACGCCCAAACGGCCCAGGCGGCTGCTCGCCAGCGCGTACAGGTCTGCCTGCCAGCGGCCGCGAGAATTGGCCACAAAATGCCGCGCATCATCCGGTTCCTGGTCGACAAACGCGGCTCGCACCTCGTCGCCCACCTCGAATGCTGCTTGCGAAATCGCCGGGCCGAGCCAGACGAGCAGGTCGTCGGGCGCATGCCGCAGCCTCGCAATGGTCGCTTCGATGACGCCGGCAGCGAGACCACGCCAGCCGGCATGCACGGCGGCGACCTCGGTGCCATCGCTGCTGCATAACAAGACGGGCAGGCAGTCGGCCGTCCGGACCACGCAGATGTGACCCGGGCTGCGGCTGATCGCGGCGTCCGCCTGCGGTGGCTGCTCGAAACTCGTAGCGACAACGACGTTGGCACCGTGCACCTGTTGCAGCCAGCAAGGCTCACCCGACAGATTACAGTCCTCGAGACGACCCTGGCGCAACACCGTGCCCGCAACGATGCCGGGCGGTGCGGACCAGTCCGCGGCGATCCAGCCGTCGCTCACGAATTAACCCTGGCGTCTTCGCGCAGCACGTCGAGCAATTGCTGCAAGTCCGCCGGTGGCGGCACCGAAAACTCGACCACCTCATTGTGCGCAGGATGTGCGAGGCTCAGCCGCGTGGCGTGCAGCGCCTGGCGCTTGAAGCGACGCAACACCTCGACGAGGTCCGCCGACGCGCCAGACGGGAGCGCCAGCCTGCCGCCATAGACCGGGTCGCCCACCAGCGCGTGCCGCCGGTGGGCGAAGTGCACGCGAATCTGGTGAGTCCGGCCGGTCTCAAGCTTCACGTCCACGTAGGTAAAGGCCCGGAAGCGTTCGATGACGGTGTAATGCGTGATCGCCGATTTGCCCTTTTGCTGGACGCTCATGCGTTTTCGATCCACCGGATGTCGCCCCAATGGCTCGTTGATCGTACCGCCACCAGTAAGCACGCCGCGGCAGACGGCGAGGTATTGGCGCGAGATGTCGCGATCGGCGAGCTGGCGTACGAGGACCGTGTGCGCCTGCAGCGTTTTTGCCACCAGCAGCAAGCCGCTGGTGTCCTTGTCGATGCGGTGAATAATACCGGCTCTGGGCACTTCCTCCAGTGACGGCGCGTGATGCAGCAGGCCATTCATCAAGGTGCCGGTCGGGTTACCAGCGCCCGGGTGCACGACCAGGCCTGCGGGCTTGTTGATGACGAGCAGTTGCTCATCTTCGAACACAATGTCCAGCGCGATGGGCTCGGGCTTGTCCCGCACCAGCGTTTCGGCCTGTACCTGCATCTCGATGCGCTCCCCGCCTGCGACAGCATCGCGCGGCCGGCGAGCACCGCCGTCGACGGTTATTCCCCCGGATAGCAGCCATTCCTTGAGACGGCTGCGCGAATACTCGGGAAACATCCGCGCCAGCGCCTGGTCCAAACGCAGACCGGCCAGCTCGTCGGGAATGGACCTGGTTTGAATATCTTGGCTCATGGATTTGCTTGGGATTGCGGTATACTCGCCGGCCCGAGTGCCGCTACCTAAGGTAATGGAAGCAGATTAGTATGCATCTTAATTCGTCAATCATGAAGCGCTTGCTGCCGCTCCTGATCCTTGTCTGGGCCGGATTGCTCGCCGGCTGCGCGGGCAACGAAGAAAAGCAAACGGAAGTGCAGAACATTACCGAGGCTTACACGAAGGCTCAGGAAGCGATCGCGCGCAGCAATTACCGCCGTGGTATCCAGATTTTCGAAGCGATCCAGGCGCGCTTTCCGTTCAGCGATCTCTCTCGCCAGATCCAGCTTGAGCTTATATACGCTTATTACAAGGGTAATTCCAGAGAGCAGGCCATCGATGCTGCCGATACGTTCATGCGTGAAAATCCGACGCATCCGCGCGTCGACTATGCGCTGTATATAAAGGGCCTGTCCTACTTCGATGATGACCCGGGATTGCTCGAGCGCATGTTCCGCAGGGACACCACCCAACGGCCGCCGAAAGAACTCGAAATTTCCTACGTGACCCTGCGACGACTGGTCGAGCGTTTTCCTGCCAGCGAATACGCACCAGACGCTGAACAGCGCATGATCTATATCAAGAACAGATTGTCCGCGTACGAGAATCACGTTGCCGATTACTATTTGCGGCGCGGCGCCTACGTCGCGGCGCTAAAGCGCGCGCAGGCCGCACTCGAACAGTACAACGGTGCTGACGGCAACCGCCGCTCACTACAAATTATCGCGGAAGCTTACGATCGTCTCGGGCTGGACGATTTGGCGACAGACACACGGCGTGTGCTGGATGCCAACTTTCCCGGCGAAGGGTAACTAGCTCGGAAATTTGTAGCCTGACGTAATCGGGTATCGCCAGTCGCGCCCGAAAGCCCTGGCGCTGATACGCACACCCGGTGGCGCCTGCCGTCGTTTATATTCGTTGCGCTTTACCATTTCCAACACGCGAATCACGGTATCCCGGTCGAAGCCGCGCGCGGTAATCTCGACGACGGACAAATCCTCTTCGATAAAGGCCTCGAGAATCGGGTCAAGAATGTCGTAGTCAGGCAATGAATCGCTGTCCTGCTGATCAGGCCGCAACTCAGCCGACGGCGGCCGCGTAATCACGCGTTCAGGAATCACGGCACCCAGCTTATTGCGGTAACGAGCCAGCCGATAAACCAGTGTCTTGCTGCAGTCCTTGATCGGCGCGAAACCGCCTGCCATATCGCCATATAACGTCGCGTAACCAACCGCCATCTCACTCTTGTTGCCGGTAGTCAGCAACATGCGGCCCGTCTTGTTCGAGATGGCCATGAGTAACAGGCCGCGGCAACGTGCCTGGATGTTTTCCTCGGTAACGTCGGGCTCGCGCTCGCCCAGCACGGGCCGCAGCTGATTGATAGTCGCCTCGTACATTGGCTCGATGGGAATAACATCGTAGCCGACGCCCATCGTGGCAGCCTGCTTCGCGGCGTCCTCCTGGCTCATATTCGAGGTGTAGCGAAACGGCATCATGACCGCCCTGACGCGCTCGGCACCAATCGCGTCACAGGCAATGGCCGTGACCAGCGCAGAATCGATACCGCCGGACAGCCCTATCACCACGCCCGGAAAGCCGTGCTTCAGCACATAGTCACGGGTGCCGGTGACCAGTGCGCGATAGACCGTTTCCTCGGTCGACAACAGCGGCGCGCAGTCGCCTTTATCGGGCACGACGCCAGCGGACTTGCCGCGCAGAGTCAGCGAGTAGAACCCCTCAGCGAACGACGCCGCGCGCAGGCAAACCTCGCCGTCTGCATCCATCGCAAACGAACCGCCGTCGAACACCAGCTCATCCTGCCCGCCCACCATATTCAGATAGACAACCGGCACACCCACCTCCTGCACGCGTTCCCTGACCACCTGCTCTCGAACACTCTGGGTGCCGAGTTCGAACGGCGAGCCGTTGATCACGATCATGCATTCCGCACCGGCACTGCGGCTGGCTGTCATGGGTCCGGGTTGCCAGACGTCTTCACAAATATTCAGGCCAATGCGGATGCCGTTCAGTTTGAACACGGCCGCGCGATTGCCGGCCGTAAAATAGCGCTTTTCGTCAAACACGCTGTAGTTGGGGAGCAGGTGTTTGCGGTAGTGGCACAAGACCTTGCCGTCGGAAAACACGGCGCAGCTGTTATAGATCTGGCCATCGGCGTACTCGGGAAAGCCGATGAGCATCGCAATGCCGGCGACTGTATCGCGGATTTCCGTCAGCGCCTTCTCGACACCACGCTTCAGACCGGTGTGAAACAACAGGTCCTCGGGCGGGTAACCGCAAATACTGAGTTCGGGAAATACCACGAGGTCGGCGCGCAGTTCATCGCGCGCGCGTGTTGCGTAATCGATTATTTTGGCCGTGTTCCCGGCGACATCGCCAACCGCAAGGTCGAGCTGTGCCAGCGCGAGTTTGGCAGTGTCAGTCATCTATGTCGCGAGGACTTCCTGCATTTTAGAGCCTAGTTCCGCGGGTGAACGCACTGTCGCAACACCGGCTGCGTCAAGCGCCTTGAACTTGTCCTCAGCGGTACCCTTGCCACCGGCAATAATCGCACCGGCATGACCCATGCGTTTGCCAGGGGGCGCCGTAACACCTGCAATGTACGCAACGACCGGCTTGCTGACGTTACTCTGGATGAACTCTGCCGCGGCTTCTTCATCAGTGCCGCCGATTTCGCCAACCATGATGATGCCGTCAGTATCAGGATCGGCTTCGAAGAGCTCCAGGCATTCGATGAAGCCCATACCGCGCACCGGATCGCCGCCGATGCCGATACACGTTGTCTGGCCAAGCCCGTTGGTCGTCGTCTGGTACACGGCCTCGTAGGTGAGCGTGCCTGAACGCGAGATCACACCAATGCGACCTTTCTTGTGGATGAAGCCCGGCATGATGCCGATCTTGCACTCTTCGGGCGTGATAATGCCCGGACAATTCGGGCCAATAAGTCGGCAGCTATAATCGCGCAGCGCCGACTTGACCTTCACCATGTCGTTGACCGGAATACCCTCGGTGATACACACGATGAGTTCCATGCCGGCGTCCGCCGCTTCCAGAATGGCGTCTGCGGCAAACGGCGGCGGCACGTAAATCATGCTGACATCGGCGCCGGTCGCGGCCGCTGCGTCGCGCATGGTGTTGTAGACAGGAACTCCGAGATGTTCGCTGCCACCCCGTCCGGGCGTTACACCAGCCACGACCCTGGTGCCGTATTCAATGCACTGTTCGGTGTGAAAGGAGCCCTGGTTGCCGGTGAGTCCCTGGCAAATAACCTTGCTGTCTTTGTTAACGAGTATGCTCATTTGCCCCTGCCTGTCATGCGACTGCGGCGACCGCTTTCTTCGCGGCGTCCGTGAGATCTTTGGCCGCGATGATAGCGAGCCCACTTGCGGCGAGCAGTGCCCGCCCCTTTTCGACGTTGGTGCCTTCCAGTCGTACCACGACCGGCACGCTGACACCCATTTCCTTGACGGCCGAGATGATGCCTTCAGCAATCAAATCGCAGCGCACAATACCGCCAAAAATATTGACCAGAATCGCCGCTACCTTGTCGTTGGAAAGAACTATTTTGAATGCCTCGGCAACGCGTTCTGCTGTCGCACCGCCGCCGACGTCGAGAAAGTTCGCCGGGTCGCCACCGTGCAGCTTGATGAGGTCCATCGTGGCCATCGCCAGGCCGGCCCCATTCACCATGCAGGCTATATTGCCATCGAGAGAGACATAATTGAGATCGTGCTGTGCCGCTTCGCGCTCGGCCTCATCTTCCTGGGAACTGTCACGCAGCGCAGCAATTTTGGGCTGGCGGAATAACGCGCTACCGTCAATATTGATCTTGCCATCCAGCGCAATAATGTCGCCGGCCTTGGTCGTGATCAGCGGGTTGACTTCAATCAGGCTGGCATCGGCATTCAGATAGAGTTGGTACAGGCGTTTGATCAGATCGCCAAACTGCCGCATCTGTTTTTTGTCGAGGCCCAATCCGAACGCCAGTTGACGTGCCTGGTAATCCTGCAGACCGGCATCCGGCGCCACCGCCACCGAAAAAATCTTCTCCGGCGTTTCTGCGGCGACTTTCTCGATATCCATGCCGCCCGCTGCCGAAGCGATGAACGAAACGCGGCTGACTTCTCGATCAACCAGCATGCTGAGGTACAGCTCGCGGTCGATATCGGAGCCTTCTTCAATATAGACCACATTGACGGGCAGCCCCTCCGGCCCCGACTGGTGTGTCACCAATTGCGTGCCTAACATGCCCTTGGCATATTCACGAACCTCGTCGTGCGTCCGGGCCAGCTTCACACCGCCAGCCTTGCCGCGGCCGCCGGCATGCACCTGCGCCTTGACCACCCATAGCTTGCCGCCGATTTCCTTGGCCGCCTTGACCGCTGCATCGGGCGACTCGACAGGAATGCCGCGCGGTACCGGAATGCCGTACTCGGCAAACAACCGTTTTGATTGGTATTCGTGAAGATTCATGGATTATTGGGTCACTTGTGTCAGAGACTTTAAGGAATGCGGCCCGCCAGGCGCCGAAATGTGGTCGTATTTTGAATGTTTACGGGACCCATGTCTATATTCGGTCTACAATCGTCGCAACTCGCAAGCTCGCCAACAGACTGTAACGCCCGATCACCAATGAATGAGGCACCAACGAACACGTCGCTGAAACAGACACGCCGTGACCATCGCGGCATGCAGTTGAAACGCGCTGCCGACGAGCCGGATCTCAGCTGGCGCGTGCTTTTGACGCTGAGTACGTTTCGCCTGCTTATTGCCGTCGCTTTGCTGGGACTCTTCCTGGTCAGCGCCGACCCGCGCATGTTCGGCGATCGCTATCCCACGCTGTTCGCTGCAACGGTCGTTGGCTACCTGGTATTTGCGTCTCTGGCCGCGCTATCCCTGCGGCATCGCTGGGTCCCGACCGAAGCGCTCAGCGTTTCCCAGCTCATTGTCGACATTATTGCCATCACCCTGCTGCTGCACGCCAGCGGCGGCATATCCAGTGGTATTGGTGGATTGCTCGTCGTTTTCATTGGCGTTGGCAGCCTGGCGTTGCCGACGCAATATGTGGGGATCCTGGCCGCGGCGGCGACCTTTGCAATCCTCGGTGAGCAGGTTTTTACGCAGCTAAAGGGCCTGGAAACGGGCGTCAACTACCCGGCCGCCGGCGTGCTGGGTGCCATCGTTTTCGGTCTGGCGATGGCGGCACAGCCACTGGCTCGACGCATCCAGGCCAGTGAGGCCCTGGCCCGCAAATTCGGCATCGATCTGCAGAATATTTCGGAGCTCAACGACTACATTGTCCAGCACCTGCGCGAAAGCATCGTCGTGGTGGATGGTGACGACGCGCTGCGACTGATCAACAGTTCCGCGACCCAGCTGCTGGCAGCAGACGATCCGGTGCCCGGCAGTTCCCTGCGAGTGGTGTCGCCGGAGCTCTATGACTATCTGAAGCGCTGGCGGCAGGATCGGACGCTGTCATCGCACCCGGAATTCACGCTGGTAACCGCGGGCAGCACTCTACGGATCCTGGCGCACCTCGCCCCGCTCGGGTCCGATGCGGCGCGCAGCGGACCTGTGCTCGTGTTCCTCGAGGATGTCAGCATCATGAACGAGCGCGTGCAGCAATCGAAGCTCGCATCACTCGGCCGCCTCAGCGCGAGCATTGCACACGAGATCCGGAACCCGGTCGGCGCAATGAGTCATGCCGCGCAGCTATTACAGGAATCGGCTGGCCGCAGCCCGGACGATGATCGCCTGACCGAAATTATCCAGACGCATTCCCGTCGCGTTAGCGACATTATCGAGAACGTACTGCAATTATCGCGGCGCGAATCCAGCCGACCCGAGCGATTCTTGCTGCAAATCCTGGCTGACTGATTTCGCGGATGAGTTTCTGCGCACTCACGAGTTACAGGAGGGCGAATTTACGATCGGGCCAGTCCCGGATGACCTGGAGGTTCGGGTTGACCGCGGTCACCTGCAGCAGATCATGTGGAACCTCTGTGACAATGCGGTCAAATACGCCAGCGAAACGGGCGGTATATTGGTCGAAGTCCAGGCCGGACGATTACCCAACCAGGGACGACCCTATATTGAAGTGCTGGACAGCGGCCATGGTGTAGATCCTGAGACTGCAGAGCAGATCTTCGAGCCGTTTTTTACGGCGCGCTCCGGCGGCACCGGACTTGGCCTGTATATTTCTCGAGAGCTTTGCGAACTCAACCGGGCAACACTGGCATACCTTGACCGTGCCAATGGTGGCAGTATCTTTCGCATAGTTTTCGCTGATCCGGATCGCTGGGAACCACAGGACCAGACATGAATCAATCGCTCGCCCTGGTTATCGATGATGAGCCCGATATCTGCGAACTGCTGACGCTCACGCTAGGGCGCATGAATATCCGCGCGTTGGCGGCGGCCGATATTGCCAGCGCGCATCGATTGCTTGCTGAAAATACGTTCGACCTCTGCCTTACTGACATGCGACTTCCCGACGGCGACGGACTTGAACTCGTGGAATGGATGCAAGCTCATTTGCCTGGCGTGCCAGTTGCCGTTATCACGGCCCACGGCAACGTGGAAACGGCGGTGCAGGCATTAAAGTTGGGCGCATTTGACTTCATTTCCAAACCGCTGGACCTTGGCAACCTGCGCAATATTGTTGCCAACGCGCTACGACTGCGCGCCGGCGAGCAATCCGCAAGCGTGGAATTACAAGGCAACTCCCCGCGCGTCCTGGAGTTGCGGGAAATGATCAACAAGGTTGCACGCTCCCAGGCCCCGGTGCACATATCCGGCGAATCAGGAACGGGCAAGGAACTGGTTGCACGACTCATCCATGACAATGGCCCGCGCGCCGACGCACCTTTCGTGCCGGTCAACTGCGGGGCAATTCCGACGGAGTTGATGGAGAGCGAGTTCTTTGGCCATCGCAAAGGCAGCTTCACAGGAGCCGTCAGCGACAAGGCCGGACTAATGCAAAGCGCAGAGAATGGCACGTTGTTCCTGGACGAGATCGCGGACCTGCCACTGCCAATGCAGGTCAAGCTGTTACGCGTCATTCAGGAAAAGACGGTGCGTCCCGTCGGTGCGGCGGCCGAAGAAAAGGTCGATGTGCGCATCCTGTCGGCCACACATCGCAATCTCGCCGAGATGGTTGCGGCCGGCGAATTCCGCGAGGATCTTTACTACCGCATCAATGTCATTGAACTGCACGTGCCGGCGCTGCGCGAGCGTGGCGACGACGTGCTGCTGCTGGCGGATCATATTCTACAGCGCCTTGATGAGACGGCGACGCTCGAAGAGAGCGCCCGCGGCGCACTCCTCGGTTACGCCTTTCCGGGCAACGTGCGTGAGCTGGAGAACATGCTGGAGCGCGCCGTGACGCTCTGCGACAGCGGCAAAATCACGGCCAGCGACCTGCACATGCGCAAGGTCGAAGCAACGGAGGCGGCGCAGCCATCCGCCGAACTCGGTCAGCAGGTTGAGGACATACAGCGTCAGGCTATCGTCGAGGCGCTGGAGAAGACCCGCCACAACAAGACGCAGGCGGCAAAACTGCTCGGCCTGTCGTTTCGCCAGCTCCGCTATCGAATCAAGAAGCTCGGCATCGAGTGACACCTGTCTGAGACTGACAATTTTCGTCACTTTGTGACAACTTGTGCCCTATTGACCAGAAGTATTGTCACTTTTTGCCGACGAAACTCCCTGTTCGGCGCTTGCTTACGCCGTACTAAGATAATAAATATCAATATAAACAGGCAGCTTAGAGAAAATCGCAAGAAGTTGGCACGCGCCTTGCTTTATCTCTGGGTACAGGCGCTAGCGCCGTAGACGATTTACTTACCTCTAAGTATCCATGGAGATTTTCAAAATGAAGAAGCAACAAGGTTTTACACTGATCGAACTCATGATCGTAGTCGCGATCATTGGCATTCTTGCCGCTATCGCAATCCCGGCTTACCAGGATTACACGATTCGCGCGCAGGTTTCTGAAGGTCTGAACCTCGCTGGTGGCGCTAAAGCCGCTGTAACCGAGTACTCGCAGGACCGCGGTGATGTTTCCTACCAGCAATACGCAAGCCGGTATTTCTGACTGCAGACCGATATCGAAGGCAAGTACGTCGCGAGCGTGACCGTTGGCGCCAGCGGCGTTGTCAGCGTTGCTTATGGTAACGACGCACACACAGTGTTGACGGATGCCAGCGCCATACTTGTTATGACACCCACAAACAACACGGGAAGTGTTTCGTGGGCCTGCACCAGTACCACTATTGCCAACAAGCATCTGCCGGCCGCTTGCCGGTAAACCAGCTATGGGGATGGCAGGGGCTCTGGCCACCTGCCTGAACCATGACGGTTTAACCCAGGTAATAAAAAGCCCCGGCCTGTCCGGGGCTTTTTTTATCCCGGCCCGGGCCGTTTCCTGGCCTCACACGCACGGGGCACTGCACGACGCGCGTGGTTTCGCAGAAAAAACAGTGAAAGAATTCCGTGGTTACGTTAGAATCGGTCCTGAGTGAGTAGCGACAATGTTAATATGCAGCGCATGAGAAACGGTTTCACATTAATCGAACTGATGATCGTTGTCGCCATCATGGGCATTCTTGCGTCGATGGCCATCTCGACCTACCAGACTTACACGATCCGCGCGCAGGTCGCCGAGGCGGTCAGCATGGCAGCCGGCGCCAAGACACCGGTGATCGATGCTTTCAACAATACGGGACGCCCCCCCGCCGACCGGTCGGCAGCAGGCATGACGCCAACGCCGACTGACACGAGTGGGTCCTATGTCGCATCCGTTAGCGTCGTTAACGGCCGAGTGGATGTCAAGTTCGGCAATAACGCGCACCAGGAGATCTTCGACAAGAAGCTGTCTCTGACGCCCTACATGTCGGGTACTGGCAGCTTCATCTGGCGTTGTGGGTTGGCTCCGGCACCAGATGCCGACATTATGGCAGGGGGCGGTGTCGAAACAGAATATCTGCCACAGGATATTCCAGCGCGCTACCTGCCGAAAAGTTGCAGGCCCTGATAGCCGCACCAGCGCCCGGAATTGGACCATGGTGGCGCAATTTAGGCGTTTTACTTAATCAAATGCCGTAACTGTGAACCCCCGCACAAAATCCAGTTGAATCAACGTCTGCGATCAGTGAGACTGTGACGCTCAGACATTTGCGAAAGCTCCGTTAACCCTATGGCCGTAACCGCTTCTCAATCGAATCTCGCAGGCTTGCCCCGACGTCTGGTGCAGGACGGCATTATTTCGGAGGAGGAGTTGCTGGAAGCCGCTGAGGCCGCCCAGAAAGTGGGCCAGACCCTCATCGCCTACCTCGTTTCCGAAGAGAAAGCCGAAGCCCGCGCCATCGCGGTAGCGGCGTCTCATGAGTTCGGCGTGCCACTACTCAACCTCGATGCCGTCGAGCTGGATCTCGACGTCGTGCGTGCTGTTGACGCCAAGCTGATCAGCAAACACCGGGTATTGCCGCTGGTCAAGCGTGGGCAGCGCCTGTTCCTTGGCATTTCGGATCCGACCAACCTGCAAGCGATCGATGACATCAAGTTCGCAACCAGCCTGCGGGTCGATCCTGTGGTTGTCGAACAGGACAAGCTTGAAGAACATATCAACAAAGCGATTGAAGCCGTCGACACCAGCATGGGTGATCTCGACGACGGTGATTTCGATCTCGAGAACCTCGATATCGCCGGGGAGGAAGACGACCGCGAAGATGAGTCGCGCGACGAGATCGAAGATGCGCCGGTTGTGCGGTTTGTTAACAAGGTTTTGCTCGACGCCATCAAGCGGGGCGCGTCAGACGTTCATTTCGAGCCGTATGAGAAGATCTTCCGCGTGCGAACGCGACTCGACGGTGTGCTCTCCCAGGTAGCGACGCCGCCGGTCATACTGGCCAACAAAGTCTGCGCGCGACTTAAGGTCATGTCGCGCATGGATATCGCCGAACGCCGCGTCCCTCAGGACGGCCGAATCAAGATGCGCCTTTCCAAGAATCGCGCCATCGATTTTCGTGTCAACACCTGCCCGACCCTGTTCGGCGAGAAGATTGTGCTGCGTATTCTCGATCCGTCCAGTGCCAAACTCGGCATCGAGATGCTCGGTTACGACGATGACCAGCGTGCGCTCTATGAAAAGCACCTGGCCAAGCCGTACGGCATGATCCTGGTTACCGGCCCAACCGGCTCGGGTAAGACGGTTTCGCTGTACACAGGACTCAATATTCTAAACACGGAAGATCGCAATATTTCGACAGCGGAAGATCCGGCGGAAATCAACCTGCCAGGCATCAACCAGGTCAACGTAAACCCCAAGGTCGGTCTGACGTTTGCGTCCGCGCTCAAGGCGTTTCTGCGCCAGGATCCGGACGTGATCATGGTGGGCGAGATACGTGACCTCGAAACCGCGGAGATAGCGATCAAAGCGGCGCAGACCGGTCACCTGGTGTTATCGACACTACATACCAACGATGCCCCGAAGACGCTGACCCGTATGGTCGATATGGGCGTCAAACCTTACGCAATCGCGACCTCCGTCAGCCTGATCATCGCGCAACGACTTTCGCGGCGCTTGTGCAGTAATTGCAAAGAGAGTCTCGACATTCCAAAAGAGGCGCTGCTGAAAGAGGGTTTCTCTGCAGAAGAGATTGAAGAGGGCGTGACGGTTTTCGGTCCCAAGGGCTGCAAACTCTGCAACGACGGCTATAAAGGCCGCGTCGGCATCTTTCAGGTCATGGAAGTGTCTGAGACGATGGGTCGCATCATCATGGAAGGCGGCAACGCAATGCAGATCAAGGATCAGGCAGAGAAAGAAGGCGTCGTGGACCTGCGCCAGGCTGGCCTGAATAAAGTCAAGGAAGGGGTTACCAGCCTTGACGAGGTCAATCGGGTTACGATTGAGTAACGGTACCCGGAAAGTTGAATTAACGGACGGAATGAATGGCTGACACAGCGATATTAAGTAAGCCCTTTGTCTGGGAAGGTACGGACAAAAGCGGCAAGAAGATCAAGGGCAAGAGCCTCGCCAGCGACGAGGCCGCGGTACGTGCCGACTTGCGCCGCAAGGAGATTGTCCCCACGCGCATTCGCAAGCAGCGCCAGGGCATGTTCGCTGGCGGCGGCAAAATCACACCCGGCGACATTGCTATCTTCAGCCGACAGCTGGCCACTATGTTGTCTGCCGGTATCCCTTTGGTACAGGCCTTCGAGATTGTCGGCAACGGGCACGAGAATGCAGCCATGCAGAAGCTCATCCTGTCGATCAAGGCGGATGTGGAAGGCGGCAGCGCGCTTGCCGAAGCGTTAGCGAAGCAGCCACTGTATTTCGACGATTTGTTCGTTAATCTCGTGGAAGCCGGTGAACAGGCCGGTGCGCTGGAATCCCTGCTGGACAAAATCGCTACCTACAAGGAAAAAACCGAGGCGATCAAGAAGAAGATCAAAAAAGCGCTGACTTACCCGGCCGCGGTTCTGGTCGTCGCATTAGTCGTTACGACTATTCTGCTGATCTTCGTCATTCCCTCCTTCGAGGACCTGTTCCAGGGCTTCGGTGCAGACTTGCCGACGTTTACTCGAATGGTCATTGATCTGTCTGCTTTTGTACGAACCAAAGGCATACTTATTCTCATCGGCATCATTGCCGCTGTCGCTGCCTTTTTGTACTTCAAGAAACGTTCACGGCCGTTTCGGCACTTTCTCGACCGGATGATGCTGAAAGCGCCGATTATCGGGCCGATCCTGCAAAAAGCATCGATTGCTCGCTACGCGCGCACCTTGTCGACAATGTTTGCCGCTGGCGTGCCGCTCGTTGAAGCACTCGAATCAGTCGCTGGCGCCACTGGCAACATTGTTTACGAAGTGGGTGTGCTGGAGATGCGCGACGAAGTCGCCACCGGCCAGCGCCTGCAACAGGCCATGGAGAATACTGATTTATTTCCGAACATGGTCAACCAGATGATTGCCGTTGGCGAAGAATCCGGCTCGCTCGATGAGATGTCGGCCAAGGTTGCTGATTTCTTCGAGGAAGATGTCGATAACGCGGTCGACAATCTGTCGAGTCTGTTGGAACCGCTGATCATGGGCATCCTTGGCGTACTCGTCGGCGGCCTTGTCGTCGCCATGTATCTGCCAATTTTCAAGATGGGCGCAGTGGTCTAAGCCGTCGCGAGTCATTTGCAAACAACGGCGCTCGGTGGACACTCCGGACGCCGTTTTTTTTGATTTCTTACCCACGTGACGGAGTGCCAGGATGCTTGAACTGTTAGGCCAGTCGCCACTGTTGTTTGCCGCTGTCGCGTTCGCGTTCGCGCTGGTGATCGGCAGCTTCCTCAATGTCGTCATTCACCGCGTGCCATTGATGATGGAACGAGAGTGGCGCGAGCAGTGTGCCGAACTTCAGGAAACCGAGCCTGAGCAAGCGCTGCCCACGGGCACATTCAACCTGATCACACCGCACTCGCACTGCCCCGGATGCGGCAACCAAATTCGTGCCTGGCAAAACGTGCCGATCCTCAGCTACCTGATGCTGGGCGGTCGATGTGCGTCCTGCAAGCAGTCAATTTCGGTTCGCTATCCGCTTGTCGAGCTCCTCACCGGTCTGCTGGTCGCGCTGTGTGCGTGGCGCTTCGGTATCGGCTGGGAAGCGCTGATGGCGATTATTCTGACCTTTACCCTGATACCCATCAGCATTATCGATGCCGAAACCCAGCTCATTCCCGACTCGATCGTATTGCCATTGATCTGGCTCGGGCTCGGCATGACTTTATTTCACCCGGTGGCGGGCAGCGAGACACTCTTCATCGCACCGAAAGATGCCATCGTCGGCGCCATTGCCGGCTACCTGAGCCTCTGGAGTGTGTACCAGCTATTCAAGATAATCACCGGCAAAGAAGGCATGGGCTACGGCGACTTCAAGTTGCTCGCGGCACTGGGCGCCTGGCTCGGCTGGCAGCAACTGCCGCTCATCATTCTGATGTCGGCGATCGTTGGCGCCATCGTCGGATTGAGCATGATGGCGTTTCGCAACCATGACCGCAGTGTTCCTATTCCATTTGGGCCGTATCTTGCAGCTGCCGGCTGGATAACGATGCTGTGGGGTGAGACGATCCAGCGTACTTACCTAGACCTGATGCTTTGAGTGACCACAACTCGCGATAACAGACCCTTGCGCATTGCGTTGACCGGCGGCATTGCCAGCGGCAAGTCGATGGTCGCCGATATGTTCGCGGAGCTGGGTGCTGTAATCATCGACACCGATGTCATCGCCCGGGAGCTGGTGCAGCCGGGCGGCGAGGCGCTCGAGGAAATTCGCGAGCGGTTCGGCGACGAGTTCATCGGGCCGTCCGGCGAGCTCGACCGGGCCGCCATGCGCAAGCTCATATTTATTGACGACCAGTCCCGTCAGGACCTCGAGGCCATACTGCATCCACGCATCGGCGCGGAGGTTCGCCGCCAGTCCGAGCATGCGGGCGGCCGCTACCAGATTATCGTCGTGCCGTTGCTGAACGGCTCACCATTACTGCACTTTGTAGACCGCGTGCTGGTCGTGGACTGCGACGAGGCGACGCAGCTTGAACGTTTGCTGGCACGCGATGCGGGCACCGCTGAGCAGGCGCGGCGGATACTCGCCGCCCAGGCGGGCCGTCAGGAGCGCCTGGACATCGCTGATGACGTTGTCAGCAACATTGGCAGCCTCGCAGAAACAGAGCGCCAGGTGAAAAAGCTGGATAAGCGCTATCGACGCCTGGCACGTCGTCGGCTTCGAGAAGACCAGAGACCTGAAGACCCGGCGTGAAGACGCCAATTTGCCACTCGCCACGCGGTGGCGCAAAATAGCCGGAGATGGCCAAGCCCGCTGGAGAAATAACGCCCCACAACGCTGCAAAACCGGCGCATTACGAGCAGCCGTTGTCTGAGCGTATGCGCACTTTTCTGCGGCTTGAGTTCCTTTATCAGCAGATGCTGTATAACCGCGATCGGCAAGCTGACTGGGCCACACGGGCCATTATCTCGACCCTGCTCGAGTTTCTGGCGATCCTCTCGCGGGGTGATGTCCGCAGCGAGGTGCTGAAAGAGCTCGATCACCAGATTGGCACGCTGCAACGGTTTCAGAGCAAAGCGGGCGTCGACATTCGCCGCCTCGAGGCCCTGGTTCACAACCTGGTGGCCAGCCGCGACGAGATCGGTCGCAGCGGCACCAGTTTTCTGCAGCCACTCAAGGCCAGCGACTTCCTGAACGCGATCAAGCATCGCAGCGCCATCCCGGGCGGCACCTGCGAATTTGACCTGCCCGAATACAATCACTGGCTGCGGCAACCGATCGATCGTCGGCAACAGGATCTGTTGCAATGGATCGAGGCGATACGCCCGATCTGTGATGCCGTTAGCGAGGTTCTCTGGCTGATTCGCGAAAGCGCGCAACCGACACAGCGCACGGCAATCAACGGCATGTATCAACATACGATGCAGAAGGACGCTAACTGCCGTCTCCTGCGCGTTAGCCTGGCAGGCGGCAGTCCGCTATTTCCGGAGATCAGCGGCAGCCAGCACCGCTTCACGGTGCGCTTTCTTGAGTGGTCGACGATCAACAGCCGCGCCGTGCAAACCGGGCACGACGTGCCGTTCGACTTATCTATCTGCTAGGACTATCTGCTGAGTTTCTTTAGCGCCTCGATAACCGGCACGTCAGCCGGCAACAGTTCGGCTGCATCGAGCGCATCTTTGAGGACCCACCGCAACGCCTGACCTTCACAGCCTGTCGGGTCACGATTCCAGTCACTAACGATAAAAAACTCAATCGTCACAATACGGTCCTCGTATTCATGCCGGAGACGCATAAAGGACGAACATTGAGTGACCTCGATGCCGATCTCTTCCGCCAGCTCTCGACTCAGGGCCGCCTGTGCAGTCTCGCCTGTGCTTATCTTGCCGCCGGGAAATTCCCACAGACCATTGAAGGGTCCGGTACACAAACGTTCTGTAATGAGAACACGACCGGCGTTATCGCAGAGGATCCCGGCCGCGACATCGAAGTGATTCATCGAACGACTGCGATCAGGTAAGCCTGCCGTGACACTGTTTGTACTTCTTCCCCGATCCACAGGGGCACGGCTCGTTGCGGCCAACCTTGCGCGTGTCGCGCACAAACGGCGTCGCTGGCGCCGCGGGCTGGGCCTCGCCGCCGCCGGACGGCTGGCCGAGTGCTGACGCGGCAGCATGCTGAAACTTCATGGCCTCCGCTGACTGCCGGCGTTCGGCCATCTCGTTCAGGTCTTCTTCGCCTTGTATGCGTACCCGCGACAGGATGCTGATGGTGTCGTGCTTCACCTGCTCGAGCATCACACCGAACATCTCGAACGCCTCGCGCTTGTACTCCTGTTTCGGGTTCTTTTGCGCATAAGAGCGCAGACCGATGCCCTGGCGAAGATGATCCATCCCGGCGAGATGTTCTTTCCAGTGGTTATCGAGCTGGCGCAACATGATCTGCTTCTCGACGCCGCGCATCAGTTCCTCACCAATGCTGGCGACCTTTACGGCGTAAGCCTTGTCAGCCTCTTCCAGGCAGCGCTCGAGGATGCCCTCGGCATTCAATGTCTTGTCGCTGCGAATCCACTCAGCAATGTCGAGATGCAGGCCGAAATCAGACTCCAGTGCCTGACTCAGGGCGTCCGCGTCCCATAATTCCTCAAGACTGCCCGGCGCAATGTACTGCTGCACAGTGATGGCAATGACTTCTTCACGAATAGCAGCCACTGAATCGGAGATATCGTCGGCATCCATCAGCTCCGCGCGCTGGTGGTAGACGACCTTGCGCTGATCGTTCGCAACATCGTCATACTCGAGGAGGTTCTTGCGAATGTCGAAGTTATGCGATTCGACCTTGCGCTGCGCCCGTTCGATCTGCCGTGTCAGCAAACGACTTTCTATGGCTTCACCCTCACGCATGCCGGCACGCGACAACAGCGTCTTGGTACGCTCGGGGTCACCGAAGATACGCATCAACGTATCTTCCATTGACAGGTAAAAACGACTTGAGCCCGGATCGCCCTGGCGACCGGAACGTCCGCGCAGCTGGTTGTCGATGCGGCGAGATTCGTGCCGCTCTGTGCCGATGATATGCAACCCGCCGGCATCGATAACCTGCTTGTGGCGCTGTCTCCCAATCGGCCCGTATGGCTTCCTCGTCCGCGTCGTCACCGGCGTTAGCGAGATCCGCATCAAGACTGCCGCCGAGCACGATGTCCGTGCCGCGGCCCGCCATATTGGTCGCAATCGTGATGGAACCGGGCCGGCCCGCATTCTGCACGATCTGCGCTTCACGTTCGTGCTGCTTGGCATTTAGCACCGCGTGCTTGATATCGCGCTTCTTCAGAAACGAGGACAGCAGCTCGGACGCCTCGATCGAGGTCGTACCGACCAGCACCGGTTGGCGGCGCTCCCTGCAATCGACGATGTCGTCGATGATTGCCTCGAATTTGTCCTTCTCCGTCAGGTACACCAGATCAGCGTGATCTTTGCGGATCATTGGCTTGTCGGTCGGGATAACGATGACCTCAAGGCCATAGATCTGTTGAAACTCGAACGCTTCCGTATCCGCCGTACCGGTCATACCCGAGAGGTTGTTGTAGAGACGGAAATAGTTCTGAAACGTGATCGACGCGACGGTCTGGTTTTCCTGCTTGATCGATACGCCTTCCTTCGCTTCGACGGCCTGGTGCAGACCATCGCCCCAACGTCGACCCGGCATCGTACGGCCAGTGAACTCGTCGACGATAATGACCTCACCGTCTTTAATGATGTAGTCAACATCGCGCTGGTAAATTGAGTGTGCTCGCAGGGCCGAATTGAGGTGATGCAAAAAGCGAATATTGCCGGCGTCGTAGAGGCTTTCCCCTTCGGAGAGCAGTCCCGCCTCGGCCATCAGCGCCTCAACCTTCATATGACCCTCTTCGGTCATGTGCGCTTGCTTGCCTTTTTCATCAATCGTGTAATCGCCGCGCGCAACCAGGCGGCACTCGGCAACCTTGTTCTTGTCGTTAACGAGCACAACGTCGGCGTCGTGTTCCTCAGCGAGCGCGACAGCCTGCTCGAGCTTCATGGTCTCGGAGCGCTCGCCGTCCGGGCCTTCGACTGTCAGCGTCTTGCCTTTGTGATCGACCAGCGTTACGCGGTTCGCCTGTATGTCGTAATTGGTTGGCTGCTCGGTTTCCTCCTGCTTCTTGAGCTTCGGAATGAGCTTGTTGATCTGCGCGTAGAGATCCGTACTGGATTCGGTCGGCCCTGAAATAATCAGTGGCGTCCGAGCCTCGTCGATCAGGATCGAGTCGACCTCGTCCACGATCGCGAAATTCAGCTTGCGCTGTGCCTTGTCAGCAGTGGCAAACGCCAGGTTGTCGCGCAGGTAGTCGAAGCCGAGTTCGTTGTTGGTCGCGTAGGTAATGTCAGATTCGTAGGCGGCTCGCTTTTCTTCCTGGCTCTGGCCGCTTTTTGAGACGCCTACGGTGAGTCCGAGGAATTCATAGATCGGGCGCATCCAGTCGGCATCTCGCTGCGCCAGGTATTCGTTCACCGTGACGATATGCACGCCGTCGCTGCTGATCGCGTTCAGGTACGCAGGCAACGTGGACATGAGCGTCTTGCCCTCGCCGGTGCGCATCTCGGCGATGTTACCGTCATGCAAAACCATGCCGCCAATCAGCTGCACATCGAAGGGGCGCATGTGCATCGTTCGCAGGGATGCCTCGCGCGCAACCGCGAAAGCTTCGGGTAGCAGATCGTCAAGCGTCTCGCCGGCGGCGTAACGCTGTCTGAATTCATCGGTCTTTGCCTTCAGTGCCGAATCATCGAGCGCCTGGATGCCCTCTTCCAGGTCATTGATCTTTTTGACGATTTTGGAGTACTGACGCAGCATGCGCTTGTTGCGACTGCCAAATATGCGTGTCAGAAAATTGGCCACTCAGGGCTCCCCGTGAAACAAAGGCCGCTATTCTAAGGTTTCGCAGCGTCTTTTAGAATGGAATGTGGTGATTTATGGACGTTTTTTGCGAACACAAGCCGTGGCGGCGGATCGCGATATCAACGCCTCGCCGGGTGCCAGGTTCTAAAACGAGCTAGTTGGAAGTTTGGCGAATGAAACGGACCGGATTGACCCGTTTGCCATTCTGTATGACTTCGAAATGCAGATTGGGGCCGGTTGCACGTCCGGTCTTGCCCATCAGGGCGACGACCTGGCCTTTCCTGACCTCGTCGCCCACGTTGACCAGGTTTTCCGAATTGTGTGCGTAGCGTGTCAGGTAACCGCCACCATGATTAATCTCTACCATGACGCCGTATCCGTAGCGGTCGCCCGACCAGCTTACAACGCCATCCGCAACGGCCACGATCTCCGCGCCATGTTTGCCCGCGAAGTCCACGCCACCGTGATTCGCCGGCTTACCGGTGAAAGGATCCGTGCGCTTGCCGAAGTAGGACGAGATCCATCCCGAACCGACGGGCCGCCCTTGCGGATAAACCCTTTCCTTCAGGCTCTGGTTCATCAGCACGCGCTCGAGGACATTAAGCTGCGCCTCGCGGTCATCCAGCTGATGGCCAAGCGTCTGCATGGCCCCAACGACCTCGGGCACGGCTACGTTCGAGCCGGACGCAACCGGTTCCTCGGGACCACCGAGCGCCGGATCGGCGTCAAAATTGAATTCGCCATCGTCGATGTCCGCCATGTCGGTGAGGCGACGACCCAGCGCGTCGAGCCTGATCATGCGCGCGTTCATTTGTGCAATTCGAATGGCCATCGCGTCGAGCGTGTCCTCGTTGCCCTGGCGAATGGCGACGATCTCCTCGCGCTGTTCCTGCAACGTATCGACCAGGCCAGCCAGCTCGCGCTCGCTCACACCCGATCCGGTGTTACTGGAATACCAGTAGCCGCCGACAAACCCCGCAATGACAACAACGCTGACGACAGCAGCAAGCGCCATACCGGCCCGTGGGCTGGACAGGTTGAATTGCCGGGGTGTATCAAACCCCTTGCCGAAAAATACAACGTTCATGCAGTACGCCTCGAATGCGCTCTAGCGGATGTCAGATCATGCGTGCAAGCGGAGGATTTACAGGCCGTCAGCCCGTGAGCCTTTATATGGGTTAGTATCCACTTGCTTTGCTTGCTCACTTCGGTGGCCCCGCTGCCCTAGGATCTTATCCCTTAGACCGGTGGTTTTGCGCCCCCGTCTTTCGGCGGGTTTGCCCTTGTCGTGAGCGACAATATGCATAATGCCGGTTTTTTTTACAAGGGTACCGGTAGCATCGCTGCCTTCGGAATTCACCTACCGGGAAAAAGCGCTTACTGCGTCACACTAAAAGATGCCTACAAAGCACCTCGGAAACTTGTTAAATCCCATTGCTGACGGGGACTTAGGCGATATCATCCGGCGCGCCCGCGATATGGGCGAGCTCACCGAGGTACTGGCCCGGGCCTTGCCCGCCGATCACGCCGGCGCCGTCGTGGCCGCCAATGTGCGGGAGACTGGCGAGCTCGTCGTCATTGCCGCGTCCTCCGCCTGGGCGAGCCGCCTCCGATACGAGACCGAGACCCTGCTCGAGGCCGCCAAGTCGGCAGGCGTCACCGCCAAGACCTGCCGCATCCGCGTCAGCCAGTCGTAACATCCCGCGAACACAATCGCCGATCGCACTGCGGTGAACGAGCAGCCGACATGTTTACCGGCGGACTGTCTCGCTCGCGCTCGCTTTATGGCTCGCCGGCAAACATCTCGTCTGCTCGCCTTTGATCAACGACAGAACTAACGAGCGGCGAGCGTGGTGTATGTCACACCAAGCGAGTTATCGAAGATTGTTTGAGCCGACTGCGGACATACACCGCGAATCGACGCAGCCTGTATGAAATGGACTGGTGAACGCGGCGTTACGCGTAAGAAGGTGTGGCGTACGAGATGGGCGCTTTCGTGGAGTCTTCGAATGTGACTTCCTCATAACACGACTCATCATCAAGCATGGCGCGCATCAGTTTGTTGTTGAGATCGTGCCCGGACTTGTAGGCCCTTAATTCACCAATCAGGCCGCGCCCAAGCAGGTAGACATCACCAATGGCATCGAGGACTTTATGGATGACGAACTCATTGGCATACCGCAGGCCGTCTTCGTTCAAGATGCGATAGTCGTCGAGCACAATCGCATTGTCCATGCTGCCGCCGAGCGTCAGGTTACGTTCGCGTAGCGCTTCTACATCTCGAAGGAAACAGAAAGTACGTGCGCGGCTCACTTCTTTGAGAAACGACGTCGATGAAAAATCGATGCTCGCCTTCTGCGACAGCTTGTTGAAAACGGGGTGGTTGAACTGCACCTCGAAATTCACTTTGAAACCGTTAAACGGTCGTAGCTCGGCCCACTTGTCACCGTCTTCGACGCGGACCGTCTTCTTGATACGAATAAACTTCTTCGCCGCGTTCTGCTCTTCAATGCCGGCAGACTGCAGCAGGAAAACAAAGGGTCCGGCGCTGCCATCCATGATCGGAACTTCAGGCGCCGACAAATCAACATACACATTGTCGATGCCCAGTCCTGCCAGCGCCGACATCAGGTGCTCGACGGTCGCAACCCGAACATCGCCTTTCATCAATGTCGTGCCGAGCATGGTTTCGCCGACCAGTCTCGGATCCGCCGGCACGTCAACCGGGTGATCAAGATCCACGCGCCGAAACGTGATGCCAGCGTTCACTGCAGCCGGCCGCAAAGTCATGAAGACCTTTTGCCCGGAATGCAGACCAACGCCGGTTGCGCGTATCGTCGTTTTGAGTGTGCGTTGTCGTAACATTGCGCCGAAGATTACCACATGATGGAAAAAGTCATCAAGAATTCAGTGTGTTAGAGCCATGCCGTAATGTAGTTGGAGAAGAGACGGAAGTGGCCGGCAGGGAGGTTGTCGGCCCGGGCAATCCCGGGCCGACAATGCGGAGTGAAGATCCCGACGGCGTGTGAGTAGGCGCCGTCAGCTGCTATCCCGCCTCAGTCAGCCTGACGCCTCAGAAACGCGGGAATATCGAGCAGCTCTTCCTGTAGCCCGGCGCCGTCCAACCCGTCACCAACCGCTCGTTGGCGTTGTACTGTCGGCTGGTCCAGCGTTTGGTAATTGGGCTCGGACTGCGCCGCCGCGCGTCGTACGATGCGCATCGGCTGTTCGGCCTGCGCCGACTGTTTGCCCAGGCCCGTCGCCACCACCGTCACGCGGATCTTGTCCGTCATCTCCGGATCAATGACAGTACCCATGACGACGGTTGCGTCTTCGGAAGCAAACTCCTTGACGGTAGCGCCGACTTCCTGGAACTCGCCGATCGACAGATCCATGCCGGCAGTCACATTGATGAGGATACCGTTGGCGCCAGCGAGGTTGATGTCTTCCAGCAGCGGGCTGGATACCGCGGCTTCGGCCGCTTCGCGGGCACGATCCTCGCCAGAGGATACGCCGGTTCCCATCATCGCCATGCCCATTTCTGCCATGACGGTGCGCACATCGGCAAAGTCGACATTGATAAGGCCGGGTCGCGTGATCAGCTCAGCGATGCCCTGCACGGCGCCTTGCAGCACCTGGTTAGCCGCGCGGAACGCGTCCAGCAACGTGGTTTCACCGCCGAGTACGGTCAACAGCTTTTCGTTCGGGATCGTTATCAGCGAATCGACATATTTGCCGAGTTCACCGATACCGTGCTCCGCGATATGCATGCGTTTGCCGCCCTCCATGATGAACGGCTTGGTAACCACTGCGACCGTAAGGATGCCAAGCTCGCGGGCAACCTGCGCAACGATTGGCGCCGCACCAGTACCGGTGCCACCGCCCATACCGGCCGTGATGAAGAGCATGTCCGCACCACCGATTACTTCCTGTATGCGGTCGCGATCTTCCATCGCGGCCTGGCGACCGATGTCCGGGTCGGCTCCCGCCCCGAGACCTTTTGTGATGTTGCAGCCAATCTGCAACGACGTTCGCGAGCGCGAGCTTTTCAGCGCCTGCGAATCCGTGTTGGCACAGATGAAATCGACACCTTCGATGCCGGCGTCCACCATGTGTGCAACGGCGTTACCACCACCGCCACCGACACCGATGACCTTGATGACAGCGCTCGAGCTATGCGCATCCATTAATTCAAACATTGAGTCTTCCTCCGCTTATTAACTTTCCCTGTGGGGCACTCACTGAAACCCCGTTTATTAAAAATGGCCTTGAAACCACGCTTTCATTCGATCCCAGACTGCTCCCATGCTGCCGCCGATCGGCGTGCTTCGGCGGTCCCGCCGGGAGATATCTTCGTAGCCGTACAAGAGCAACCCGACGCCCGTGGCATGAATCGGGTTGCGCACAACATCCAGTAGTCCTTCAACGTATTGCGGTGATCCGAGCCGCACCGGCATGTGGAACACCTCTTCCGCCAGTTCGACGGCGCCTTCCATCTTGGCGCTGCCACCCGTAATGACGACGCCGGCAGCGATCAGCTCTTCAAAGCCGGAGCGGCGCAGTTCGTCACGTACCAGTCCAAACAGTTCTTCGTAACGCGGCTCGACAATTTCGGCGAGCGTCTGCCGCGCCAACCGACGCGGCGGACGATCACCAACGCTCGGCACCTCGATCGTTTCATCAGGGTTGGCGAGTTGTGACAGCGCGCACGCGTACTTGATCTTGATCTCTTCGGCGTACTGCGTAGGTGTGCGCATCGAGACGGCGATGTCATTGGTGACCTGATCGCCGGCGATGGGAATCACTGCCGTGTGCCGTATGGCGCCGCCAAGGAACACGGCGATGTCGGTCGTACCGCCGCCGATGTCGACGATGCAGGAGCCGAGCTCCTTCTCATCATCGGTAAGCACCGCGTAACTCGACGCCAGCTGCTCAAGCACGATGTCATCGACTTCAAGACCGCAGCGCTGCACGCACTTGACGATATTCTGGGCCGCACTTTCTGCGCCGGTGACCATGTGCACCTTGGCTTCCAGGCGCACGCCGGACATGCCGATAGGCTCGCGAATACCTTCCTGGTTATCGATGACGAATTCCTGCGGCAGGATATGCAGAATTTTCTGGTCGGCCGGAATTGCCACGGCGCGCGCGGCATCGATAACCCGGTCGACGTCGCCGTCGCTCACTTCCTTGTCACGAATGGCGACGATGCCATGCGAATTGAGGCTGCGCACATGGCTGCCTGCAATACCGGTGTACACCGAGTGGATGTCGCAGCCCGCCATCAATTCGGCTTCCTCGACGGCACGCTGAATCGAATGCACCGTCGACTCAATGTTGACAACAACACCTTTCTTCAAACCGCGGGACGGATGCGAGCCGATACCGACGACTTCGATATTGCCGTCTTCATTAACTTCGCCGACGATAGCAACGACTTTGGACGTTCCTACGTCGAGTCCAACGATCAGGTTTTTGTCAGGGCGTTTCGACATTCACTCCAATCCTCTGGCAGCCAGCATTTCCCGCTCCCTGGTCGATGGTTTGGCAACGGGGGTGGCGGACCCGCCCTGCCAACCGATCGTGAAACCATTGCCGTAGCGCATATCGATATATTCGATGTCTTGCGCGCGGCTCGTAATAATGTCGGCGACCAGCGCCACGAACAGGTCGGTACGCTCCTGCACCTTGCGCCGACCGAGGCGCACGTTGATGCCGTTATTCAGCGTCATCTCCCAGGAGCCGCGCGCGTCCAGATGCACGCGGCGCAGATCCAGGCCCGCGGGAATCAACCGGTCGCGAACTTCGAGATAACGCGCGGCGACTTCGGCTGAGCGTTCGTCAGGACCGCTCAGGCGCGGCAACTCTGCGGGCACGTGCCGTGCGTCGGACATGAAAAGTTCGCCGCGTGTATTCAACAGGCCGCGCTTGCCCCAAATCGCCGCCGGCACCTGCTCGGTTACCGTGATCGCAATGCGGCTTGGCCAGCGTCGTGCCACTCGCGCCTGATCGATCCAGGGCAATGCGACGATGCGCGACCGAATGCGACCGAGGTCGGCACCGACAAAGCCGACGTCGATATCGTTGCTGATCGCTTCCTCGATCTGCAGCGCAGTGACCCGCTGGAATGGCCCGTTGATCTCGATAGATGTAATGGGACGGTCCAGCATTGCGAGACTCACCTGGTAAGTCGCAAAAACAACGCCAACCGCGATCAGAGGAACCAGCAGCCGGCCGATACGAATCGTCGGCATCTTGATCGGGACTGCCTTCTTCGGCTTGCGACGTTTGGCCTGTTTACGTGCCATGAGCTGCCACCTCAACGTTGTCGGCTATGTCACCGGCCTGAAAACTCGTCTCGAGAATGCGCCAGCAGAGCTCTGCAAAGTCGATGCCGTCTGCGCGCGCCGCCATCGGCACCAGGCTGTGACTGGTCATGCCCGGCACCGTATTAACTTCCAGCACGAGAGGCTGGCCGTCCGCGCCTGTCATGAAATCGACCCGACCCCAGCCCGAGCACCCAAGTTCGTTGAACGCCGCAACTGCGAGCTCGGCGTAAACCTGCTCTTCAGCCGCGCTTGCCGTGCCAGGACAGATGTACTCCGTGCGATCGGATTCGTATTTCGCGCGGTAGTCGTAGAAAACCCGCGGTGTCTCGATCCGAATACTCGGTAACGCCCTGCCCTGCAGCACAGCGACCGTAAACTCGCCACCGTTGACACAGGTCTCGAGCAGCGCCGTCTCGCCGTAACGCAGGGCCTGATCCACCGCGTCATTGATTTCGGCGGGCTCGAAGATCTTTGCCATGCCAACACTCGAGCCCTGCCCCGACGGCTTGATAATCAGCGGGAAGCCGAGCTTTTGAGCGGCAACCGCGGCCTCCGCGCGCGAACGCACGGGCGCGTAGTCAGGCGTCGGAATGCCTGCCGCACGAAACAGGTGCTTGCTGCGAATCTTGTCCATCGCGATGGCCGACGCCATCACGCCGCTGCCCGTGTACGGAATATCGAGCCATTGCAGCGCACCCTGCAGCGCACCGTCCTCGCCGCCCGGCCCATGCAGCGCATTCCACACACGATCGAAGCCGGCGCCGGCAAACTGCGTCATGCTGTTCTCGGCCGGATCCCATGCAAGCGCATCAACGCCCGCCGCAACCAGGGCCTCGAGCACGGCGGAACCGGTATCCAGCGACACCTCGCGCTCGCTCGAGTTGCCGCCAAGCATCACGGCAACGCGTCCGAACTCGGCCGCACTGGCGACGACCCGACGTACTTCAAGTGTTGCGGCCATGCCCGTCATGCGCGTTCCTCACCGACAATGCGCACTTCGTGCACCAGGCTTACGCCATGCTTGTCCAGTACGGTGCGCTGCACGTGTTCGATCAGTTCTTCGATATCGCGTGCGGTTGCTGCGTCCCGATTGATGATGAAGTTCGCATGTTTCGTCGACACTTCAGCACCACCGATACGAAAGCCCTTCAATCCGGCGGTCTCGATCAGGCGTGCTGAAAAATCGTCGGGCGGATTGCGAAACACGGAGCCACAGCTGGGCAAACCCAGCGGCTGCGTTTTCTTACGACGTTCCAGCATCGACTTCATCCCTGCCATGCTCGGTTCGACATCCGGATCAAACTGCAGGGTTGCTTCAAGAAACCACTCGTGCTGCGGACCGTTGACGCTGCGGTAGCCAACGACGTAGTCGGCCGGCGTGCGCTCGTGCACGTTGCCGTTGCGATCGATTGTGCGAACCGCGATCACAAGCTCCCAGGTTTCCCCGCCATGGGCGCCGGCGTTCATCGCCAGCGCGCCGCCAACGGTGCCGGGGATACCGGCGAAAAACTCGGATGGCCCCAACTGCCAGCGGATGCATTGCCGTGCCAGCTGCGTGCACGGCACGCCGGCGCCGGCGCGCACGCATAGCTCGTCAACACGCTCGAGGTGCCGCAGTATCTTCGAGGCTGCGATGACAACGCCCGGCAGACCACCATCACGGACCAGCAGGTTGGTGCCCACGCCGAGCCAGAACACCGGCGTATCGTCGTCGAGCTCGGCAAGAAACGCCGCCAGGTCATCGATACTCGCTGGCACAAAAAACGTCTCGGCCGGACCGCCGACACGCCACGAGGTATGCCGGCTCATCGGCTCGTCGTAACGCAGCTCGCCCTGCACCTGGAGTTCTCTTGCGGCAGCCATCATGAATGCACCCGCAGTGTCGGGCTGTCACTCAGCAGCTTCGGCAGACTGCCGGCGTAAGCGCCGATATCGCCGGCGCCCATGGTCAGCAACAGGTCGCCGTCTTTCAGCAAGTCAGTCAGTACACCCGGAAGCTCGTCCAGTGATTCGACGAAAACCGGTTCAACGGCACCGCGTGTGCGAATAGCGCGCGCCATCGCACGGCCATCGGCAGCGGTAATCGGCTCTTCGCCAGCGGCATAAACCTCGAGCAGGACAAGAACGTCCGCCGAGGACAGCACGGTGGCAAAGTCATCCAGCAAATCGCGAGTCCGCGTATAGCGATGCGGCTGGAAGACGAGTACGACGCGGCGCTCCGGCCAGCCTGACTTGGCTGCGGCCAGCGTCGCGGCGATCTCGGTTGGATGATGCCCATAGTCATCGACCAGCGTGACGGTGCCTGCCCTGGTCTTGATTTCGCCGAGATTCTGGAAGCGCCGGTCGATACCTTCGAAGTTGTCGAGCGCACGCGTCAGTGCGTCGTCACCAATTTGCAGCTCGTCAGCAACGGCGATGGCCGCCAGCGCGTTACAGACGTTGTGTACGCCAGGAAGGCCTAAGCTTACGTGCAGGTGTGGGGACACATCTTCAGCTGTGTCCCCGTGCGAACGTTCCACCTCGGAAGAACGGCTCTTCCTTATGACGTCAAATTCCGCTCGAACTTCATCGAACCGAATGTTGATCGCACGCACATCGGCGCCTTCACTGACGCCATACGTCGTTACCGAGCGGCCGATATCGCCCATCACCGCATTGACACCCGGGTCATCACCACAGACGACCGCCAGCCCGTAGAACGGCAGGTTATGCAGGAACTCGATAAAACCGCTTTTCAGTTTTTCGATATCGCCGTCGTAAGTCGACATGTGATCGGCATCAATGTTGGTGACGACGGCCAGCATCGGTTTTAGATGGACAAAGGACGCGTCGCTCTCATCGGCTTCGGCCACGAGGTATTCGCCCTGCCCCAGGCGGGCGTTGGCATCGGCGCTCTTCAGGCGCCCGCCGATAACGAACGTCGGATCGAGCCCGCCCTCGGCCAGCACGCTGGCGATCAGGCTGGTGGTCGTCGTCTTGCCGTGCGTGCCGGCAACCGCGATCGAATAGCGAAAGCGCATCAGCTCAGCCAGCATCTCTGCGCGGCTCACGACCGGCATCAGTTGCTCGCGGGCAGCCGCGACTTCCGGATTGGTTTCATCGACCGCGCTGGAGACCACCACGGCATCAGCGTCGCGAATGTTGTCGGCAGCGTGGCCGATGAATACGGTAGCGCCCTGGCTTTCAAGGCGTCGAGTCTGTTTGTTGCGTTTGAGGTCGGATCCCTGCACGGCGTAGCCGAGACTCAGCATGACTTCGGCGATGCCGGACATACCGGAACCACCGATGCCAACAAAGTGCACGCAATGAATACGACGCATACGTTTGATCATGCCGCTGCCCCCGCTTGCTGGAGACACACGGATGTAATGCGGTCGAGCGCATCGGGCGTGGCCAGTGCACGCGCTTTGGCGGCCAGGCCGGCGAGCTCGTCGCGAGAACGCAGCCAGACACGCAGTACGTCAGCGAGACTCTCAGGCGTGAGGTCGGCTTCCTGCATGATCGCGGCAGCACCCGCTGCTGCCATCGGCCGGGCATTCGCCGTCTGGTGGTCATCGACCGCTGCCGGATACGGTACGAACAGTGCCGGCAGCCCCGCAGCACACAGCTCGGCGACCGTGAGCGCGCCGGCACGACAGACAACGAGGTCGGTCCACGCATACGCTTCGGCCATGTCCTCGATGAACGGCAGCACTTCGGCGTCAATGCCACTGTCAGCATAGGCCTGCCGTGCGATATCGAGTGTTTTCTCGCCACACTGGTGGCGCACCACGGGGCGATCTGCGACGTCGAGTAATGCGAGTGCCGCAGGCACGGTGCGATTCAGCGCCAGGGCACCCTGACTGCCACCCAGAACCAGCAGCCGCAGGGGGCCGCGGCGGTCGGCATAACGACGCGCCGGCGTCTCGATCGCCGCGATGTCTTCGCGGACCGGGTTACCGACGGTTTCAGCACCGACATCAGAAATAAAACTGCCCGGGAAGGCTTGCAGCACAACCCGGGCAAGACGCGCCAGAAGACGATTGGTCAGGCCCGCGGCAGCGTTCTGCTCGTGAATCACGAGCGGCCGGCGGGTCAGCCAGGCGGCAACACCACCCGGACCACTGACAAAGCCACCCATGCCGAGCACGGCTGCAGGGCGGCGGCGGAAGATGACGCCGAGCGACTGCAACAGCGCCCAGCCAATTTGAAACGGTGCCATGAGCGTGGCCAGCAGGCCTTTGCGGCGCAGGCCCCGAACACTGATCCATTCGATATCGATCCCGGCTGCCGGCACGACCCGGGCTTCGAGCCCGCGGTGCGTGCCCAGCCAGACAACATCGCGAGCGTTCGCCTGCAGTGCGCGCGCTACAGCGAGTGCCGGATAGACGTGGCCGCCGGTGCCGCCCGCCATGACCAGTATGGGTCTCGAACTCATCGGCGACGACCCCGCTTGCGGTTGACGGGCTTCGCGTCAACGACCAGTTCATGATGAATACGCAGCAGCAGTCCGATGCAAATCATCGTGATGATCAGGCTGCTGCGACCGTAACTGATTAACGGCAGCGTCAAACCCTTGGTCGGCAGCAGGCCCATGTTGACGCCGACATTGATAAACGCCTGCAGTCCAAGCCAGGTGCCAATGCCGATCGCGACGTACGCTTCGTAAAAGCGCTCCGCGCTGGCGGCCCGTATGCCGAGTTTGAAAACGCGCCACAGTAGCGCGAAAAACAAGCCGATCAAGACCAGCGAACCGAGCAGTCCGAATTCCTCCGCGAACACAGCGAACACAAAATCGGTATGTGCTTCGGGCAGGTAAAAGAGTTTCTGCACACTCTCGCCGAGACCGACGCCAAACCACTCGCCGCGGCCTATCGCGATCAACGATTGTGTCAACTGGAAGCCCGAGTCGAACGGATCCGACCAGGGGTCGAGAAAGCCGGTCAGTCGCTGCATGCGATACGGTGAGAATACTGCGAGCGCTGCCATACCGACGACGGCAAGCACGAGAAACAACATGAAATCCCGAATCCGCGCGCCCGCCACAAACATCATGACCAGTGCCGTGGCAACGAGGATGACAGCCGCGCCGAAATCAGGCTGTTTCAGCAACAGCGCACACGCCAGAACCAGTAGCAACATCGGCCAGAAGAAGCCCATGAATTGTTCACGCAGCGGCTTGTTGCGACGCACGAGGTAACCGCCGAGATACAGGAGGAAGCAAAGCCGCGCTGGCTCGGATACCTGCAGGTTTATGAACCCGACGCGCACCCACCGCGTGCTGCCGTTAACCTCGTGCCCGACGCCCGGAATCAACACGACCACCAGCAGCGCGATACCGACGAAGAGCATCAGCAGCCCGAGGCTTTGCCAGACCTGCATCGGCACGAACAGGCAGATACCGGCCGCGGCCAGGCCGATGGCTGCGGCCAGCAGCTGGCGCTGCAGGTAGAAGAACGGGTTGCCAACCGCATTGTCGGAAATCGAGATGGACGCCGAGGCAAGAATGACGAAGCCGCCGAACAGCAGTGCCGTCACAATCGTCAGCAGGACCGGGTCGAGCTTAAGCTCGGTCTTCAGGCGGGCCGGAAACGGCATGATTGCGCTGCGGGTTGTCATGGCTGCAGCGCTCCCACGGCTTCAACAAACACGTCACCGCGCTCGCCGTAGTTCTTGAACTGATCGAAACTGGCACAGGCCGGTGCCAGCAGCACGCTGTCGCCGGCTTCCGCGTACGACGCAGCAGCCCTGACTGCCGCGCGCAGATCCGCGGCAAAATGCACGGGCATGACCGTATCAAGCGCCAGCGCGATCTTCTCGGCATCCGCGCCAATCAATACGGCAGCTCGCAACTTGCCGTCGACGGCTGCAGCCAGGTCCTGAAAGTCGCCATCCTTGCCATCGCCGCCGGCGATCAGCACCAGGCTGCCATCGATCGAATTGATGGAGGCAACCGCTGCCGCAACGTTGGTTGCTTTCGAATCATTGATGTAATCGACGCCGTCTATGCGGGCGACAAACTGCATGCGGTGCGGTAATCCGGGGAACTCGGCAATCACCTGCAGCATCGCCGGCATGCTCAGGCCAAGCAGTTCACCGGCCGCCAGCGCGGCCAGGGCGTTGAGCTGGTTGTGCGCTCCAACCATCGCCAAGTCGTTGGCGGCAAACAAAAGTTTTTCGCCACGCGCAAGGTACGTGGCACCATTTTCGATACGCAGCCCGTACTGACCCGAATCCGGCGCATCGCTACCAAAGCTGATAACACGATCGAGTAACGCCGACTGCCGGCGGGCTTCCGCGTCGTCACGGTTGATGACGGCAGCCTGGGCTTCACGGAATATCCGGTACTTCGAGCGCCGGTATTCCGCGGCGCTGCTGTGCCAGTCGAGATGATCAGGCGTGACGTTGAGCAGCACTGCGACTGCGGCCGGCAACGTCTCGGTGCGTTGCAGTTGAAAGCTCGACAACTCCAGCACGTAAATATCGGGCACCGGCCGCTCGAGAAGATCGAGCGCGGGCTCGCCGAGATTGCCGCCGGCCAGCGCATTACGCCCGTCAGCCCGACACATGTGGTAGAGCAAGGTCGTTACCGTACTCTTGCCGTTCGAACCGGTAACAGCCGCGAACGGCGCACGCGCTTCGCGGGCGAACAGCTCGATGTCGGATACGATCTCGATATTCTGTTGGCGGGCATTGGCCAGTAACGGATGACTGTCCGCGATTCCGGGTGAGGCAATAATGCGGTCCACACCGGCGGGTAGCTGTACCTCGCCAAGCAGCAACTCTGCGTCCGGCCACAGCGCGCCGAGCTCGTCGATGCCGGGCGGCTGTTTGCGGGTATCGAAAAACAGCGGGTCGCCTGCAGAGCGGTGCAAATAGCGCGCAATCGACAGACCCGTCGCGCCGAGTCCGAGGACAAGGTCTTTGCGTGTTGTTGTCGGTGCCGTGTTCATCGTATTTTCAAACTCGCCAGGCCAATCAGCACCAGGATGACGGTGATGATCCAGAAGCGAACGATGACCTTGGGCTCGGCCCAGCCCTTGAGTTCAAAGTGATGATGCAGTGGCGCCATGCGAAAGACGCGTTTGCCGGTCAGCTTGAACGAAGCCACCTGGATGATGACCGACAGCGTTTCAACGACGAAGACGCCACCCATGATCGCCAGCACAATTTCCTGGCGCACAACAACCGCTACGGCACCCAGTGCCGCGCCCAGCGAGAGTGCCCCGATATCGCCCATGAATACCTGGGCCGGGTAAGTGTTGAACCACAGGAAGCCGAGGCCGGCACCGGCCAGTGCTGTGCAGAAAACGAGAATTTCACCCGTGCCAGCGACGTAAGGGATGCCGAGGTACGCCGCAAAATTTACGTTGCCGGTGACGTAGGCAAAAATGCCGAGCGCGCCGCCGACAAGAACAGTCGGCATGATCGCCAGACCGTCGAGGCCATCAGTAAGATTGACTGCGTTACTGAAGCCAACAATAAAAAAGTACGTTACAACAATCTGAAACATGCCGAGGGGCACGGCCAGGTCTTTGAAATACGGAATCAGTAATGAGGTTTGCACCGCATCGGTTGCCGTAACGTACAGAGCAATGGCGGCGACCAGGGCCGCGCCAGACTGCCAGAAGAGCTTTTGCTTCGCCGAAATACCGGCGGGGTTTTGCAGGATGAGTTTCTTGTAGTCATCGACGAAGCCAATGACGCCAAAGGACAAGGTAACGAACAGGACGACCCACACGTAGCGGTTGCCGAGGTCGGCCCACAGCAAGGTACTGATCGAAATGGCGGCCAGAATCAGCGCGCCGCCCATCGTCGGCGTGCCGGTCTTCAAGAGATGCGTTTCAGGGCCATCCTCGCGCACCGGCTGACCGATCTGCTTGACGGTCAGGCGCTTGATCATGCGCGGACCAATGATGAAGGACAGCAGCAGCGCGGTCAGCGCACCGAGAATCGCGCGCATCGTCAGGTAGTTGAATACGTTAAAGCCGGATTCGAACTGCGCCAGGTATTTGGTGAGATAGAGCAGCATCAGGCCTTCTTCCTCACGGCCGCGCGCTCGCGTAAGGCCTCGACGATGATTTCCATGCGCATCGAACGGGAACCCTTGACGAGGACGTTCACCGAGCTCGACAGCGCTGCACTCACGTCATCGATCAGGGCATCCGCATCGCGGTACCAGCTCGCGTGCTCACCGAAGCCTTCTACAGTGTTTCTCGACAGCTCACCGATAACGAACAGTCGGTCGATGCCACAGTCGCGGGCAGCCTCGCCAACCGCGCGGTGCATGTCCGCCGCATCATCGCCCAGCTCCAGCATGTCGCCGAGTACCAGCCAGTTGTCGCCCGGCAGGCTCGCCAGGAACTCGGCCGCAGCCACAACCGACAGTGGATTGGCGTTATAGCTGTCATCGAATAGCCTGGCGCCATTACAGCCGTTTAGCGACTGCAGTCGACCGCCGACCGGAACAACGCTTTCGAGCGCCGTCTTGATGTTCGCCGACGACACGCCACAGACATGGGCGACCGCCGCAGCCGCACACGCGTTGCGCACGTTATGTGTACCAATGAGTGGCAGAGCGATGGCCTGCTCAGCGTCGGGCAGCTGCAGCTTGAAGCTCGACCCATTGGCACCGGTCTCAATGTCCACGGCACGCACATCAGCGCTGACGCCAAGACCAAAACTTACAACCTGTCCGCCCTCGACTTGCGACACCCAGTAAGGGAAGTAGTCGTCATCCGCGTTCAGTACCGCGATGCCGTCCTTGCCAAGGCCCTGCAAGATTTCGCCCTTCGCCTGCGAGACACCGTCGAGCGAACCGAATCCTTCGAGATGCGCAGCTGCCGCGTTGGTAATGACGGCGACGTCGGGCCTGGCGAGCGAGGACAGGTAGGCGATTTCTCCGGCGTGATTGGCACCCATTTCAAGGACCGCGAACCGGTGTTCTTGCTTGATGCGAACGAGCATCAGCGGCATGCCGATGTCATTGTTGAAATTCCCGCGAGTCGCAAACGTTGGTCCCTGCTGCTGCAGGCAGACTTTGATCAGTTCTTTAACCGTCGTCTTGCCATTGCTCCCGGTCACGCCGACGATCTTTGCCGTGAGCTGCTCGCGCCACGCTGCGGCCAGGCGGCCTAATGCCAGGCGCGTATCATCGACCGCTATCTGTGCCAGTGATGCATCCGTGGTGCGCTTGACGACAGCGCCGGCAGCGCCGCGCGCGCCTGCCGTGCGAACGTATTCTCTACCATCGAAATTGGGTCCTTCGAGCGCGAAGAACAGCTCGTCTTCGCGCAGCGTCCGGGTATCGGTGCTGACGCCGGTGAACTTGCGATCCTCGCCGTGCAGGATGCCATTCATGCTTGCGGCTGCCAGGGCCAGCGTGTTGATCATGCCCCGCTCCCCGCAACCGGAATACCGAGCGCTGTTTGTGCCACCAGCAAATCGGAGAACAACAAGCGCACGTCGCCTACCTGCTGGTATGTTTCATGACCTTTGCCGGCCAGCAGCACAACGTCACCCGCGCTCGCCTGGCCGATCGCCCAGGCGATTGCGGCGGCGCGATCCTCGATCACGATGGCATGCTCCGGCTGCCGCAGACCGTCCACAATTTCTGCGATAATTTTTTGCGGCGATTCGTTGCGCGGATTGTCATTGGTGATCACGACAGTGTCTGCGTGCTGTTCTGCCGCCCTGCCCATCAGCGGCCGTTTCCCGGTATCGCGTTCACCGCCGCAACCAAAAACGCAGAACAGTTTGCCGCTGCAATGCGCACGCAGGGCCGTCAATGACACCTCGATGGCTTCCGGTGTGTGTGCGTAGTCAACGTAAACGTTGACTCCAGCAGCCGCCACGCGCTGCAGGCGTCCCGGCGGCGCGCTTACCTGCGACAGCACGTCGCAGGCCGTGTCGAAGTCGACCCCGCGCTGCAGCAGCAGAGCCAGTACGAGCGCGGCGTTGGCGACATTGAACTCGCCTGGCAGAGGCAGCCGCACCCGGCCATTGCCCCAGGAGCTGTCGACGACAAATTCCGAACCCTGCTCCGTGGCATCGACAGTACGCACGAAAACGTGCGGCCGCTTGTCAGACGCGTGCTCGGCAGCGCGGTTTCCTTGCGTTGCTACCACCACCACGTCCTCGCCGCAGCGAGCGGCCAGCTCAGCGCCCCACTCCGAATCGATAGTAATAATTCGGTGCAGCACGTCGGCCTCTTCGAACAGGCGTGCTTTGCTTTCGAAGTACTGCCGCATATCAGCGTGGTAATCGAGATGATCCCGCGTCAGATTGGTAAACAGCGCGGCCTCAAAGCGCACGCCGTCGACCCGGTGTTGCGATAGTGCATGCGACGACACTTCGATGGCGGCGCTGGTGGCTTGCTGATCACAGAATTCGGCCAGCCGGCCGTGCAGCTCGATAGCCGCAGGTGTCGTCATGCCCTCCGCGCCAGCCAATTCGCCGACGCCATAGCCGAGCGTACCGAGATAGCCGCAAGACTCACCCAGCAACTCGTCACATTGCGCAATCAGCCAGGCGACGGTGGTCTTGCCATTAGTGCCGGTCACACCAACCACTTTGAGCCGTTCGGATGGGCGGGCGTAGAAGCGGTTGGCAATCTCGCCCAGTTTTGCGGCGAGATCGACGACAGCCAACACGGGTACTGTTACGTTTGCCGGCGCCTCGGCCGTCGAAACATCGAATGCGATCGCAGCCGCGCCTGCTGCCAGCGCGTTATCGATGTAATCGAGCCCGTGGCTAGCCAGACCCTGCGTCGCCAGGAACAGAAAACCTGTCTCAACCTGTCGACTGTCACTGGCGATACCCGTAACGGGCAACGCTGGCGCATCCACGTAGCCCTGTAGCAGGTCGGCGACGGTGGGTGCCGTGATGAGCTGTTGTGCAGGCACGCTCATCGCCTCTCTTCCCGGGCCGTCATTGCCTGCATGACGCTGCCGGGATCGCGGGCCGGCATGGCATCAGGTGCCACGGCCAGCAGACGCAATGACTCCGACATCACGTCAGCGAACACGGGCGCCGCCACGTCGCTGCCGTAGTAAAGTTTGCCGCGCGGCTCATCGATGACGACAACGGTCGCCAGCTGCGGATCGCTGGCGGGCGCGAGACCCGCGAATATCGAGATGTACTTGTCTTCCGAATAGCCGCCAGACGCGAACTTCCACGCGGTGCCGGTCTTCCCGGCGATACGGTAGCCATCAACCGCCGCCTTGGTGCCCGTGCCCCCGGGCCGCACGACTTCCTCCAGCATGCGGCGCACGGCATCGGCGGTGTCCTCGGAAATGATCCGCTCGCCCCGGTTCGGCTGGTCGAGTGCGACCAGCGATATCGGGTGGGTGATCCCGTCGGCACCGATCGCCGCGTAGGCCTGCGCAAGTTGCAGCGGCGTAACGGATACGCCGTAACCGTAGGCAAGCGTTGCCTGGCTGATCGGCTGCCAGTTGCTGAAGTGCGTGAGCATGCCAGCTGACTCGCCCGGGAAGCCGCTGCTGGTCAACTTGCCGAAACCGAAGTGCTCCATCGTGTCCCACAGTTGGTCCGGCTGCAGCGTCATGGCGAGCTTCGTCACGCCGACGTTACTCGAACGCGCCAATATTGTGGTCAGGCTGACGCGACCCAGGTTGTGGCTGTCGGTGATCTTTTTTACACCGACCTTAACAAAGCCGGGTGCCGTATCGATGATGCTGCTCGGGCGGTACTGGCCGCTTTCCAGTGCCGCGGCGACCACCAATGGCTTGATGCTGGAGCCGGGTTCGAAAATATCGGTGATGGCCCGGTTGCGATAGCGTTCCGCCGTGAATTGCGAGCGATCGTTCGGGTTATAGGTCGGCTGGTTGACCATTGCCAGCACCTCACCGGTGCTGACGTCGAGTACTACGATGGAACCCGAGCGTGCTTCATGTGTCTTGATCGCGGACTTCAGCGTGCGGTAGGCAAGATACTGCACGCGCAGGTCGATACTGGTGCGCAGATCCTTGCCGTGATGCGGCGGGCGGATACTCGCGACATTTTCGATCGAACGGCCCAGCCTGTCTTTGAGAACGCGCTTGGCGCCCGACTCGCCCGCGAGCCAGTGATTGAATGCAAGCTCGATGCCCTCCTGGCCCTGATCATCAATGTCCGTGAAGCCGATAAGGTGTCCGGTGACCTCGGAGGCGGGGTAGTAACGATGGTATTCACGCTGCACGTTGATACCGGGCAGTTTCAGCGCCAGTACTTCGAGCGCCTGCTCGGGATTAAGGTGCCGCTTCAGGTACAGGAATTCTTTGTCCATGCTGCGCGTGATACGACGCATCAGCATCTGCGGGTCCACATCCAGGATACGCGCGAGCTGCGGAATGCTGTCGACGGCGCTGGCAAACTCTTTCGGGTTGGCCCAGATACTGTCGACCGGCGAACTGATCGCGAGCGGCTCGCCGTTGCGATCAGTAATCGTGCCGCGATGCGCTGAAATACTCTCGGTACGCAGATGCCGGGTATCAGCCTGCTCGTTCAGAAAATCCTTGTCCAACACCTGCAGGTGCACGGCGCGAGCCACGAGCGAAATTGCCGCGAGGCTGAAGAACGCCGCGACCAGGGTCACCCGTACGACGAAACGCCGTGCCGTTTTCTGTTTGGTTTCTGCGCCGCGTGTCATGGTCGCTCGATCACGTAGATGTCCGCGGCGGCCGGCCGCACGAGCGCCAGGTCGTCAGTCGCGACTTTCTCTATCCGGGCATGCTGTGCCCAGGTGCTCTGTTCGATCTGCAGTTGACCCCATTCGATATTCAGCGCATCACGCTCTTGCGTCAGCGCCTCGAGTTCGACGAATAACTTGCGCGACTCGTGCTTTGCATAGACCAGCGCAATGGCGCTCATCACACAAACAACGGCGAACACGAAGGTCAGCAGAAAGGATTGTTGACGCGACACCGTCTGCATCAGGTCCGCTCCGCGATTCGCAGGCGCGCGCTGCGGGCACGACGATTAGCCGCGATCTCGTCAGCTGTCGCCATAATGACTTTGCCAACGGTCGCAAGCTTCGGTCGGAACTCTTCTGGTATCGATGGCAAACCACGGTATTGCTCGGGTTCCAGGGATGCCTCACGCATGAAGCGTTTTACGATGCGATCTTCCAGCGAGTGAAAACTGATGACGCAGAGACGCCCCCCGCTGCGCAGCACTGTGACCGACTGTTGCAAAACGGCTGCCAGCTGTTCCAGTTCGCGATTGACAAATATTCGAATAGCTTGAAACGTCTTGGTCGCCGGGTGCTTCTTTTGGCCGCGCTTTGGCGCAACGGATTCGACGAGGCTCGCGAGCTGCCCCGTGCTGCTGATCGGCGTCACCGCGCGCTCGGCAATAATTGCACGGGCAATGCGAACGGCCGCCGGCTCTTCGCCAAATTGTCGTAGCACACGTCTCAATTCGAATTCGCCCACAGTTGCAAGCCAGTCGCGCGCCGACGTGCCCGACTGCGGATCCATTCGCATGTCGAGCGGTCCATCGCGCATGAAACTGAAACCCCGCTGCGCTTCATCCAGCTGTGGCGAGGAGACGCCCAGGTCGAATAGCAGACCGTCGACTGCGCCCATAAGCCCTCTCGCCGAAATGAATGTCTCAAGTTGTGCAATTTCGCCCCTGATTAACTCGAAGCGCGGATCATCTGTTAGCGTTTTCGGCGCTGATGTAATTGCCTGCGGATCCCGATCGATGGCGATTAACCGACCGCTGGCATTCAGCTGCTCCAGAATCTTTCCGCTGTGACCACCGCGTCCGAACGTTCCATCGACGTAACAGCCATCTGGTTTTATTTTCAGTCCGTCAAGGACTGGCCCCAGCAGCACCGGCACATGCGCGTCGCTGCTCATAAACTGAACCGCAACCTAGAACGAGATCGACTCGAGGTCAGCCGGCAAGTCGCCGTCGTCTTCCTCGCTGAGCCATGCATCGCGTTTTTCGTTCCAGGTTGCTTCGTCCCACAATTCAAACTTGTTGCCTTGCCCGATCAACATCGCGCTCTTGTCGAGGCCGGCAAAATCCCTGAGCTCGCGCGACACCAGTACCCGGCCGTTACCGTCCATTTCGACTTCGGTGGCGTAACCGACCATAATGCGCACGATGCGTCGCGCCGCTTTGTTCATGCTCGGCAGGCGCACGAGTTTGCGTTCCAATTCTTCCCAATCGGGCAGCGGATAAACGAGGAGGCAGTGATCCTTATCGACAGTCACGATGATCTGGCCATCACAACGGGCAGTAAGCCGCTCCCGGTACCGGGTCGGTATTGCCATACGCCCTTTGGCGTCAAGACTGACTTTGGTGGCCCCTCGAAACATAAAGCTGTGGGTGGCTGCCTAATCCGCGCTTAGAAGGCGCGAAATCTGGGCGAGCTACCCCTCTTCTCCCACTTTTATCCACTTTTCAACACTATAGGTGGCGGCCTGCACGACCGTCAACAAACAAAACCGATTAACTGTTGTTGTACAGTGACTTAGGGGCTATTTGATGGCTCAATAAGGGCGAATTGTGGCAGGGTTCGCGCCAAGCAAATCAATCGTTTACAGATTGTTCCTCGAGGAGGCCTTAGAAATGGGTCGCGAATAGGCGACAGGGCGCGCCTGGCGACGAAATCGGACGGTCTCTGCGCAGGCTGCGCGGCATCCGGCATAAGTGACGGGGTTTGTTGTATAACTTATTGTTTTTTATAGATAAAAAGTGAGAAAGCCGGAGCCGGCAATAAGCCGGGTTCTGTCTACGACAACCATTCATCTGGGATAGCTGTCACCAGCTACCTCGAGCAACCTACCCGGGAGTCCGTTCGGAACCGACGGTGCGGACCTATCGAGAGCCCGCACTCCCCTATTTGGTCTTGCTCCGGGCGGGGTTTACCGTGCCGCGAGCTGTTACCAGTCGCGCGGTGCGCTCTTACCGCACCTTTTCACCCTTACCGGACACAAGCCCGGCGGTATATTTTCTGTGGCACTTTCCATGGGCTCACGCCCCCCAGGCGTTACCTGGCGCCCTGTCCGAAGGAGCCCGGACTTTCCTCTGCAGAAAACTGCAGCGATTGCCTGGCCGACTCCGGCTCTCTCGCGGCGGAGTTTACACCATGCACTCAGACAACAGCGCGGTTAACCGCGAATCTCGAGCAGACGCTGGTAAAGCGCGTTCTTCTTTTCACCCGTTAGTTTCGCGGTAACTTTCGCCGCATCTTTGCCGGGCAGATGTTTCGCAAGCTCGATTAGCAAAGTATCGGTATCGAACGTGGATTCTGTCTCGATGTCGGCGCCGGCAACGACAATGACAAATTCACCCTTGTTGACGATGACACCTGCATCGACCTTACGTCTGAGCGCGCCAAGCGAGCCCTGCACGCACTGCTCATGCAGCTTGCTGAGCTCGCGGCCGATGAATGCGTCGCGCTCCTCGCCAAATACCTCGCCAAGATCGGCCAGTGCCGCGGCGATGCGGTGCACTGATTCAAAAAAAACCAGCGTGCGTGACTCGCTCATCAGCGACTGCAGTCGCTTGCGCCGCGCCACTGCTTTGGCCGGGAGGAATCCTTCAAAACAAAATCGATCGGTAGGCAGGCCTGCTGCAGACAGCGCTGCGGTCACAGCACTGGCACCCGGCATTGGCGAGACGGTGATGCCGTGCAGGTGGGCCGCGCGCAGCAAACGGTAACCGGGATCGCTCACCAGCGGCGTGCCCGCATCACTCACCAGCGCCACCGATTGTCCAGCCTCGAGCTCGGCAATGACCTTCGTCACAACCTGCTCCTCATTGTGATCATGCAACGCAATAAGTCGCTTTTTCAGCCCTAAATGCGATAGCAATCGCCCGGTGTGGCGGGTATCCTCGGCGGCAACCAGATCCACATCTGCAAGCGTCTGGCGCGCTCGGGGCGTCAGATCTTCAAGGTTACCAATCGGCGTTGCTACAACGTACAGGTTGCCGCTCATGAGGCGCCCGACCCTTTGCTACGGTTAATGAAATGATAATGAACTGTTCAACCCATCCTGCCCGTGAAAGACGCTTACTGGCAAGCGCCACCATGTTGCTGGCCGCGATGCTGGCGTTGGGCGGTTGCGAAACAACCTCGTTCGGCGGGCTGCGCGGTGGTAGCGAAGCCCAGGCAGCACGACTGGCCGCCGCTGGACAACACACCGAAGCTGCCGGCGCGTACATTGCGCTCGCCAGTAGTGCGCTCGATAGCGAACGCGACCGCCTGACGCTGCTCGCTGTGGAGCAATGGCTGGATGCCGGCGATATTGAACGGGCACGGAATGCCTTTAGTGGTGTCAACCGACCAACCGGTGGCGAACTCGTCACTTTGTGGAATACGACTTCGGCGGCCTTCTCCCTCTACGAGGGCCAGGCGGATGCCGCCTTGAATCTGCTCGAACCCATGAGTCGAGAAGCGTTGTCGCGGCGCGACCGCCTGCGCGTTGAAGCGCTGCGCGCCGATGCGTGGTTTCAGAAACAGGATCCGGCGCGGGCCGTTCAGATCATGATCCAGCGGGAGTCCTGGATCGACGATGACCGCGGCATCCAACAGAGCCGGCGGCGACTTTGGCAAGGGTTGCTCGTCAGCAACGTACCGGCGCTGCGCGCGGCTACCGACATCACGCTGGACCCGGCCGTACGTGGCTGGCTCACTATCGGCTTGCTCGCAAAATCAACCGGTCAGCAAGGCGCTGGCTGGACCAGCGGTGTACAGCGCTGGCAGGCAGCGAACCCGGATCACCCGGCGATCGCGTTTCTCGGCGAAGTGTCGGTGTCGGACCCGACACTGACTGATTATCCGCAGCGCATCGCACTGCTGTTGCCGCTCAGCGGCCAGGCCGGTCGCGCCGGTAATGCGGTGCAGAACGGTTTCCTCGGTGCATACTTCGCCAGCGCCGGTGGTCTCGACGACCGCCAAAGCGTGCGTATTTATGACGTTAATGCCGAGGGCGGAGCGACGGCGGCCTACACCATTGCCGTTGATGAAGGTGCCGAATTCGTTGTTGGACCGCTTCTGAAGAGCAGCGTACAGGAACTCGCAAACGACATTATTCCACCGGTGCCTGTGCTCATCTTGAATTACCTCCCCGACGACACGCTCGTGCCACCGGGATTATTTCAGTTCGCACTCGCGCCCGAGGACGAAGCCGCATCAGCGGCGTCGCGCGCGCTCGAGGACGGCTACTCGCGCGCGGTGGCGCTCGTGCCGGATAACGACTGGGGGCGCAGGGTACTCACGAGCTTCTCGACAGAATTTGAAGGCCTGGGCGGCACCCTGCTTGATTTCCGCAGCTTTCAGCTCGGTGTACAGGATTTCTCGAATGATATTGAAGGGCTGATGGGCCTGACGGGCAGCGTCCAGCGCTATCAGCGTATGCGCGCAAATCTCGGCGTCCCACTGCAATTCGATCCGCGGCGACGCCAGGACGCGGAGTTCGTTTTTCTTGCGACCAACGCCGCCACCGCCCGCTTGCTGAAGTCGCAGCTCAAGTTCCATTATTCAGGCGATTTACCGGTCTACTCGACCTCCTCCGTTAACTCGATGGACGGCCGCTCGAATGCCGATCTCAACGGCATCATGTTCGCCGATGCGCCGTGGGTCATTGCGCCGCAACCCTGGATCGAAAATCTGCCGCAGCAATACGCCGAGTTCTGGCCGGACGAACGCCGCCTCGCAAGACTGCATGCGATGGGCTATGACGCGTACAACCTGATTGCCGCCCTGTACAGCTCGCGCGGCCAAAGTGTTACCGACTTCGACGGTGCCACGGGTCGCCTGTCGCTCGACACTGCAGGCAAAGTGCGTCGACAGTTGGCCTGGGCACAATTTCAAAACGACACAATCGTTTCATTACCTGGCAAAGAACCTCTCGGTGGCCCGATACAAGACCGGACTAACGACTCTGAGCTGGTATTGCCGCGGGACGCGGACGACGCGCCGTGGGACGCAACGCGCCAGGAGCTGTAGGCGCAACCGCCGAGCGCGAAGCCCTGGCATACCTTTTGAGCCAGGGCCTGCAACTGGTGTCCAGAAACTTTCGCTGTCGCGGCGGCGAGGTCGATCTCGTCATGCTGCACCATGGGTACCTGGTTTTCGTCGAAGTACGCTATCGACAGTCGACACAGTTCCTGATGCCGGCACTAACCGTTGACCTGCATAAACAACGCAAGATCCTGCGAACGGCCGCCATGTTCCTCGCGCGGCACAGCCGCTTTGCACAGCACACCGTGCGCTTCGACGTGGTGGCAATCACTGGCGCCAGGCAGCGCCGCACCCAATGGCTGCAAGATGCATTTCGCCCGACCGATTCGACGCTGTGACCCATTGCGCGCAACTACTGATAGAATTCCCGGCACCACCACCCTGCTGGAGAATCCATGGACGCTGTTACTCGTGTACGCGATCACTTTGCCGAGAGCATCGCAACCAAACAGACGGCTGCAGAACAACTCGTGGAGAGCATAGCCGCCGCGGGTCGCGTCATGAGCGACGCGCTGCTTGACGACGGCAAGATCCTGAGCTGCGGTAACGGCGGTTCGGCGGCAGACGCACAGCATTTCTCGTCAGAACTTCTCAATCGTTTCGAGATGGAGCGGCCCGGACTACCCGCTTTCGCACTGACGACTGATAGCTCCACCCTGACATCGATCAGCAATGACTACTCCTACGAGGAGATCTTCAGCAAGCAGGTGCGTGCACTTGGCAAGCCGCAGGATGTGCTGCTCGGCATTTCCACGTCCGGTAATTCGGAAAATGTGATTCGTGCGATCGCTGCTGCCCACGAGCGCGGCATGAAGGTGGTCGCACTGACCGGACGAGACGGTGGCCGCATGGCCGGTATTTTCGCCGAGGGCGACGTCGAGATTCGCGTGCCGGCCACCCGCACCGCACGCATCCAGGAAGTGCACCTGCTGGTCATTCACTGCTTGTGCGATTTAATCGACACCACGCTGTTGGGCGTGGACTAAAGAGCTTGCGGCGCTCTATTTGACGATTTTGAGGGTTGGCCGCGATCGTGGCGCGTCGACTTCCGGCTTGAGCTCGGGCGGCCGTACGCGATCTGAATCGTGCGAGAAAATCATGCCCTGACCGGTTTCTCGCGCGTAGATTCCCAGCACCGCGCGCATCGGTGCCCAGACGTCGAACGGCACCCCGCCGAATCGCGCACGAAAACTCAACGCGTCATTCGTCAACTTAAGGTTATGCGCAGCCGATTCACTGACATTGAGAATAATTTTGCCGTCTTTGATGTGCTCAACCGGCACGTTGACGCCCGCGAACGAAGTGTCCACAACGATATGCGGCGTGTGGTTGCTATCGAGCATCCACTCGTGCATCGCACGAATCAGGTAGGGTCGTTTTGATCGTCTTGACTTATCCACTGCCATTATTCTTATGTTGTCAATTACGTATATTTTAGCACCGTTTTCACCGCACACTTTCGGCTAGTCAACATAAGGCAGCAATAACGTTGCTACAGGTCTGGCTGCCTAGAGGCGCATCTCCTGCTCGAGCTCGGTCAGGCTCTGCTGGAAAGAACGGCGCGCAAACACACGATTCATATAGGCCTCTATCGGCTCCGCATCCGCGCCAAGATCGATGCCGTATACCGGCAGTCGCCAAAGCAAAGGCGCTATCGTGCAGTCGACCAGCGAAAACTCCTCGCTGAGGAAGTAAGGCCGTGCCGCAAATATTTCAGTGCTCTGCAAAATACTCTCGCGCAACATTTTGCGCGGGCGAGTGGCGAGCTTACCGTCGCTGTTCGCCTCCGCGTCTTCGGCAATTGCATACCAGTCCTTCTCAATCCGGAACAAAGCAAGGCGAAATTGCGCCCGCGTGACCGGGTCCACTGGCATCAGCGGCGGATGCGGAAAACGCTCATCCAGGTACTCAATGATGACGCGCGAATCGTATAAGGTCAGGTCGCGGTCGATAAGCGTCGGTACGGTGTGGTATGGATTGAGATCCATCAGGTCTTCCGGCAAATCCGGACCCGCAACGTTCGAAATCTCAATGTTGATGTTCTTCTCGGCAAGTACCACGCGCGTACGATGACTGTGAATGTCAGTCGGACGTGAGAACAAGGTCATTACAGAGCGTCTGTTGGCTACTACTGCCATTATTTTACGTCCTTCCATATTTGTTTTTTGAGCATCGATGCGACGATGAAGAAAAACACGAGGAACATCAGCACCCAGACGCCCAGTTTGCGGCGATCCGAGCGTACGGGTTCAGAGATGTAGGCGAGAAAATTGACGGTGTCGCGAACGAATTCGTCGTATTGCTCGGCGTCCATCGTACCCGCACTCAGCAATTCGAAACCTTCGAAGGTCGTCGTCACGGAGCCGTCGGCGTTGTCATGGGTCGAGAAATTCGCGGTCTGATAACCCTGCAACTCCCACAACACATGCGGCATTGCGGTGCCGGCCAGCACCAGGTTATTGACGCCTGTCGGGCTTTCGGGCGAGACATAGAAACCCTTCAGGAAGCCGTAGATATAGTCGACGCCCCTGGAGCGGGCAATCAACGACATGTCCGGTGGTGCCACGCCGTACCAGCGCCTGGCGTCTTCGGCTGACATGCTCGTATTGATCGTCTCGTAAGTCTTTTCGGCATTGAACATCAGGTTGTCGATCAGCTGCTCGTCGGACAGACCGAGGTGCTTGCCGATGGTCGAATACCGCACGTATTGCGCCGAGTGGCAGCCAGAGCAATAGTTCATGAAGTTGCGCGCGCCACGCTGCAGCGAGGCCACGTTGTCATGATCGATATTGGCAGATTCAAGGTGGACCTTGCTCGCGGCCAAGCCCTGTGTGGACAAAAGACACGCCCCCAACGCCATCAATGTGGCGATCTGCTTGAACTTACCCATGGTAGACCACCCTGTCCGGCACCGGTTTCGTCTTGTCTGCGGCCGTGTAGAAAGGCATCAGCAGGAAAAACGCGAAATAGATTACTGAGAAGATTCGCGCCAGTAACACGTAGGTTCCTGTCGCAGGCTGTAATCCAAGCCAACCCAGCGAAATGAACGTGACCACAAAAATACTCAATGCGGTCTTGTACATCCAGCCCCGATAACGAATTGACCTGACGCGGGAACGATCAAGCCACGGCAGGAAAATTGGCAGGAGCACGGAGAGCCCAAAAAGTATAAAGCCCCAGAGCTTATCGGGGACCGCGCGCAAAATCGCATAGTACGGAGTGTAATACCAAACCGGCGCGATATGCTCCGGCGTGGCCGTCAGGTTTGCAGGCTCGAAGTTCGCGTGTTCGAGGAACATGCCGCCCATATCCGGCGCAAAAAACACGACCGCACTGAAGATCATCAGGAATACGATGATGCCGACCAGGTCCTTGCTGGTGTGATACGGGTGGAAGGCGATGCCGTCGATGGGCTTGCCGTTAGCGTCTTTGTTTTTCTTTATCTCAATGCCGTCCGGGTTGTTCGAACCCACTTCGTGCAGCGCCACGATGTGCACAAACACGAGAGCGATCAGCACCAGCGGCAATACGATGACATGCAATGCGAAAAACCGATTCAGCGTAATGTCGGAAATCGAATAATCACCGCGAATGATCTCGACGAGCGCATCACCGACCACAGGAATCGCGCTGAACAGGGAGATAATTACCTGTGCGCCCCAATAGGACATCTGTCCCCACGGCAACAGGTAGCCAGCAAATCCTTCTGCCATCAACACGAGAAAGATCAACATGCCGATGAGCCAGATCAACTCCCGCGGCTTCTTATAGGAGCCGTAGAGCATCGCACGGAACATGTGCAGGTAAACAACGATGAAGAAAAACGATGCACCGGTCGAGTGCATGTAACGAATCAGCCAGCCCCACTCGACATCACGCATGATGTATTCAACAGAGGCGAACGCGTCGGCTGCCGCCGGCTTGTAATTCATCGTCAGGAAAATGCCGGTCACCAACTGAATGGCTAATACAACGAATGCGAGTACGCCGAATATGTACCACCAGTTGAAGTTCTTCGACGCGTAGTACTCAGTGACGTGATACTTCAGCGTCGCCGTCATCGGGAAACGATCGTCGATCCACTGTATCAACCCGCCCTGTGGCTTGCCGACTTCTGCTTCGATTCTCGCCATTATGCTGCTCCTGAGTCCTGGCCGATCAGAATCAGGTCGTCCCTGACAAATCGGTGCGGCGGAACCCGCAGGTTGGTGGGGGCCGGGACACCCTTATAAACACGGCCTGCGAGGTCGAATTTTGAGCCATGGCATGGGCAGAAGAAGCCGCCTTCCCAACCCTCGGCCGGGCGCACGTCGAAATCCTCGAGCGGTGCACACCCAAGGTGCGTACACGAGCCTTCAACGACGAGAAACTCCGGCTTCACGGAACGCGTGCCGTTCACTGCGTATACGGGCTGCTGCTCAACGACCTCGGAGTTCGGATCTCGCAGCTCGTCGACCACCTCCGGCAGACGCGCCAGCATCTCGGCCGTACGGCGCAGCACAAAGACCAGCTTGCCGCGCCAGAGAACCCGCACCATCTCACCGGGCTGCAGCGAACCGATTGGCACCTCGACCGGCGCGCCCAGGGCCTGCGCACGGGCACTCGGTTTCAATGAAGAAAGGAAAGGAATTGCGACCATGCCGGCGCCTGCGGCACCTGTAACAAGGGTTGCAACGGTAAGAAAATGACGCCTGTTGCGATCAAGGTCGTCTTCGGTCATCAGGCACTCCTATACGCCGTTCTTCTGACGGCCGCTTCTGCAGCGAGTTTTGGCTTTGTTTCGAAACCGTTGTTTCAAAAATATTAGATTTGCAGCAGGCCCGGTTTGCCGTCAGGATGACAGTTACCCCGGAGCTAGGTGCGTAACCGCCCGCATTATACACGGGGCTTATCGAAATTGGCTAGGTGCTAAACAGGATTACCGGGACGCCACGTGGCGAATTTGAGGTCAGCTCTCGTTTTTTTTCTGCAATCGGTCGTTGTGGGCCTGGCAGTCGCCTTCCTCGTGGTGTTGCTGCGCCCGGACCTGATGCCGGGCATGGCGGGTGCCGGCAACCAGCCAGCCAGCTTCGCCGACGCCGTGGACCGAAGCGCCGGCTCGGTGGCCAATATTTATACCAAGCGTCTCGTGCAGGACGACGATGCACCGAGCGACAGACCCCGTTTTCGCGTCGATACGAGCTTTGCTTCGGCCGTCCTCATCGATTCTGAGGGCCTGCTCGTCACGAATTATCACGTGATTGCCGACGCCACCGAAATTCGCGTGCAGCTCAGCGACAGCCGTATCATCGAGCCGGAAATTATCGGCGTCGATGCCGAAACCGACCTCGCGCTCCTGCGCGTGGATGCCGGCGAATTGGCGGCAATCAGCATGGGCAATTCCTCGCAACTGCGCATTGGTGACATCGTGCTCGCCATCGGTAATCCCTATGGACTGACGACGTCGGTCACGCAGGGCATCGTCAGCGCCACCGGACGTGGCCTCCTGAACCTGGTGACGTTCGAGAACTTCATTCAGACGGATGCAGCCATTAATGCCGGCAACTCCGGCGGCGCACTGGTGAACAGCCGTGGGGAGCTCGTGGGGATCAACACGGCGGTGCTGGCGCAGGATCCGGGGACCGAGGGCATTGGTTTCGCCATTCCCGTGGACCTCGTGCGCGGCGTCGTGGAGCAGATCAAACAACACGGTCGCGTCATTCGCGGCTACATGGGGCTGGTCCCCGACGACCTGACCAGCGCCGAGCGGGATGCGCTGGGCATCGAAGGCGATGCCGGCATCCTGCTGGCCGAGGTTTATCCCGACGGGCCGGCTGCCGCCGCGGATTTGCGCCGGGGAGATGTCATTCTGGAGATGAACGGCGAGCCCGTGTATTCGCAGCGCCAGGCACTGCTGATATCGGCCAGTACGCTACCTGGCAATGAGGTTGCCGTGACCGGCATGCGCGCCGGGCAGCGTTTTGCGACGACGGTTACGGCCGGCGAGCGGCCCGAGGAGCCGCGTTAGCCTCGATCAGGCAACGGACGCGGTCAGACCACGCGCCGTATCGATGCGCCCAGCTGGCTGAGTTTTTCTTCGATCCGCTCGTAACCTCGATCGACGTGATAAATCCGGTCGACCAGCGTTTCGCCTTTGGCGGCAAGCGCCGCGAGTACCAGCCCCGCTGACGCCCGGAGGTCGGTCGCCATGACCGGCGCAGCCGTCAGCTGCGAAACGCCTGTGCAGATCGCCGTGTTGCCTTCCAGCTGGATGTCGGCGCCCATGCGCTGCATTTCCAGTACGTGCTGGAAGCGATTTTCGAAGATGGTCTCGGTGATTGTCCCTACGCCCGTAGCGATCGCATTCATCGCGCAAAACTGTGCCTGCATATCGGTCGGAAATGCCGGATAAGGCGCGGTGCGCACGTCGATCGACAGCGGGCGCTCGCCGCGCATGTCGATCTCGATCCAGTCCGCGCCGGTTTCGATATGAGCACCCGCCTCCGCCAGCTTGATCAGGACGGCCTCCAGCGTCTCGGGCGCGGTGTTGAGGGCCCGTATACGCCCACCGGTCATTGCCGCCGCAACCAGGTAGGTGCCGGTTTCAATGCGATCGGGCAACACGCTGTAGTGCGTGCCGCTGAGGCGCTCGACGCCCTCTATCTGCAGGGTGCTGCTGCCGATGCCGTTGATGACGGCACCCATGCCGCTTAAAAATTGCGCGAGATCAGTCACCTCGGGCTCGCGCGCCGCGTTCTCGAGCACGGTTTCGCCATCGGCCAGCACGGCGGCCATGAGCAGGTTTTCAGTGCCGGTAACCGTCACCGTATCGAACACGATATGCGCGCCTTTGAGACGGTCAGCGCGCGCTTTGATAAAACCGTCTTCCACAACGACATCAGCGCCCATCGCCTGTAACCCGGCGACATGCAGGTTGACTGGCCTGGCACCGATGGCACACCCACCGGGCAGCGAAACATCCGCTTCCCCGAAGCGTGCCAGCAACGGTCCGAGCACCAGTATCGAGGCACGCATGGTCTTGACCAGCTCGTAGGGCGCCTGGCGCCGCGTCACGTCGCTGGCATCGGCCTCGACGTTCAAATGATCGTCGATGGTCAGCTGCACACCCATCATCTGCAGCAAGGACAACATCGTGGTCACATCCTTGAGATGCGGCACGTTGCTAACCGTTACCGGCTCGCTGGCAAGCAGTGTGCCCGCCAGGATGGGCAGGGCTGCGTTCTTTGCACCCGATATGGTGACGTTGCCGTTGAGTCGGGTTCCGCCTTTGATGAGCAGCTTGTCCATTGCCTCAGTCTCCGCCGCTGCGTTCGCGCCACTCGTCGGGTGTCAACGCTGTAATCGACAACGCGTGTACCTCATTGCCGACGAGGTTACCGAGACAGGCATACACCAGCTGATGCCGCGCAAGCGGCCGTTTGCCGGCGAACTCAGCCGCAACAACGAGCGCCTGGAAATGCGTGTTATCGCCACTGACGACCTTGACGGTGGCGTCAGGCAGTCCGGTGGCTATGAGTTTTTCGATTTCTGCCGGGTCCATATTGGTATTTGACTTAAGGCTAAAGTTAGCGGGGTGGCGCAGTGTACCTGTAATCGTAACAGGCGCCCATTGTCTGGCTTAAGATTGTGTATTATCGGTCGTCATCCATTTACAACGACGACTCCATGTTTGGCAACATAATGTTAGTCATTGCCGGCCTCGCCCTGCTGACCTGGGGCGCCGACCGGTTTGTGCATGGCGCCGCGGCAGCAGCGCGCAATCTGGGAGTTGCGCCGGTGCTGATCGGGCTCACGATCGTCGCCCTTGCCACATCGGCGCCGGAGATACTGGTGTCGATTGTCGCGTCTTCCCAGCACCAGCCGGGACTCGCGTTCGGCAACGCGATCGGCTCGAATATTGTCAATATTGGCCTCGTCCTCGGATTAACAGCACTTATCCGGCCGATCAAGATTGAGTCAGCCACGCTGCGGCGCGAGATGCCCGCGCTGCTGGCCGTTACCCTGCTGACCGTATCGCTGTTTCTTGACAGCTTCCTGAGCCGCATCGACGGTATCGTGATGCTGACCGCACTGGCGATCGTCATGTTCTGGCTGGTCCGCCTCGGCCTGCGCTCCGCGGCCAATGACCCGATCAAGATGGATTATGAGGCGGAAATCCCCACGGACGTAAGGATGCCGGTGGCTATAACCTGGCTGATCGTCGGCCTCGGTATGCTGCTGATCGGTGCCGAACTGCTGGTCAATGGGGCGGTAGAAATCGCGCGGCTGCTCGATGTCAGCGATGTTGTCATAGGTATCATTGTCGTCGCCTTCGGTACCAGCCTGCCGGAACTTGCGGTATCGCTTGCGAGCGCGCTAAAGGGCGAGTACGGCCTTGCCATCGGGAATATCGTCGGCTCGAATATTTTCAACCTGCTCGCCGTGATCGGTATCGCTGCAACCATCGCGCCCTCGCCTCTGCCGCCGTCGGTGCTGTCGTTGCATATCTTCGTCATGGTTGCATTCACGCTGGTCTTGTTCGCCATGACCTATGATTACGATGGCGGCTCGGAGCTGTCGAGGCTCGAAGGCCTGGCGCTGCTCATCGCCTACATTGTCTATGACTCCTACGTTGTTGCACAAAACATATAGAATGTAGGCCCGACTTTCGCTGAGGGCCCCTCTTGGCTGACAAGCTGACAAAAGATGAACTGCTGGCGCTCGCCGCGGACGTGCTGGATATCGAGTCGCGCGCGATAGCGAGTTTGAAAGCGCGTCTCAACGACGACTTCGTGGCGGCGTGCGAGCTATGCATGCAAACGCCCGGGCGCGTTGTCGTGACTGGCATGGGAAAATCCGGCCATGTCAGCAACAAGATTGCCGCGACGCTCGCGTCCACCGGCACGCCGGCTTTCTTCATGCACCCGGCGGAAGCCAGCCACGGCGATCTTGGCATGATTACAAGCCAGGACCTGTTGCTCGCCGTTTCCTTGTCGGGCGAAACGCGCGAAGTCGTCACTATCCTGCCGGTCGTGAAACGCATGGGCGCGCGGCTGCTGGCAATGACAGGCAACCCGAACTCAACGATTGCGCAAGCGGCCGACGTGCATCTCGACATTAGCGTCGCCGAAGAGGCTTGCCCGCTGAACCTCGCACCGACGGCAAGCACGACAGCCACGCTCGCAATGGGCGATGCGCTGGCTGTTGCCTTGCTGAAGAATCGCGGTTTCACCGCTGAGGACTTTGCGCGATCTCATCCCAGTGGCAGCCTCGGCAAGCGCTTGTTACTTCGCGTATCCGACATCATGCGCACCGGTGACCGCGTGCCGGCGGTCAGCGCCGATGTGACTCTGCGCGATGCTTTGCTGGAGATGACGGACAAGGGCCTCGGCATGACCGCGATCGTCAACTCGGGAAATGAAATTCTCGGAGTTTTTACTGATGGCGATCTTCGCCGCACGCTCGATTCGGGCGCCGACATCCGCACGACAATGATTCGCGAGGTGATGCAGTCGCGCTGTAAAACCACCTCGGCTGACGTGCTCGCGGCGGAAGCGCTGCACATCCTGGAAAAAAACAAGATTACGTCATTACTGGTTGCCGAGGGCAAGCAGCTTGTCGGGGCCCTGAATATTCACGACCTGTTTCGCGAGGGCCTGATGTGAGTCTCGAAAAACTGCCCGGCGTTCGCCTCATCGCTTTCGACGTCGACGGCGTCTTTACCGACGGTCGTTTCTACCTCTCTGACGACGGCGTGGAAAGCAAAGCTTTCCATACGCAGGACGGCTTCGGCATTCGACAACTGATTACTGCCGGCATCAGCGTCGCCGTGATCAGCGGGCGACGCTCCGGCGCCGTCGCACGACGCATGCAGGAACTTGGCGTGCCTTACGTTGTGCAAGGCTGCAAAGACAAGGTTGCAGCACTTGATGCAATCCGTCGAAGAGCTCGGCATCACGACCGATGAGTGCGCGTACGTTGGCGACGATGTGCCGGACCTGCCGTTGTTGCAACACGTAGGCGTATCAATTGCCGTCGCCAATGCGGTTGCAACCGTTCGCATGCAGTGCGATTACCTCACCACGGCCAGCGGCGGTGCAGGCGCCGTACGTGAAGCCTGCGAACTGCTGTTATCAACCCAGGGCATCAGCGATTGATCAGCTCTCGCACAATTGTGCTACTAATCATTTTAGGTGCCGCGGCCATCGGCAGCTGGTACCTGGCGCGCGATGATCGCGCCGGCGAAACCAGTGAGTTGCCGTACGAAAATGTGCACCGCGGCTATTATCTGAAGTCGGCGCGCATCCTCGGCACCGCAGAGAACGGTACCCTGCTGTATGCGATCGAGGCCGAGCATGCCGAGCAGCGCGCCGACCGACGCATCGACTTTACTGAGGTCAGGATCCGCTACTCGCCGGACAGCAATATTCCGTGGACAGTCAACGCGGACGAGGCCACGCTGAGTGAAGACAGTCCTCGCATAGTCCTGCGCGGGCACGTGCGCGCAACCAGCAGCGGGCCTGTAGACGAGGACGAGACAGAAATACGCACGCAATACCTGGAGCTCGATCCGGAACGCTTTGTCGCCGAAACCGATGAGCGCGTGCAAATTCGTATCGGCGCGCGCAGCCTTACAGCGACGGGCATGCTAGCATCGTTACGCGACAACAAAATTGAACTTAAATCCAATATTCGCGGCAAGATCGCCCCTTAGAATGACCACGACACGACACTTTCACTTGCTGTACCCGCTGCTCCTGCTGGCAATATGGCCTTGCGCTGCCACAGCCCAGGTGGCGGATCTCGACCTGCGGCTGCCCTGGGACATCGATGCGGAATCCACATCATTCGATGGCAAGACGTCGATGATTATTTTTCGCGGCCTGCGTTTGTCGCAGGGCGGCATCAGCATCGAGGCCGATGAAGGTCGTGCCAGCAACACTGAGGGCGAAGACGGGTTCTGGAAATTCTCCGGCAACGTCATCATCAACGTGGATAACGGTCGCATCGAATGCGATACGGCTGATCTGCGCTTCGCCGAGTACCAGCTCAAGCAAGCCACAGTCACGGGTGCTCCGGCGACGTTTGAGCTGAAGCGATCGGGAACCGATGACACGACCTATGCCGAAGCCGGCAGACTTTCATATGACGTCGTGGCCGGCATTATCGAGTTTGCCGATGACGCAACGATCAACGAATCCGGCAACCGGATTTCGTCGAACTTTCTGGTTTACAACATCCGCGAGCAGCGCATTGACGCGGACTCTTCGGGCAACGAGGACGGCCGCGTAAGAATCACCTACACGCCAACCAACGGTTCGCTGGTGCAGTCGGACGATTCACCGCCAGCCGGAGATGGCGGGGACGTAAAACAAGATCCATGAGCATATTAAGCGTCCAGGACATCTCCAAAAGCTACAAGCTGCGCAAGGTCGTCAAAGGAATTTCACTGCAGATCAAGAGCGGTGAGGTCGTTGGCCTGCTCGGCCCCAACGGTGCCGGCAAAACGACGGCCTTTTACATGATCGTCGGCCTGATCGTCGCCGACAGCGGCAAAATACTGCTTGATGGTAAAGACCTGACATCGCAGCCAATGCACCGGCGCGCCAAACTCGGCCTCGGGTATCTGCCGCAGGAAGCGTCAATTTTTCGCAAGCTAACGGTCGAGCAGAATATTCTCGCCATCCTCGAGAATCGCGATGACCTCGATCGGGCCGGCCGCGAGCGCGAGCTGGAGACCCTCCTGGATGAGCTGCATGTCGGGCATGTGCGCGGCAGTCCCGGCATCAGCCTGTCGGGCGGGGAACGCCGCCGCGTGGAGATCGCCAGGGCACTGGCCGCCAATCCGCTCTTCGTTCTGCTGGATGAACCCTTTGCCGGCGTCGACCCGATCTCGGTACTCGATATCCAGCGCATTATCCGGCACCTGAGCGAACGCTCGATTGGCGTCTTGATTACCGACCATAATGTGAGGGAAACCCTCGGAATCTGTGCTCGTGCCTATATACTCAGTGATGGAAGCCTCATTGCCGAAGGATCGCCGCAGGACATTCTCGAGAATCAGCACGTTCGAGAAGTCTATCTCGGACAGGAGTTCAAACTCTGAGGCATATTGAAGCCACTGGCACCTTGCGTGCGCCGAAAACGCCCATAGAGTATTAGTCGTACATGTTAAAACCTTCGCTGCAACTAAAACTGGGTCAATCGCTGACGATGACGCCGCAATTGCAGCAGGCCATTCGTCTGCTGCAACTACCGGTTCTTGAGCTGCACGCGGAAATCCAGGAGGCGCTCGAGGAGAACATCATGCTCGAGGTGGAAGATCTTCCCGATCTTCCAAAGACGAGCGCCGAGACCACGGCCGAGGTCGAGGCCATCAAGGCCGACGATCAGTGGCAGGCCACGGCGGCTGAACGAACCCAGGATAGCGGCTGGAACGGCGAAGGCCGGCCGATGTCCGAGTTCGCCGACGAATCCGGGCAAACGCTGCGCGAACACCTGCTCTGGCAGCTCGAGATGGAGCATTTTTCGCCACGCGAGGTCGTGATCGGTGAAGCTCTGATCGATTCGATCAACGACGACGGTTACCTGACGGCGGACTTCGATGAAATTTCATCCAGCCTCGATGAAGAGCCGCCAGTCGACGACACTGAAATTGAGCGGACGCTCACCAAGATTCAACGCCTTGATCCAGTAGGCGTCGGCGCGCGTTCGATTGGAGAATGCCTGGTCCTGCAGCTCAGTCAGCTGGAGTGGGCAACGCCCGGACTACAGCTCGCTATCACTATCGCAACTGAACATCTCGACCTCGTAGCGAATCGCGATTACGCCGAGTTGCGCCGCGTGCTGCGCTCCACCGAGGATGAGCTGCACGAAGCCGTGGCGTTAGTGCGCGGCTGCAATCCCAAGCCCGGCCTTGCAGTGAGCCCGGCCGCGACCCAATACGTGATTCCGGATGTATTTGTTCGCAAGATAGACAATCACTGGCAGGTTGAAATAAGTCCGACAGGCGTACCGCGTCTGTCCGTCAACCAGCAGTACGCGAGCCTGCTGCGCGGCAGCAGCGAACACGCCGTTCTCAAGTCGCAGTTACAAGAGGCCCGCTGGCTGATCCGCAGTCTGGAGATTCGTAACGAGACCCTGCTCAAGGTCGCGACCAGCATTGTCACGCGCCAGACCGAGTTCCTCGAGCACGGCGAAGAATCCATGAAACCCATGGTGCTGAAGGACATTGCCGAGGAAATCGGCATGCACGAGTCAACGATTTCACGAGTAACTACCAGCAAGTACATGCACACGCCCCGTGGCGTATTTGAATTCAAGTACTTTTTCTCGAGTCACCTGTCATCGGAAAGTGGCGAGGACCAGTCTTCAACGTCCGTTCGCGCGAAAATTCGCAAGCTGATTGCCGGCGAAAACCCGCAGAAACCACTGAGTGACAGCAAGATCACCAACTTACTGAAGACCGACGGTATTTCGGTTGCCAGACGCACAGTAGCGAAGTACCGTGAGGGTATGAACATACCGTCGTCCAGCGAGCGCAGGTCTCGCGAAACGATTTAGAAGTACCACAGGCAGTTCACAATTTGGGAGTCAACAATGCAACTGAATGTTTCAGGCCACCATATCGAAGTCACCGAAGCCCTTAGAAGGTACGTCAGTAACAAAATTGAGAAAATTGCACGCCACTTCGACCTCGTGTCTGATGTCCAATGTATTTTGACCGTTGAAAAGTTAGAGCATAAGGCAGAAGCGACTGCCAAGGTAAATGGCGGCACCATTTACTGCGAACACATTGAGGAAGACATGTACGCCGCTATCGACGGTTTGGTCGACAAACTGGAACGGCGGGTTCGCAAGTACAAAGAAAAAATGTCTGATCATCGACCTAAAGAAAAACAAAAATCTCGTTTCGCCTGATCGAAACATAATGCGGCTGGCGAACCGCACACGCGATAATACGCTTATGTCTATCGAAAACATCATTCAACCAGACCGCGTTCTTTGCAATGCGACGGCACGCAGCAAAAAACATTGCCTGGAAATCCTGAGCGAGTTGCTCGTGCGGTCCATACCCGATATTGCAAACGAGGTCATCTTCGAGAACCTCATCGAACGGGAAAGGCTCGGCTGCACGAGCCTGGAGAAAGGCGTTGCATTTCCGCACTGCCGCGTCGATGGTATCGAAGACAGCACCGCCGCATTTATCAAACTCTCGGAGCCCATTGATTTCGATGCAGCCGATGGCGAACCGGTTGATCTCGTGTTCGGCATGATACTGCCGCTCGACCTCGATGAAAGTCACCACTCCGATATCAAACTGGTTACGCAGGTGCTGTCAGATGACGAGTTGCGCAAGCAACTGCGCGGCATGAATAGCAGCAGTGATTTGTATCGTATCCTGATCGAAGCTGCCGCACCGGCGTCGCTTGAGACCCCATGCCAGACTCACTGCGCCTGATCATTGTCAGCGGCCTGTCCGGCTCGGGCAAGTCAGTTGCATTGCACGCCCTCGAAGACCTGAACTATTACTGCATCGATAACCTGCCGGCTGCGCTACTCGAAGCTGCGGTGGCAGATGTGCGTGCCGGTGATGACCCTGTCAATATGCTGGCCGTCGGCGTGGACGCGCGCACGCGCAAGGCAGACTTGCTCGCGCTGCCGCAGGTGTTACGCAACCTCAAGAAACAGAACGTCAAGGCGGAGCTGATCTTTCTGCACGCTTCTGACGCAATATTGATGAAGCGCTACAGCGAATCTCGCCGCCGTCATCCCCTGGCAACTGCGGAGACCGAGCTGCAGGTTGCCATCGAGACGGAACGCGACATTCTGGCCGAAATTCAGAACAGCGCCGACCTGATTATTGACACCTCGCACAGCAGCATCTACGAACTGGCCGAGGTGATACGCAACCGCATTGACCGGCGCAAGACCGAATCCCTCTCGGTGCTCGTGCAATCGTTCGGTTTCAAATACGGCATTCCTGCCGATGCCGATTTTGTTTTCGACCTGCGGTGCCTGCCGAATCCCTACTGGACCGTTGAGCTCAGAGGATTGACGGGACTCGACCGGGAAGTGTCGGATTACCTGAATTCGAAAGACAACTTTGTCGCCATGCATGACGACATCCTGGCCTTCCTGCTACGCTGGATTCCCAACTACCAGGAAGCACGACGGAGTTACCTGACGGTAGCAATTGGATGCACCGGTGGTCAGCATCGATCGGTCTGCATGACCGAAATGCTGGTCGCAAGTCTGCGAGAAAAACACGAGCCCGTGCTCATCCGACACAACAGCCTGACAGGGCATCGTCTCAATCCAGACTAAGCTGGTACACTCCGCGGGCATGGACCCGAGAGAGAATACCAAGGCCGACCTTGAGCTGCTGCGAGAAAAGCTCGACAGCGGTCGCATGCGCTCGGCCGGCATTATGATCAACAGCCTCCACCCGTCTGAGGTCGCTCGACTCCTAGAATCTCTGCCCCTGAAAGACCGCTCTGTTCTCTGGGAACTCGTCGACTCCGACATCGAGGGCGACGTACTCGTCGAACTCGCCGAGGAAGTCCGTGACGGCCTGCTCGAGGGCATGGGTACCGCGCAGCTGATCGCCGCTACGGAAGGCATGGAGGTCGACGATCTCGCTGACCTGCTCGCCGATCTGCCGGAAGCGGTCACAAAGGAGGTACTGCAGTCACTCGACAAGCAGGATCAGGAACGCCTGGAGCAGGTGCTCGCCTACGACGAGGAAAGTGCCGGCGGCCTGATGAATGTCGACATCGTGACCGTGCGTCCCGATGTCACGCTCGAAGTCGTATCACGTTACCTGCGCGTCGTGGGCGAAATTCCTGACGGTACCGACTCCATCTTCGTTGTTGGTCGCGACAATACCTACATGGGTGCGTTATTCCTTTCCCGCCTGTTGACACATGACCCGGACGAAATGGTCGCTAACATCATGTCCACGGAGGTCATGCCAATACCGGCGCACACGCCGTCGGCACAGGTCGTCTGGGAATTTGAGAATCGCGACTTGCTGTCCGCGCCCGTCGTCGACGACGATTTTCACGTGCTGGGACGCATCACGGTTGACGACGTCGTCGACGTTATTCGCGACGAAGCCGAGCACTCGTTAATGAGCGCCGCGGGCCTCGATGAAGAGGACGACATGTTCGCGCCGGTCGTCAAGAGCGCGTCGCGTCGTGCGCTCTGGCTTGGCATCAATCTCTGCACCGCATTCCTGGCCGCGGCGGTTGTCGACCTGTTTCAAACCACGATCGACAAAGTCGTGCTGCTGGCCGTTCTCATGCCGGTGGTCCCCAGCATGGGCGGCGTGGCCGGCAGCCAATCCCTGACCATCATCACGCGCGCAATCGCGCTTGGCCAGATCAACGCCGGCAACGCGCGTGGCATCATGCACAAGGAACTCATGGTCGGTTTTCTTAACGGCTGCGGCTGGGCCGTGGTCGTCGCGCTGTTCACCTACCTGTGGTTCCGCGACTGGCGCATTGGCGGCATCATCGGCGCAGCAATGATCATCAACCTGTTTGTCGCGGCGCTGGCCGGTTACAGCATCCCGTTGATCCTGAAAAAGATGCGCGTCGATCCGGCGCTCGCGGGTGGCGTGGTGCTGACGACCGTCACGGACGTCGTCGGGTACATGGCCTTTCTGGGCCTCGGCGCCGTCTTCCTGCTGTAACGCCGCTAGGTGTCTGCGTGAAACGCGCTGAGATCTCTCTTGATCCAGCTGGGCGCGAATAGCCGCGATACCTCGGCCCCGGTCACAAAGTCGCGCAGCTCGTCTTTCACTTTCATCGCATCGTTATAGCCGAGCTGAATTAACTCGCGCGTGTAGGCTTTCTCGAACAGCAGGAAACTCAGCAGGCGATTTTCTTCCGGATTGTTGCCGCCGATCCCGCGCAATAATCCACGAATCGCCAACGGCAGCTCTTTCCTGTGTCGATGCGCAATAAACCGCAGGTCTTCGCTGGGCACGATCAGCATCGTGTCGATCGGACGCATCGGTCTGAGCGATTCCCGGCGTTCTTCACCAGGCACGCCGTCGATCAACTCGTTAACCCGCGTAATACGTTCGAGATCCGAGTACAGGCCATCCATGAACAGTGTATCCAGCATGTAACCGGCGATTTGCGCGAAGCTCGGCGATTCCTCGTCTGCCCCCGCCTGCCGGCCCCCGGTTTCGTCCCGGATACCGATCACCAGGATTCTATTAGCGCCGAGGTGCACCGCAGGACTTAGCGGTGTTGCCTGCCGCATTGCGCCGTCACCAAAGTACTCGTCGCCGATCTTGACGGGCGGAAATATCATCGGCACGGCAATGCTGGCCATGATGTGATCCAGGTTGAGATCCGTGCGTTCGCCAAGGCGACGGGTGCGCTCCCAGCCCTCGAGACTTTCAAGCGCCTCAAAGAAAGTGGTCGACCGGGCCGACGCGTAGCCGGCCGCCGTAATGGCGAGTGCTTCGAGGTGGCCGGCCTCGATGGCGTCCTGGATGCGCGGGAAGCGCACGTTTCTGCTAAGCAGTTCTCGCAATGGAGCGTTGTCGAGCAACGACCTCGGTGTGCCAACAAGGAAACCACCCAGCACGATCGAGGCCAGCCAGTGCAGGCTGCTCTTGAGCATGGTCAGATGATCGGTCTTGTAGACGTGGTGGCAGCGGAAATGCCCCCAAACCTGCTCCAGCTCGGCGACCGCCGAGCGCAGTTTGTGTGCTCTCGAGGCCAATACCACCGAGTTCACCGCTCCGGCAGACGTGCCGCTGATAATCTGGAAGGGATTGCTGCTGTTGCGCGGCAACAATTCGGCGATTGCTTTCAGGACACCGACCTGGAAGGCGCCACGCGCGCCGCCGCCGGGTAAGACCAGCGCTGTTTTGACGTTGGCTGTTGCCTGATTCATCCCACCAACCCGGTTGTCCAGAGGCCCTGTTTCACGCAATTGATAATACAGCGTATTATAGGCGGCTGTGTGGCGCCTGGTTCTGCGCCGCAACGCACATTTTTACCCTGCAATTCACGATTCGGATCCACCCATGAAATCCAAGCTGTTGATTGTTCTCGCTGTCCTTGGCATCGCCATTGGCCTCGCCGTTCTTGCCAGTCGTCCGCCCAGCCCGGTCCCGGACGAGATTGGCGAACCCGCGACCACCGCTAGCGTGCAACCCGGCGTCGGTGAGCAGGCACCCGAATTCGAACTCCCCGACCAGACCGGGCAGCTGCACTCGCTCGAAGATTACCGCGACCAGTGGGTTGTACTGTATTTTTATCCGAAAGATGGCACACCGGGCTGCACCACCGAAGCCTGCGAATTTCGCGACAACATCTTTGCCTTTCGCGACCTGAACGCGCAGATCCTCGGCGTTAGCATTGACAGCATCGATTCGCACCAGTCATTTGCGGAAGACCATTCGCTGCCGTTTCCGCTGCTGGCCGACGTGAATGGCGGTACGGCAGATGCTTACGGGGTCAAGACCCGCATGCTGGGAATGACCGTGGCGAAGCGGCAGACATTCATCATTGCGCCGGGCGGCAATATTGCCAAGCACTATATGAGCGTGCAACCAGACGAGCATTCGGCACAAGTCATTGCCGATCTGAAACAACTTAGTGCAACGTCTTGATCGCGTCGTCAAGGCCGGCAAGCGTCAAGGGATACATGCGATCATCAATCAGCTCGCGTACCAGTTTGGTCGACGGCGTATAGTCCCAGCGGTCGCGGGGTTCCGGATTTAGCCAGACGGCTTTCGGAAACGTGCCTAGCAGGCGCTGCATCCACACGGCTCCCGGCTCTTCGTTCCAGTGCTCCACGCTGCCGCCGGCGTAGACAATTTCGTAAGGGCTCATTGTCGCATCACCGACGAATATCAACTTATAGTCGGACGCGTATTTATGCATGATATCGAGCGTCGGCGTTTTCTCAGCATGCCGGCGCTGATTGTCCTTCCACAGGCTTTCGTAAATGAAATTGTGGAAGTAAAAGTACTCGAGATGCTTGAACTCGGTGCGCGCCGCCGAAAACAGTTCCTCGCAAACGCGGACGTGATCGTCCATCGAGCCACCAATGTCGAGACACAGCAGCACCTTCACCGCATTGTGCCGCTCCGGAACCAGTCGGATGTCGAGCAACCCGGCATTGCGGGCCGTCTTGTCTATCGTGTCATCGAGGTCCAGCTGGTCCGCGGCGCCTTCCCTTGCGAATTTTCGCAACCGGCGTAGCGCAACCTTGATGTTGCGGGTGCCGAGTTCGAGGGAATCGTCGAGGTTTCGATAATCCCGTCGGTCCCACACTTTGACCGCGCTGCGGTTGCGTGAACTTTTCTGGCCTATGCGGACGCCCTCCGGGTTGTAACCGTAGGCGCCAAAGGGCGAAGTGCCGGCAGTGCCGATCCAGCGGTTACCACCTTCATGCCGCTCGTCCTGCTCATCAAGGCGTTCCTGCAAAGCTTGCATGAGAGCCTCGAACCCGCCGAGCGACTCGATCTGTGCGCGTTCCTCATCGCTTAGCATCAGTTCCGCCTGCGCCGTCAGCCAGTCTTCCGGGATTTCCTGCATGAGATCGGCGAGTGAGTCCTCAACGCCCTTGAAGTAAGCGCCAAAAATCCGGTCGAAACGATCGAGATGGGATTCGTCTTTTACGAGGCTGGCACGCGCCAGGTAGTAAAAGTCGTCAAGGCTCTGGCCGGCAAGGCCACTCTGCATTGCTTCGAGCAGCGTGAGCAGCTCGGTGATCGACGTTTTCATACCGCCTTCGCGAAGCTTGTAGAAAAACGGAATCAACATCGCGATTACTGCGGATTATTGCGTCTGTCGAGAAAAACCAGTTGCTCAAAAAGGTGTACATCCTGCTCGTTCTTGAGCAGCGCGCCGTAGAGCGGCGGGATGGCGCTCTTGGCGTCACCGCCACGCAGGACTTCCAGCGGAATATCTTCGGCCAGTAGCAACTTGATCCAGTCGAGCAGTTCCGAAGTCGATGGCTTTTTCTTCAGGCCGCGCACATCGCGAACTTTGTAAAACGCGTTGAGGGCTTCCTTCAACAGGTTCTTCTTGAGTTCCGGAAAATGCACGTCCACGATTTTCGCCATCGTCTCCTTGTCTGGAAACTGAATGTAGTGGAAGAAGCAGCGGCGCAGAAAAGCATCCGGCAGCTCTTTCTCGTTGTTGCTGGTGATGACGATAATCGGCCGGTGGCGCGCTTTAACAAGCTGCTGCGTCTCGTAAACAAAAAACTCCATGCGGTCCAGTTCGCGCAGCAGATCATTTGGAAATTCGATGTCGGCCTTGTCGATTTCATCAATGAGCAGCACCGGTTGCTGCTCGGACTCGAACGCCTCCCAAACCTTGCCGCGGACAATGTAATTGCCGATGTCGTGAACCCGGTCGTCGCCGAGCTGCGAGTCGCGAAGTCTCGCCACCGCATCGTATTCGTACAGTCCCTGCTGGGCTTTGGTCGTCGACTTGATGTGCCACTCGTACAGCGGTTTGCCGAGAGCTTGTGCCACTTCGATCGCGAGCTGCGTCTTGCCAGTGCCGGGCTCGCCTTTGACGAGAATGGGCCGCTGCAGCGTCACGGCGGCATTCACCGCCATCGTCAGGTCGTCGGTAGTAATGTAAGAACGGGTTCCCGCAAATCTCTGGTCGGCCATCGAGTTATCCATAGTGGGCGTTGCCCGCTAGTCTAACGCCTGTCGGGGGTCAACGTCAGCGTATGCGCGGCTATGCCGGGTAAAAACGGGCTCGGCCGACCGGCGACCCAGTCCTCGTGGCCGCGGCGATAGAACGGCGACAGCGGATGGCCGCTTTGTCCTGTCGGCATTTGCATCAGGCTGTTTGCCTCATCACCGGGAGCGACCGAGAAACGCTCGGAGGCGCCGAAGGATGGGCCCTGCGCTTTAGGCATGTCGAGGTCACCATTGAGGGGGTCCGCGGGCATATTGAGGTAGTCGCCCAACAGCGGAATACTGCCGCTGAGCGGGTGGCGTATCGCCGCCGTGTTGATCTCACCCCAGGTACGGGCAGACAAGGGGCCGCTGTAGTTATCCTGAAAATAATCGATGTTCTGTCGTACCGCCGCCAGCATGAGCTCGTCCCAACTGACGTAATCGCGCGGCAACAGGTGCAGCGGCTGTTCGGTGACCAGCTGCCACAATGGCGCCTCGAACTGATTGCTGCGGCGCAAACTGACGTCGTCGCCATACGCCTCACGTGCTGGCGCCATCAACGCGTAAAATACACGATTCTCGACCTCAAGCCGGAATGCGCGTACCAAACGGTAACCCGCAGACTCCGGCGCAGCTCGCGGTAACCAGTCCTCGACCAGCTCACGGTACTCCGCGAGTTGCGCGTCATTCATCACCGTCTGGTCGTCGAGCAGCTCGACTAACAGGTCGCGCCAGCGACCGAGAAACAAGGCGCGATCATCGTACTGCAACGCCAGCATGTCCTCTGGCGTAAACGTGTCGCTGGCGAACAGGCCATCGCGAATCTGGCGCGCCCTGGCGCCAAAGTCATAGCCACCATCGCCAACCAGGTCCAGTGCCTGCGCGTCCGTCACACGCGCGTTTGCTGTCCAGATACGGCCGCTCTCCGGGTTGACGAGTCGCGGATAGTCGCCGCTGTCGAGCCAGCCCTGCCAGCCGTGCTGCGCGCTCCAGTCGGCCGGCAGCATGGGATCGAAGCCAACCTTGATGGGTATTTTTCCGGCGATGGTCCAACCGATGTTGCCGGCGGCATCGCCCGTAACGAAATTCTGCGGCGGCATCGCCATGGTATTGGCAATATCCAGCGCCGCAAAAACCGACGCAGCTTTTTCCAGATCCAGCAGTCGCAGGTTCACGCCACCCGGTTTGTGCGCAATCCAGCTGACGACCACTTCGCCGTCCGGGTAATCGGCATCGTCGAGAACGGGACCCCAGATGGTCTCCCGAATCACGTACTCGACCGGCGCGGCGTCTTTGACGTTGATGATCTCGCGGTGCGTCTCAAACTGTCGTTCGCCCTCGGGCGTCATGTACGTGTTGTCGGCAGACCCGGGGCGCAACACGACAGCATCTGTCCAGTCGCCGTAGCTATTCGTGTAACCCCAGGCAACTTGTGAGTTGCTACCGGCAATTACAAATGGCGCACCCGGCAACGTCACACCGGCAACATCGATGGCATCGGTACCGGCGACCACCAGCTGCGCCTGGTAAAAAATATTGGGTGTGTTCAGTCCCAAGTGCATGTCGTTCGAGACGATTGCACGGCCGTTGGCTGTCAGCGCACCGGACACCGCCCAGTTATTGCTGCCGCGCAACGGATAGCGACCAACTTCACGCGCCGGCGCCGCCACATCGGGGATGTCCCTGATCGAATAGACCGACGCAGTCGGAATAGCCACGACCGCTCGCGGCTCGCCCATCAACGGCGCATCCCAGGGTGTGCCCTGCGGATACAGCCAGTTGTATACCTCGGCAGGCAGCACGCGGTGTGCGCGTCCGCGCTGGATTTCTTTCTGCGCCCGGGAATCATTAAGCTGCATGAACATGGCGTAGACAACAAGGACCGAGTCCTCTGCCTTCCACGGCTGCGGCTTTGCACCCAGGACGAAGTACTCAAAGGGCCTTGCACCCAGCGATGCCAACCCGGCGTTAACCCCGTCGGCGTAGGCTTCGATAACAGACCGGTCGCTTTCGTCAGCAGCGGCCATGACGGCCTGCGCTTTGTGGCGGAAGCGGTGGAATCGATAGCGCTGGTCGACCGACACCGTCGCGGGGCCGACGAGTTCGGATAGTTCTCCGGCAGCCTGGCGCCGGATCATGTCCATCTGGAAAAAACGATCCTGTGCGTGCGCGTACCCGGTTGCGAAAGCCAGGTCACGACGATTCGCCGCCGTAATGACCGGTATCCCGTCTTGATCTCGCACGATTTTGGCGGGAGCACTCAGCCCCGATGCGATGAACTCACCGTCCAGATCGGGCAGGCTGGCGCGCAGTAGCATCGTTGCCAGCAGGGCGGCAACGACCACCAGCAGGCTCGCTGCCAATACCAGTCGTAACAATACGCGTTTCATTCTTCTCGTCTGACTGCCAGAATTTTCATCGCATTGGTATTGCCGGAGACGTTGTCGAGATCGCCCTTCGTAAAGATCACCAGGTCGCCGACCTCAACGAGCTTGTAGTACAACAAGGTGTTGAATATATCCTGGTAGAGTCGCCGCGGATTCTCCACATTGATCGCAAACGAAACCGGGTAAACACCGCGATACAACGCCACCCGCCTGCTCGTGGCTTCGTGCGGCGTAAATGCGTAAATGGGAATATCCGACCGAATACGTGACATCCATCGCGTCGTCGCACCGGACTCCGTCAACGCAATGATCGCTTTCACGGACATGTGATTCGCCGTGTACATCGTTGCCATGGCAATCGCTTCGTCGACAAACTCGAAGCGGTCATTCATGCGGTGCGTGGCTGAACCGGTAGCCAGCGGAAATTTCTCCGCGCCGACACAGACTTCCGCCATCGCACGGATTGCTTCGACCGGGTACTTGCCGACAGCGGTCTCGCCGGACAGCATGACGGCGTCGGTACCGTCAATCACGGCGTTGGCGACATCGGAGACCTCTGCACGCGTTGGTATCGGATTCTGGATCATCGACTCCATCATCTGGGTCGCGGTGATGACGATCTTGTTTGCCTTGCGCGTCTTGCGTATCAGTTTCTTCTGAATGCCGGTGAGTTCTGCGTAACCAATTTCGACACCCAGATCGCCGCGCGCAACCATGACGACGTCGGACGCATCGATGATCGAATCAATATCCCGGACGGCTTCCGTGCGCTCAATCTTGGCAACGATCAGGCCGCTGCCACCCGCTTCCCTGAACAGCCGGCGAGCCTCCGTGACGTCCGCGGCACTGCGTACGAAAGATACGGCCAGAAAGTCGGCGTTCAACTCCGCTGCGAGCTTGATATTCTCTTTGTCGATGTCAGTCAGCGCCGCTGCGGACAAACCGCCGCCTTTCAGATTGATGCCCTTGTGATCCGAGAGGATGCCGCCGTGCACGACCGTGGTGTGAATCCGCGTACCCTCGATACGGTCAACCTTGAGCGTAATCATGCCGTCGTTAAGCAACAGGACATCTTCGATATGCAGGTCGTCGTGCAACGTGTCCAACGCAACGCCGACACCCTCCTGGTTACCGTCCATCAGTCCGAGCGTGCTATCCAGAAAGAAGGGATCGCCGTCTTTGAGCAGCACGCTGCGTTCGGCAAAGCGGCACACACGAATTTTCGGCCCCTGCAGGTCGCCCAGTAAGCCAACATCACGGCCGGCGGCGCTGGCGGCCTCGCGCAGCGCTGCCGCCCGTCGACGATGCTCGTCCGCATCACCGTGGGAGAAATTCAGGCGGGCGACCGTCATGCCCGCATTGATCATGCGGCCCAATATCTGGGGGTCATCTGACGCCGGGCCCAGCGTCGCAACTATTTTGGTCCGTCTTCGCATGGCGGCGATTATTGCACAGCTGATTGCACGGCGTTGTCACCAATTGGTAGCGATGACTTTCGATCAGATCCTCGTCGGGCTATGCTGGAGGCCCAAGACGATTGTGATCAAAGACGCCCTTGCTCAATCGACGCCGCTTTATTCAGAGTATTGTCGCAGCCGCCACGGTGCCGGCAATGACCCAGAGCTGTCGTGCCAATGACAGCCGCATCGGACCACTACGCCCGGACCCCGAAAAGATCCTCGACCTGCCGCCGGGCTTCCACCACCGGGTGATCTCTCGCGCCGGCGAACCCATGAGCGATGGCCTGCTGGTGCCCGGCGCACACGATGGCATGGCAACATTTCCGGGGGCAAACGGACGCATCATTCTGGTGCGTAACCACGAGATGCAAACCTACTGGCCGGAGCAAAGCGCCTTCAGGAAAAATTTCGCTAATCTGCCGGAGTCGGTTCGATCACGATTTTACGATCGCGGCAACGGGACGACGCCGGCTTTGGGCGGCACAACAACGAGCCTGTTCAATCCGTCAACGGGCGAGGTTGAACAACAGTTCATGAGCCTGGCTGGCACCGAAATCAATTGTGCAGGTGGCTCAACGCCGTGGGGCAGCTGGCTCAGCTGCGAGGAGTGTTTTACAGGGCCCGGCACACGGCTGCAGAAACTGCACCTGATCAGGCGCGAACAGCGCCACGGCTACGTTTTTGAAGTACCGGCACACGCAAGCGGTCTGGTGGAGCCCAGGCCCATCAAGGCGATGGGCCGTTTCGAGCATGAAGCCTGTGCCGTGGACGAGAAAACCGGCATTGTCTACATGACCGAGGATCGCTACCACAGCCTGTTTTATCGATACATTCCAGATATTCCGGGCAAGCTCATTGAGGGTGGAAAACTGCAGGCGCTGGCCATTGTCGATCACCCGACGATGACCCATAACTGGTCATCGGTGCCGCAGACTCCGCTCGGCCGGGCATTGAAAACACGCTGGATCGATCTCGACGATGTCGATCCTGATGACAATACGTTGCGCCTGCGCGGTGCCGAAAAGGGTGCCGCAACATTCGCACGCGGCGAAGGGCTATGTGTTGCCGGCGATCGTTTCGCCTTCACCTGCACCATTGGTGGGCCCGCCCGCATCGGCCAGGTGTTTACCTACAAACCCAGCCCGTCTGAAGGAACCACCGGCGAGTCCGAAGTACCCGGCGAATTAACACTGATCGCACAAGCCGATGAACAGTCGCTGCTGCGCAACTGTGACAACCTGACGATGGCGCCATGGGGCGACCTGGTTGTTTGCGAGGACACGGCGAGTCACTGCGGACTCGTTGGCATCAGGCCCGACGGCACACAGTACGAGATTGCCGACAACCCCTATTCCGGATCGGAACTCGCCGGCGTCTGTTTCTCGCCGGACGGACAGACCTTATTCGTGAATATTCAGTACCCCGGCATGACCATCGCCATCACCGGTCCCTGGCCCACCTGACTCCCCTCGCACATTTCCGAGCGTCGCACGCGATCAGCCGACATGTCTTCACAGCGACTGCGGCTGATCGCGCAGTATGTCTCAGTCGCTCAGACAATCTGCGATGACCGCTCGGTGAGACAGTCTCCGCGCTTCCGCCTGCGAGCCAGTGATGTCGGCAACACGCGAGTAGACGAGATGTTTGTCGAGCTGAGACATAAAGCGAGACGCAGCGAGACAGTCCGCCAACAAAGCATGTCGGCTGACCGCGTGTGATCGATCGCGCCAATCGATGACAGCGTTTTTTGGTTAGGAAGCGGCGCGCTTTTCGAGGATTTCGACAGCGGGTAGTTTCTTGCCTTCGACGAATTCGAGGAAAGCACCACCACCGGTCGAGATGTAGGAGATACCGATCTCGCACTCCGTACTTGTCGATGGCAGCAAGCGTATCGCCACCACCGGCAACCGAAAACGCCGGGCTCGCGGCGATGGCTTCGGCGAGTACTTTCGTGCCGTCGCCAAAACTGTCGAACTCGAATACGCCGACCGGGCCATTCCAGATAATCGTGCCCGCGCTCTGCAAGATTTTGGCGAAACGCTGCGCGGTTTGCGGACCGATATCGAGAATCAGGTCGTCGTCCTCAACATCTTCAATCGACTTGGTCGTGGCCGTTGCGTCTGCAGAAAACTCTTTTGCGACAATCACGTCATCGGGCACCGGGATGTCCGCACGGTCCTTGCTGTTGTTCGCCAGGTGACGCGCCGTATCCAGCATGTCAGCTTCGTACAACGACTTGCCGACCTCGTGCCCGGCTGCCGCGATGAATGTATTGGCGATACCGCCACCAACAATCAGGCAATCAACGACATCGGCCAGGGCCTCCAGCACGGTCAGTTTGGTCGAAACTTTGGAGCCACCGACGATCGCGACAAACGGCCTTGCCGGGTTGTCCATCGCTTTTGCCAGGGCATCGAGTTCGCCGGAAAGTAGCGGGCCCGCACAGGCAACGGCTGCGTATTCCGCTACGCCGTAGGTGCTGGCCTGGGCGCGATGCGCTGTACCAAATGCATCCATGACGAAGACATCGCAAAGCGCCGCCATCTTTTTTGCCAATCCGGCATCGCAGGCTTTCTCACCCGCAAGGAAGCGCACATTCTCCAACAACACGACGTCGCCGGGCGCGACGTCAACACCGTCAATCCAGTCTCGAACCAACGGCACGTCGCGACCGAGCAGCGTCGCCAAATGGTCGGCCACCGGCTGCATCGAGAACTTCTCTTCCGGCTGCCCCTCGGTCGGACGACCGAGGTGCGAGACCAGCATCACCGCCGCATTGGCAGCAAGCGCTGCCTTTATCGTCGGTAATGCTGCCTGAATGCGCGCGTCACTCGTGACCTTGCCATCCGCAACCGGAACGTTGAGATCTTCACGAATGAACACGCGCTTACCCGACAAATCAATGTCGGCCATCCTGATGATGGACATACCCGCTCCTAATAGGCCGCGATTACTTCGCGTTCATCACTGCGGTCGCCATGTCCAGCATGCGACACGAGAAACCCCACTCGTTGTCGTACCAGGACAGCACTTTAACGAGCGTGCCTTCCATGACCTTGGTGAGACCGGCGTCGTACGTCGACGAATGCGGATCATGATTGAAATCGATCGACACCAGCGGCTCGTCGTTGTAAGCGAGCACACCTTTCAGCGGACCTTCGCTGGCTGCTTTCATGATGGTGTTGATCTCGTCGACGCTGGTTGCACGATTCGCAACAAACGTCAGGTCAACAGCAGAGACATTGATGGTCGGTACGCGCATCGAAAAACCGTCGAGCTTGCCATTGAGTTCCGGCAGTACCAGGCCGACAGCTGCGGCTGCGCCTGTGCTCGTCGGGATCTGCGACATCGTGGCTGAACGGGCACGCCTGAGATCTTTGTGGAACACGTCAGTGAGTACCTGATCATTGGTGTACGCATGAATCGTCGTCATGATGCCATGCTTGACGCCAATCGCTTCGTGGAGCGGCTTGACCAGCGGTGCCAGGCAGTTGGTCGTGCAGGACGCATTGGAGATAATCGCGTGCTTCGACGTCAGCGTGTCGCTGTTAACGCCATACACGAATGTGCCGTCGATATCCTTGCCGCCCGGTGCCGAGATGATCACCTTCTTCGCGCCACCCTCGATGTGCTTGCCCGCGGTTTCGCGCGTCCGGAACAGTCCGGTGCACTCGAAAACAACGTCAACGCCCAGCTTGCCCCAGGGCAGCTTGGACGGGTCGCGCTCGGCGAATACCTTGATGCGATCGCCATTGACGATAATGTCATCGCCGTCGACTTCGACGGTGCCCGCGAACGGGCCGTGCGCCGTGTCGTGACGTGTCAGGTGGGCGTTGGTGTTTGCATCGCCCAGATCATTCAGAGCAACAACGTTAAACTCAGCCGCGCGACCTGATTCGTGGATTGCACGCACGATGTTGCGCCCGATGCGGCCGTAGCCGTTGATGCCAATCTTTATAGCCATCTATCTGTTCTCCGGTGATTAATTCAGTAAGTCTTTCGCGACGGCGACTACATTGTCCGTCGTGAATCCAAAAAATTCGAAAAGTTCGTTTGCGGGCGCCGATGCGCCGAAACGATCGAGTCCGATCACACGCCCGCTGGACCCGACATAGCGCCACCAGCACTCGGTCACCCCGGCCTCGATCGCGACTTTAGCAGAGACGCTCGCCGGCAACACGGACTCTCGATAACTTTCGTCCTGTTTATCGAACACGTCCGTACACGGCATCGACACGACACGCGCCTGGACGCCGTCTTGTTGCAGCGCATCCGCCGCAGCGATGGCCAGCGCGACCTCTGAGCCCGTCGCAATCAGCACAATATCGGGCACGCCGCTCGTGTCACGTAATACGTAGCCGCCACGCGTGACATTCGCGACCTGCTCGGTGGTGCGCGCCTGGAAGGGCAAGCCCTGACGCGTCAATACCAGGCTGGTCGGCCCATCGCGACGCTCGATTGCATACCGCCACGCGACCGCGGTCTCCACCGTGTCGCACGGCCGCCAGACACTCATATTGGGCATCAGGCGCAACGAAGCGGTGTGTTCGACAGGCTGGTGTGTCGGACCGTCTTCGCCCAATCCGATCGAGTCGTGCGTGTAGACAAGGATGTTCTGAATTTCCATCAGCGCCGCCATGCGCAGCGCGTTACGGGCGTAGTCGGAGAACGTCAGAAACGTGCCCGAGTACGGCATAACGCCACCGTGCAGCGCCAGACCATTACCAATTGCGGTCATGCTGAATTCGCGCACACCAAACCAGAAGTAATTGCCGCTGGCATCGTCGCCGGAAATCGGCGTCGAGCCATTATGCTTGGTCAGATTCGAGCCGGTCAGGTCAGCCGATCCGCCCGCGAATTCCGGGAGCATCGGCGCGAAGGCATTCAGCGCGACCAGCGATGCTTTGCGCGTCGCCATGTCCTGGGCGGCCGCATTGATTCCCGCGATCGCCTCATCGGCAAACGCCGACCAGCCGTTCGGCAGCTTGCCAGCCATGCGGCGCGTGAACTCCGCCGCAAGCTCGGGGTACTCACTGCGGTAAGCGGCAAATGCCGAATTCCAGGCGAGCTCGTCAGCCGCGCCGCGTTCGCGCGCATCCCAGGCCGCAGCGACATCCTTGGGAATCTCGAACGGCGCATGCGCCCAGCCGAGCTGCTTGCGGGCGGCAGCAATTTCCTCGTCGCCCAGCGGCGCGCCGTGGGTCGCGGCCGTGCCCTGCTTGTTCGGGGCGCCGAAGCCGATGATCGTTTTGCAACAGATCATTGTTGGGCGCTCGCTTTGTGCAACGCCTTGCTCGATGGCGGCAGCGATGGCGGCACTGTCATGACCATCGACGCCGTCTATTACCTGCCAGCCATACGCCTCAAAGCGTTTTGCCGTGTCGTCGGTGAACCAGGCATCAACCTCACCATCAATCGAGATGTTGTTGTCGTCATAAAGACAAATGAGCTTGCCGAGCTTGAGCGTGCCGGCCAGCGAGCAGGCTTCATGCGAGATGCCCTCCATCAGGCAACCGTCGCCGAGAAATACCCAGGTCCTGTGATCGACAATGTCATGTCCGGGTCGATTGAACTGCGCCGCCAGCATTTTTTCCGCAATGGCCATGCCGACGGCATTGGCGATGCCCTGCCCCAGCGGTCCGGTTGTGGTCTCGACCGGGCCACCGCGCTCGTACTCGGGATGGCCAGCGGTCTTGTAACCAAGCTGGCGAAAATTCCTGAGCTGCTCCATCGGAAAATCGTCATAACCCGTCAGGTGCAGCAGGCTGTAGAGCAGCATCGAGGCGTGGCCGTTCGAGAGCACAAAGCGATCACGATTCGGCCACTGCGGATTCGCAGGATTATGATGCAGGTAGTCTCGCCACAGCACTTCGGCAATATCTGCCATGCCCATTGGCGCACCGGGATGCCCTGAATTGGCGGCCTGCACAGCATCCATACTCAGTGCCCTGATCGCGTTCGCGAGAATTCGCCGTTCGGGTAGACCGGCAATTGCAGCTTTATGTGACATTTGACCTATCTTGTTGTCGGCCAGGCGGCCTTTTCTTGATTTTGAGGGGGACTCGCTAACGCGTGGCGCATTTTCCCTGTTATACAGGCTGGCTTCAAGTGTACAATTCGCCACCCCCTTTAGATCGGAACCTGTAAATCCATGAGTGATGCCTTCCTATTTACCTCGGAATCTGTCTCCGAGGGACACCCCGACAAGATTGCCGACCAGATCTCCGATGCCATCCTTGATGCCATTATTGAGGAGGATCCCAAGGCCCGCGTCGCCTGCGAGACGATGATCAAGACCGGCGTCGCGATAGTTGCTGGTGAAATTACGACGTCTGCCTGGGTGGATATCGAGGCCATTGTGCGGGACACGGTACTGGATATTGGCTACGACAGCTCGGAAAAAGGTTTCGATGGCGCGTCTTGTGCCGTTTTGAATGCGATCGGCAAGCAGTCCGACGACATTAATCGCGGTGTTGATCGTGAAACGCCCGAGGAACAGGGCGCCGGCGACCAGGGCCTGATGTTCGGCTACGCCACCAACGAGACGGACGTGCTGATGCCAGCGCCGATTACGTACTCGCATCGACTCGTGCGCCGCCAGGCGGAAGTCCGCAAGAACGGCACGCTGCCGTTTCTGCGCCCGGACGCCAAGAGCCAGGTGACATTCAAGTACGTCGACAACAAACCGGTGGCCGTTGATGCAATCGTTGTGTCCTCGCAGCACGCCGCCGATATATCCATGGCCGACCTGCGCGAGGCCGTCATGGAAGAGATCATCAAGCCGATAATCCCGGCAGAACTCGTGAGCGCCGACACGAAGTACCACATTAATCCCACCGGACGCTTTCACATCGGTGGCCCGATGGGCGATTGCGGCCTGACCGGGCGCAAGATCATCGTGGATACCTACGGCGGCTCTGCGCGCCACGGCGGTGGCGCCTTCTCTGGCAAGGATCCGTCGAAGGTCGATCGTTCCGCCGCTTATGCGTCGCGCTACGTCGCCAAGAACATCGTGGCGGCTGGCCTTGCCGATCGCTGCGAGATCCAGGTTTCCTATGCCATCGGCGTAGCGGAGCCCACGTCTATCAGCGTCCACACTTTCGGTACGGGCAAACAAACTGATGCACGCCTGACGGAACTTATTCGCGAGATCTTCGATCTGACGCCGTTCGGCATTCTCGGTATGCTGGATCTTATCAAGCCAATCTATAAGCAGACCGCTGCTTACGGTCACTTCGGTCGTGACGACATCGACTTGAGCTGGGAGAGAACGGACAAGGCCCAGACGCTCAGGGACGCCGCCGGACTTTAGAATTTAAACTTTAAGATTTAACGATACTCAGGAGTGTGATTATGAGCAACGAAGCCGTTGCCCTTAAGAAAAACGATTACAAGGTCGCCGATATTGCGCTGGCCGACTTTGGTCGCAAGGAAATGTCGATTGCCGAAACGGAGATGCCGGGACTGATGGCACTTCGCGAAGAGTTCAAAGGACAGAAGCCGCTGGATGGCGTGCGCCTGACCGGCTGTCTGCACATGACTATTCAGACCGCTGTTCTGATCGAAACCCTGGCAGACCTCGGTGCCGACATTCGCTGGTCGTCATGCAATATCTTCTCGACTCAGGATCACGCTGCGGCGGCCATCGCGGCAGCCGGCATTCCGGTTTTTGCCTGGAAAGGCGAATCGGAGGACGAGTACTGGTGGTGTGTCGAGCAGACAATCAACGGCCCCGATGGCTGGCAGCCCAACATGATCCTCGATGACGGCGGCGACCTGACCATGGTTCTGCACGAGAAGTACCCGGAGCTGATGAAGGACATCAAGGGGCTTTCCGAGGAAACCACGACGGGCGTCAAACGACTGTACGACATGATGGCCGACGGCTCTTTGATGTGCCCGGCCTTCAACGTCAACGACTCGGTCACCAAGTCCAAATTCGACAACCTTTACGGCTGCCGTGAATCGCTCGTCGACGCCATCAAGCGTGCGACCGACCTGATGATCGCGGGCAAGGTTGCTGTTGTCTGTGGCTTTGGCGATGTCGGCAAAGGCTCCGCGCAGTCGCTGCGCGCGTTAGGCGCGATCGTCTGGGTCACGGAAGTCGATCCGATCTGCGCACTCCAGGCAGCTATGGAAGGCTATCGCGTTGTCGACTTCGACGACGTCTGCGACCAGGTTGATATCGTGGTCACAGCCACGGGTAACTATCACGTCGTTACGGGCCCGCAAATGGCGCGCATGCGAAACCAGGCAATTGTTTGCAACATCGGTCACTTTGATAACGAAATCGATGTGGCCTACCTCAAGCAATTCGAGTGGGAAAACATCAAGCCGCAGGTCGATCATGTGATCTTCCCCGATGGCAAGCGGCTGATTCTGTTGGCCGAGGGGCGCCTCGTAAACCTGGGTTGCGGAACCGGTCATCCGAGCTTCGTGATGTCCAATTCATTTACGAACCAGGTACTCGCGCAGATCGAGCTCTGGCACAATGGCGACCAGTATGAGAATAAGGTGTACGTTCTGCCCAAGCACCTGGATGAGAAGGTGGCGCGGCTGCACCTCGGTCGAGTTGGCGCCAAGCTCACCGTATTGACCGACGAGCAGTCAAAGTACATCGGCGTGGATAAAGACGGCCCGTACAAGGCGGAGCTTTACCGCTACTAAGGAATTGACGCATCGCAGCGCAAACCGACGCATCAGGTACCGAAGAGATCCGGATTCTGCACCTCACGGATCCGCATCTTTTCGCTGCTGCGGATGGTGAGCTGCGTGGTGTCGCCACGCAGGCATCGCTGCAGAGTGTCCTCGATCATTACGCAGCCGGTGACTGGCGCGCGGAGCGCGCCATTATTACCGGGGACCTGATCCAGGACGACTCGGCCGCCGCTTACGATCGCTTCCGTGACCTGCTGTTGCCGCTGAATATGCGCATGCACTGCGTGCCCGGCAATCACGATGTACGGAAATTGATGCGCAAAATTTGCTGCGCTCCACCGTTTTCGTATTGTGCGTTCGAGGAAATTGGCAGCTGGCTCGTTGTCGGTCTGGATAGCTGCGTTACCGGCAGCGCGGGCGGCAACGTAGCGCCTGAGGAGCTCGAGCGACTCTCGAAAATCGTTGCTGGCAGTGACGCCGAGCATGTCATGGTGTGCCTGCACCATCCGCCGTTGGCCATGCACAGTGCCTGGCTGGACTCCGTCGGATTGGAAAATGGAGACGAGTTTCTCGAACACGTCGCATCGCTGGACCGGGTTCGCCTGGTTGTCTTCGGCCATGTGCATCAGCCGTTTGACAGCGAATATCGCGGCATCCGAATCATTGCGACGCCGTCAACCTGCAGGCAGTTCCTGCCGGGCAGCGACGAATTTGCCGTCGACAGTCGCCCACCGGCCTATCGTCGCATTACTTTGTTCGGGGACGGCAGCCATGCAACAGAACTTGTCTGGGTTGACTTAGAAGATGGCGATGAAGAGTAGATTGTTCCTCGCACTGGTAATCCTGCTGGCCTCGCCCACAGTGTGGCCCGATACGGCCGGGCACCCGGTCACCCTGTGGCGCGCTGCGGGACAGACCAATTCCGTTTACCTGCTCGGCTCCATTCATCTGCTCCGCCCCGGGGACTATCCGCTGCCGTCAGCAATCGATGCCGCTTACGAGGAGGCCGAAGTACTGGTCATGGAACTCGACATGGACGACCTCGATAGCGTCCAGGCGCAACAACTATTTGCCAGCAGTGGCGTGCTGCAGGGTGGCAAGACACTGCGCGATTTAATGGGAGAAACGGCCTATCAGCAGGCCAGGGCAGCGGCCGATGCGATCGACATCCCGATCGAAATGCTGGCACAAAGCGAGCCGTGGCTGGCCGCTGTGACGGTGGAAATGATGATGTTTTACCGCATCGGCTTCAACCCGATGCTGGGCATCGAGATGCAGTTGGTCTCGCAGGCCGCCCGCGACGGTAAACCGATCGAGGGCCTGGAAACTGCCGCTGAGCAAACCGCGTTTCTTGACGGGCTTTCGCTCGACACACAGCGCGACATGTTGCTGCAGACACTCGAGGAAAGTGCCGGCCTCGAAGAGTCCATCGACGAAATTATCCACGCCTGGCGATATGGCGACATCGCGGCGCTGGAAAGTGGCCTGCTGCAAGACCTGGAAAAGAACGAGGAACTCAGCGAGGCGCTGGTCAACGGCCGCAACCGTCGCTGGGTTGCGCAAATCAGCGAGCTGCTGGACGATAGCGACGATTACCTGGTCGTTGTCGGCGCGCTGCACCTGATTGGCGATAAGGGCGTGCCGGAATTGCTTGCTAAAGCGGGCGTGAAAATTGTTCAGTTGAGTGAACCACCCTCGGTTCAGTAACATGCGCCTTTCCTACGGAGATTATTAATGAGCCTGTTTACCAACGCTCAGCGTTTTATCGCTGGCGGCGTCAATTCCCCGGTGCGCGCGTTCGCCGGTGTCGGCGGCGAGCCGATCTTTTTCAAGAGCGCCAGCGGCGCCTGGCTCGAATCGGAAGCCGGCGACAAATACATTGACTATATTGGCTCTTGGGGGCCGATGATTCTGGGGCATTGTCACCCGGCGGTCATTGCGGCCGTCACCGAAACCGCACAAAGTGGCTTGAGCTTCGGTGCGCCCTGCGTGCTCGAAACGGAGCTCGCGGAGAAAATCTGCACGCTGGTGCCATCGATCGAGCGCGTCCGCATGGTCAGCTCCGGCACCGAAGCCACCATGAGCGCGATCCGGCTCGCGCGCGGTCATACGGGCCGCGACAAGATCATCAAGTTTGAGGGTTGCTACCACGGCCACTCGGACTCGCTACTGATCAAGGCAGGATCCGGCGCACTGACGCTTGGCGTCCCGAGCTCCCCCGGCGTGCCGGCCGGTCTCGCAGAACACACCATCACTTTGCCTTTCAATGATGCGGATGCCATTCGCACGGTCTTTGCCGAACTCGGCGATCAGATTGCCTGTGTCATCGTCGAGCCGATCGCCGGCAACATGAACATGGTGCCGCCGGTGCCCGGCTTTCTCGAGGCGCTGCGTGACGAATGCACCAGCTCCGGCGCGATCCTGATTTTCGATGAGGTGATGACAGGCTTTCGTGTCGCCAAGGGTGGCGCGCAGTCAGTATTCGGGATCAAACCGGATCTGACGACGCTCGGGAAAATTGTCGGTGGCGGCATGCCGGCAGCAGCATTTGGCGGGCGCGCCGACATCATGTCGAGCCTCGCGCCGGACGGACCGGTTTACCAGGCAGGCACGTTATCCGGTAACCCCGTTGCCATGGCAGCCGGGCTCACGACCCTGCAGCTGATCGATGCACCGGGTTTTTATGAGTCATTGAGCAAGCAAACAAAGCGGCTGACCGATGGACTGGCTGCCGGTGCTGCAGACGCCGGCATACCCGTGTCCGTTGAGCAGGAAGGCGGCATGTTTGGCATGATATTTACGGCCGACGGACCGGTGCGCAGTTACGCCCAGGTCGCGGCCGCAGACATCGAGCTTTTCAAGCAGTTCTTTCACGGCATGCTTGCTGAAGGCGTCTATCTGGCACCGTCGGCATTCGAGGCCGGATTTGTTTCCGCCGCGCACGGGGACGCCGAGATCGACGCCACCATAAACGCAGCGCAAAAAGTATTTGCCGTCATTAGAAACTGAATATAAGGCCCATCGAGAGAGTTCTCTCGGTTCCATAGAGTCGAACACCGAGTGGCAAGTCCGAACCAGCAGCCCGGTTTATTCCAGCGACATGATCCTGGTAAGCCCTGTCGAAGAGGTTATCCACTCGGGCTTCCACACGCAGTGACTCGCCAGGCTCCCAGTTGATTGCCAGATTCGACAACGCATAGCCCGAAGTCGGTGTTTCTCCGTTGAACACTGCGACTTTGTCTTGCTTTGCATAGGCGATTAGTTCTGCAGTCACGGACCAGTTTTCCGGTTGCCAGGTAACACCGATACTCGAATTAGGCGGCGCTAATCGATAGAGATTGTCGGACATGTCCGTGCGTCGGCCGCGCACGAATGAAAGTGCGCCATCGACAAACACCCGTTCCGTAATGTCGATCTTCCAGGCAATGTCAGCTCCCCACAATTCTGCATCGACGTTGCTAAACATCAGCGCTGACTGCCCGGCGTTCATCATTGTTATTGCGTTGGCGATCGAGTTATTCGACGGCACGCCCTGGATGTAACCGGAGACTTTCTTGTAGAACATTTGCGGAGATATAGTGGCGCTAGCAAATTGCTTGCCCAGGCCGATTGTCAGCTCATTGGAGTGCTCCTCGTCGAGCCTCAGGTTGCCGATATAACTCCTGCCGTCAGCCAGACCACCGGTGGCCTGCAGGGGCAGCCAGAGATAAAGCTCCTGGTACGAAGGTGCGCGGGTCTTATGGGCCGCTTCGAACCGCCATTCGGTACCGGTGTCGGTGCGGCGTACCACTTTGACGACCACATCCATCGAACTAAATGAAATATCACGATTAGCGGCGTTAAAGGCATCCGCTAATGCGGATACGTTGGCCGCCATCATACCCATCAACCCGGTTGCGCCGACCTCACCGGCAGACGTGTCAATGCGCTTTGCCCTGGCTCCAATTTCAATGTCCATGAGCTCACCTGAGCGCCGCCATTCTGCGAAAACCGATGCGACGTCACGCTCAACATCGCTAAAATTATTGACTTGAAAAGCCGCATTATTCGGATTGCTGATAATCGCTCCATGATCCGCGGAAATTGAGTCAAGACCGATCGTCAACGTCGACTCGGACAGCGCAATAGCGCCAGATACGCTGACCTGCATACCCTCTCCTGCGGTGAGGTTTTGCCGTTGCATGGCGCTTGCCGGCGCCTCGCGAAGCCAAAAATTGTCCATCAGATGCTGCACATCGTTCCAGGCAAAACGTCCCTCGAAAGTCATTTTTTCGCTGGCCTTGATGGCGAGTCGTCCACCGGCAAGGTCCGTTTCAATGAAGCGGATGTCCATGGGCAATGCCGGCGTTCCTGTGTCCGCTGTTTTTAGTCTGCCTGCATACACCAACAACTCTGCGGTTTGCCCGGCACGTGCATAGCTAAGGTCATACCGGTCGCGATTGAGTCTCGACGGCCGCATGGTTCCCAACGGAGTTTGCAGATCATTGCCGGTGTCCGACTCTGCAATGATGGAAAACTTGTCGCGATTACTGGCGAACGTGAAGCGCGCCGCTGAAGTGCTGACGTCGCCGTTGTCTGAATAGCGCGAGCCGACGAACCCGGACAGCACTGCACGGTCGGGTGCGAATTCGCCGCGCGACAACTCAGCTGCGACGTGTCCACCAATCGACTCGGGCGCCGCAGACACGCTGGGTATACCACGCTCTACCGACACTGTCTGAGTGATCATTGGCGACACATATGAAAGTGGCGTATCCATCGCGTTTGGTCCACCCGATACAACGCTCATGTGATCGATGGAGACAGCGACGCGATCACCGTACATGCCGCGGTACTGCGCAATTCCCGTTATCGGGCCGTTCGCATTAACGTTGGCGCCGGGTATGTCTTTAAGGACGGTTGCAGTATCGACCAGCATCTCGCGGTCGACCTCGACTTTGGCAAGACTTGTCGAAACGGACCGGCCGAATACGATGACCTCATCGGCTTCTGCCGAGTCTGCACCCGCTTCAAATTGTGCGGCAGATACGACGGGTACCGTCAATGCAGCGATCACAGCTGCGATCTTCACAGTATTCAATGAATGTACTCCTGAAATGCACTTCAATTTTTTGGTGAAAGCCGAAGGGGCTTTCTCTGGAATTGCCGGCAATGGCGTTTCAGGTGGGCGGGCCCCGTGACAAATACTGGGTGCGATTTACGAGTCGCAGCGACCGTATTGAGACAATGTGAAAGGATACTGGCGCCGGCGGCCACTGCAGCGCGACGGTGTCGTCAATCGCCATTAATGAAGAAAGCATGTGCCCTATGGGACATTGATCGGTCGCCGATGCAGGCTTCGAGCCATCGTCGCTGCCGTGCTGATGATGATGCTTGCTGCCTGCAATCGCGTTGATAACAGCGACCGGGAGACCATCGGGACAAAGCTCGAACAGCAAGCCGCTGCCTGCTGCCGCCGGCATGTAGCCAGCCGGTGTGATCACGCGTAACGCCAGAAGCGCCAAGACCGTGGAGCAGCACAGAAGCTTTTTTAGATGGGCGGAGCACATTCTGATGCATTTTAATGACGCTGCATGAACATTTCTATACGTAGTGTTTGCTAGTCGCTTGCGCTACGCATCAGGCTGTCAATCAGCTGCAGCCGCGCAAGCGTATCGCTGGTCTCGAGCAGCTGCTGCTTTTGCTCCAGATCGATCGGCAAAATCTCAACAAATCGATAGCTCAGCCAAACTGCATCATTGTCATTGCGCTCCAGCGATTCGTACAGGCGCCCGAGATCATCAAGGACGTTGGTCAGGATGGACCGCAATGGCTGGAAGTCTTCCGGGAGCGGCATCGATGGTTCGGCCTCGATGAGCTCAATCGTACCCACATTAAGCCCGTCGTCCTGCTGGCGGCAGCCAAGCACGCGAAAACGCTGCTCGCCGACCGCCGTAACACCCAGTAAGCCATCGCTGCCCTGGTAAAAATCAACGATCGTGGCGAGCGTGCCGACGTCGAACATACTGACCTGACCGGCTTCCTGCCCCTCACGTATCAACACGACGCCGAACGGCGATTCACTCTTCATGCATTGGCTGATCATGTCGATATAACGCGATTCGAAAATACGCAGTGGCAACGGGCCACCCGGAAACAAAACGACATTCAATGGAAACAGCGGAACGTCCACGATCCCTAACTTCCTCGCGTACGCTGCAACAAAGCGGTCAACGTCTGGCGTGCCGCGCCGAAACCGCCATTGCTCATGAAGACAACGCGGTCACCACTCGATACTTTTTTCGACAGATCGTTGACCAGCTGATCGTAGTCGGAGAACACGCGCAGCTTTTCGCCCAGACTCGCCAATGCGGCATCAAAGCCATCACCCATGTCGCCCGGCCGGAACATCCAGATGAGATCCGCGCCCTGTAGCGATGCCGCAAGTTCATCGTTGTGGACGCCGAGCTTCATCGTATTGGAGCGTGGTTCAACCGCAACGATGACCCGATGACCGGGGTGCCGTTTTCGAAGCGCTTCGATCGACTTCTGAATTGCCGTCGGATGGTGCGCAAAATCATCATAGATTGCGATATCGGCAACCGTGGCGGTCCGTTCCATCCGCCGCTTGACACCCTCGAATCGTGACAGCGCGTCGACAGCGCGTTCGAGCGACACGCCGGCAGATGCCGCCGCCGCTACGGCGGCCAGGGCGTTTTCGAGATTATGCGAGCCGCTCATTTGCCAGCGCCCACTGCCAGTAGCGCCTTTTGGACCCTGTAAAGCAATATGGCGCCCGACAGCATCGTCAAAGCGCGCGGTCCAGTCGGCGTCATCTCCGACGCTGAATTTCTCGACCGGTGTCCAGCAACCCATCTCGAGCAAGCGCTTGAGGTTTTCGTCCGCACCATTAACAATGATGCGCCCCGCGCCTGGCACCGTGCGTAACAACTGGTGGAATTGCCAGAGGATGGCATCGAGATCGCTGTAGATATCGGCGTGATCATATTCGAGATTATTGAGCACCAGCGTGCGTGGATGGTAATGCACGAACTTGGCGCGCTTGTCGAAAAACGCCGTGTCGTATTCGTCCGCTTCGAGCACGAAAAACTCGGACTTACCAAAGCGCGCACTTTCGCCGAAGTTGGCGGGAATACCGCCGATCAGAAAACCGGGTGAAAGCCCTGCATCCTCGAGAATCCAGGCCAGCATGCTGGCAGTCGTCGTTTTGCCGTGCGTCCCGGCGATCGCAAGAACGTGGCGGTCGTGCAGGACATTCTCAGCAAGCCATTGCGGACCGGACTGATACGGTAAGCCACGGTCCAGCATGGCTTCCACGACCTCTACGCCGCGACTCATGACGTTACCGACCACTACGCAATCGGGATCGACATCGAGCTGGTCCGCCCCAACGCCCTCATGAATGTCGATGCCGAGCTTTTTCAGCTGTGTGCTCATCGGCGGATAGACATTGCGATCACAGCCGGTCACCTGGTGACCCGCTGCGCGGGCCAGCGCTGCAACACCGCCCATGAAGGTTCCGCAAATACCGAGAATATGTAAGTGCATAGCGCCTCAGGACACCGCGACAGGTGCCGGATCGATGGCCGAATACAAAAACAGCTGCAGGACAAATACCGCCATGGCAATTACCACACCGAGATACCAGTGCCGGTCTATCGTTCGGGAAATGATATGCCCTTCCACCGGCACGGACCACAACAGAATCAGCGTCACTATCAGGCCCGCCAGGTTTTCGCGAACAAACATCGACAATAGAGCGTCGCACATTACGACGATCAGGCTCAACAATGCACCGCAGCCAATCACGGCGGTGATCGCTTGCAGCAACCGGGGGCTTTTGCCGGATGCCACAATGATTGCCGCGTAGCAACACAGTCCCACGACGCCGATCAGCGTGCCGAGCACAAAGTCCTTCTGATCGAGCTCCGGGGTCGCCAGCGTCATGACCATGCCGGCAAACAGCCAGAATGCAATCGCAAACCCAAACAGCACGCTGGAATGCGGGATCGCGTCCGGGCCTTTTTGCAGGCGGATGATGTCAAGCAATGTTCGAATGAGTTCCAGCACGAGGTGAAGTAGTGTCCTGACTCCAGTCTGTCGAGGTTCGCATGTTAACCTGTGCGCCCGAATCTCGCTCGCGCCTGTTACATGCCTGATTACACATTCATCGATCAACCCGACACTCTGGTGCCAAAGGTCAGTGAGTATCAGCTCATTGGCGTCGATACGGAATTCATGCGCGAGAAGACCTACTTCGCGCAGCTATGCCTGGTGCAGATAGCTACACCCGACGAGATGTACTGCGTTGATCCTCTCTCTGATGGCGAACACGCCGACTTCTGGAGAGCGCTGCTGGCTCGCAACTGGGTGATCCACTCGGCGCGGCAGGATATCGAGGTTATCTGGCAGTTGGCTGGCGCGATGCCGGCCGCGATTTTTGACACGCAGATCGCCGCCGGGCTGCTCGGCTACCCGGCGCAGATGGGGTATGCAGGGCTGGTCAAAGAGCTGTTCGATGCCGACATGGACAAATCGCACACGCGCGCCGACTGGACCCGCCGACCGCTGAAAGAAGCGTGGCTGCAATATGCCGCCGAGGATGTCGAATATTTGCTGCCTGCACACGAGCTGCTGCGTGAACGGCTCGAACGCGAGGGGCGACTGGAATGGGCATACCAGGACGCTGCCCTGCTTCTGGATCCTGGCCTGTACGAGGTCAGTGACGGTCAGGCCATCGAGCGCCTGAAAGGCGCGAGAAATCTGCGAGGTCGGCGGCGTGCTGCGGCGGCGCGACTGGCAACCTGGCGAGAGGCCGAAGCCATAAGTCGCGACAGACCGCGCCAATGGATCGCGCGCGACAATGTGCTGCTCGATATTGCGAACAAGCTGCCAGCAACGGAGCAAGAGCTGGTGGCGCTCGACGGCATTCCGCCGAAACTGGTCAGCCGGGTTGGCGCGCAGCTATTGCAGGCGGTCGCTGCCTCGGCGGACGACGCCAACGACTACAGTCCGCCAGGCAAACCAACGGAGGCGCAAAAAACACTGCTAAAGACCATGCAGGCGCGCGTGGCAAAGTGCGCGGAAAGCCTCGGTCTCGCCGCAGAAACCATCGCATCAAAGCGAGAACTCGCGGCGATCATAAATTCCGGATCGCAAGAATCACGCGTATTCCAGGGCTGGCGCGGCGAACTCATCGGCAAGGAGCTGGTCTCATTGCTGTAGTGCGATGTACATGCGCATCGCCGTCATCGTATAGCCCTGGAATTCCCTGATTGAGCGACTCTCAATGCGACGTTTAATACCTGTACTGCTCTTCGCCACCGCTCTTTCGGCCTGCTCGGGCGGGGGCAGCGACAGTCAACCTGCGCCCACGCCCGTGCCCACGCCGCAGTTGTTCGGCCTCGACAGTCGCCCGGACAATCAGACCTGTGTCGCGCCACCGCGGCCAGGCGCGGTTACTGACGTCAGCACGGAGGACGCGTTCCCGGCTCTCGCCAACCTCGCTGCGCCGATCAATTTGGTTTTCGAACCGACGGCTAATCCCCGCTGGTTTATCGTGCTAAGGGGCGGACAAATTGTGACGCTCGACCCCGATAACCCGACCTCGGTAAGCACCTTCATTGACATCTCGCCCAGCGTTGTTACCAACGGTGAGGGCGGGCTGCTGAGCATGGACTTTCACCCGGACTACCCCAATACACCGGAAATCTTTTTGTCCTACACGCGCGCCGGCGGCGCGACGTCGATGCGTTCGGTCATCACGCGCGTCATTCTTGACGATATTGTCGCGCCGAGCCCCATTGGCTCGGGCAGTGTCGAGCAGGAGATCATTTCGGTCGACCAGTTTGCCAGCAACCATAATGGTGGTGATATTGCGTTCGGGCCGGATGGCTTACTTTACTTCGGGCTGGGTGATGGCGGCGGTGGCGGCGACCCGCAAGAGACCGGTCAAGACACGACCAATCTGCTCGGGTCCTTCCTGCGCCTGGATGTCACTGGCCCCTCGGTCTCCTTCCCGTCCGTACCCTACGCAATTCCCACCGGCGTCGAGGGAAATCCTTTCGCCGACCAGCCGAAGTGCGGTCCGGGACTCAACAACCCGAACAACTGCCCCGAAATCTACGCGTGGGGCGTACGCAACCCGTTCCGCTGGTCGTTTGACCCGGTCACGGGAGAGCTATGGGCCGGCGACGTTGGCCAGAACGCATTTGAAGAAGTGGACATCATTGAGCGCGGCAAGAATTATGGCTGGGACTGCCGCGAGGGCTTCAGCACTTTCGAAACCGCCAGTTGCGATGGTGATTACACAGATCCTGTGTATGACTATCCCCACACTCAGGGAAATTCGATTACCGGCGGCGTGGTCTATCGCGGAACGGCAATCAGCGGTCGCATCGGCGAGTATTTTTACGGCGACTACGGGTCAAGCCGCATCTGGGCATTGCGCTCTGACGGCCAGGGAGGCTACATCAACGAGCAGTTGCTGGATGGGGCCGAACGGCCAGTGGCATTTGCCGCCGATGCCGCGGGTGAGGTGTATTACGCGAGCATCACCACCGGCCGCATCATGAAGCTGGTACCGGGTGCCGGCGGCAGCGGAGATACGATTCCCACCCTGCTCTCTGACACCGGCTGCGTCGATCCGTCGGACATCACACAACCTTATGCCGGGTTGGTTCCCTATGATCTTAATGCGCCGTTCTGGTCCGACGGCGCCAGCAAGACCCGCTTCCTCGGATTGCCAAACGGCACAACAATCACTATCGACGATCAGGACGACTGGCAGTTTCCGGTTGGTACCGTCATCGTCAAGAATTTCGAACTGAACAACAACCTGATTGAAACTCGCCACCTGATGCGTCATCCGGACGGTGTGTGGGCTGGCTACACCTACGAATGGAACGCCCAGCAAACCGACGCGACGCGCGTGATCGGCGGCAGAACTGTCGACATCGCGGGCCAGGACTGGATATTTCCGAGCGAAGCACAATGCAACCAGTGTCACACCGGTGCCGCCGGCTACGCACTTGGACCTGAGACAGCGCAGCTCAACAAGGACTTTACGTATCCGAGTACCGGGCGTATCGACAACCAGCTGGAGACGCTCGATCACGTTTTGATGTTCGCGTCACCGCTGGCTGGCACGCCGGACACCCTGCCCGCGCTTGCCGATCCAATGGATACCAGCGCCGATCTCGACGCATCGTGCGCGCGCGTATCTGCATACCAACTGCGCGAGTTGCCACCGCCCCGGCGGCGGCACGCCGGTCGACCTCGACCTGCGTTACTTCACGGCGTTACAGGACACCGCCGCCTGCGACGCCAGCCCGCAGGCGGGCACGCTGGGAATTCCAAACGCACGAATCATCGCACCGGGAGATGCCACCAGCTCCACGCTGGTGGCACGGACTAACCGGCGTGGTGACATCGCAGCGATGCCGCCGGTCGGTTCAAACGTGATTGACACTGCGGGTGTCGCATTACTAACAGACTGGGTCAACGGGCTCACAGGCTGCCAGTAAACATGTCCGTTGCTCGCCTGATGCGACCCCGGGAAAGGACCTCGGTGAGCGCTTGCACCAAACGCTCGTAGACCTCGTCAATACTGCCTTCGGCGTTAATCGTGGTCAGCTTGTCGCGCATCCCGTAGAAGTTGATGAGCGGTTCGGTCCTCTCATGGTAGACCTCCAGGCGATTGCCGATGGTCTCCTCGTTGTCATCTTCGCGCTGAATCAACTTCCCACCAGACTCAATGCACTCAGCCAGCTCCTCCGCTGAGGAATAGTAGATATTGAGCAGCTTGCCAGTGAGTGAACACGTGCGTCGACCCGTCAGCCGTTTCATCAGGATGTCGAAATCCACATCCATCAGCACCGCCGTGTCGAGCGGCGTGCCGATCTGGTCCAGCAACTCCTCGAGATCGAGCGCCTGCTGCATGGTGCGGGGAAAACCGTCGAGAATAAATCCATCGGCCGTATCGGGCCGGCTCAGACGCTCGCTGATGATACCGAGCACCACCTCGTCCGGCACCAGGTTGCCAGACCCTATGACGGACTTGGCCCGCAGACCAAAACGCGTACCGGCGGCAACCGCTTCGCGCAGCATGTCGCCCGTCGAGATCTGCGGAATATTCCTGTCCGCCATCAGCTTTTTAGCCTGCGTGCCTTTGCCTGATCCGGGCGCGCCCAGCAGTACGATTCGCATCGGCTCGTTCTCACTTCGAATTCCGGGGCAAGGAACGCTACCGGCTCAGGGTGAGCAGGTCAATGCGTAGATATGCGCCAATTCGGTAATTGCCGATGATCCGCAAAGCCGTTTCGGCTATGCTCTGCGCCTCTTGAATCGTCGGCCACGGGAAATCCAGAACATGCCTGCTATGAACGCCTTTTATGCTCAGTCCGGCGGAGTAACCGCTGTTATCAATGCCACGGCCTGTGGTGTCATCGAGACAGCTCGCAAGCACAAGAACAAGATAGCCAATGTTTACGCAGGGCATAACGGCATCATTGGCGCGCTGACTGAGGACATGATCGACACCAGCAAAGAGAGTGCCGCGACAATTGCAGCACTTAAGTACACGCCGGGCGGCGCCTTTGGCTCTGCACGCTACAAGCTCAAGGGTATTGAAGAGAATCGCGCGGAATACGAGCGCCTTATCGAGGTCTTCAGGGCTCACAACATCGGCTACTTCTTCTATAACGGTGGCAACGACTCCATGGACACGGCACACAAGGTGTCGCAGATCTCGAAGAAGATGGGGTTTCCGGTGACCTGTCTTGGCGTGCCGAAGACGGTGGACAACGACCTGCCGATCACCGACACCTGCCCCGGGTTCGGGTCAGTTGCCAAGTATGTGGCGGTATCGACGCAGGAGGCTGCGATGGACGTGTTGTCGATGGCCGAAACCTCGACCAAGGTTTTCATCCTCGAAGTCATGGGCCGACACGCTGGCTGGATCGCGGCGGCCGGCGGTCTGGCCGGAAAGAACCCGGGAGATGCTCCGCACATCATCCTGTTCCCGGAGATCCCGTTCAAGAAGCGCGAGTTTTTGAAGCGGGTGCGCCAGTGCGTCCGTGATTACGGTTACTGCGTCATCGTCGTCAGTGAGGGTGCTGCATTTGCCAACGGCAAGTTCCTCGCCGAGGCCGGCACGCGCGACGCCTTCGGTCACGCCCAGTTGGGTGGTGTCGCGCCGGTGGTCGCAAATATGGTGCGTGAGAAGCTCGGTTTCAAATATCACTATGCAATTGCCGATTATCTGCAGCGCTCGGCCCGGCATATCGCGTCCGACGTCGATGTGAAGCAAGCCTACGCCGTGGGTAAGGCGGCCGTGCAGTTTGCGTTGCAGGGCAAGACCGCCATCATGCCGGTGATCAAGCGCCTCTCGGACAAGCCCTATCGCTGGAAGATCGAATCGGCGCCACTGGGACGCATCGCGAACAAAGAAAAAATGCTGCCACGACACTACATCACGAAGGACGGTTTCGGCATCACCGAAGCCTGCCGGCGTTACCTGCAGCCGCTGATCAAAGGCGAAAATTACCCGCCATATATCAATGGCTTACCCAAGGTCGCCAAGCTCAGGAATCGTCCGGTGAAGCCGAGGACTGGCACTAAATTTGTGGTATGATGCGCCGCCTGCCGCCGGCGGCCCCCACAAGAATCACCAGCAAGGGGTCGGGGAACGCGCGGCACCTTAAAAAAAATCAGGAGAAGATCTGATGTCTAACGAGTTTGCCCTGTGGCTCTCGATCGGTGCGGGTGCGCTCGCGATTCTGTTCGGAGTTATCTCAACCCAGTGGATTTTGAAACAGCCCGCCGGTAACGATCGCATGCAGGAAATCGCTGCCGCAATCCAGGAAGGTGCCAAGGCGTACATGGATCGTCAGTACATGACGATCGGCCTTGTCGGCGTCGTGCTATTTGTCGCCCTGGGCTTTGCCCTCGACTGGGCGACCGCCATCGGTTTCGCGATTGGCGCCATTTTCTCGGCGCTCGCTGGATACATCGGCATGTACGTTTCAGTACGCGCCAACGTGCGTACGGCCGAAGCGGCCAGGAAAGGCGTCAACCCGGCGCTGAACGTGGCGTTCAGGGGCGGCGCAATCACCGGTTTGCTCGTCGTGGGGCTGGGATTGCTCGGCGTCGCGGGCTACTACCTGATTCTGCTGAAGATGGGTTCGACCACGGACCACGCCATTCACGCGCTGATTGGCCTCGCTTTCGGCGGCTCTTTGATCTCGATCTTCGCGCGACTCGGCGGCGGCATCTTCACCAAGGGTGCTGATGTCGGTGCTGACCTCGTCGGTAAAGTCGAAGCGGGTATTCCGGAAGATGACCCCCGCAACCCGGGTGTGATCGCCGACAACGTGGGCGACAACGTCGGTGACTGTGCCGGCATGGCCGCTGACCTGTTCGAGACCTACGCCGTAACGATCATCGCCACGATGCTGCTGGGCGGCCTCGTGGCGGTCAACTACGGCCCTGAGGCCATCGTTTATCCGCTGGTGCTGGGCGCAGTATCCATCGTTGCGTCGATCATCGGTACGTTCTTCGTGAAGACGTCCGACGGCGGCAAGATCATGGGCGCTTTGTACAAGGGCATGATCGTCGCCGGTGTTCTGGCAGCCATCGCGTTCTACTTCATCACGGACATGATGATGGCAGGCAGCGGCATGTCGATGAATATTTACTACTCGGCCCTGATCGGCCTGGCGCTCACCGCGGCCATGGTCGTCATCACCGAGTACTACACGGGTACCGAATTCAAACCCGTCAGGACCATTGCTGAAGCATCACTGACCGGCGACGCGACCAACATCATCGCGGGCCTCGGCATCTCGATGAAAGCGACGGCACTGCCCGTACTGGCAGTTTGCGCCAGCATCTGGGGCGCGTTTGCGCTGGCCCCGGAAGGCAACAACCTCGCCGGCCTCTACAATATCGCGATCGCCGCGACGACCATGCTGTCGATGACCGGCGTTGTCGTCGCACTCGATGCGTTCGGTCCGATCACGGACAACGCCGGCGGCATCGCCGAGATGGCTGAGTTGCCGCCCGAGGTTCGCAAGATCACCGACCAGCTCGACGCCGTCGGCAACACGACCAAGGCTGTGACCAAGGGATACGCCATTGGCTCCGCAGGCCTCGCCGCGCTCGTGCTGTTCGCTGACTACACGAATGCGTTGAGCAAGTCTGGCATCGACGCCGTCTTCCTGCTCAATGACCATCTCGTCATCATCGGCCTGTTCATTGGCGGCCTCGTGCCGTTCCTGTTCGCCTCAATGGCGATGGAAGCGGTTGGCCGGGCTGCCAGCGCAGTCGTAGAGGAAGTGCGCCGCCAATTCCGGGAGATCGAGGGCATCATGGAAGGCACCGGCAAGCCGGACTACAGCCGTGCAGTCGATCTGCTTACCAAGGCAGCGATTCGCGAGATGATCGTGCCCTCGCTGCTACCGATCGCGGTACCGCTGGCCGTCGGCCTGATCCTTGGTCCCAAAGCGCTTGGCGGTCTGTTGCTCGGCACGATCGTTACCGGACTGTTTGTCGCAATCTCAATGACAGCCGGTGGTGGTGCCTGGGACAACGCCAAGAAGTACATTGAAGACGGCAACTTCGGCGGCAAAGGATCTGATGCCCACAAGGCAGCAATTACCGGCGACACCGTTGGCGATCCGTACAAGGATACGGCGGGTCCGGCGATCAACCCGCTGATCAAGATCATCAACATTGTTGCACTGCTGATGGTACCGCTGCTCTAAGCAGATCACGTGCGGACGAGAGCCGGCATGGTCAGATTTTCAGGTCGTGCTCGATCTGCGCCAATAAGGGCCTGGCGTCTGCAAAGTTAAAGTGATCAAGCAGTGCACGCGCCTCTGCCAGCGGTTGCATAAGCGCGCTGCCCTCGCCTTCGGCTGCGAGCAGCTGATCGATTATCTCGGTCGCGCCAGGATCAAAAGCGGCAACAGCCGCCTGCAGGTCTGCCAATAGCTCGAGGCGGTCAAGGCCGTCCGCAGACCCGGCCGGCGCCGCAGCAGGACGGCGCTGGCTGAGCAGGTCTGCGTGCGACCTCGAGACGACGCTGAGTGCTACAGCGAGTGCGTCGAGCTGGTCCTCGGCGACGGTGTGGTCGGCGAGTGCAGTGGACTCGATTGCCTCGGCCGCAGCACCAACCGCCGTTGCGCCGAGATTGTTGGCAATGCCACGCACCTTGTGCGCCGCGCGGCGTACCGCATCGAATCTACCCGCGGCATGTAGTTTGCGAATCTCAACGTCGGTCCCGGCATAGTCACGGACCATGTCGCCAAGCAGCTGCATGTACAGCTTTTCATTGTTGGCCAGGCGCGCGAGTCCCTCTTTAATCCGCAGACCGGGCATCGCATCGGGCAGCGCCTCCGGCGTTGCCGCATCGTTTTCGAGATCCGCAGCCGCGTTCGATGCCGCCAGGTTACTGCTGTAATCGGCTCTCGGTATCGCATCGAGTAACGATCTATAAAGCTCCGTTGGATCGACCGGCTTTGCCACCTGGCCGTTCATACCCGCTTCGAACGTGCGGGCACGGTCTTGTGCCATAACGTTAGCCGTCATTGCCAGGATGGGCAGGTGTTTGAAGCGTTGGTCTTGCCGTATCTGTGCCGTGGCCGTATACCCATCAATGCCAGGCATCTGGATATCCATCAGCACACAGTCGTAGTTACCTGCGCGCACCATTTTCACCGCCTCTTCACCGCTGCTTGCCGTATCCAGCACCAGCGGAACTTTCTCCAGCAATTCACAAGCAACTTGCAGGTTGATGTCCGAATCGTCGACCACCAGCACGCGCGCCCCGCGGATCGCTGCCAGGTCTCGGGGTTTGATGGTGCGGCCCAAAGAACGCTTACGTCTTACGACCTGCTTGCCGCACGCCCGCATGATCGTATCGAGCAGCGGGGACGGCTTGATCGGCTTGACCATGAACGCGTCGACCAATTCACGATGCTCGCGGCTCAGCATCTTCCATGAAGACAGCAGCACAATCTTGGGCGAGTCGTCCGCCTCCCGAATCATCCGGGCGACATCGAGACCCGTCATGCCTGGCATCATCCAGTCGAGCAATACGAGGTCGAAGGAGTCTTCGGACTGAATGATCTCCAACGCCTCCCCACCACTCTCTGCGAGCGTCACTGTGTAGCCGAAGGACTCCAGGTATTCACACAAGATGTCACGCGATGCTTCATTGTCATCGACAACGAGCACATTGAGGCCCTGCGGCACGTCCTCTCGCACGACCCGTTCCAGGTCGACAGCTCCGATCATCATGTCCAGCGTAAAGTGGAAGCTGGTTCCGACACCGACCACGCTGCTTACCTCGATCCTGCCGCCCATCAGTTCGGTCAACTGCTTGGAAATGGCGAGCCCGAGACCCGTACCGCCGTATTGCCGGCTGATGGAACTGTCGGCCTGCGAGAACGACCGGAACAACCGGCCAAGCTGCTCCTCGGTCATCCCGATGCCGCTGTCGCGCACATCAAATCGAACCGTCACGTGATCGTCGACACGCACCAGCTGGCGCACCTCCACCACGATCTGCCCTTTCTCGGTGAATTTGATCGCGTTGCCCGCAAGGTTGATCAGTATCTCGCCCAGACGTGTGGGGTCGCCGATCAGCGTGTCCGGCAGTTTCGGGTCACGCTGGAAGACCAGTTCGAGGTTCTTTTCCTGACAACGCATCATGCAGATCGTTGCCAGGTCATCCAGCATGTCGTTAAGCGAGAAGGGAATCTTCTCGATCTCGAACTTGCCGGCCTCGAGTTTCGAGTAGTCCAGAATGTCATCGATGATGGTCCTGAGCGCGTTGGCGGCGCGGTCTACCTTCACAAGGTAGTCTTCCTGCTTCGGCGTCAGGTCGGTGTCGAGACACAGGCCGGTCAGGCCGATGATGGCGTTCATCGGCGTGCGAATCTCATGGCTCATGTTCGCGAGGAACGTGCCCTTGGTTTCGTTAGCGGCCTCTGCCTCCGCCCGTGCCTCTTCGGCGTCCTGGAACAACTGGGCATTACGAACTGCAGCGCCCAGCTGGATCACGTATCGCTCGATCGACTTGATATCGGAATCGTCGAGCTGGAACGCCTGGTCACGGGCCGAAAAGAATATGCAGCCAATTGCCTTGTGCTCCAGCTGCAGCGGGCAAAACAGCATCGACGCCAGCGGAAAATGCTCCAGGATCAGCCGATCGCTGGCTCCCTCACAAGCTATGCCCCCAAGCGCAATTGTCTCCGGTAAAAATTGAGCGATTATTGACGACCGTTGCTGCTGCAGAACTGTCCTCTGCATCGAGTGGCAGTCCTTCTTCGACGAGATCGTCGTGCAGCACGGCCGGAAAAGCGCGGCCCGACTGCAACTTCAGGCGCAGACGATTGTCCTCGCTGTCCAACAGGAATACGCCCATCTGATCGAAATTGAATTTTGCTCGCAGTCCCTCGTAAATCGTCTCCTTGACGACATCGAGATCCAGCGTCGAATTCACGATGGTGGCGATTTCGTTGATATCGGAAATCTCGCGAAACGCCTGCTCGAGAGCTGCAGTCGCCGAACTCCTGCCTTCTGATGCGGCTTTGAGCTGGCCTGCGGACTGCCAGATTGCGACCATGGCGACCATGGTAACTGTGACTGTTGTGAAGGCCTCGACCACCGCAACGATGTCGTCGGGCACGGCCGGCGTAACGAGGGGTGGAAACAGAGCCACAGTGCTGCCGATCAGTACCAGGCCAAACGAGGTCAGTATCAGCCGACGCAGTATCAGCGGGGACACGTACGGCATGTTCATCATGACGGGCAGCGTCGCTGTCACGAGGAGAATGCCGTACACCCGATGGCCGACGAGTATCATGCCGGTTGCGATCGCGTACCAGCTGCCGGCCACCGCCAGCGCCGCTATGTCCAGGCGACCCTGTTTCGCCCAGCGATGAGTGAAAACAGACAAGGGCACCAGCACACCGAGGGTGACAATGGACAAACCCCAGGGGATTGGGCCCGAGTAGATAAATGCCAGTGCGAGGGAGATGGAGCCGACGATGGCAAACAGACCACCGTTGGCCAAGGTGATGCGGGAGAACAATTGTGATTCGATGCTAATTTCTTATGCTCCTTCCGACACGCGAGCTATATCCCCTTGTTTTTATTATCCTTACTGTTACGCGAGCCCCAAGTATAGGTCAGAATTGCATGGAAACCGCAGAATAGGTTAGCGTATCGCCATGAATACAATGGCAAATAACAAGAATCGCGTCCTGATCGTCGATGACGAGCCCGGCAATATAAAAATCCTCTCCAGTGTTTTGGCGGGCGATTATGCGCTCAGCGTTGCCAGCAGCGGTGCTCAGGCGTTGCAGGTTGCCGCGGCGCAGTTACCCGACATCGTGTTGCTGGACATGGTCATGGAGGAAATGGACGGCATTCAGGTCTGCAAGGCCTTGAAGGCCGATGAAAAAACCCGCGATATCCCGGTGATATTCGTTACCAGCATGAGTGATGCTGCGAACGAGGAGCGTGGACTTGATGCCGGCGCAGTCGATTACATCAGCAAGCCGATCAGCCCACCGATCGTAAAAGCCCGGGTGAAGATCCACATACAGAATTATTTGAGCAAACGCTTCCTGGAAAAATTGCTGTCCAACAACGACACCACGCTGGACGATGCCAAGAAAGAGGCAGCGTCGCTGCTGGTTTTCGTTTAGGCAGCTTTCATCAGGCCGTCGATATACTCGACAAAACTGGCTCGGTACCCGGTTTTTGTCTTGGCCCAGAATTGCTGGATACGCGGTACCGACATCGCAGCACCGGTGCGACGTTCCCACGCCTGAAAATACTCCGGGTCGACGTTCTTTTTCTGGTACTGCACGAACACCAGCTCGTTGAGTTCAAACAACGCCGAGAGGTAGCCCTCGAATTTCAGTGATTCGAGCGCCGTCAGCTTCTCCCCCATGGCCGCCTTGAGCCGTATTTCAGCCAACGCCCCGCTGTAGGATTCCGCCCGGAACTGGATAGCCAGTTCCATCACCGAGTGAATACTGGCATCGCGTGTTTCAGCCGCGCTGTTGCGCATTTGAACCGCAAGATAAACCAGCGAGATGAAAACGCCGACGGAGCCCGCGAAATCACCGATCGCACCGATCGCATCCCAATTAATGGCGCCCATTTCTTCTTATTCCTGTTTGGATACCGGTTCCCGGCAAGAACAATCCTCACTCGGGACTTCAATCAGTATAGAAGAAAAATCGCGTCAACTGCAGTCACGACCCTCAAGGACCAAGAGTACGATGGGTGCCAGTCGCTCCCGTACCCAGCATTGCCGGCGCCTCTATGAAGTTACCCTGTGCGAAGTCGACGCCGATATCGCGCAGCCAGTCAAAGTCATCCTGCTGCTCAACCTGCTCGGCAACGACGCGGAACTTCATGGTTCGCGCCAGCTTGATCATCGCGGCGACCATTTCCTGGTTGACGAGGTCGGACCGCAGGTTGCGTGTATAAGTACCGTCAATTTTAAGGTAGTCGATCGGCAGTTGCTTGAGGCTGGAGAAAGAACCAAGCCCGCTGCCAAAATCGTCGAGTGAAAACTCGCAGCCGATGCCGTGCAGCACCTCGATGAAGCGCTGCGCCTGCTGTACGTCCGACAAAATCGCCGCCTCACTAACTTCGAAACAGATCGACGCAGGCGCAACACCTGAGCGATCCAGTGCGTCGACAACAAAGCCAAGAAACGCCTCGTCCGACACCGTCTGGCTCGACAGGTTGATGGCACAGCTACGATGCGCCGGCAGCTTGATTTCGTTACTGCCAATTGCACCCAAAGTGGCATTGATCACCCACCGATCAATCTGCGGCATCATCTGATAGCGCATCGCAGGCTTCAGGAATTCGGCCGAGTTTGTCGGGCGGCCGTTGGCGTCTGCGAGCCTGATCAACACCTCAACCGCCGGTCCCGTGTCCACCTGTCCGCCCATGGCAATAATAGGCTGCAGCGCGAGTTCGAAACTGTCCTCGTGCAGCGCGGTTTGCAACTGCCGTAACCACTGGATATCGCCGCGCTCACGCGCCACCGCCTCGTCGCGCGCCGAGTACACATGCACCTGGCCCTTGCCCTGTTGCTTCGCCATGTAACATGCGGAGTCCGCAGCGCTCAGCAGGTCCTGAATCGTGCCGCTCGCATGACTGATTTCGACGAGGCCGATCGAAATGCCGATATTAAAAATCTTGTCGCGCCAGACGAATCGATAATCAGCGACTGCGGTGCAAATATCGGTCGCAAGTTGTCGAGCTTTTTCTATCGGGCAGCCGATCAGCAAGGCGCCAAATTCATCGCCACCGAGCCGCCCGACGAAATCGGAGTCGCGGACCTGCTCCTTAATCAGTGCGGCAACTTCGCGCAGCATGTTGTCGCCCGCCTGGTGGCCGCAACTGTCGTTAACTGCCTTGAATCGATCGAGGTCCATGTAGAAGAGCATGTGTGCCCCTTCTTCGGCATGTGCGGCGTCCAGGGCTTCGTCCAGCTGGCGTTCAAACTCGCGACGATTGATTAATCCTGTCAGCGGGTCGTGCGTTGCCTGATACGACATCTTGCGCGTCAGTCCGCGGAGCTCGCCAACGTCGTGGAACACAACAACCGTTCCGGAGATGCTCTCGCCCGGACCGCGCACCGGCGACGCCGTAATCTCCACCGAGTGTTCATGCTCGCCATCGCTGCTGACCATCACCGCGTGTCGCCCCATGTTGACGCGTCGGCGCATCGCGAGGCAGCGCTCGACGGGATCACCAAGCGGACGTCGATCGGTATCATCGACCAGCGAAAAAAGTTCGGCGATGCGATGGCCGGCGGCGTCATTGCGGCTGGTGCCGATCAGCGTTTCTGCAGCCAGGTTCATGTAGTCGATGTGGCCATTGTTATCCGTCGTGATAACGCCTTCCGAAATCGACTCCAGCGTGTACTGCGCCTGGCGCTTGCTGCGCGTGAGCGACACCTCAAGGCTCTTGCGGTGACTGACGTCCCGGGCAACGGTCAGAATTGCACGCTGGCCGTGAAATTCGATATTCGAACTTTGTGCTTCGACCCAAAGTCCCGAACGATTGCCGTTGATCAGCTGCACTTCAATACGCCGCGGCGCCGTCTCACCTGCCAGGCGTTTTGCAACGGTCTTGCGAAACAGCGCCCGGTAAGCCGGTTTCACCAGGTCCGCCACCTCGCGGCCATCGAGCTGCGCGGGCTCCAGACCGACCAGGCTGGCCGCCGATTCATTTGCCAGCAAGATCTTGTCATCATGAATCATGACGATTTCCGGCAGCGTACGTGCAAAATCGGTGAACAGGCGATCTCGATCCTGAATCTTCTCGTCACGTTCGCCCAGCGCGTCAAACAGGCGGTTGACCGTTAGTCGCGAGTTGCCCGGTCTCCGCGTGATCGGGCACTGACAGTCGGCGGCCGACCGACGCGTCCGCCGATGCTGCGAGGAGCTCTTCGTTGAGTTTCCTGACCCGGGCCGCCAACCTGCCGCGAGCAGTCCACGCAACGATGCCCGCCAAAATGGCCAGTGCCGCCACTGTTGCGAGTACAATGTATATAAGCGTGGGTGACATTCGGTGCCCGTTTTATTCAGCCGCGTGAGTCGGCGTCATTTGTTATTATTATTGGGGCTTTTTATGCAGCTCCAATACCGGCAATCAGAGGGTCAAAAAGCTCAGATAAACCAAGCATATGTAAGCATATCCCAGCAGCGTTACCGCGCTGGGGCGATTCACCATAATTCACGACGAGCTGGCATCGAACGGCCTTCTTTGAAGACCGGAAAAATACGCCAGGTTGATAATTTATAACGGATTTCATGCGGTTACAGGTAAAGCGAGTATGAACACGGAGTTTGCACGCCTGCAGATGGTTAACCAACAAGTGCGTGGATGGAATGTCTATGATGAAGATGTCCTCGCGCTGTTGCGGGAATTGCCGCGCGAGCACTTTGTCCCGGCGGACTATGCAGCCCTGGCCTTTGCCGATACACAAATCCCCATCGGCCATGGACAAGCGATGATGTCACCCACCGTCGAGGGTCGTCTTTTGCAGGCGCTGGAACTACAGGGTCACGAGCATGTCCTTGAGGTAGGCACCGGTAGCGGGTTTTTAACCGCATGCCTCGCGAAGCTCGCTGCAAGGGTCACCAGCATTGATATTTACGACGATTTTCTCGGGTCCGCTGCCGACAAGCTTGCTGCTTGCGACATCGACAATGTTGAACTACTGGAAATGGATGCGATGCAAGCACTGCCCGATGGTGCGTTCGACGCAATCGCCGTAACCGGTTCTATTCAGGCGTTTGACCCGCGGTTCGTGGCGGCACTAAAACCGCATGGCAGATTATTTGTTGTCGAGGGCGATGGACCGGCGATGCACGCCAAGCTGGTCGAACGCCTGGACGGCAAAGACTGGCGAACCGTATGGCTGTTCGAAACCAACCTGGCGCCGCTGGTGCACGGCGCACTGCCGCCGCAGTTTTCGTTTTAGACTCATCGCAACGAATTTACAATCGGACGAAACCAGTTACCGGTCTGCAGCATCTAAGGTCAAACAGGTCGTTTTTTGACTGTTACAGTGATAAAGCAGACCATGACACGCCTCGCCTTTTGAGGATCGCTTTCCGGAACGGGAAAAGATGAAAAAAATTAACAATATCAAAGCATTACTGTTTTTCTTGTGCGCTATTGCGGTAGCGGGCCCCGCTCATTCCGCCTCGCTTCTCGAGATTTATCAGCGGGCCCTGCAAGGCGACCCCCAGATCCATGAGGCTGAAGCTCGTCGACTCGCCGCACTCGAAGCCAAACCGCAGGCGAGAAGCGCCTATCTGCCGCAGATCAGCGCCGGTGGCAATTACTCGATGTCCGAGACGTCCGGCCCACGCTCATTCTTTGATGACACCGGCGAGCGCCGCATAGTCGACGCAGACATCGAGACCGACGTGTTCTCCTGGGATGTGACCCTGCGGCAGTCGCTGTTTCGCTGGGACCAGGTCGTCGGACTAAGGCAGGCCGACAAGACCATCGCGCGAGCAGAGGCCGTGCGCGAAGCCGCGCAGCAGGACCTCATCATCCGGGTGGCGCAACGTTATTTTGATGTGTTGGCGGCCGAAGACCGTTTAACGTCAATTCACGCAGACCGCACGGCCATTGCGCGCCAACTCGAGCAGGCGAAACAACGCTTCGAAGTCGGACTGATTGCGATCACCGACGTACAGGAGTCACAGGCCGCCTATGACAATGCAGTGGCCAACGAAATCGCCGCAAAGCGATCGCTGGCGACGGCCCGCGAGTATTTGCGCGAAATTACCGGAGAGTATGTCTCCGAATTATCGGCACCGACCGAGGATTTTCCATTAATTACGCCTGACCCGAGTGACGAAGCGAGTTGGGTCGACATGGCGCTGACGCAGAACCTGACGTTGCTGGCCAGCCGCATTGACGAACAGCTGGCGCGCGACCAGATCGCGCTGCAGCGCACCGGTCATTATCCGACCCTGGACCTGGTCGCAAGCACCAGCGAGGACAAGTACCGACCAGACGACGATAACAGCATTTGGCACGAGCACTGACAGTCTGACGAACCCGCGCGACAGCATCACATTGCAGCTGAACGTGCCGATCTTCTCGGGTGGCGGCACCTCGTCGCGCGTTCGCGAAGCCGTCTATCTGCATCGTGCGGCGCGCGAGCAGCTACAGCGCGTCACCCGTGAAACGGAGCGCCAGGCGCGCGATGCCTACCTCGGCTTCGTTTCCGAGAGAAGTCGCGTGAAAGCGCTGAATCAGGCAGTCGCCTCCAGTCGCACGGCATTGCAGGCGACAGAAGCTGGCTTCGAAGTTGGCACGCGCACCATTGTCGATGTGCTTAACTCCCAGTTCACGCTGTACCAGGCAGTTACCAATTATTACCAGAGCCGCTACGATTATGTGCTCAACGCATTGCGCCTGAAGCAGGCCGCCGGGAACCTGGCGGTGCAGGACCTGGAGCGCATCGACCAGTACCTGGAAGAACGCAAATCTCCGGAGCAGCAATTTGCGGAAGAAGCAAAAGCCGAGGAAGCGTCAGACTAAGCGGGCGACTTTTCATCCAGGAGCGGCTCGAGCAGCAGGAGCAGACGCTGCAATGCACCGCGGTTGGCCTGCAGCAAATTAAGGGCATTTTGGCCCAGTTCTGCCGCGTATTCGGGACGAACAAGCAGGTCTTCTATTACGCCAACCAGTTCGTCCTTGTTGCTCACCAGGCGGACGGCGTCTGACTCGACAAACATGTCGGCGATATCCTGCGAATTAAAGAGGTGCGGACCCGTAATCAACGGCAGCCCCTGAACGGCCGGCTCCAGCAAATTATGGCCGCCTATCGGTACCAGGCTACCGCCGACGAACGCGATATCGCTCATGGCGTAGAAGAGCGGTACCTCGCCCATCGTGTCGCCCAGCAACACGTTGGTGGAGTCCGAACACGCCTTACCCTCTGTCCGCGACACAACCTCGAGCCCCGATTTTTCGATCAAGCCGCGAACCTCGGCGAAACGCTCCGGGTGGCGCGGCACGAGAATCAACAACAGTCGGGGAAAGCGCTTTAGCAAGGCCTGGTGCGCTTGCAGCAGCAGCTTCTCTTCACCCTCGTGGGTGCTGGCGGCGATCCAGACGGCACGCTCGCCGAGCAAGTCACCACGAGTAGACCGCCCGGTGGCGATTACCTCGGTCGGTAATTCGATATCGAACTTGATGCTGCCGGTCACATGCGTACGTCGTGGGCTCGCCCCGAGGGAGAGGAACCGTTCCGCATCGGACGGGGTTTGCGCGGCGATGATAATGCCGTGAGACAGCGTCTCCCGGATTAGTGGCAGGAGCCTGCGGTAGCCTCGAATCGATCGTGGCGAGATCCTGGCGCTGACGAGAACCAAAGGCACCCGCCGGACTCCGCAACCACGATAGATGTTCGGCCAGATCTCGGTTTCCATGATCAACGCTGCGGCCGGGTCCACATGGCGAAAGAAAAGTGCCACCGCATGCGGAAATTCGAACGGTATGTAGCTGTGTTGTACGGCCGTGCCAAAAACCGCCCTGACCCGCGCTGCCCCCGTCAGGGTCACGGTGGTGACCAGTAGCTGTCGGTGCGGGTAGTGCTTGCGCAGATGGTTGATCAGCGGAATAGCAGCCTGTACTTCACCGACCGACACCGCATGAATCCAGATACAACGTTTCAGACGCGGAAAACCGAAGCCGAAACGTTGTCCGAGGTTTGTAAGGTAATCGCGATTACCGAGGCTACGAAATAGCCAGTAGCACGCGTATGGGATCAGCAGCAGGTAGGTCAGCAGGTTGTAAAGTAAGCTCACGGGCGGCTCGGCTTCTCAGCCTTCACTCACGCAGCTTGTCGATGATGCGGCTCGATGAATGGCCATCTCGAAACGGTAACACGCGAACTTCGCCACCGTTCTGCAGAACCTCTTTGGCGCCGGCGATTTGCGCTGGTGTGTAATCGCCGCCCTTCACGAGAACGTTTGGCAATACATCAGCGATCAGCGATGTTGGTGTGTCCTCCGAGAACGGCACGACCCAATCGACCGCAGCGAGGCCGGCCAGCACGAGCATGCGATCATCGAGCGCATTGATCGGGCGCGAATCCCCTTTCAGGCGGCGCACGGAATCATCGTCATTGATGGCCACAATCAGTCGATCGCCGAGGCTCTTGGCCTCTTCCAGGTACGACACGTGACCGGCGTGCAGAACGTCAAAACAACCGTTGGTCATGATCACTCGCTCACCCTTCTCGCGAGAATCAGCAACCATCGTGAGCAGCTCTGCCCGATTGACGAGTCCACGACCACCCTGGCCGCGCTGGTGCAGCGCCGCGCTGATTTCGCCCGGCGTGACGGTCGCAACGCCGATCTTCCGCACGACCAGGCCGGCCGCCACATTGGCCAGCGCCGCAGATGCAGAGAAATCCTCGCCGCTGGCAAGCGCGCCGGCCAGTGTGGCAATAACGGTGTCGCCGGCGCCGGTAACGTCGTAGACCTCTCGCGCCTGCGTCGACAGGAAAACCGGCTCGGCACCGGCCTCGAGCAGCAGCATGCCCTTCTCGCTGCGGGTGACGAGCAGAGCTTCAAGATCGAGTTGCTCCAGCAGTGCTCTGGCCCGGCTGACGAGTTCTTCGTCCGTGGCACAAACGCCGACGACCGTTTCGAATTCGGACTGGTTGGGGGTGATCACCGAAGCGCCGTGATACTTGCTGAAATCGCTACCCTTAGGGTCAACCAGGACCGGCACCCCGGCATCGCGACACATAGCAATCAATGCAGCAACCTCCGACAGCGCCCCTTTGCCGTAGTCCGACAGGACGACAGCACCGGCTCCGTCCAGCGTCTCACGTAGCGCTTTGACCATCGTGTCACCGGGCATTGCCGCCACGTTTTCCTCGTCAAGCCTGATCAGCTGCTGGCCCCGGCTTTGCACTCGCGTCTTGGTGATCGTTGGGCGATCAGTCGCGCACGAAAAATCGCACACAATGCCCCGTGCGGCCAGAATCTTCTCGAGCGCAGCAGCTGCCGCATCGGCGCCCACAACGCCCAGCAAGCGTGTTGACACACCGAGACTCGCCAGGTTGACCGCCACATTCGCAGCGCCACCGGGACGGTCGTCCGTCTCATGCACATGGACGACAGGTACAGGCGCCTCGGGAGAAATGCGTGCGGTCGAACCAAACAGATAGCGATCCAGCATGACATCGCCGACGACCACCACGCGGGTCTGGGAAAAATCTGGGATTCGAATAGTCACGCAGCGAAATTTAACAGATCAAGGCCTTGCGAGCAGCCTATTCGCGCACGGGCTACAATAAGGAACGACTTTTGACCGCAAACTGGAGACCTGCATGACGCATCCACAACGCGGATCAATCGCGCCAGGAAAATCGCCGGTCCTTGCGGGACTCCAGAGGTTTGTTTGTGACGAGGAACTGTAGATGTTTAGATTACTGTGTTTGTCCTTTCTACTCAGCATGGGTACCAACGTAATGGCCGATCAACCAACAAGATCGATAACAGTGAACGGCACGGGATTTGCCGAAATCGAACCGGACCGTGCAACGTTGCGCATGTCTATCGTTGCCCGTGAACCGACGCTCGATGCCGCCCAAAAAGGGGCGGCGGACGTCACCAGGAAAGTGCTCAAGATGACGGACCGCTTAGACATCGCTCGCGACCAGGTTGACACAACGGGTGCCTCCGTACGCCCCGACTACCGGTGGAATCGCGAGAAGGAGGAGCAGGAATTACGCGGCTATATCGCGGAACGGCAGATCGCAGTCAAAATCAACGATCTGGAAAAGCTCGGCGCCGTTGTTGAGGGAGCCGTAAGTGCTGGCGTCAACCAGGTCTCGCCGCCACAACTTGAAAGTAGCAAGAGCAAGGAGACTTACCGTCGCGCACTGCGAGCCGCGGCTGAGGACGCCAAAGCAAACGCCATGGAGCTCGCCGTTACACTGGACGCCAGGCTGGGCCAGGTTATCAATATTAATTCGGGTGCCAACGCACCGAGTCCGCCCGTGCCCCACCCGGTCGGTGCGCGGATGATGACGGCAGAGTCTGATGCGGCGGAGACCTACAATGCAGCGGACTTGAGCTTCAACGCCGTCGTCACTGTGGTTTTTGAGCTTACGGAGTAAGGGCGTCGCGCGCGTTCAGATCAGCCGCACTTGGAGTCGCCACACGACAGACAGGTCATACACCCATCCATCATGATCAGTGCAACCGTATTGCACTTCGCACAAAGCTGGGCACCGTCAGGGTAATTATTTGCCGAAAACGCATCGGTTTGCTTTTTTGACTCTTCAAACTCGGCGCGCTTTTCAGCAATGAGCTTCTTCTGACCTGCGTCGAGCTCGGGAGCCGCCATCAGGCCGATCATGATCAGGTGCTTCTCTACAATGTGACCAAGCTCCGCGATGATCGATGGCATGAACCGACCTCCGGTCTGCCAGTAGCCGCCTCGCGGATCGAACACGGCTTTGAGCTCCTCGACCAGGAAGGTCACGTCGCCACCCTTGCGGAAGACCGCCGAGATAATGCGCGTCAGCGCCACAATCCACTGGTAATGATCCAGGTTCTTCGAGTTGATGAATATTTCGAACGGCCGGCGCTTTTCGTGCTCGGTGCCTTCATTCAGAATGATGTCATTGACCGTGACATACATCGCATGATCTGACACCGGCGTCTTGACCTTATACGTCGAACCGATCAGAACCTCCGGGCGCTCCAGCTTCTCGTGCATGCGGATAACTTCGGCACGATCGCCGCCGCCTTCGCGCTTGTACTCGGGCTTCGCTGAGTCTTGTTCAGCCGTCTTCTTGTTGACGGCATAGCCCACAATTTTCTTCTCGATTTTGATCATCTAAAACTTTCCGTAATAACCTTCTTTAAGAGCGTCAAATAAATTCGCCGCCGTGTGCGTCTCGCCGTCATACTCGATCTCTTCGTCGCCCTTGAGATCGACGGTCGAGCCGTCGTCCAGCGTGAACGTGTAAGTCGTATTCTTGAGATCCTTCTCTTTAACGAGAACGCCCTGGAACGCCTCCGGATTGAAGCGGAACGTCGTGCAACCCTTCAACCCCTGCTCATAGGCGTACAGGTAGATGTTCTTGAAGTCCCCGTACGGATAATCGGTTGGCACATTCGCTGTTTTCGAGATCGACGAATCGATCCACTTCTGGGCTGCCGCCTGAATATCCACGTGCTGCGTCGGTGTCACTTCATCGGCCGTAATAAAGTAGTCCGGCAACGTACCGGCCGCGTTTTCGTCCCCAAAACCGGCAGGCATCGCCTCGGGATTCACCATGTTTCGATAGGCCAGCAGCTCAAACGAGAAAACGTCAACTTTCTCCTTCGTCTTTTTGCCCTGCCTGATGACATTGCGAAAGTAATGGTGTGCAAAACTCGGCTCGATACCATTACTGGCGTTATTGGCGAGAGACAGGGAAATTGTGCCTGTCGGGGCGATTGAGCTGTGGTGTGTAAAACGTGCTCCGGTCTCGGCCAGCTGCTCCACCAGCTCCGGCATTTCCGCCGCGATGCGCTGCATATAGCGGCTGTAACGAGCATGCAGGATCCGACCCGGCACCTTGTCGCCTGCCTGATAACCATCCGTGCGCATCTCCGGACGCTTGCGCAGCATCTCTTCCGTGACCTCGAAGGTCTCGTTCATAATGGGTGCCGGCCCCTTTTCCTGCGCCAGCTCAAGACCTTCTTCCCAGCCCGCCAGTGCCAGCTGGCGCGACACTTCCTCGGCGAACGCCACGGACGCCGGATCGCCGTAACGCTTGCCAAGCATCGTGATCGTCGAACCTAGAGCCCAGGAAACCCATGCCATGGCGGCGTTTCCTTTGAATTTCGTTACGCTGCTGCGGCAACGGCAGACCGTTGATCTCCACCACGTTGTCGAGCATGCGCGTGAACGTCTTTACGACCTTCCTGAAGTTATCCCAATCGAAACTCGCCTCGTCGGTGAACGGCTTGACAACAAACCGGGTCAGATTGACCGAGCCCAGCAGGCAGGAACCGTACGGCGGCAGCGGTTGCTCGCCGCAAGGATTAGTCGCCCGGATGTTCTCGCAGAACCAGTTGTTGTTCATCTGGTTGACCTTGTCGATCAGCACAAAGCCGGGCTCGGCAAAATCGTACGTTGAGGCCATGATCACGTCCCAGACGCGCCGCGCCGGAATCGTCTTGTAAATCTTGCAGGCCACCAACCCCTCCGGGTTGGACACGTAGTTGCCGCCTTCCGGCCATTCGCGCCAGACGATCGTGTTGCTGTCCTGCAGATCGAGATCGTCGTCGGTGACTTCCTTGTGCGTGACGGGAAACGCCAGTTTCCAGTCATCTTCGTTCATCACCGCCTGCATGAACTCGTCGGTGACCAGTAGTGACAGGTTGAACTGCCGCAGACGGCCATCCTCGCGCTTGGCACGAATAAACTCCATGACGTCCGGATGACCTACGTCGAAAGTGCCCATCTGTGCGCCACGACGCCCGCCTGCCGACGAGACGGTGAAACACATCTTGTCGTAGATATCCATGAACGACAGCGGACCGGATGTGTACGCGCCCGCGCCCGTGACGTAAGCGCCCTTGGGACGCAGCGTGGAAAACTCATACCCTATGCCGCACCCGGCTTTCAGCGTGAGGCCCGCTTCATGCACCTTGTTAAGGATGTTGTCCATCGAATCGCCGACCGTTCCAGACACGGTGCAGTTGATCGTGGAGGTCGCGGGCTTGTGCTCGCGCGCACCCGCATTGGACACAATGCGACCGGCCGGAATGGCGCCGCTGCGCAGCGCCCAGGCGAATTCTTTAAAATAGTGCTCGCGCTTGGATTCGACCTCAACATTGGCGAGCGCCCGTGCAACCCGCTCATAAGTTGCGTCGATCGTCTCGTCGATCTTCGAGCCATCTTTGGCTGTCAGTCTGTATTTTGCATCCCATATGTCCAGCGATGCAGGTTGAAATTCGATATCGGTAACCGTGTGCATGTCCAAATTGACGGCAGACTTCATTGATCCTGTTACTCCCCAGAACTCCTTTAAGGAGACCCCAAACTCATTTTTCACCGACTTATTCAAGCGAACAGAAATCCGCCCACCGGCGGCCAGATGACGCGCGGTGAGGGCCGTTTTCGGCCTCTATTTAAACTTTGAAGAGACACAAGATGTTGTGTCTGGACAGGCTCAAGATTATGCCCGAAAGGGGCGACTGTCAAGCATTTTAGGCAAAATAATCAGATGCCATTTTATAATTAAAATCATGTACTTACAAGACACTCAGAAGTAAGTACTTTAAAAACAAGGGAAAAAATATGACAGATTTGAAATTTTCGAATTTCACTACATGTAGTGTCAGGAATTACGTTAACTAACTGCCCTGATAGCCCTGCATTCACAGTCTTTTTTGAGCGCTCGAAGAGCCTTGAAATGCCGAATCGAACCCCTATTTCACGGGCAAGTAAGTCAATCTACCAGGAGAAAATTATGAACATTGCCCGTCTTGAACCCTGGACGCTTGTCGACTTGTTAAGTCGCGAGGCCATCAATCACCGCTCTGCGACTGACCCGTACAGCACCGAGGCAGACTGGGTGCCTGCGGTCGATATCGTGGAAGAGAAAGACCGTTTCGTTCTGCGGGCAGACGTGCCGGGTGTCGATCCGTCCAAAATTGACATCAACACCGACAATGGCTGCCTGAATGTATCGGGCGAGCGTAGCCCGATTGAAGTCCCGGAAGAAACCGCTGCGCAACGCATCGAGCGGGCTACCGGGCGCTTCCTCCGCCGCTTCACGCTGCCTGACTCGGTCGCTGCCGAGGGCATTACGGCCCGGTGCAGCAACGGTATATTAGAGGTTACGATACCGAAAGCGCCCGCGGTCCAGGCGCGTCGGATTACCGTTAAAGCAGCTTGATCCACACAATAGATGTTCCGGGCGCGACCAAATCTCGCGCCCGGGCATCTTTACAAGATGCGTCCAACGTGTCACAAGGTCATTCGTTCACCCGCGATTCATCCGGGCGAATCTAGTCTGAACATTTCGCGCTGAGTCGAATCTCAACGTTATCCAATGCACACTCCGAGGCGACCTATGATGTCTAAAACACGCTTTCTCTGGACCGGCCTTCTGATCGCGGCTATGTCGCTTTCAACCGCGAGCGCCGCCGTGCCCGTCAGTGTCGACGGTCGAGCAGTGACCAGCCTTGCGCCGCTTGTCGAAGCCGCGTCGCCCGCCGTGGTCAACATTCGCGTGAGCCAGACCGTATCGCGCCGCAGCCCTTTTGGCGACGATGCTTTTCGCCGCTTTTTTGGCATACCGGATATGCCCGGTGGCGGCATGCAGCAGGTCGCCAGCGCTGGCTCCGGCGTCATCGTGGACGCGAAACGTGGCTACATCCTGACCAACCATCATGTCGTTGGCGATGCCGACGAGATTCAAATCTCGTTGATTGATGGGCAGATTCTGGACGCCGAAGTGGTGGGCTCGGACCCGGCCACGGACATTGCCGTGATCAAAGTCGACGCGGACGGCCTCACAGAGATGCCGATCGGCGACTCTGAGGGCGCGCGCGTCGGCGATTTCGTGATTGCGATCGGCAACCCGTTTGGGCTGGGACACACCGTCACGTCCGGCATCATCAGTGCCGTGGGCAGGACGGGTATCAGTCGTGACGGCTACGAGGACTTCATCCAGACCGATGCGTCGATCAACCCCGGCAACTCTGGCGGCGCCCTGGTCAACATGAGCGGTGAGTTGATTGGCATCAATTCCGCGATTATCAGTCGTTCGGGCGGCAACGTGGGCATTGGCTTTGCCGTGCCCACTGCAATTGCCAGCTCGATAATGAGCCAGATCCTCGACTTCGGCGAAATTCGCCGCGGTCTGCTCGGTGTGCGCATTCAGACCATCGACGCTGAAATGGCAAAAGCGCTCGACACCAATATCGAGAATGGAGCACTGATCACGAACATCGAGCCGAGTTCAGCGGCCGAGGACGCCGGTCTTGAAGTCGGAGATATCATTACTGGTGTTAATGGTAAAAATGTAGGCGACGCGTCGGAACTGCGCAATACCATCGGTCTGCTGCGATCCGGTGACAAGGTGGCCATTGAGTACGTGCGGGATAGCAAGGCGCGCTCGACAACCGCGAAACTCGGACAAGCGCAGGCGCAGCAGCTTACCGGGTCAGACATTCATCCCGGGCTCGACGGTGCCCAGTTTGCATCGGCAGCAGCAAGCGGCGACAGCGGCATCGAAGTCTCGGAGGTGGTAGAAGGCAGCCCCGCGGCGCAGCGCGGTCTGCGTGCCGGCGACGTCATTACAGCGGTAAACCGTACGCGCGTACGCAACCTTGCGGACCTGCAAACGATCGCCGCCGACAATCGCATTCTGTTCTTGCTGGTGCAACGGGGCGACCGTTCTCTTATGCTGCAGATTCGCTAACGAGACACAGGATCAATTGATGGCTTGCCGCGCCACCGCAAGAGGCCGTTTGACCAGCACACTGTTGCTCATTGTTGCGGCGTTTTTGGCCAACAGTGTCGAGGCAGCGACCATCGAGAAGCAGCGCGAGCTTTTCATGCAGGTCTATGCCGACGCCGAACTCGGCGACTGGAGCGGCGTCGACAAGTTATCGAGCGCCAAGCAACGACTGCTCAGGAACTATGTACTCTGGCCTGACCTGCGCGCCGCCTATTTGCGCGTCTACCTTCGGCAAACACCGGCCGCCGACATCGAGTCCTTTGTCGACGAATACAGCACGCTCAAACCGGCTCGCGACCTGCGCTATCGTTACGCTCTGCAGCTTGCCAGGAGTGGCGATCTTGAGGCTTATCAACACATTTACGAGCGCTACTACCAGGGCCAGAATATCGCCAAACTCGACTGCCTCTCCCTGCAGGCAGAGCTCAAAGCCGGCCGCAGCGAGCAGGTCACAAGCCGCGCCATCGCACTATGGCTGGTCGGCAAGAGCCAGGTCAGCGAGTGCGATCCGGTCTTTGACGATCTTAAGAAGCGCAACCTGCTCGGCCCGGTTGAATATCGTCAACGTTTCGAACTGGCCGTCGACGCCAGGTCATTTTCACTGGCGCGCTGGCTCGCAAAGAACCTCGACAAGACGCATCAGGACGAGGCGGCACGATGGCTGTCGGCACACAATAATCCAGAGAATTTTCTCAACAAGCCCGTCATGCATTCAGAGCGTGATACCGCTCACAAGCAGCTCGCCTATGCCGCTGAGCGACTGACCTATCGAGACCCGGAGATTGCTCGAGAAGCCTGGCAGCGCGTAACGCGAGCATACCCGCTGGCCAGTGAGCTGAAAGTCGCAACAGACCGTCATATTGCGCTGTGGACGGCCCGCGACAATTTACCGGCCGCCTACGAATTACTCATCGCACTGCCCAGGGCTGCGCAGGATGACGAAGTGGTTCGCTGGCGCGCCCGCACCAGTCTCAGGAGCTCCAGCTGGGAGCAGCTAGTAAGCGACATTGGCGACCTGTCAGAGCAGGAACGCGGCGCCGAGGAATGGCGGTACTGGCACGCCATCGCGCTACGGCGTTCAGGTGAGACGTCAGTTGCGGAAGAGGCGTTGCGCAACTTGAGCAAAGAACGCAGTTACTACGGTTTTCTTGCCGCGGACGAACTTGGCGAGCAATACGCTATCGATCACGCAGAGCTGGCAGCAGACGAGCCGGCAATCGAGGCGATCGCGTCTCGCCCGGAGATGATCCGAGCGCGCGAGTTGTTTCTTGTCGGGCTGGATGGCCGCGGGCGCTCCGAGTGGGATGCCGTTGTGCGCCACTTCTCAGCAGCGGAAAAACGCCAGGCCGCGATTCTCGCGGACCGGTGGGGCTGGCACTCACGCGCGATCGCGACGGCTGCCAGCCTCGGCGAATACGACGACCTGTCGCTTCGCTACCCGCTGCCGTTCAAAACCGAGTTCGAAGCATCGTCTTTAAAAGCCAGCATCGCATCGACCTGGGCGTACGGCATCGCTCGCAGCGAGAGCCTGTTCATGCGCGACGTACGCTCAAGCGCCGGCGCTATCGGATTGATGCAGCTGATGCCAGCGACCGGGCGCAGCGTCGCCAAAGCTCTGCAGCTGCGCTACACGGGGCTGGATACGCTTACAGATCCGGAAAAAAATATTCGCCTCGGTACTGGCTATCTCAGTCAGATGGAGGCGCGGTACGGTGGCAATCTCGTCCTTGCCACAGCCGCGTACAACGCCGGACCTCATCGCGTCGATCGTTGGCTACCGGAGTCCGGCAGCGTCGATGCTCGCGTATGGATCGAGAACATTCCATTCAACGAAACCCGTAAGTACGTCAAACGAGTGCTCGCCGCGCAGGCAATTTTCCATTGGCGCATGACCGGCAAGATCCGCCGGCTCTCGGATGAACTGCTGGCTATCAGATCCGTTGAGAACACACAAGAACTAGCCGCCCGCTAGAGCTGCCAGCGCTGCGTCTCTCGCTGGTTTCGTCAGCTTCGCGAGCTCTCCGGCTTGCGCATAGAAGCAACGAATATCCTCTTCACAGTTATCGAGAAGCGCCCGGAATGCGGGCAAACGTCCTTCGTAAAGGGCCATCGATACCAGGCGCGCATTATTCAGCTCGCCACGGAGCCAGCTCGCCGAATCGCGACCTGATTGCTCGAGCCTGGCGCTCGCCACACGGGCCAGCTGCTCGAGGCGAGCCTGCTTGCGGCGCCTCTTGTCCTCGTCACTATCCGTCGCCGCATAAACAGTGCGCAAATCATCGCGTGCGCTTGCGACCAGCGCCATGAGGTCCTGCCGCAGCTCACGGCGCTCACGATAGGCCGTGATGTCGTCGTGCTGCCCACGCGAACTCAGCCAGCGCTGCATACCAAACTCCTCCACCGCGGTTGCGAAGGACTCGTTAAAGCCGGTATCGCCTTTTACGTACAGCACCTGGTGCGCGAGCTCATGAAAAAGCACGGCCACTAACTGCAGATCATCCCATCGCAGCATCGAACTCAGCACGGGGTCGTCAAAGTTGCCAAGCGTCGAGTATGCCGATACTCCGCCGACCGTCACGTCGAACCCTTTTTTTGCGAGACGTTCCGATTCGTCGTAAGCCGCCTGCCTGGAAAAAAAACCGCGATAACTGACGCAGCCGGCGATCGGAAAGCACCAGCGCCGTGGCTCGAGAGAAAACTCCGGAGCCGCGAATACGTTCCAGACGACATAGTCGCGCTCGATGTCAGCGTAGCTGCGGTAACTCTTGTTATCAGGCAGACCCAGTTCGTCAACTGAGAAGGCCCGAGCTTGTTGCACCAGCATCAGGCGCTCGACCAGTTGCGTCGGCGTACTCGTATCCTCGATGACCGTCTCGATTGGCTCGCGCTTCTTTATTACCTGCCACTGCCCGGCCGCGGCCTGCAGGTAGTAACAGCCCGATGTCGACAAACACAACATCAATACCAGTAGCCGCGTTAGCGCGTGCAAATAATGGCCTGCCTCTTTCATGGGCTTACTCTGCTGTCTGGCGCACCGGAACGTCAACAACGAATGTCGGGTACTATTGCCGGATGCAGATTTACCTTGTTGGCGGAGCGGTTCGTGACGAGCAGCTCGGCGTTGTGTTTTCAGAGCGGGACTGGTGCGTGGTGGGCGCGACGCCCGACGAGATGCTGGCGCTCGGGTATCGCCAGGTCGGCAAGGATTTTCCCGTATTCCTGCACCCGGACACCAAAGAAGAGTACGCGCTGGCACGCAAGGAACGTAAGACCGCAGCCGGTTATCACGGCTTTGCGTTTGACTACTCTCCGGATGTTTCCATTGAGGAGGACCTGCTGCGTCGCGACCTGACGATCAACGCGATCGCGCAAGACGCCGACGGCAAGCTGATCGACCCCAGCGGGGGCCTCGACGACATCCGTAACCGCCAGCTGCGACACGTATCCGATGCGTTCGCCGAAGACCCGGTACGCATCCTGCGCGTCGCGAAATTTGCCGCCCGTTACCACCAACTCGGCTTTCGCATTGCGCCCGAGACTCTGCAGCTCATGCGCGACATGGTAGACAACGGCGAGGTCGACGCTCTGGTGCCCGATCGCGTCTGGAAGGAAACTGAAGAGGCGCTCTGCGGTTGTGACATCCGCACCTACTTCGAGGTGTTGCGCGAATGTGGCGCACTGGCGTTACTGTTTCCCGAGGTTGAGGCGTTGTTCGGCGTGCCGCAGCCAGAAAAGTGGCACCCGGAAATTGATACCGGCGTTCACGTCATGATGGTGCTTGACCAGGCCGAGGCTATCAGCACATAACCCTGCAGCTGATGCGCAACATGGTAGATAACGGCGAGGTCGACGCCCTGGTGCCCGATCGCGTCTGGAAGGAAACGGAAGAGGCGCTGCGTGGCCGTAACATGCGCACCTACTTCGAGGTGTTGCGCGAATGTGGCGCACTGGCGGTACTGTTTCCCGAGGTTGAGGCGCTGTTCGGCGTGCCGCAGCCAGAAAAGTGGCACCCGGAAATTGATACCGGCGTTCACGTCATGATGGTGCTTGACCAGGCCGAGGCTATCAGTACCGACCTCGAGGTCCGTTTTGCCGCTTTGACCCACGATCTTGGCAAAGGCACGACACCCAGGCATCTGCTACCTGGCCATACCGGTCACGAGACGCGCGGTCTGGCGCTTATTCGGCAGCTCGCCGAACGGCTGCGCGTGCCGCGAGCGTGTCGTGACCTCGCCCTGCTGGTCGCAGAATTTCATACGCATTGCCATCGCGCTTTGCAGCTACGGGCGAAAACGTTGTTGAAGGTACTTGAACGGTCAGACGCCTTCCGGCGTCCCGATCGATTTGAGCAGTTTCTGCTGACTTGCGAGGCCGACGCGCGCGGGCGAAAAGGACTCGAACAGCGGCCTTATCCGCAAGCGGATTACCTGCGTGGCGCATTCTCGGCAGCTGCCGCTGTGGATGCCGGGGCGATTGCGAAGGACCATGCAGACCACAAGATCCCGAAAGCGATTCGACGTGCGCGTCTTGCAGCGCTGGGGGACTACCGGCGCTCAGCTGCCCCCGTAGAAATAGACGAACACTGAGAAGAACGAGACATACACCTCAGCTCGGAGTCATCGAGACCGGGCGCGCGCTACGCAAGCACATAGAGAATGAACGCCGCCAGCGCGAGACGATAAACCGCGAACGGCGCCAGCCCGATGCGTGAAACGAAGCGCATGAAGAACTCAATGCTTAAGTACGCGACGATCGCTGATACCACGGCTCCGAGGCCGAGCTGCCCCCACGGCGACTGCCGCCTCGCCTGTGACAAGCTCGAACCCTTTGTACAACGTCGCCAGCAGTATGACGGGCGCAGAGAGCAGGAACGAAAACCGGGCCGCATCCTGGCGATGGAAACCCAACAGACGACCTGCGGTGATGGTCACGCCGGAGCGGGACGTGCCCGGCACCAGTGCCAGTGCCTGCGCGCAACCGATGATCACCGCATCGCCGATCGTCACATCCGCCATGCTGCGCTCGCGGCGCGCATAACGATCGGCCAAGGCCATCAGAATGCCGTAGCCCGACAGCGTGTAGACGATGACCGAAGGGTCACGCAAATTTGCTTCGATCCATGACGCAAACAACAGCCCGGCCGCAGCGGCGGGTATCGTGCCCAGACCAATAGCTAACGCCATGTTTGCCTGCGGTTGCTTGATATCGCCGCCCAGCAGCTGCACGCTGCCACGCAGGAGCCCGAGAATATCCTCGCGGAAAAATACGCAGACGGCGACCAGTGAGCCGAAGTGCACGGCGACGTCAAACGCGAGTCCCTGATCGGTCCACTCGACCAGGTACGGGACCAGGACAAGATGCCCGGAACTCGAGATCGGCAGGAATTCCGTCAGGCCCTGGACGATCGCGAGAATAATCACCTGAAAGCTCGTCATTGCAGCGTTCTCGCCGACAGTCGATCCCTGGGTAAGCCGTCAATCATAAAGTGTGTGTCCTGTCTGCGAGTTGCAAAGGCGGATGGTACCGGCACGTCGCCGCAACGCAACGCCATGCACTTGAAATTCTCGCCCATTTCATCGGGCAGCGTCAGTATCTTTACCTGCCCGGATAATTCAATCTGTGTCTTAGTCGGCAGTGACGCGAATTCCTGCAGCTCCAGCTCCAGACCACCGCCGAGCAGAAACTGTGCCTGCGGTGCATAGCCGATGACATCCAGTCCAGCGGCAACCGCCGCCTCGGCCACAGCCGTAAAGTCGACCCAGGCGGTGATGTCCTGGATACCGGCGAGAATGAGTGGATTGTCGTGTACGTGGTGGCGGAAGTGGCAACGCAACCAGCCGCCGCTGCGCCCTGCTGCATAGATCTCGCGCCGCGACAGACCGTAGTCGAAGAGGAACGCCACACCGCCGTGCATCGCGGCGGCGACATCGCCAAGCCACCCTGGCAGACCGTGCGAGACTTCCGATACAAACCCCGGTGGCAAACGATCACCCAGATCCGCTTCGATACGCTGTACGGCATGGTGCAGGTACGCGGGTGCCGCGGCATCGAGTCATGCGAAACCGACCGTCATCAGCGACAACCCGGAGCTGCCGCACCTCTGTCTCGGTGCGCAGGAAACGTTCGACCGGCAGCGCATCCAGCACCTCATTGGCAATGACAACTCCGACGTGCTCTTGGGGCAGTTCCGTCAGCCAGCGAACCCGCGACGCGAGTTGCGGCAGCTGTTCGCTTACCGTCCGTTGCTGACGTTCGATCAGGTCAGGCGATACCTCGACGATGTCGTAACGAGCCGGCACGGCATCGAGAGCCTGCAGCGCGCCCAGAACATCCACGGCGAGCTTGCCGCTGCCTGCGCCAAACTCAAGGATCGAGCCACCAGCGGTTGCCGCCAGCACTTCAGCGCATTGCCGCGCCAGCACGCGACCAAAGACCGCCGACACTTCAGGCGCGGTGACGAAATCGCCGGCCGCACCAAACTTCGCGGCACCGGCCGCGTAGTAACCCAGGCCGGGCGCATACAGCGCGTGCTGCATGAACTCGGCAAAACTGATGCTGCCTCCGGACCGGGCAATCTCGCCGTGGATCCAGTCGGTGACCCGTTGACTGTGTGCGGCACTATCTGCGTCCGGTTGCGGCAATGATCGAGGCTGGTCATGTTGCATGTGGGCGGCAAAGTCTTTATGAAGGTTGCTGACGGAAATCATCGGATTGTTAGATGCAAAAGAACAACCTTGACGGCAAAGTCGTCCTCGTCACCGGCGCCGCGCGTAGAATCGGCGCCGCTATTGTGACACGGCTGCACGAAAACGGCGCGCGGGTTGCCATCCATTATCGCGGTTCGGCGGATGCAGCCGACGCTCTGGCCCAACGACTGAATACCGTGCGGGGGCAATCCGCCGCCACGTTTCAGGCGGACCTTCTGGATACCGAGCGCCTTGCACCTCTCATCGACGACGTTGTCGCCTGGGGCGGCCGCCTCGACGGTCTGGTCAACAATGCGTCGACGTTTTACCCCACGCCGGTCGGTACGATCACCGAAGATCACTGGACGGACCTGATGGGCAGTAACCTGAAGGCGCCGCTGTTCTTGTCGCAGGCGGCGGTACCCCATTTGCGACGGCACCAGGGTGCCATCGTCAACCTCGTCGATATCCACGCACAGCGCCCGTTACGCAACCACCCGGTTTACGGCCCCGCCAAGGCCGGCCTTGCGATGCTCACCCGCGCGCTGGCGAAGGACCTGGCCCCGGCCATCCGTGTGAACGGTGTTTCGCCCGGCGCAATCCTGTGGCCCGAAGAAGGCATGAGTGACAGTGCGCAGCAAACCATTCTGAGACAGGTGCCGCTGGAACGGCCCGGCGACCCGGCGGATATCGCGGACTGTGTGTTGTACCTGTTGCGTGACGCAAACTATGTGACGGGCCAGATCATCGCCGTCGACGGTGGTCGTTCCATCGGCTGGTAAGGCTAAAACGCGTCGAGGTACTCTCGTGCCGGCGGGCCGCGTCGGTCTGGCTGCTGGTAAGTTGGCCTGAACTGCGGGGCAAACTGCCCTTCTGTCGTAGCAACCGCCGGACACGCGCCCGTGTTCAGCACGGACATGGCGGCGACCACGTTCGGATCGTCATCGGCGCCAATTTCTTTGCTGATATCGTCCGGGGCCGCACAATCAACCGGCAGGCCGTCGAAATAGTCGCCGTCCCCGTCCGCGTTGGCTATGCGGAAACTTGTCGGTCGCATGATCTTGTCGCAGAACGCCAGGCCGATCTGCCCAACCGGTTTGCCAAACGTATTGTCGCCGACAATGCTTACATCGACGTGCGGGATCATGCCATTGGTCACGAGTTCACTGGCGGACGCAGTACCGCGAGTTGCGACCACGACTAGACGAGAAAGATTGATTGTCTGATCGCGAAACGCCTGCAAATTCGTGAAGTTCGAAATGTCGTTATATTGTTCCGCACGATCCGCATTGAATTCGGTACGCGAAAAGACCTCTCCCGGAGCAACGCCGGCGCCCAGGTAGTCGCCCAGTAACTCGGCAGTGCGTACCAGTCCGCCGCCGTTGTAGCGGAGATCCAGTATGACGTCGGTGACGCCGGCCTCCCGGAACGCGGCAAACGCCTCTTCAAATCTCGGATCCGCCGTGTCGATAAACGTATCAAGCTGCATGTAGCCGACCGGCGGGATACCGTCGCGGTCGATGAGGCGCCACTGCGCTACCGGGTCGATAGTGATGACAGCCTTGGTAATCGTCGGAATTCATTGTCACCGGTCCGCTCGATTTCGAACTCAACCGTTGTGTTGTTGCTGAAAAACGTGCTGATGCCCTCGCTGTCAGCAATTTCCGTGACGCTGCGGCCGTTTAACGTCAGGATGCGCTGGCCACGGGCGAGACCGCCGACATCGGCAGGGCTGCCAGAGAACACCCGCACGATACGAAAGTCGGTAGCAGCTTCGTCGACGAAGCGATAACTAAAGCCGAAGAGCTCGCCGAGCGTGCCTTCGAGAAAATCCTGCTCCGATTGCTTGGGAACGCACGAAGCTGAAGCGGTCGATCGGAACTTCCTGTCCGTCGACGAGCTTCTGCGGGCCGAAGTCCTCAGTAACCCGGATAATCAGTTCTTCGGGCGATGCGTAGTCGGCGATGTCGATATCAGGCGGCAGCAGATCGTTCCACAGGTACCAGGCGTACAGGTTGTCCAGGACGATCTGCTTTTGAGCAGTCGTCGAGCATTCGCCTGTTTCGTCAGCCGAATCCAGCGGTACGGTATTTGCGCCACCATCGCTGCAGCCAGCGAGGAGCACTATCAGAAAGAGGCCAGTCAGTTTTCGCATATTCGTACCCATCAAATAAATAGTCCTACGAGTTCCAGCGGGTGACTGTCCGCGTCAAACTCCTGCCAGTGCTGCGCCATTGTCTTGCCGGTCACCGGGTGCACGAGATCAGGCGCGAGCTCAGCCATTGGCCGCAGTACAAAACTGTATTCCAGGATATCGCTGCGCGGCACCCTCACCGGCGGCTCGTCGATGACCAGATCATCATAGAGCAACAAATCAATATCAAGTGGGCGTGATGCCCATTTTTCGCTGCCTCTGACCCGCCCGGAAAGCTCGTGCAACCGCTCGATTTCTTCGCAGATCTGCTTAGGCGTTTCTTCTGACCGCAGGCGCGCCACGAGGTTCAGAAAGTCATCGCCCGTAAATCCGACAGCCGCGCTGCGGTAAACGGCCGAAACATCGACCGGCCCGTAGCGTTCCCGGAGCTGGCGAATGGCGAGACCCAGATGCTCTTCAGGCTCGATATTGCTGCCGAGACCAACGTAAATAATTGCCATGGTGTGCGCGCCGCTAGTCGTCGGACCCTTGCTTGTCCGACCACAGGCCCCGTTCGATCAAAATACCGACGTCCTTGGAACCACGAATTGCGCCTGGCTTGTTCACACGAACCTTCACCCATTGCACGCCGAACTCCTCCCGGATGATACCGGCGATGCGCTCGGCCAGGGTTTCAACCAGCTGAAAACTGGAGTCGCCAACGAAGCTCTGGATGCGCTTCGCCACCGATTTGTAGTTGAGCGTATCTTCGACACTGTCGGTGGCCGCCGCTTTGGCAATATCCGCACTCATTTCGAGGTCGATGATGACCGTCTGGCGGATCTTGCGCTCCCACTCCCAGATGCCAATGATTGTGTCGACCTTCAGTTCTGTTAGAAATATCTTGTCCATTGTCTGATCAGTTTTCCTTAGTCGTTGCTTGTTTGCGGCACAGCGAGGCTCGCCAGTGACCAGCGCGCCTGCGCCATGATCTCACCTGCTTCGCGAGCCTCGGCCAAACGCAATGCGCCGGCCACGGCGATCATCGCACCATTATCGGTGCAAAACTCCATGCGTGGGTAATACACGGTGCCCGCAAAACGTTCCGTAATCTCTTTGCGCAGCAGCTTGTTGGCGCCAACGCCGCCTGCCACGACTATGCGATCCAGTCCTGCAGCGGTGGCGGCCCTGATCGAACGGCCAATCAGCGTATCGACCGCGGCGCGCTGGAACGATGCGGCTACGTCTGCCTTATTCAAATTGCCGGACGCTTTTGCTTTGCGTACTTCCATCATGACGGCCGTCTTCAGTCCGCTGAAACTGAAATCAAATCCGGGCTTGTGCAGCATGGGTCGCGGGAACTCGAACGCCTGGTCATTGCCCTCTTCTGCCAAAGCCGCCAGTGCCGGCCCGCCCGGGTAACCCAGCCCGAGCAATTTCGCCGTCTTGTCGAACGCCTCGCCGACCGCGTCGTCGAGCGTTGTGCCGAGCAGCTGGTAATCACCCAGGCTTCGCACATGAATCAGCATCGTGTGGCCGCCAGACACGAGCAGCGCAAGAAAGGGAAATTCCGGCGGCACGTCCTCGAGCATCGGCGCCAGCAAGTGCCCCTCCATGTGGTGTACCGGTACGACCGGGCAGTTCCAGGCCAGTCCCAGGCCGTTGGCCATGCCCCCGCCGACCATCAGGGCGCCGACCAGCCCGGGTCCCGCCGTATACGCAATAGCGTCGGGCTTCTCGACGTTTGCCTCACGTAATACGGTCCTGATCAGGGGTAGCAGCATGCGTACATGGTCGCGGGAGGCGATTTCGGGCACCACGCCGCCGTAGACCGCGTGCGCGTCAACCTGGCTATGCAGCGCGTGCGCCACCAGGCCAGAACCGCTCCGATAGAGCGCGACACCGGTCTCGTCACAACTGGTTTCTATTCCGAGCACGTCCATAAGCGGCGAATAATACCCTTTTTCGGTGATCAAACCCTTTGCAAACCGCAAATCCGAGGGTTATTATAGTGAGCTACCTCCGGCCTAGAGCCGGTTTATTTATGTCTGACCGGAATAGCTGAACGATGCCAAGTGTTCGCGTAAAAGAAAACGAGTATTTTGATTCTGCCCTGAGGCGTTTCAAACGCGCCTGTGAGAAAGCCGGCATCCTGACCGAGCTTCGTCGTCGTGAGTTCTACGAAAAGCCCACCCAGGAGCGCAAGCGCAAGAAAGCGGCCGCAGTCAAGCGCCACATGAAGAAGATTTCTCGCGAAGAATCAAAGCGCAAGCGCCTCTTCTGATTACACCCGCTCCGCGACCGTGGAGTTGTTGCCATGTCCCTTAAAGGCCAAATTACAGAAGATATGAAGTCCGCCATGAAGGCTGGTGATAAAGACCGGCTGAAAGTGGTGAGACTCATGCTGTCTGCTGTCAAACAAATCGAAATCGACAAGCGTATCGAGATCGACGACGCCGGCGTCCTGGCCGTGTTGGACAAAATGGTCAAACAGCGTCGCGATTCCGTCGAGCAGTTCGAGAAAGGCAACCGCGAGGATCTGGCGAAGATCGAGCGTGACGAAATTGCCATTCTCGAGCAGTACCTGCCGGCACAACTCTCCGCCGAGGAACTCGCATCGCTGATTGACGAGGCTATCAAGACGTCCGGCGCCGCGGGTATTCGTGACATGGGCAAGGTCATGGGCCAGATCAAGGCGAAAGCGGCGGGTCGAGCCGATATGGGCGCCGTAAGCGCCGCTGTCAAAGAGCGTCTGAACGCACTGTAAACCCGACTTTTAGGCTATGCTTGGCCGGACCGGACCCGAGAATCCGGATCCAAAATAGCTCATCAAGACCCGGCATGGTTCGGGCAGCGTTTACTACCTTATGTCCGGACTGATTCCTCAGGATTTCATCGATGATCTGATCGCAAGAGCAGATATCGTGGAGATTGTCGGCCGGCGCGTGCAATTGAAAAAGGCCGGGCGTGAATTCAAAGCCTGCTGCCCGTTTCATGACGAAAAATCGCCGTCTTTCACCGTGAGCCCGGGCAAGGGTTTCTATCACTGCTTTGGCTGCGGTGCGCACGGTACGGCGATCGGCTTCCTCATGGAGTTCGATCACATGAGCTTTGTCGAGGCGATCGAAAGCCTGGCGCACACGATGGGCGTCGACGTCCCGCGCAGCGACAGCGACAAGCCGGCGCGCCGCTATGATGAGCTGTTCTCCCTGATGGACACGGTTGCCCGCCACTGGCAGGCCGCGCTCAAGGACTCGCCGGCCGCCGTCGAGTACGTCAAACAGCGGGGTATCGACGGGTCAACGGCCAAGCGCTTCGGTATCGGTTACGCACCGGATGGCTGGAGTAACGTGCTCGATAAATTCGGCAAGTCGACCGAGGCAACCGAGCGGCTGCTCGCGACCGGCCTGATCATTCGCAAAGACAACGGCAAGCACTATGACCGCTTCCGCGATCGCATCATGTTTCCAATTCGCGATCCGCGCGGACGGATCATCGGCTTTGGCGGCCGTTCGTTGGGTGACGGGGAACCGAAATACCTGAATTCGCCCGAAACCGTGCTGTTTCACAAGGGCCGTGAACTCTATGGGCTGTATGAAGCCCGCCAGGCGTTACGCAACATCGAGCAGCTGGTTGTCGTCGAGGGCTATATGGATGCCGTCGCGCTGGCGCGGCATGGCATTGATTTTGCCGTGGCGACCCTTGGCACCGCGACCACGAGCGAGCACCTGAATCGCGTATTTCGCCTCACCGAAAATGTCTGTTTTGCGTTCGACGGCGATCGCGCCGGCCGGGCCGCGGCCTGGCGAGCACTGGAAAACGCGTTGCCACAGATTCGCGAGGGCCGGCAGATTCGTTTCCTGTTCCTGCCCGACGGTGAAGACCCCGACTCGTTCGTCAATGCCCACGGTGCCGACGCGTTTTTAAAGCTCATCGAGGACGGGTCGGCCCTGTCCGAGTTCCTGATCGAAGAGCTATCCAGCCAGGTCGATATGGAAACGGTCGATGGCCGCGCGCGGCTCGCCGAGCTTGCCAGGCCGCTGGTGAACCGGATACCGGCCGGCGTGTACCGCGAACTCCTGATCGAGAGCCTGGCGGAGGCAGTCGGCCTGACCGCGCCAAAACTCGAGAAAATGCTGGCAGTGGCACCCTCGGAACACGGCGGACGCGGCGCGCCAGGATCGGTTCCACGCCGCAAGCCACGCCTGCCCGCGGGCGCCGGCAATCCATCGGTGGTGCGTCACGCCATCACTATTGTCTTGAATCACCCGCAGGCGGCGCTGGCACTCGACGCCGGGCTCCTGGACGGCGTTAGCCGCGCCGGGACGGATTTGCTGCAGTCACTTGTTGAAACGGTGCAATCAGAACCCACTATAACGACAGCGGGGTTGCTGGAGCGCTGGCGACACGATGAGCAGGGCCGGCACCTCGGCAAACTGGCCGCCGCCGAGATGCCGCTCGATGAGGATTTTGATGCGGCGGCCGAGCTCGCGGAGTGCCTGGGCCAGCTGGCCCTTGCCGGACGCAAGGAGAGAATCGATTTTCTCATTGAAAAACAGAAACTTACAGGATTGTCTGGGGATGAAAAAAGCGAACTCAGGCAGCTGGTGTAGGTCCATAACAATATGATATATGGCTAGATTGCCGTCGTATTGAGGCGTAGACTTAATCGTTTGTATTTTTTACCCGCAGGGGATCGTGTCTTGACAGAAAAAAGAGCAGCAGTAGGCGGGAGCAAACAAGCTCAGCAGCTGAAAGAATTGATCGCCCGCGGCAAAGAGCAGGGCTACCTGACCTATACCGAGGTTAACGATCACCTGCCGAACGACATTGTCGACCCGGAGCAGATCGAAGACATCGTAAACATGATTAACGACATGGGCATCGCCGTGCACGAGAAGGCACCCGACGTCGAGTCGATCACCTTGTCCGATGCCACTGCCACCGATGACGACGGCGCCGAGGAAGCCGAAGCGGCTCTCGCCAGCGTTGACGCCGAGTTCGGCCGCACGACTGACCCGGTGCGCATGTACATGCGCGAGATGGGCACGGTCGAGCTGTTGACGCGCCAGGGCGAAATTGAAATCGCCAAACGCATCGAGGACGGCCTCAACCAGGTGAAGTACCACATGGTGCATTTCCCGCCCACGGCCGAGGCGCTGCTCGAAGTTGCCGACAGAGTCATCAAAGGCGAAACACGCATGCAGGACTTCGTGGTCGGCTTCATTGACCCGAACGAGCCGGACGAGATCAAGCCGCCCGCGCCGAAGTCCGACGACGACGAAGAGGTCATTGACACGGGTCCTGATCCCGACGAAGTGAAGGCTCGCGTCAGGGTCATTCGACGCCACTTCAATCGCGCGATGAAAAACCTCGGCCTGCACGGTCTCAAGGACAAGAAGACGGTCAAGGCGCATGCGGACATGGCCGACCAGATCATGGAGCTCAAGCTCACGCCGAAACTGTTTGATGCACTCGTGCGTAACCTGCGCGACGTCGTGTCGATCATTCGCAGCCAGGAGCGCCTGGTCATGCAGCTTTGCGTGCGCGATGCCGGCATGCCGCGCAAGGACTTTCTCTCGAGCTTTCCCAAGAGCGAAACCGATCTCAAGTGGATCGACAAGCATATTCGCGCCAAGCGCAAACACTCGTCGATCCTCGCCAAGCTGAAGGGTGACATTCAGCGCGCGCAGCGCAAGCTGATCGCCGTCGAAGAAGTGACGCGCCTCAAGATCAGCGAGATCAAGGAAATTAACCGCCAGATGTCGATCGGCGAGGCCAAGGCCCGTCGCGCGAAGAAAGAGATGGTGGAAGCCAACCTGCGCCTCGTCATTTCGATCGCGAAGAAATACACGAACCGCGGATTGCAGTTCCTGGACCTGATTCAGGAGGGCAACATCGGTTTGATGAAGGCCGTCGACAAGTTCGAATACCGCCGTGGTTACAAGTTTTCGACCTATGCCACCTGGTGGATTCGCCAGGCCATTACGCGCTCGATCGCCGACCAGGCGCGCACCATTCGTATTCCGGTGCACATGATCGAGACGATCAACAAGCTCAACCGTATCTCGCGGCAGATGCTGCAGGAGATGGGTCGCGAACCGCTGCCTGACGAACTGGCCGAGCGCATGGAAATGCCGGAAGACAAGGTCCGCAAGGTCTTGAAGATCGCGAAAGAGCCGATCTCGATGGAGACACCGATCGGCGACGACGAGGATTCACACCTTGGCGATTTCATCGAAGACCAGACGGTGCACTCGCCGGTGGATTCGGCGACCACGTCGGGCCTCAAAGAAACGACGCACTCGGTACTCAGTGGCCTGACGCCGCGTGAAGCCAAGGTCTTGCGCATGCGTTTCGGTATCGACATGAATACCGATCACACGCTCGAGGAAGTGGGCAAGCAGTTTGACGTGACGCGCGAGCGTATTCGCCAGATCGAAGCCAAGGCGCTCAGGAAGCTGCGTCACCCGACGCGTTCGGATCAGCTCAGGAGTTTCCTGCTCGAGGACTGACTTCCCGTTGCCTCTTTGGCTATGTGACGAAAAAAGGGCCTGTAGCTCAGTTGGTTAGAGCAGGGGACTCATAATCCCTTGGTCCCAGGTTCGAGTCCTGGCGGGCCCACCACTTTCTTAGCAACTCGCTGCCATAAAAAAGGCAGGCACGTCACCGACATGCCTGCCTCGCATTCCACACTCAATTCTTGAACTAGTTGCGGAACTTCATGTGCTGCAGCAGAGACGTGCTCATAACAGTACGGAACGAGGCGCGATTACCGCTTTCCTCGCTCATCTTGTCCATGCTCTTCTTTACCCAGGCCATGTATTCCTTGCGGCGAGCTTCGCCTTCTGCGACGGTCGCCATGTTTTCGAATACCCGGATCAGATACAGGTCCGGCTCATCGGAGCGAGCGTGAACGTTGCTGATGACCATGAAATCCTTGATCCAGCCTTGCGACTTGGCGAACTCGCTGTTCTTGCGCCATTCACCTGCAAGCCATCGTGCATACTTCAAACCTCCGCCATCTGCTGTCTTGATGCCGGTTACTTCCCAGTAGTCACCGCCGATAAACGGAGGCTCTTCCTGTGCCTGCGCGATGCTCATCGCAGACACACCCAGCAAAATTACAGCAAATACTCTGAAGAAAGTTTTTCTCATTGTAGTCCCCTAAGTTAAAAACCAGGCAACACTGCCTGGCTACGCGTCTCTAGTTTGCCATAATTCGACGTCCAGCGTAACGGTGCCGGGCACCGACTTATTGTGTATGGCACCGGCTTAGGCTGCCTGGGCACCTATGATCTGTTGGTCGCAAGAATATCTGGACGCATGTCTGGGAAAAACGTATAGAGTCGGTATGGACGTCCGCGATTTATCACTTGCGCGTCTGGGATTAACCCAATCCGCCTTTCGGCAAAAACAAACGTTTAGGACAAGCAAATGGATGACCGCGAACAAGCTGAATTGGCTGCACTGCCAGCGATTCTTGACTACCTGATCAGCAAACGCCAACCGGTACACGACAACACATCGGATCCCGCGTGGCGCCAGATATTTGAAGACGCCAACTATATCTCCCAGAGATTTGGCGCCGTATATAGCCGCAATCAGCGCGACTGACTGCAGCGACTAGATCACCTGCTCGATAGGTGCGATCCAGCCCCGCCAGTAATCATGTTTGTCGCGCAACTCCCTGGTCGCGCTCTCGGTGTCGCGGCGCAACAAGCGCACGTGATCGCCGGACTTTAGCTGTCCAAGGAGGTGCCGGTCCGCGCGCACCACCTGGGCAACCCGCGGATACCCGCCAACGGTGCCGGCATCAACCGACAAGATGAAGGGCGCACCGTTTTCGGGGCACTGCACGGTGCCGGGAAACACGGCCGCGCTCGGCATGCGACCATCCGACGAGATATCGAGACGTGCACCATCAAGCTGCAGGCCCATGCGATCCGCACGGCGGCTGACGGTCCAGTTACTGTCAAAGAGCCGCTCCCTGCTCTCACCCGTCAATCGACCCGTCTCGAACGACTCACAGACACGCAGTGCCCAACTCGTCGACATCGGCATCCGGAACTCGGCCGGCGTGCACAGCCCGGGGACACGCGCAGGCGACAAGCGGAGCTCATCCCCTTGCCGCAATGCCCTGCCCTGCAACCCGCCCAGCTCACCAGCCAAATAGGTGGATGACGACCCAAGTACCTCCGTCGCCCCCAGGCCGCCGGAAAATGCGATGTAGCATCTGGCCCCTTTAGCACTGCCACCGACGCTGAGCACATCGCCTGCCGCGGCAAAGACAGTTTCATGCAGCGGTATTGCGTCGTTGTTCAACGTCACCTCGAAATTCGCCCCGGTGATTGCAATCGCACAATCGGTGTTCATGCGCAGTGTTGGCCCCAGTAGTGTCACCTCCAGCGCTGCGGCATCCCACGAATTTGCGACGAGTCGGTTTGCGAGCGCCAGAGACAGCGGATCCGCGGCGCCGCTCGCGGGTACTCCGTAATGCCGCAGGCCAATGCGCGGTCGCGATTGCAAAGTCGTCTGCAAACCTGGCTTCAGAACCGTAATACTCAAGATTCAAACTCCGCTGCAGCAACCGGCCGGAAGCGAATCAGCGTGCCGGCGCGCACTGGAAATGGTGCCGCGGCCTGCGGATCGAACAACTTGTGGGGTGTACGGCCAACCAGCGTCCAGCCGCCCGGACTGGCGAGTGCGTACATGCCAGTAAAGGCATCGGCAATACCGATGGAGCCCGGCGCGACCCGCTGTCGCGGTTCTGCACGACGCGGCACGTGCAGGCGTTCATCGAGTCCACCGACGAAAGCAAAGCCCGGCGTGAAACCCAGCATTTCAACGCGGTAGTCGCGCCCTGCATGCAGCGCAATAAACTCAGCGGTCGAGAGTTCGAGTTGCGCGCACAGATCGTCCAGATCGGGCCCGCATTCACCGCCATAAACCACCGGAATCTCAATTAGCTCGTGTGAATCTGCTAACGGCCGAACACCGCCGGCGAGCTGCTCCTGCACTCGGCGCAGCGCGCCAGCCGTGTCGATTGCCGCTACATCAAATCTGACGACGACGGAGTCAATCCCGGGAACGACCTCCAGCCATTCACCGCTGGCCCGCAGGTGCTCAGCAGCCGCCTGTGCGCCGGACGGGTTTTCCACGGCAAACGAAAGCTGATCATCAACGCAGCGCAGCAGCACGAATCTCGACTCCATGATCGGTGAGAACATCACGCACCGCGCGCGCGGCTTCGGCCGCACCGGGCGTATCGCCATGAATGCACAGCGTGTCTGCACGGACGTCAATGACATCGCCGTTGCTGGCCGTCACCTGGCCTTCGGTTGCCAGCCGCATGGCTTGCGTCGTGATGACGTAAAGCGCCTGGTGCACGGCGCCCGGCGACGAGCGCGGTACCAGCGTGCCATCCGGTTCATAGGCCCGATCTGCAAACGCTTCGGCGATGAACCTGAGCGAGTGACGACGTGCCGCAGACTCGAGCTCCGTGTTTGCCATGCCCACGAAGGCCGGCGAACCGAGTGCTTCGGCGGTCACGCGCGCGACGATATCAGCCAGCTCTGGATCGGCCAGGGCATCGTTGTAGAGCGCCCCGTGTGGTTTGACATGCGTCAACGGTGCACCGAGCTCTGCCGCTGTACCGGCGAGCGCCGTAACCTGTTCGGTGAGCGACTCATACAGTGCAGCGCCGCTGAGAAAGCCGCTGACCCGCCCAAAACCCTCTCGGTCCGGATACCCGGGGTGCGCACCGACACAGACGCCATTGCTGATCGCCGCACGCACGGTCAATGCCATCGACGCCGCGTCGCCGGCATGCCCGCCGCATGCGATATTGCAGCTCGACACGATCCGCAGCAGCGCTTCGTCGTGCGGATCGCCTTCGCCCAGATCAGCATTGAGGTCAATCGCTGTCATCTAGTGTTTGCCGCCTTTCTCTTGTCGTTTTCCGGATTGAACTGACTTGTACATTTTGCCGAACTTCTTGTCGCGCGAACGTCGCTCGGCAATGGTTTCGGAATTACGCCTGTCCTCAGACTGCAGTTTTCGGTAGCGGCGCAAGCGCTCAGGCTCGAGCATGCCCTTTTCGATCGCCGCCCGCACCGCGCAGCCGGGCTCCTCCTCGTGTAAACAGTCGGCGAAGCGGCACTGACGTGCAAACGTCGCGATATCGCCAAACACCTCGTCCAGCGCATCGCCAATTTCGACGAGCTGCAGCTCCCGCATTCCGGGCGTGTCGATAAGCCAGCCGCCGCGCGGCAATTGATGCATCGTGCGGCTCGTGGTCGTGTGACGGCCACGTTGATCGTCTTCCCGCACGGTGCTGGTCTCTTGCCCGACGTGCGCCAGCGTGTTGATCAGCGTCGATTTGCCGACGCCGGACGAGCCCAGCAACGCCACCGTTTGCCCGAGCTCGCACCAGGGTCGCAGCACCTCAACCGCTGTCGGGTCTCTCGCGTCCATCGCCTCTACGAGTATTCCCGGCGACAGCCTGGCGGCAGCGATGACAAACTGCTCGACTGACTCCACCGTATCTGCCTTGGTAATCACAATGACTGGAAATGCCCCGGCATCGTGCGCGATCGCGAGGTAGCGTTCCAGTCGCGCAATGTTGAAATCACGATTCGCTGAGGTAACGATGAACAGATTGTCGACGTTCGCCGCTATGAGCTGCACGTCGCCGGTCGTGCCGGCCGCCTTCCTCTGAAAAACACCAAAGCGTTCAAGGCGAGAACGTACCTGCGGCCCGTTCGCATCGATGAGCACCCAGTCGCCGACCGTGATGTCGAGCGCGGCACTCTTTCCCGACAGCGTGATTGCATCGTGGCCACCCTCATGCGCAACTTCAATCCGGCCGCGATGCACACTCAGCACGCGCGCCGGCAGAAGGTCACAGTCCAGGGGCAGCTGGGACTGGAAGAAAGGGCGCCAGCCAAGGCTTTGTAACGAATCCTCTGATCTCATGATATACACTGGATAGCACGTTAACGCGGTCAGGGAAAATCACATGAGCGTTGTTCTGGTTACGGGTGCTAGTTCCGGCATTGGCGCAGCCATCGCCATTGCCTTTGCGGAAGCCGGATGGGACGTGATGGCGGCCGGTCGCGACGAGGGCCGTCTTGAAGAAGTGGCCGACGTATCGGAGAAGATCGTTATCTGGTCGGGCGAACTGCAGGAGTCGGATGACTGCAACGAACTGGTCGCCGAAACGATCGACGAGTTCGGGCAGCTCGATTGCCTGGTGAATAACGCGGGCGTTTACGTACGCGCGGATGCCGGACAAACAACCGATGCCGAGTGGCGCCACACCATGGCGATCAACCTCGACGTGCCGTTTTTTCTAAGCCGCGCCGCAATGCCGCACTTGCTCCGAGCGGAAGGCAGCATCATCAATATCGCTTCCGACTGGGGGTTGCAAGGCGGTGAGCACGCCGCCGCCTATTGCGCCAGCAAGGGCGGCCTCGTGCTGCTAACGAAAGCCATGGCGAAGGATCATGCGCGCGACGGGGTCCGCGTTAACGCTGTTTGCCCGGGTGATGTCGATACACCGATGCTCGCCGCCGAGGCCGACGAGCTGGGAATCGAGCTCGATGAATACCTGGAAGCCGCTGCGGCGGATAGCCCCAACGGCCGGGTCGCCACTCCAGAGGAGGTCGCAGCGCTGACGCTGTTTCTGGCCAGCGATATTGCCGCGCACATCACCGGCGCTGCCATTCCTATTGACGGTGGCACCACCGCCTGAAAAATCAGGCTGTTGGCGACGATCAGCGACGCTTGCGCCAGAAACGCAACATCAGGAAGCCGAATAACATCCCACCGAGGTGCGCAAAATTGGCTACGCCCGGCGCGCCCCCGCTGAATCCGAGGTACAGCTCGAGTAATCCAAACAGAATGACGAACGTGATCGCACGCATCGGAATCGGCGGAAAGAGCGGCACGATGATACGGTTCGGAAACGTCAGCCCGTAGGCGAGCAGGATGCCGAATACCCCGCCGGAAGCCCCCACCGTCGGATACAGCCCGCCCTGCAACGCGGCCACGATGAGTTGCACCGTACCCGCGCCAGCGACGCACACAAAGTAGTAAGTCAGGAACCGTCGCGAGCCCATATGCAGCTCGATTTCCCGGCCGAACATCCAAAGCGCGAACATGTTGAAGAAGATATGCGAGGTGCTGCCGTGCAGGAATCCATACGTGAGAATCTGCCATGGCATGAACGGCGATCGCGGGTCGGTCGCCGGCCACAATGCAAAATTGATATAGAGAAACTCGGCGTTTGTCTGCTGCAGCACGAAAACCAGGCCATTGGCAATCAACAGGCCGAAAATCACATTCGGTATCGAGCTGCCCGACTGGCGGCGGTAAGCGGTCTGGTTCATGCGTAAAAAGTCCTTCCGTCAAAAATAGTCATCGTCACCTTCGATTCGTTGAATTGGGCGATAGCTGCGTGCATTACCAGCCGCCACCACCGCCACCACCGCCACCACCGCCGGACGAACCGCCGCCGCCACCACCCGAGGAGGAACCCGGCGGCGACACCGAAGAACTGACTGCGGAATGCAGGCCGCTGGAGAGCTGGCTGGTTGTTTTCGTCAGGTTCGAGCTGTGCCACGAGCCGTTATACCAGGACGGCTGGTATTCCCTGCCGTCCTTGTCGCGAATGGCGGCGAGTACCGAAGCGAACCGCTCCGACCATTGCTGATCCACTCCGAGCGCCAGCGCGAACGGCAGCATCGCTTCAAACAGCTGCGGCGTCTTTTCCGGCGGATTGCGGAGATTGAGTTCGTCTTTCTCGGCGATCTCGAGAAAATCCTTGAAGCCGAGCATTTCATCGAGCAGCTTGCGGCCGCGCATCGTCGGTCGGCGCATGATCACAGCAAAGAAACCAATGGTAAGAACGGACAGTACGATCGTGGCAATGACCAACACCGTTGGACCCCTGCCAACATTGAGCGCGGCGACCGCGCTGACAATGACGATGAGAATAGCCGGCACATTCAGTTTGCCATTGGTGCGGAAATACGTTTTTTTGTAATCCGTTTTCAGCGACTTCCGGTGCTCACCGCGCGCCGCTCCAAGCACCTTGTGATTTTTGTTATCAAGTTCAACGCTGCTGCCGTCTTTGAACAGTGCCTCATAGAGTTCCTGCTCGCCGGGCGCCATTGCAAATGCCGCGTTTAGCGGGTCCGTTTTCTTCAGCCAATGCGAATCGCCGCGCTGCTTGATCTCGAGGTAACCCTTGACGGCCAGGTTGACGATTGCCGCCGTCATGACCTTGTCGTCATAGTACATTTGCCGGATATAGCGCAGCGACGCCGGGGAATAACCGGCCGGCGGCGTATACCGCGTAACAATGACGCCCTCCTCCGGGTCCCTGCCACGGGCGCGCCAAACCGGAATGTAATACGCAAGCAGCAGCACGAACCCCAGCAGCGCGACCAGCAAGTTCTTGTTGTCTTTCAGGAGCCAGCCAATACGATCCGTTGTCGTCGGCTCGTTGACGAAGCCCTTCGGCCAGCCCACGACGATGGTCAGGCCGTTAACCGGCGACAGCGGCCGCGTAGCCTCGAAGCTCACGCGTCGTGACGATTCAAGGCGCGATTTATAATCACGTCCCTGCCCGCCCAATGGTCCGGTGTACGCCTCGTGCGTGATGCCCGATAACGGTGCGTCGAACTCCAGGACAACGGTGGCGCTGGCCTTGTCGATCGGAAAAGACCAATCGAAACCGGTGACGTTCCAGTACAGCTCGTCGTGCTCCTCGAAGAAGCCCAGCATGCGGCTGGCGCGGTAGCGAAACGTATACGTGTGCTCGCCCTGCTCTATGTGACGGCTGGCGCTGCCGAAATAGGTGCGCACGCCGTCGCGTACCGCTTGTGAGTGGAACGCCTCGGGGCGGTCATTTCTCAAGACCGCCAGCGGCTCAAATGCAACGGTGTACTGGTTGCCGAGTTTATCCTCGTACTCGGTCGGAAAATCGCGGTAAATGCCGCGCTTGATCCGGTTGCCCTCGGCACGAACCCTGATGGTTTCGGTGACCTCGATCATGCCGCTGGTCATGACGCGGATCTCGCTGTCGAAGCTTAAGATCCGCTCGTCGGCCACGCCTGCCAGCGGCAATAACAACAATAATGCCGCCAGCCATCTCATTCGACAGAACCAAGCTCGACCAGCGGCACGTTGGCTGCATCATCCGACGTTTTCTGGAAGAACTCCCGCGGCGTAAAATTGAACCAGCCGGCGATCAGATTGCTCGGCACAGTCTCCGTCATGGTGTTGTAGTCACGGACCGACGCGTTGTAATAGCGGCGCGCAAATTGCAGGTAGTTTTCGGTTTCGACCAGTTCATTCTGCAAGCTCAGAAAATTCTCATTCGCTTTGAGGTCCGGGTAGTTTTCGGCCAGGGCAATAATGCGCTCGATGCCAGCGCTCAGCTTTTCTTCCGCTTTGCCGCGGGCTCGAACGTCGGCAATGTGCATCGCTTCGGCGCGCAACTCAGTGACGGCCTCGAGCGTTGCCCGTTCATATTTTGCGTATTGATCAACCGCTGTAACGAGGCTCGGAATCAGGTCGTGACGCCGCTGCAGCTGTACGTCGATGTCACTCCACGCGGTATCCACCCGGTTTCGGGCGCGAATCAGGCGATTGTACAAAGCGATGCCCGCCACGATGAGTAGCGCCAGCAATAAGATCAACAGGGTCACAAGCGATTATCTCCGTTTTTCGGAGGCTAATCGTATCATTACGGCAGGGCCGCTTTGTCGCTCAATCCACAGTATGCAGCTTCCTGCTACTGCGCAAAGCCGTTAGTTATTCCAGAACTTCCACCAGGGCTTTTTCTCTTTCTTTCTGCGGCATCGTCGCCAACAGCGGCATCGTCGCCAACAACTGCGTCATCGACGTCGCCTCGACCCTCGCGATATTCTTCCTTGATCTGCTTACGCTCATCGCGGCGAGCGCGCATTTCCTGCGACTTCTCGTTGCCGCGAGTGGCCGCATTGTCCTGACCACGCATGCCTTCGCCCTCAGCGCCTTCCTGAGCGCGCTCCTCGGCCTTTTCCCGCATCTTTTCGGCACGTTCGCGCGTCTCTTCTGCAGCGTCCTCGTCCATGTCATCTTCGTCCATGACATCCATGTCATCTTCATCCATGTCATCTTTTTCCATGACATCTTTGCGTGCATGCTTCTCTGCACGATCTTGCATTTGCTCGGCTTTAGCAGCAGCTTTCGCCTGGGCTTTGTCCGTATTTTTTTGCGCGACTGCATCGGGAGCTGCCATGAACAACAGGGCAACGGCGCCGATAATGGCTAGCAGGTTTCTCATGGGATCATCCTCTTAGTTCGATAGATCGACCGAGGTCGAAGCGTCTTAGTACCAGAAAGAAAAATAGAGCTGAAAAATATTGGCGTCGAGGCTGTAAAGCGGCTCTGCGCCGATCGGCGCGAGTGCGGTCAGATCGGAGAAATCGTGGTAATCAATTAGCAGCTTGTCCACCGACGCCGTTACTGTACCTTTCTTGATGAAGCCCCAGCTCTTGCCGTCATTCAGGAACGCGTACGATGCTTTGAGCCGGTAGGTGTAACTGGTCAGCGGGCTAAGTTCCTTGTCCCGCCCTCTGAAATTGGTTGCTTCGGAGCGCGAGAAAAGATCCTGGTAGAAGTGCGCCCCGGTCTGGTCGTGGTACCTGAATTTCGCCTCAAACGTGTAGTCGCGCCATGGATGCACATAGGTCAGCGATGCGGTGTGACTTTCAATATCCCAGGTGTCCGTGAAAAATCGGTACTCGCTCTTCAATGGCCGCTCGGTATGGCAGGAAGTAGCGCGCGCGAATGCCGAGCGCGTTACTGGTGCGCGTATTGGGATACAGCTCCTCTTCGAAGGAATAACCTCTGCCCAGACTGTCCGACGCATTGAAATACCGAACGCTGCGGTAAGGATTATTCAGGTAACCCTCATCGGTCATCGTTTCGAAATTCAATGTCGCAATCAGATTCTTCGTGAGTATCTGCGTTAACCCGACGCCATAGCTCTGCTTGTCGAGATCCCTTTCGAAGGCAGGGTCACCGGATTTTCCGACGGTGTCATTCCCCAACGCATAACTGAGCGTGAGCGTCGTCAGCGATCCGAACAAGTCCTGGCTAACGGAGAAATTGTAGGTGTTGGCGTCGTAGTCAGACTCTGTACTGTTCGTATAGCCAAAGCGCATGATCGTATCGCCGCGCAGATAATCTGCACCGAGCGACCACTGCTTGCGCTCCTCAGTGTAGGGGCTTGCCGTGGTCACCACGTCGATCGACGCGGAGCTGACCATATCCACGTAGTAGCTGCCGACAACCGAGAGATTCTTACCGGCCTTCTTACGGACCAGTACGGAGGGACCATCGATTTCGACGCCACCACCGTCGTAGAGGTGGTACAAAATATCGGCGCGATCATCCGGTAACACGCCGGCATGGACGGGCGCACAGAGCAGCAGCGCTGCAAGAAAGAATGCCAGTAGACGAGTCACAATCAGGCCGCCCTAGTTACAACCACATCCGCCACCAGCAGCACCCTCGCCGCCGCGGGCGCCCTCGCGCGATTCGTACACGTGCTGCAGGTACGACGACGACACGGGGTCGCCGTCCAGCGCCATGATCGGATCGGCAAGCCGGTCACGTTCGTAAGGCTTGACCCAGGGCTCGATACCGCTGCAACCGGATGCTGCGCCGAGCAGCAGCAGCGTCACAAGAACCTGACCGAGTGTGTAGAAATTCCTTCTCATTGCATCACCCTATCGTGCAAGTCAGAAAAACACGGTGAAGCCCAGATGGGCCTCGAGGTTGTGGACAGTCTTCTCCTCGCCAAGCAGATCAATATCGAAGAGGTGATCGCGAAAATCCAGGTGCAGGGCAACGGCATCGTTGATCAGGAAGCGATACCCAGCGCCCAGGTTGACCGTGAATCGATCATCGCCGGCAAAGCGCGTGGAACCCAGGCCGGCGATCAAGTAAAGGTTCGTGTTGTAGGCGCGGTCTTCACCCAGAAACACCTCGCCAGGCAGTATGTTGTAACCCAGGTTGAGGTTGTAATACGTGAGCGTGCGCTGCGAGTCCGTGATCAGGCGCGCGCCACCGGATAACTCCTCGAAACTCGTCAGGCCGGCCTCGGCCTGCCCGACGGTGCCCTCAAGAAAGAAACCCTCGGTAATGTGATAGGCGAGGCGCACCCCGTAAACCACGTCCGAGCCAAAGTCCTCTATGCTCATGATCCCGACAAAGGCGCCCACCTCGAAGTCTTCCCGGTCAATGGCCGGCTCCTTGAGCTCGCGGCGCTCGACTTTCGGATCGATGACCTGCCCGGGGCCCTCGGCCGACGGCGGCGGCGCGGACTCATTGCCGATACCGAAAAGATTTTTGGTCGCTGCGCAGCCGGACAGGCCGATCATTGCAGCAATCAGAAAAAGAACGCGAAACCGGCTTTCCATTCCTCTACTTCCTCATTTTCGTTGCGGCTAGTGAAAACCACGTAGCTCTTGTACTCAGCCCGCAGCAAGAAGCGGCGCCCTACATACACGCGGAATCCTGCGCCCACATGTCCAATTTGGTCCGTACGATCTTCACTGCTAACGATCGTCGATTTTGGCTCCGTGTTAATCACGCCGGCGCCCAATGTGAAAAACGGCGACACTCGCCACTCGGGCCAGGCTTCGTGCACGACATTAACACTACCCATCCAGCCGTTCGAGAAATTGCCCGAAATCTGCGATCCCCACAGCTCGACTGACAGGTTCGGGTTCAGCGAATATCCGCCATACAGCGAAATTATGTTCGCACCGCCGAAATCGCCCGCGAGCATGCCGGTTTCCCATTTCGCATTGGTGAAATCTTCGAGCGTGGCAAGCTTGAAACTAACCGGCTCCCCGTCCGGTTTTAATGTCAGCTGCAGCTGCTCGCGGTTGACCCACCCTTCTGTACCTCTGGCATCGCGAACGCGGAACCAGTTTGTGCGCTGTTTTAGAATGTCGACCGACTCGCTGCGCTCTACCACGTGAAAAACCGGATAGCCCCGACCGGGTCCGGTTCGCATCTCGAGAAACGGCTCGGCAACGACAACGGTTCGGTAGTCCTCGGCGGCAAACACCGGCGCCACCAGGATCATCTGTAAAATGACTGCCGTCAGGCATGCGGTCCAAACAAATTTAGTTGGCGGGGGCGTCAAAGGGATTGTTGTAGTACTGAGCACCGACATCCAACCATTCCGTGATAAGGCGTCGTTCCGCCTCGGATAAAATATTGTAGTGAGGATCCGCAGGATCATTAAACGGGTCAAAGAAATCGCTCGATAATGCCGCTGATCCGGCTGTTGCGGGCGCGTCGGTCAGAATCAGTTCTAAAATATCGTTGCCTTCCGCATCCTGACCGATGACACGAGTGGCGTTGACCAACGCGTTGCCCTCTAGGATCTGAAGATTATCAGTAAGTAACAGCTCGCGATAGGCATGAAAATGATCGGGCTGATCGGGCGAGGGGCCATCCTGCAGCTCCAGCTGACCGGCGGGCACACGCGCCATCCCGTTCGCCGGATCGACCGGCGTGTGGCAGTTCAGGCAGTTGTTGTTCTCCGGCGCGCCGGTATCCGGGTCGATAACTTCATTGCCATCAGCGTCGAACACCAGCCGTGGCTGGCTCCACAGGGGATGAATGATGGTTTCGTAGTTGATCACGCTGCGGCACTGCGCCTGCCAGTCCTGCTGACAGGCCACAGACGTCGGCGATGCCGTCGTCAGGTCGGTATAGAGCCAGTCTATATCGAGGTTATTTGCAGCGACCAGCGGATCTGCTGTCCATACGTCGCGATAAATCACATTCATCGACGGCTCGATCGACGCGCAGCTGCCCTCGGCACAGGTCGTTTTTGCGCGCGTTTCGGCCATCGTTTCACCAACTTCGTTGACGGACCACCGCGCATCAGCCGCCGGGAACCACGGCACACTCGCCATCGATGCGCCCGCGTAAGCGCTCGGAAAAGCGTCACTACGACCATGCGACAGTCCGCTGTTGGCGTCATGACAACCGTTGCATTTGAGCTCCTGCCCCGCCACCAGTGAAATCCAGTTGTTGTGCGGCTGCGTAATGCGCTGCCCCTGGTCGTCGACGACGCTAAGCATCAGTGCCGTATTGGCAGGTACTTTGACCATGACGGAACCGTCCGGCTCGATCATCGCGTAGCCGACGATTTCCCTCATTCCGAAAGCCGTCGTGACACCAAAGGCCGTGTTGCCGATGTCGCGCACGTCATCATCCGGCTGCGAGACGGCCTTCTCGATGCGCAGAAATCGTGCCGGACGATCCTCGGCTGAAGTTCGCCCTGGATCCGACACCGCAGCGATATCGAGCAACGGGGCTCCATCGAAATCATAAACGCTGCGGATATTCAGGAGCGCTTCGCCCTTCGCAGCAAGCGTCGCATCCAGTGGGAAGTTATTCATACCATCAAGCACTACGGGCGGCAGCGGACGAGGATCGGCCGAAACCACTTCGGTGAACATGAAGCCCTCTTCGCCGGCCACGATCGGCAGCTGCGTATCGTCGCGCGGATCGTAAATCCAGATACCGTACAGTGGCGGCGCAACCACTGCTTCGCCAACCGCCGGATTGCTGTCGACCAGATTGGCCAGCCGCTGCTGCGTGCACGGCACGATTGCAATGTCCTCTGTTGCCGGATCACCGTCGTCAGGGAGAACTTCGACAAGGCGGCACTGACTCCAGCTGACCATCAGTCGTTCGGTTCCATCCTGAATCGGATACACCGAATAGTAGCGGCCGCCGATCGACGGAGCCCCGGGCACGGTCGATACGTCGTTGATAGTGGCGTCTTGCTGTGCCGGCCCTGTCAGAACACCGATGTTGTCTTTGGTCGGCTGGGTGTTTTCCACGTATTGGGGCGTGTCGATCAGCACCAGTTCACCGCCGCCGTCAGTGTCCGTAAATGGCCGCGCCAGCACCATGATACGGCCGTCCTCAACCTGTCGCGGTTGCATGAACTGAATAGTAGAGCCGTCTGTGCCGGTGTCATGACTCTGCTGTCCGTACAGCAATTCGAGGCTGGAGCCGTCCGGGTTCATACGGTACAGGTTGACGGCATTGTTACGGCCATTGTGGTCCCAGCGGCTAAAGACAACTTGGCCGTTTGCCAAAACCGAAGGATCGAGGTCGTGGCTCTGATTAAAGCTCACTTGCCTGACGTTATTACCATCGGCATCCATAACGTGAAGATTGAAGGCATGTTCATTGTCGTCCTCGTCCTGCGCCGGAAAACCGCCCTTGTTTTCGTCCAGCAGCACGGCCTGTGACTGTGATTGCCGCGTCGAAGAAAAAATGATGCGACCGTCCGGCAAATACTTCGGCATGATGTCGTGGCCGATTTCCGCGGTCAGTTCTGTCGGAATTACGCGTTTGAGTTCAGCGGTCGCGAACGTGTACTGCCAGATATTCCACGTTGGCAGATCCTCTTCATCGACATTCGGGTCAAACGGTACGCGCATCGCAAACAACAGACGGCTGCCGTCGAAATCGATTTCGACGTCGCGAATGGCCGCGAGACCCTGCGAAACCTCCGCGGTAATATTGATGGCTGCAGCACTGGGTGCCGCGCGATCGCGAAAATACAGGTCGGCGCCAAAGTCGAAAGTGATCTGTTCGCGCAGGTCGCGCTGCTGAAAATCGCCGTTGTCGTCAGTGGGTATCGGCGCTTTGATATAGGCGATCGGAAAATCGATGATCACGGGGTCCGGGTCCTGGCCAGTACCGATGCTAACGCCGTCGCCGCTGCCACCACACGCGGCCAATGCCGCGGCGATCGACACCACGACCAGCCGGGTCATCGACGAGGTGCGCGCTCTAATCCGTTGTCGGGTGTTCAAAAACATGGCTAATACCTCGAATCATCCAGCCAGCCTACGACGACGCACCTTCGATATACCGTTAACGCAGTCACAAACAGCGACCAATTCGCAGCGCGCTTTTCCTGTCTCTGATCAGCGACAGCTGGGTTGCTTTACCAATTCAGTACCTTAAGTTCGCGCTTAACAATTCAGTGTGCGTTTGTGCCGACAACGCTTGACATATTATGGCTCGACGCTGCGCATGAATAAGTCACGTAACTTATTGTTATATATCGACTTACTAAGCATTAGCGCAGGCCGCGCAGCGGGCTGGCACAGCAATTGCTTTGTTGATTGGAGATCGAGTGTTTTCCGGCGCGCCCCCAAGGACTGTGAATGCCTTCACGGTGGCACACGCCAAAGTGAGGCACGCTTCCAAAGCCAACTGGAACGCTTAAGCAAGATGCACCTTTCATCATTCGCACGAGTAGTGAGAAGAACCAATATGCAAGACGGCAAGAACATCGGACCCATAACGCGACTCATTGTCATGCTACTGCTTGGCGCGACACTGACGGTGCCGGCGCACGCAGGCTATCTCGAGCAGGCCAAGCGCTTGCACGATCGGCTGGCCGGTGTACCGCCGACAGAAGAAGTCCTCAAGGACATGGCTGACGCCATCAACCCGGCGCTACCAGGAAATGCGAACTCGGCAGCGTTCCTGGCGATGGATAACAAGAATTTTTATAACGTCACACTGAAGAATTTCGCGGCGCCGTGGACCAATCGCGACCAATCGGTTTTCGTACCCCTGAACGATTACATTGCAACGGTCATCGGCATGATCCGTGATGGCGTGCCGTTCAATACGCTGCTCTCGCACAACATTACCTACGTCGGTGAAGCCGGTGTCGTATCCGCCGCCCCTTCGGCAACGAACAACGACCATTACGAGCAACTCGAAGCGAACAACATCAACCTCTATGACAAGCTCGAACCTGCTGCCCAATCCGATATTCAGGGCATTCCGCCGGAAGCCGCGGCGGGCGTCATGACCTCACGCGCCGCAGCCGAAGCTTTTTTTGTCGCGGGCACGAATCGCGCGATGTTCCGCTTCACGATGCTGAACCACTTCTGCAACGACATGGAACAACTGCATGACCCCAAACTCCCGCCGGATCGTATTCGCCAGGATGTCAGTCGCAGTCCCGGTGGCGACAGCCGCTTGTACCTGAACAACTGCATCGGTTGCCACACGGGCATGGATCCGATGGCACAAGCCTATGCCTACTACAATTTTGACGAGGACACAGGCGCGCTCGAGTACACGGCGCCGAACGTGCAGCCGAAGTACTTCAACAACGACCTGAATTTCCCGCAGGGATTCAGAACGCCGGATGACAAATGGGACAATTACTGGCGTAAAGGCCAGAACGCTTACCTGGGGTTTGACGACGCGCTTACGGGCAGCGGCTCCGGCGCGCAGTCGCTGGGCGAAGAGCTCGGCAACAGCGACGCGTTTGCAGCCTGCCAGGTCAAGAAAGCGTTTCGCGCGGTCTGCCTGCGTGATCCCGAGAACCAGACCGACCGCGACAAGGTTGACGAGATCGTCACGACCTTCCGCGGGACCGGCTACCAGATGAAGCAAGTATTCGCGGATGCCGCCGTGCACTGCATGGGCGACTAGGGGAACGCGATGACGAAACTGACCTTGCGATTGATAATGCGTACGCCTCTGCTGATCCTGTCATCAGGTTTGATATTGAGCGCTTGTGGCGGCGGTGCGCAGACCACAGATAATCCGCTGTCACAGGACACCGGTAACGTCGGCGACGCTGCCTATAGCGGCGAGGTGGCCCGCGACGGCGATGTACTGAAGTTCCAGCAGGAATTCTGGGGCAAAGCCCGCGGCAGCGATCGCTGCGGCAGCTGCCACAATGAGGTGGTCGGCCAGACACCGATGTTCGTCCGCAGCGATAACGTCAATGACGCTTATGACGCCGCGCTGACGATCACAAACCGGGAACAACCGTCGCTGTCGCGCGCCGTCGAGCGAGTCAGCGAACCACCCATCGGCCACAATTGCTGGGTCGCCGACCCGGGCGTTTGCGGTTCGATCATGACCACCTGGATTGAAAACTGGGTCGGCGCGACGGCGGGTGGCGGACGGGAAATTGTACTGACGGCGCCTGCTTCGGCGGATCCTGCTGAGAGCAGGAATTTTCCGGAAGATTCCAACGCTTTTCGACAGCTGATTCACGAGCCGATTCTCGAGCTTTATTGCTCAAGCTGTCACAGCTCGCAGTCACCGACCGCACAACAGCCCTACTTTGCCGATCCGGATATCGACAGCGCTTACGAAGCTGCAAAGTCCAAGATCAATCTCGACACGCCCGCCGACTCCCGTTTTGTTGTGAAGGTCAGCCCCGTGCCCTTCGGCGAGTCCCACAATTGCTGGGACAATGGCGACTGCGATGCGGCATCTGACGAAATGCTGGCAGCAATCATGGAATTTGTCGGTGGTATCGAGCCGACCACTGTTAACACCGACCTCGTGTACAGCAAGGCGGTAAAACTGATCGAAGACGGCACGCTGGCGTCCGGCGGCAATCGTTATGAAGGCGCGCAGGTCGCGCTCTGGGAATTCAAGACCGGTAACGGCCTCGTGGCCTACGACACGAGCGGCGTTGATCCGGCGATCGATCTCAACTTCTCCGGCGACGTCAGCTGGTTCGGGGGATGGGGCATCACCATTGGCAATAATGTTGCCCAGGGTCCCGGCAAAGCACAGGGCTCGACGACCGCCAGCAAGAAGCTCTATGACATTTTGCAGGCATCCGGCGAGTTCTCGATCGAGGCATGGGTCGTGCCCGCCAATGTTACGCAGGAGATGTCCAGAATCGTCAGTTACTCAGCCGGGCAGACGACACGTAACTTCACATTGCAACAAACCCTGTATGACTATGACTTTCTGTTGCGCACAGCGGAAACCAGTCTGAACGGTGATCCCGCGCTATCCACGCCCTCAGCGGACGAAGTGCTGCAGGCGACGTCTGCAGCATGTCGTAGCGACTTACAGCCCGATCGACGGCCGCCGCATTTATGTCAATGGTGCCCTGGTATCAAACACCGACCCGACGCCGGGCGGCACGCTGATTGACTGGCAGGACACATTCGCGCTGGTACTCGGTAACGAGGCCTCGAGCGATGGCGTCTGGGAGGGTACGTTCCGCCTGGCTGCCGTACATCGACGCGCGTTGACGCCCGCACAGGTGACACAGAATTTCGATGCCGGCGTTGGCGAGAAGTTCTTCCTGTTGTTCGATATCTCGGAGCGCATTAGCGCGGCACCCGATTCGTCGTTCATCCTGTTCGAAGTGCAGCAGTTCGACAATTTCGCGTATCTCTTCGACAGGCCGCACTTCATCACGCTTGACGGCTCGACGCCGGAAGGCATTCCGATTGAGGGCCTGCGACTTGCAATGAACGGTCGCGAAGTGCCGGTTGGTCAATCGTATGCGACGCTCACGGACCTGCTGAGCGCCGCGGAATTCGGCGAACTTGGACAACCGCTGTCGGCGCTGGGCGCTGTGATATCGCTGGAGAAAGGGCCTGAGAACGACGAGTTCTTCCTGACCTTCGACGTACTTGCCAACAATACGTTTGCGCGCGTCGAAGACCCGATGCTGGTAATTACACCAACCGACCTTGACCCTGCGGCACATATCGGTGTGCGTACGTTTGATGAGATCGATGCAACGTTTTCAGCCATCACCGGCGTCGACCGCAGGATCGAGTATCCGGACGGGTCGTTCCCGGTGGACGACACTTTCCGGGAACTCAGGCAATCGTTGCCGGCCGTTGCGGATGTGACGACCTTCCTGTCGTCACACCAGGTTGCGATCGCGCAACTCGCGATCCAGTACTGCGATGCGGCCATCGGTACGGCCACCAATCCCAACCCGGACGCGGCGACTTATTGGCCGGACTTCGATTTTTATCAGAGCGCCGGCGAGGCATTCAGCGTGGCGAACCGCAATAACTTCGTCGACCCGCTGATTCTGCGAGCAACCGGCCAGACACCGTCGGGACCTGTAATAGCGACGCAGCCGACCTATGCCGAGCTGTATGACGAGCTGGCGGCTTTCCAGGCAGCCGACGGCCGTCCGGATAATTTGATTGATCGGCTGTTGGCCGGACCGAGCGACACGCGCGCCATCGGCAAGGGCGTTTGCGCTGCAATGCTCGGCAGCGCCGCGACGCTGGTGCAATGACGAAAAGGATTTCGAGGGAACGCTTGTAATGACGAGAAAACACAACAAACGAGATTGGGACGCGCCGCAGCTGCACGGAGATCATCCGCGCCCGCTGACGCGCCGCCAGTTTGTAGCGCAAGGCTTCATGACCGGCAGCGCCTACACCCTGGGCGGCGGCGTGTTGAGCCTGTTTTCCAATCCGCGTGACGCACTCGCCGAGCTGTCGGGTGATCTCAGCTCGCAGCTGCTCGACCCGTGTCGCATTGCGACCGATGGCGCGGGCAAGATTCCCTTCATCTGCTTTGACCTGGCCGGTGGCGCGAACATCGCGGGCTCCAATGTCCTCATCGGTAAAGAAGGCGGTCAGAGTGACTTCGTGAGCACGGCGGGCTACGAGAAAATGGGCCTGCCGGGCGACATGATTCCGGGACTCAACGATCCGGACTCGGGCGAGCCGTACGCCAACTTCGACTTAGGGCTCGGCTTTCACCTCGACAGCGCGTTCCGCCGGGGCATCATGCAGAGCCTGACGCCGGGTCGCGAAGCCAACATCAACGGTGCGGTGATTCCGGCGCGTTCCGATAACGACACCAGCAACAACCCGCACAACCCGATGTACGGCATTGCAAGAGCCGGCGCCGACGGCTCGATACTGACGCTGGCCGGTTCCGAGAACACGGACTCCGGTGGCAACTCGATGCTACCGGCAGCGCTTTACAATCCGGAGCTGCGACCGACCAAGGTTGACCGTCCCAGCGATGTCGTCAACCTCGTCGATACCGGTGATCTGGTCGGCATCCTGAGCAAAGACGACGCAACCGCGGTCATGGAGTCGATCTATCGCCTTAGCGACAGCAAGATGGCCACGGTCAATACGCAAATAACCAGCGATGCAGTCATCAAGGAAATGGTGCGCTGTGGTTACCTGAAAGCGGCTGATATCGCCGATCGTTTCGGCGGCCAGCCTATCGATCCCGCGCTCGATCCCGAAATTGTCGCACCCGACGGCAGCGGCATTTTCACGACTGATGAGTTCACGGCGAACGATCGCAGCGCGCGCGAGTTTCAAAAAACTGCCGCTGTCATGAAGCTGGTAATTAATGGCTTCGCCGGCGCGGGCTGTATCGAAATGGGTGGCTACGATTACCACGGCGGTCGCCGCGCCGAAGGTGAGGTCAAAGACTTCCGCGCCGGTCGCTGCATGGGTGCCTGCCTCGAGTACGCTGCCCGCAAGAACGTGCCGCTCATGATGTACGTCTTCAGCGACGGCTCGTTGTCCTCTAACGGCGCTATCGACAACTCGGAAGAAGGTCGCGGCAAAGGTGAATGGACCAGCGACAATTCCTCCACGGCAGGCTCGTTCTTCCTGGTGTACAACCCGACGCGCAGACCGGTGCTCATCGGCGGCAGCGCCGAAGAGCAGGCTCGACACCAGCAAATCGGCTATATGGATGCTGGTGGATCAGTACAACGTGCCGCAACGCCCGCTGCCAATAACGTCAACCTGCTGGTAAACACCGTGCTGCTCAATTACATGGCGCTACACGGCGAGCAGGGCAATTTCGGTTCGCTGTTCCTGAACAATGGCCTGGGCAACGCGGCGTTGCAGGACAGTCTGACGGCGTTTATGCCAATCGTGAATGGCATTATCGCCAACCCGGTCTGACCGCAGTATGGTTCGATGGCGCTGAAACGCGCCGCGCAAGAGAATTGTGCATAATTCGACCATGACTGATCTGGCCGCCCGCCTCGCCTGCCCGCGTTGCGACAAAACCCCGCTGCAATCGAAAGCTGACGTACTGCATTGCAGCGCCTGCAAAGTCGACTTTCCGGCACTCGACGGTATGCCGTGGCTGTTCGCGGAACCGCAGGCTGCGTGGGGCGAATGGCGTGGCCGCCTGCAATTTGCGCTGCAGAAAATCAGCCACGAAGTTGCTGGCCTTGAAAAAGAACTCGACAACGATCAGCTACCCGCGCAGACACGCCAACGCGTGCAGCGCTACGAGCGCGCGCTCGTACAACATCGGCAAATGCTGCAGGACCTGCTGCAACCGCTCGACGTCGCCTCATTGGCCGGCAACTATGCAACCTACCTGGCACTGCGCACGCGCTTGCCGACGGACCAGGGGCTCAACACCTACTACGCCAACATCCATCGTGACTGGTCATGGGGTGACGAGGAAAACCGTGCGTCACTTGAGCAGATTCAAAATGTGCTGCAGGGCAACACAGCGCTTGGCAACGTCCTGGTGCTCGGCGCCGGCGCCGGCCGCCTCGCTTACGACCTGCACCAGCAACTGGATTGCGAATCAACCGTGGCCATGGACTTCAACCCGCTGCTGATGCTCGTAGCGAAGCACGTCACCGCCGGCAAGACGCTTGAACTGTATGAATTTCCCATCGCGCCGCTGGGCCTGGAAGACGATGCCGTTTTGCGCACACTGGCGGCACCTGAACCCGTACGCGACGGCTTTCACCTCGTGCTGGGTGATGCGCTGCGCCCACCGTTTCCGTCCGGGTCGTTCGACACGGTTGTGACTCCGTGGCTCATCGACGTCATCACTGAAGACCTGCCGATCCTGGCCGCACGCATCAACGGCCTGCTTGCCGATAACGGTCGCTGGCTGAACTTCGGCTCGCTGGCCTTTTCAAGCCCTGAATGTTCTCGTCGCTACAGCGCGAAGAAACCGTGGCCATCGTTGCAGAGCAGGGTTTTGCAGAGCCACTAACGACCGAGCAGACTATTCCGTACATGTGCTCGCCGGCAAGCCGGCACGGGCGGCAGGAAAACGTTTTGTCGTTTTCGGCCCGCAAGGAAAAAAACGTCCGCAAGCCCGCTCGCTACCAGGCGTTGCCGGAGTGGATCGTGACCGGCAAGGAGCCGGTGCCCTTGAGCCAGTCATTTCGTAACCAGGCGATGACGACGCAGATCTACACTTTCATCATGTCACTGATCGATGGCAAGCGATCAATCAAAGACATGGCGATAGTACTCGAGCAACAAAAGCTGATGAGCCGTGCAGAAGCGGAACCGGCAATTCGTACGTTTCTGACAAAGATGTACGACGACTCACAAAAACAATCAGGGTTTTGAGGGCTCTGCCGGCGGATAAAGCGCACGCAAATAGTCGCCGATCTTGTTAATCGCCTGGCGAGCTTCGGGCATTTTGCCAACGAACAGCTGAAACACGTGCCACATCTCGGGCCAGATTTCGATGTCGACTGTGTCGCCCGCTGCGCTCATCTTGTCCGCAAAACGCGTCGAATCACTCAACAGGATCTCGTCATCGCCGACCTGTATATAGACCGGCGGCAGTCCGGCGACGTTGGCGAAGACCGGGGATACGAGCGGGTTCCTGACCTCGTCAGCACGGCAATAGTGGCGGACGACCACGTCTAAATCCCCGGCGTGAAACCACGGATCCCGGTCCGCGCGCGTCGTGGCCGACTCGCCGCTGGCCGTAACGTCCAGAAACGGCGACAGCAATACCGCCGCTGCCGGCAGCGGGTCGCCAGTGTGGCGCAGCGACAGAAGCGTTGCGACAGTCAGGCCGCCGCCGGCCGAGTCGCCGGCAATCACGATATTTTCAGGGCTAATGCCCGAAGCCAGCAGTGCGCGGTAGACGGCGACCGCATCTTCAATCGCTGCCGGGAACCTGTGCTCCGGCGACAAGCGGTACTCCGGTAGCAGCGCATTGATACGGCCTGCTCGTGCGATATGGCTCACCATCGCGCGATGCGACTGACAGCTACCGAGCACGTAAGCGCCGCCGTGCAGGTATAACAGGACTTTGTCATCGGGCGCACCTTGCGGGCGCAGCCATTCGGCATACAGGCCTGCGACCGTCGTCGACTCGACCTTGACTTGACTCGCCTGCTTCAACAACCGGCTGACGGAATCCAGTCGGCGCCGCATTTCCAGGGGATCGGCGGTGTGCACGTCAATGCGCTGGATGTAGCGACTGGTTATCCAGCGCAGAAACCTGGCTCGTTTGCTGATCAATTTGGCGGTACTCTGTATCTGTTTTTAGTAGTACTTCTTGTGCGTGACATGCTATTCCAAACGTCACCAAATTGCCTGCTCAACTGCAAACCACGGACCTACAGGAAAGCGTCATGAAATACGTTCGCACGCCCGACAGCTGTTTTGAAAACCTGCCCGGTTACGATTTTGCACCGCATTATGTCGACGTTGACGGGCTGCGCATGCATTACGTTGACGAGGGGCCGCGCGCTGGCAACGTCGTATTGCTGCTGCACGGCGAGCCCAGCTGGTCCTACCTTTACCGCCACATGATTCCGCCACTCAGCGCGGCGGGCTTCAGGGTCATTGCTCCCGACCTGATCGGCTTCGGCAAGTCAGACAAGCCAGCGCACAAGAACGATTACAGCTACGCGGGCCATGTCGCATGGATGAAGGCGTTCGTCGAGGCACTGGACCTGACGGGTATTACGCTCTTTTGCCAGGACTGGGGCTCGCTGATCGGCCTGCGTGTCGCGGCCGAAAACGAGCAGCGCTTCGCGCGCATTGCGGTGGGCAACGGCGGTTTGCCGACCGGTGACCAGGAGATGCCAAAGGCGTTTAACATCTGGCGTGCTTTCGCACGGTACAGCCCGTGGTTTCCGATTGGCATGATCCTGCAGAAAGCCACGATCACCGACCTGCCGGATGACGTCGTCGCGGCCTACGACGCACCCTTCCCGTCGGCGAAGTACAAAGCGGGCGCCCGTGCGTTCCCGATGCTGGTGCCGACACGGCCGGATGACCCGGCGAGCGACGCCAACCGCGCTGCGTGGGAGGTGTTCAAAAACTGGCAGAAGCCGTTCCTGACCACGTTCAGCAACCGTGACCCGATCACGCGTGGCGGCGAAAAGCCATGGCAGGAGACAGTGCCGGGCGCGCAGGGTCGCGAGCACCCCAGAATATCTAAATGCCGGTCATTTCCTGCAGGAGGACAAGGGAGCGGAGCTCGCGGACATACTAATTGGCTTCGTCGGGGAAAATCTGTAGGCGCTCGCCAAACCGCGACACCTATACAAGCGGCCTGTACGGCCGCCGCTACCGCTTCGCGCGCCGAGGCGCGCTCCTACGGACTTACCTTTCCAGGTATTTCAGCTTGTCCTTTACTTCACGCCATTCATCAGCATCTGCCGGCGCGTCCTTCATCTCGGTAATGACCGGCCAGTCCAGCGACAGCTCGGCGTTGATTTCGAGGAACTGCGCCTGATCCGCCGGTAACTCGTCCTCGGAATAGATGGCTTCCACAGGACATTCGGGCTCACACAGCGTGCAGTCGATACACTCTTCCGGGTCGATCACGAGGAAGTTCGGGCCCTCGTGGAAACAATCCACGGGGCAAACCTCGACGCAGTCGGTCAGTTTGCACTTGATGCAGGCTTCGGTGACAACGAATGTCATGCTATTTCCTCACTTTCGAACGGCGTAAACTATGCGAAGTAAAGCCGCTAATCAAGCCAAAACCGGAAAGTAGTTTATGATACGAAATTCCTCGAATGCCCGGATTCACTCAATGAAAAGAAATCATACCCTTTTGGTGGGAATTGCCGTTGCGGCGATGATCTCCGGCTGCAGCAAATCACAAGAGACCACACAACAGACCGCGGAGCCGGTTTCGCAGCCCTTGCCGACGTATTCGGCCGCGCAGTTCTTCGAGACCACGAGCATCGGCATGGCGCCGTCTGGCGGCAAGGCATTTTCACCAGACGGTGCGTCATTATTGATGTCATCCGACGCGACTGGCGTCTTCAACGTGTATGCACTGCCGGTCGCTGGTGGCGCCCCGGTCCAGCTGACCGACTCAGCCGACAATGCGATGTTTGGCGTTAGCTGGTTCCCCGACGACAAGCGCGTTTTGTTTACGTATGACAGTGAAGGTAACGAGCTGAATCACGTCGTTGTGCGTGAGACGGACGGCAGTTATCACGACCTGACACCGGGCGACAATTTGAAAGCAGGCTTTCTCGGCTGGAGCGAATCCGGCGAGACGTTCTACCTGGTCTCGACGGAGCGCAATCAGCAAAGTTTTGATGTCTACCGCTACTCCGCAGCAGATTACAGTCGCGAAATGGTATTCGAGAATCCCGGGCTGCAGGTGGCTGACATCAGTGCCGACGAGCGCTGGCTGGTACTCGACAAACCCCGCACCAGTGCCGACTCCGACGTCTACCTGGTAGACCTGAATTCGGATGACAAGGAACCGGTCCTGATTACGGAGCACACTGGCAATATTCAATATTCCGCGTATGGCTTTACACCCGACAGCCGCTCCCTGACCTATGCGACCGATGAATTTGGCGAGTTCGGCCAAGCCTGGCAGTACGACCTCGAGTCCGGCGAAAAATCCGTACTGATCGAAGCGCCGTGGGATGTCCTGTACGTCGTCTATTCGCCCAGCGGGCGCTATCGTGTGAGCGGCGTGAATGCCGATGCACGCACGGAAGTCACCGTCACTGACCTGGTCAGCGGCAAGCAAATCGACCTTAACTCTCTGCCACCGGGCGATCTTGGCTCCATCCGTTTCATGCCGGATGAATCCAGAGTGGCGCTCATCGTCAATGCCGATAACTCACCGTCCAACATTCACCTGGTGGAGCTGGCGACCGGTGAGAGTGCGCAGCTCACCAGCACGTTGAACCCGGCCATTGACCCCGCACACCTGGTGAGCAGCGACGTCGTTCGCTACAAGAGCTGTGGATGGACTGGAAATACCCGGAATTCTCTACAAACCGCTAACCGCGTCAGCGGCAAACCCTGTACCAGCCTTGGTCTGGGTGCACGGGGGTCCGGGCGGACAGAGCCGCCAGGGCTATAGCCCAACCATCCAGCACCTGGTGAATCATGGCTACGCCGTTTTTGCTGCGAACAACCGGGGATCATCCGGGTACGGCAAGACGTTCTTCCACCTCGACGACAAACGCCATGGTGAAGGAGACCTGCAGGATATTGTTTACGCCCGCGCGTACCTTGAAACCCTCGACTGGGTCGACGGTGACCACGTCGGCATCATCGGCGGCTCTTATGGCGGTTACATGGTTGCGGCAGCGCTGGCGTTCGAACCCGAGGTATTTGACGTTGGTATCAATATCTTCGGTGTCACCAACTGGGTACGCACGCTGGAGAGCATTCCGCCGTGGTGGGAAGACTTCAAGGAAGCGCTCTACGATGAAATGGGCGATCCGGCCGTTGACAGCGAGCGGCATCGACGAATCTCGCCGCTCTTTCATGCCCACAATATCGTGAAGCCGTTGCTCGTCGTGCAGGGTGCGAATGACCCCAGGGTCCTGCAGGTCGAAAGCGACGAACTGGTGGCCGCGGCGCGTGAGAATGAAGTGCCGGTCGAGTACGTCGTCTTTCCCGACGAGGGCCATGGTTTTCTTAAACGCGAAAATCGTATTGCCGCGTCAGAGGCATACGTTAAGTTTCTGGACACCTACCTGCGAGGGGATTAGGCGGCGTGGTATATCCACCGCTCGGCCGCGCATTTCGCAGCACCGTCAGCCTCTAGCTTCAACAAGTGCGCGAGCAGCGAGCGTTCCGCCCATCCGTAGAGCCTTTTGTCCACGTCCTTGTAAACGTGTGGCACGAGCTCGCGCGTCGTGAGATTGGGGTTTGCGAGCAGTGCGTCCACTACTTTGAGCTCCCTATCGAGACGATGATCGATAATCCAGTCGATGGCGCGGTCCGGATCGTTAATCACTTCACCATGACCGGGAGCGAGCGCTTTACACTGCAGTGCTTTCACGCGCCGCAATGATTCGATGTAGTGCGACATGTTGCCATCCGGCGGGTTGATGACAACGGTCGATCCGTCGATCACATGATCACCCGTGAACAGCCAGTTCATCTCCGCGTGCAAATAGCACACGTGATTCGAGGCGTGACCGGGCGTCTGCACCGCGCTTAACACGAACTCGTCGGTCTTGAACTCATCGCCATCGGTCAGGACGCGATCCGGTTTGAATGTCCTGTCCTGGTGCTCGCCATCCGCCGCGGGACGACCCACCAGTTCTGCGCCGGTCGCTGCCGCGAGCAAGGCAGCACCCGGCGAATGGTCCGGGTGCGTGTGCGTGACCAGTACCCAGCGAATCGGCGCGCCGGCAATCTCCTGAATTTGCTCGATATGACTCTCGATAACCGGACCGGGGTCCAGCACGGCCACGTGCTTGTTGCCGAACAGATAGGTGTTGGTGCCCGGCCCCGTCATCATGGACGGATTCGGTGCGACCAGGCGGCGAATACCTGGCGCAAGTTTGCTGAACGCCGGCATGGTCGGCCCGAACCCGCTCACGTTTTTGCGCCGGGATAGTCTTTATCACCGGGCAGCACGATCTCACGCTCGCCATCACGTTTGATAACCGCCGGCAGCATCGTCGTGACGCCCCACTGCACGCAGCTACTCGCCCATTCCACAAGTTCCTCGAGCGTTTTGTAGCGCGCGATGAGCTCCAACGTTTTGATCGTCGGAAAATGCAGTTCGACGTCGCCAGCCCGGCCCGCTTCCAGCATGTCGTGCGCGCCAACCCAGCGGCAGTCGGTCAATTCACCACCGCAGTGCATCGCGTCCTGACCGACAGGCATTTCGGTCAGGAAGAAACGCGTTGAATAGCGCTTGTCAAGAATCTGCGGCGTCACCCAGTGGCTGAAGTAGTGCAGCTTGTCGCAACGCAACGCCAGGCTGTTGCGTGCTACAAAATCGGCCCAGCTCTCGGCGCCGGCATTGAGCGCATCACGCACCATGCCAAGGTCTTCGTTGAGTTCGTCCGTGTCGGCGAGCAGCACGCCGGACTCTTCGAACAGCTCGCGGATAGCGGCTGAATAGAGCTCTAGTCCGTCGGCTTTGACGCCGAGGTGAGTATCCGCCTCGGAAATGCTGATACCGCTGCAATACTCGTGCACGGCCGCGTCATCTGCGTCGACGACACCGCCGGGAAACGCCCAGGCGTCGCCAAATGATGACTCGGCATGCCGCAACACCATGAACAACTCAGGCTCCGGGGTGGACGCACGCACCAGCACAACGGTCGACGATGGGCGCGCGTAGGTAACGTCAGTCACGACTAACCTGCTCGGCATCGCCCGTTTCGACATAGGTTTTCAGGCGCTGTAAGGCCTCACCAATAACCTCATCAACGGGCGCCGCAAACTTATCGAGGCCGTCGGGACGATAGCCGCCAACGGCGTAGGTGAATATTACTTGCGTGCCATTTTCCGCATCAGCGAATTCCCACAGCATGTTGCCGCCCGCTCCGAGCAAGCCCAATGGTCCAAGACCGCCGGTCATCCGCAGCAGGACTTCGGGACTGACCATTGTCACTGTCAGATGCACGACACCGGCCGTCTCACCCAGTGTTTCGCAGAAACAACCCTGCGGCTTCGCCTCGATACTGAGTCGACTCGCATCACCGGATATCGTGTGAGACGAACTCCACCACTGTCCAATCTCGTTGATTGCGGCATGCCACGCATCGGCACGCTTCGCATCGATGATGACTTCATTGACGCTGGTAAAGCCGCCGGTCGCCGCGTCAGTAACTTCAGCTGTTACGGGCCCGACAGCGAGCAGCGCCGCGGGCAAAATCGTTGTTAACAGGCTTTTCATCGGAACCCTAATCATCAGGCTCCTAGCTTACCGCAATCCGCTTACCGCAATCCGGACAGTCGCTCAGAATAGCGACACGGCAAGAAACACGGCGCAGACGACCGCGGTTGCAAAGTACAATTTCTTCCATAAATTCATTGAAACACCCAAGCAACGTACCTAGATAGATTGGGTGTATTGTTGACGCGCGCACATGAACGATCGCTGAAGGCAATAAATGAATCATAAGCAATTGTCTTTAATAGCATTTTTCACTCACGACAGGATGTCCCCATGCAAGAAGATCTGCGCGTCGTCTACGAGAGCCCGAACCACCAGCAGTGTGGCCACCGTGCACTGGTGCTGGCGGCGGCGCGCATTCCGCACCAGACGATTCACGACGCCAGCAGCGCGGTACTGCTGGTGCCCGCCGAATATTCAGCGCAGGCCGCCGAACAACTGCGGCTTTATGATGAGGAAAATCCGCCGGTTCGACCGAAACCGCAGAAACGCGTGCCTGACCAGGACCCGGTACCCGGTGTCATCGGCTACTTTCTGGTCGTCTGTACGGTGGCCGGACTGGCCGGCTATTCGTACTTCGGTCACGACTGGTTCGACGCCGGCCGCGTTGATGGTGCGTTAATCCGCAACGGCGAATGGTGGCGCACGATAACCGCGTTGACGCTGCACTCCGGCGTGAGGCACCTCGTCGGCAACCTGGTGTTCGGCATCTTTTTCGGCGTATTCGCCGGACGTTTGCTCGGCTCCGGTGTCGCCTGGCTGGCCATCGTTGTTGCTGCGGCGATGGGCAACGCCGCCAATATGCTGTTGCTTGAATCCACGCATCGCTCGATCGGCGCGTCAACGGCGGTGTTCGCTGCACTCGGGCTGGTCGCAGGCTTCGTCTGGCGCGGCCAATTGATGGCACAGGATCGCTGGTCGTATCGCTACGGCCCGATTGTCGGTGGGCTGGCACTGCTCATGTTCACCGGCACCGGCGGACCGGAAACCGACATCGGCGCGCACCTCATGGGCTTCGTCTGCGGGTTCGCGACCGGCATGTTACTTACGGTCCTGGGCCCGATACCCACCGATCGTGGTCGCCAGACCGTTGCCGGCGGCATTGCACTGGCGCTGATCCTGTCCGCATGGTTTGTTGCGCTACGGTTCTAAAACGCCGGCGCAATCCTGTATTATCGCACCCCCTGAAGCACACAGACCCGCACGTAAGGACAGAAAATGGAGCAAGCAACAGCGGCTGCTTCCAGCTTGAGCTGGACCAGCATCATCGAATTTCTGAAAAACAACGGTATCGACTCGACCACCGTTGTAACCCTTGGCAAGAATATCGTGATTGCCCTGGTGATCTTCTACGTCGGTCGCCTTGCGATCAGCTTTGTCGTGCGCGGCCTGCACAAGCTCATGCAAAAGCAGGGAGTCGACAAGACGCTTGAGACGTTCATCTGCAACCTGGTGCGTGTGGTGCTGCTGGTCGTGGTCGTCATTGCGGCGATTGGCGCCCTCGGTGTCGAGACCACGTCGTTCATCGCCATATTCGGCGCCGCCGGCCTGGCCGTTGGTCTTGCCCTGCAGGGTTCACTGTCCAATTTTGCAGCCGGCGTTTTGATTGTCCTGTTTCGGCCCTATCGCGTCGGCAATTTTGTCGAGGCCGCGGGCATCAGCGGCACGGTTGAGCAGGTGCAGATCCTGACGACAGTTCTGACCACGCCCGATAACAAGCAGATCATCGTGCCCAACAGCCAGATCATGAACAGCATCATCACCAATTACTCTGCGAAAGAAACGCGCCGCGTCGACATGGTAGTGGGCGTTAGCTACAGCGACGATCTCGACAAAGTCCGCAAGACGCTTGAGGAACTGGTCGCTGCCGACGATCGGATACTCGCTGACCCTGCCTGCAAGATTGCGGTCTCGGAACTGGCCGACAGCAGCGTCAACTTCGTCCTGCGGCCATGGGTCAATGCAGCAGACTACTGGAATGTAAAATTCGAACTGACCGAGGCCATCAAGAAACGCTTCGACCAGGAAGGTATCTCTATCCCGTTTCCGCAGCGGGACGTGCATTTGCACAAGGCGTCTGCCGACTAGTCCTTTACGTCGGGCTCGATAAAGCACCACATGATTTGCATGCCTTTGTAAACCGAACTACGGTTCGGACGTTATCTTAAGTGGCGTAAGTACGGACCAGACCTATGAAAATAAACCCCAAGTTCGTTGTTGTCGTGGTGGCGCTGACCGTAGCAGGTTGTGCCGCGCATCCAGACCCTATCGTCGATATGAAAGGTGTTGACGTTAATGCGTTTGCCAAAGATTGGGGTGAATGCGAGAAATACACCGAAGAAATCCTTATTAGTCAGGGTGTTGCAAAAGGCGGTGCAACCGGAGCTGTCGTGGGCGCGATCGGTGGCGCTATCAATGGCGACGCCGGCAAGGGCGCGGCAACGGGCGCTCTTTATGGCGGCACTCGCTCGGGCCTTGATGCCGATCGCGAAAAACAGAAGGTCTTCAAGCGCTGTTTGCGCGGTCGCGGCTATCGCGTCTTGAATTAGGCTGCAGCCGGGACTCGCTTTTCAGCATTCCCGAGCCGGTATCGCGGGTACTGATCAGGCGGTATAGTTGATTGATTCAGGCCGCCACGAAAGCAGAACTAATCGGTGGCTGGCCGGTCTGACGTACGGTGGTTAAGAGCAAAAAACCCACAATCCAACCAGTTAGATAAACGAATGATTCCTAAGACAAAAGTACTCGTACTATTGCCTTTGCTGGCCGCTTCGACCGTCGTCTTCGCGCAGAACGAAGGCCTCGAGATCGCATCAGTCGATGCCGGGCCCGCCGAGGAAAACCGCCTGCTGCAGGAGTTCGAGCGCTATCGGAGCCTGCTCGAAGAGGGCGCAATGGACGAGGCCGACACGTCGGCGAAGCGCATCGTTGCAATGGCCATCCAGATCTTCGGCCCGGAGTCGCTCGAAACCGCCAAAGCGCTGAATAATCTCGCCATCGTTCAAAGCCGCAGTGGCCAGTACGATGCGGCCATTCAGAACTTCCAATCCGCTGTCGACATTATCGAGGACGTCGAGGATCGCCTGAATGCGCAGCTGGTGAACCCGTTGAAGGGGCTAGGTGCGGCGCAGCTCAGTAGCGGCCGGCCGGATCTCGCCGTAGGAACCTACAATCGTGCCAGGCACATTACGCACGTAAACGACGGCCCACATAATATTGAACAGGTTGAGATTCTCGAGGCGCTCGCCGAATCGACGCTACGCGCAGGTGACGCCGAAACGGCGCGTGATGTCCTTGATCGAATTCACGTTCTGAATGTCAGACATTTCCAGAATAATGCACTGGGTCTGTTGCCGTCCTTGATGCGCCGTGGCGACTGGCAGCACAAGGCGGGGTATTACAACGACGAACGCGCGACCTATCGACGCGCGATTCGCATTATTGAGGCGCAACTTGGCAAGGACCACCCCAGTCTGCTCCCGCCGCTGCAAAAGCTCGGCAGGTCTTTCTATTTCGTCGATTTGACCGATTCAAACCCGTACAGACCGGGCGTCGTCCCGACCGGCGAAATCTACTTCAAGCGGGCCGTGCGCATCGCGGAATCGGTACCCGACCTGCCCTGGTCGGAAGTGGTCGATGCACAACTGGCGTTGGCTGACTACTACATATACTCGGACTCCCACACTCGTGCGCGCGCAATCTACACGGAGATGTGGGCCTTGCTGTCAGCTGACGAAGAGCGGCTGCAGGCGCGTGCCAGAATGCTGGAGCAACCCACTGTGCTGGTGCAGAGACCCTTACCTGTCATATGTCTCTTCAAGTGCATCAAATAACGCCAAGAATGAGAAAATGTTGACCGGCACTATTCGTGTTGACTACACCATTTCACCCCGCGGTCGTGTGCGCAATCTGCGCACCGAAGCGATACCTCCCGAGTTCACGGACATGCAGCGCATGGTGCATCGCGAAATGCGCTCACGGGTATTTCGACCAATGATGGCTAACGCTGAATTGCAAACGACCGGCAACCTGGTGTTCGAACACACCTTTTTCTACCGGCAGTCGGACCTGGACAAGTTGCGCGAAAATACGCAGCAACCGGCAGACAAATCATCGCCCACGGAAGCCGAGCAGCCCGCAGACCAGCAAGACGCCGGTTCCTGACACACGGATCACTGTTATGAAAAATCTTACTCTTCCTTCGAGAAAGGAGGCTTTGCCCGGCCGCAGCACGCCGATCGCTGTAGCCGCGCGCCATTTTGTGAATGGTGCGCCTTTACAAGGACCGTTTGCCGACAACCTTGAACAGGCCGTTTTCGGCCTGGGCTGTTTCTGGGGCGCAGAGCGTCGCTTCTGGGAAACCGAGGGCGTTTTCACGACGTCCGTCGGTTATGCCGGCGGCATTACGCCCAATCCCGATTACCGCGAGGTTTGCAGTGGCAACACCGGACATACGGAAGTCGTGATGGTGGTTTTCGAGCCGTCGACAATCAGCTACGAGCAGCTACTCAAAGTGTTCTGGGAAAGCCACAACCCGACTCAGGGCATGCGCCAGGGCAACGATACGGGCACGCAGTATCGGTCGGCCATTTACACGTTTGACGATGCGCAGCAGCTGGCTGCCCGGCGCTCGATGGCGGCCTACCAGGAAGTACTAAGCCAGGCCGGACACGGCACGATCACGACGGAGGTTCTGCCCCTTGACACCTACTACTATGCCGAGGACTACCACCAGCAGTACCTTGCCAAGAACCCGGGCGGCTACTGCGGGATTGGTGGCACCGGCGTCAGTTGTCCAACCGGTCTCGATTTCGAACAGAAGTCTGCGTAGGATGAAGCGCCGTTGCACAGAGGGCTCCTAAGTGGCCGCCATCAAAAAGAAACCAGCCAAACCACGCAAGCCAAGCCGCAAACAGGCGGAGGATGCCGTACGCACACTGTTATTGTGGGCCGGCGAAGACACGCGTCGGGAAGGCCTGCTGGACACGCCAAAGCGAGTCGCCAAGGCGTACGAAGACTGGTTCAGCGGGTACAAGAGCAACCCGGTGGAGTATCTGGCGCGCACCTTTGAGGAAGTCGAGGGCTACGATGAGATGATCGTGCTGCGCGACATTGAATTCGAGTCGCATTGTGAACACCACATGGCACCGATCATCGGCCGGGCCCATGTTGGCTACCTGCCCAACAACAAGGTGGTCGGCATCAGCAAACTGGCGCGCGTGGTCGAGGCTTTTGCCCGGCGCTTCCAGGTGCAGGAAAAGATGACGGCACAAATCGCCAACTGCATACAGGACGTGCTGCAGCCGAAAGGCGTGGCGGTCGTTATCGAGGCGAAGCACCAGTGCATGACGACCCGCGGCGTTCACAAGTCGGACGTCTCAATGGTCACCAGCCAGATGGTTGGCACCTTCCGCAAAGACGCCAGGACTCGCGCCGAATTCCTGCGAATAATCGACGCAAATCGCTAGGGGTTGATCTAGCCAGGGCCTTAATCAACGAATGCCGAGTACCTCGGCACCCTGTCGGAACGTGATGTCTACCGGAATACTGGCTTTTGTCAGCCGATCGAGATCCGCCTGCAGCTGCGCGGAAATCACACCCTTCTCGTTCGTGAGTTTGGCAGCACCATCGTAGTCGCCGTCGCCCTGCAGCGTCAGCAACAATCGCGACAGCTCGTTCATGGCTGCTTCCATTTTCTTGTAGTCGACGCGATACCGGCCAGTATCCGCATCGCGAACAAATGCACCCTGCTCCAGGAAGAAGTTGAAACGCACCATGTTTGATTTGCCATGAGCGCTGGCCGCGCCAAAGCGAATCGAACGAAACACGCTGGTCATGAAGGTCGTGTAGTAGTCGCGCAAATCGACATCACCGAGTTCCCCGGCCTTGTGCAGCTCGGTGATCATGTACAGCCCGAGGATATCGGCCTTGCCCTCCTCCATGCTGGACGCAAGGTCGAGCATCGCGGCGCGCACCGTGCCACTGCCATCGACGGTGTTCTTGATGCCCAGACCATGAGCGACTTCATGGAACATGGTATTGGCAAAGAACGCATCGAACGTGATGTGCTGCCGTTGTGATTCGTCAATCAACTCATCGGCAATCGGTTCGACAATTTTTTCGAATTTGGCCTGCATGGCGTTTTTCAACTGCAGACGCCGCGTACCCTTGTCCAACTGCACGTTTTCGTCATTCGGCAGGTTAATGGCGATGGTCTTGGAGCCCGCATTGCTGTGCCCGGCGTAGTAGACGGCATCGTACGCGTTCAGGTCTGAATCGGTACCCGGCATCTCCCACTTGTACTCATCATCGACCGGCAGGCCGCGCTGCAAGTCCGGCAGGAAAGCAGCGAAACGGCTCAGCCGATCACTCCATTCAAGATCCTTGACCAGCACGTAGGCCTCATACGCCGCACGGTATCCAAACAAACGATCCTCATACGACTCGATCGGTCCAATGACGACGTCGATATCGTTATCTTTGACGTCCATCCAGTAGCGATCGCTCATTTCGAAGTCGTCGCTGATGAGTGCCGCCGCGCGCAGTTTTAGATAATTGGCAAAATCGGGGCTTGCCGCGAGCTTGGCCGCCTCGCGCAGCAAGCGGGCCGCACTGCTCAGTTCCGCCGCGTAGGCAACATGATAGGGCACAAGCTCGAGCGCGCCGTCCTCGTCGCGGCGAATGAAAGAATACTGCCCTGTCTTGCCGGGCAAGTAGGCCGCGTCAAACTCGTCCTTGCTCATGTCCGCCGGGTAGAAGCGCGCACCCAGCGGCTTGGCGGCGGCGCCCTTGATGAAAGGTATATCGCCATCCAGCCTGTCCCACGGTCCGTAGTTCAGTTCGGCAAAACGGCGCGTCGCAGGATCTTCGATGGACTGCAGCCAGGTCTGGTAATCGTCGCCATAGCTTTGTCGCCAGAACAGGTCGTCCATGATCTCGGACGCGTCGATGAGCAGGACAATCATGTCGCGCTGATCGTCGGTCAGGTGGCTCAAGTCGGCGGTCAGTTCAAAATCAGCGTATATCTCCGGCCGCGGCGCAACCCGTTCCGGTGCCTGAACGGCGGCGGGCGGCGCCTCCTTGGCGCACGATGCAGCAACGGCTAAAAGGAATACGGCGCCTGCAAGGCGCAGGAAAACTCGACAATTCATGGCTTCTTCCCAGAGCTCGACAGTTAATCGGCGATTATCGCACAGGCGCTTCGGGCTGCGCTCAAAGATCAACCAGTTCGACGTCGCCCGGAGACACTTTGCTGCCAAGAAACTGGCTGCCGACGCGCGCAAAGCGCGTAGCGCCATCGGTTGCAAGAAAGCGCGTGGTGCCGGGCTCGTCCGAATCGCGAAGTGCACCGGCGTTAGTCAATGATTCCCTTACCGCGGTGGCGGTGGTGCTCGCCGAGTCGATGATCACGACGTCGGCGGCGACGACGGCTCGAATGGCTGCCTTCAACAACGGAAAATGCGTGCAGCCAAGGATGATCGTCTCAGCCTCAAAATCGCCCACCGCCGCGTCATCGAGGTAACGCCGGACGATGGAGATTGCGATGTCGCCGTCATTCCAGCCCTCCTCGGCTAATGACACGAGCATTTCACAGGCATGCTCCCGCACGACCGCATGTGGGTCGCGCGCTGCTATCGCCTGCCGATAAGCTCCCAGCCGCACCGTCGCCTCAGTAGCAAGTACCAGGTGCGTGGCGCGCGGACGCGCACTGACCGCCGCGTCGGCGCCTGGTGCAACGACGCCAATTACAGGCAAGGGGCTCATCTGTTCCCGCAGAATATCGAGCGCTACCGCCGATGCCGTGTTACACGCAACAACCAGTAGCTTGATGCCTTGCTCCTGCAGCTTGGCGGTTGCCTGCACCGCATAGCGTGCGATCGATGCCGGGCTTTTGGTGCCGTAGGGCAGGCGCGCGGTATCCCCGAGATAAATCAAGATTCTCGAACGGCAGCTCGGAGCGAATCGCCTTCAAGACCGTAAGGCCGCCGACGCCGGAATCGAAAACGCCCACCGGCAGATTATTGTGGCTTTGATCATTCATGGCTGCATTGTGCCGCAGGATGGTCAACTGTGAAATAATTCACGCCGTAATCGGCGACTCGTTATTGAGAGGATTTGTGCGCAGACTGTTATACGGCATTGTTGCCCTGATCGTAGTCCTGATCGTTATTGGCCTCGTTTTGCCGAGCACCAGCCGCGTGCAGGTGTCGAGCAAAATCGATGCGCCGGCGGCAACGGTATATGCGCAGCTGAACGATTTTCGGCGTTTTGCCCTCTGGGCACCTATGCTGGAAATTGATCCGAACATCCGGGTCCTCTACTCCGGAAGCAGCCGCGGGCCCGGCAGCACGATGACCTGGGACGGCGCGATTGCTGGCAGCGGCACGCAGACCATCGTCAACAGCGTTCCTTTCGAACAGGTCGACATCGTCTTGAATCGCGGCGAGCCCGGTGAGGCATTCTCCCGGTTCAGCCTCGCCGAGGAGGCTGGCGCCACCACCGTTAGCTGGAGTTTCGAAACCGATTATGGTCTCAACATCGTAGGGCGTTATTTCGCACCGCTATTTAGCCGCGTCGTCGCCCGCGATTATCAAGCGGGCCTCGACAAACTCAAGCAGCTCGCGGAAAGCCTGCCCGGCACTGACTTCAGCGATCTGCAAATTGAGAGCATCGTCGTCGAGGCCGTCGAGATCGCCTACCAGCGAACAACGTCAGCCGCTGATGCGGGCTCAATGGCTGATGCCATGGGCAAAGCGTATTTCGATATCGTCACGTTCATCGACAAGCAGGGCCTGCAGGATGCTGGTGCGCCATTATCGATCCTTCGCACATTCAGCGGTTCGGAACTGGTCTTCGATGCAGCGATCCCGGTACGCGGCACGTCCGAATCAACGCCACGAGACGCACCCACGGTCAAACTGGGCTTCACCTATGAGGGTCCGGTAGTCCGTGTCAAACACACCGGCTCGTACCGCGCGCTGACCCAGACCCACCGCAAGATCGCGGCATACCTGGCCGCGCATGGCCTGCAACGCAACGGGCCGGCCTGGGAGTCTTATGTGAGCGATCCCGGCAGTGTTGCCGAGGACGCATTGATCACGCTGGTTTTTTACCCGATCAGCCCTGATTAGCCCTGCCTGCGACGGGCGACAGGCGATCCAGGAAGCGCCGCTTCAGACGGATTTGATCAGGAATGGCGGTACGCGCGCCGGGGCGTCTTCACCGAGAGGCAGGTTGGCCTGGCCGTCGTCGCGCAGCCGTGCGAGCTCACCAAACAAGGTAACAATCTCGGCGGCGCATTCGCTGGCGTTGTCGGGGGACATTTTGCGCACCGAGGCACAAATGGCACTTTCGCCTTGCAGGGGCGTGACGCTTTGCATGGAACGACGCAAATCGGCGAACGACTGTTTCAGGCTGATCGGCAGATCGTCCTCGTCAATATCGTGCAAATGCTCCTCGTAGGCCCTCGTAAGTCTTTGTTTTATATGGCCATGCGTGGCGAGCACCGTTAGTGCCGCGTGAAAGCGATCGACGGGACGTGTCATTGTCACTCCAGCGTTTAATTATTGTTGTCGCCGCCAATCCTCTATGCGGCATCTACGCTTTTTTTCTTAAATACGGAGCAGCCTACTTCCTGTAGCCCAGGCCCCCTGCAGGGCCGCAAATCCCTATGTACTCCTAAACTTTCAGACCTTTGCGTCTGGTTCTTATAGCAGAGTTTACGAAGCACACGCAAGTAAGCGCTAACCGAAGCACTATCGGCGATCAACAGGCCCCCGGCATCTCAGGATTGCCGTGTGATTTCGATGGTCCAGTGTTCGTCCAAGAGATCGCGCTCGCACGAGTAGGTGGGCTCTGGTTGCCCCACCTCAAAAGCGGTCGCCAGCGTCTCCGCCATGACGTAATCACGGTGAATATTGAGTGCTGCCTCGATGGCGGTCGAACCCGAGACACCCAACGTGATGCGATCCGACACTTCGAGGCCCGCCTGCTTGCGAGCATCCTGCACTGAACGAACAACCTCGCGCGCGTAGCCTTCATTGACAAGGTCCTCATTGAGCGTCGTATCGATCGCCGTCAGGAAGCCGGCATCCGCTTCGCAGGAATAGCCTTCGGCCGAGTGCGTTTCGATCAGGATGTCATCACCGTGCAACGCGATTGTCTGTCCTGCGACCTCAATCTCGAATGCGTCACCGCGTGCCGCCGCGCCTGCGATTTCGGCACCATCTGCCGCCATTAGTACCTTGCGTATTTCAGGTACCAACTTGCCATACTGCTTGCCCAGTTTCGGCAGGTTGGGTTTGATCAGGTAACTCACGAGACCGGCGTCACGCGCAATGAACTCAATCGACTTCACATTAAGCTCTTCGAGTATTTGTTCCTGATGGCTGTCGAGCGCTTGCGCCGCTGCATCGCTGGGTGCGCGCACCAGCAATCGTGACAGCGGCTGGCGTGTTCGCACACCCGACTTGCCGCGCGCCGCGCGCGCAAGACTCACAACTTTCTGCACCACGCCGATGTCGTGCAACAACTCGTCGTTTTGCCAATCGGCATCCGGCTCGGGCCAATTGCCCATGTGCACAGACACCGGCGCATCCTTGTCAACGGTTCGCACCAGGTTCTGATAAACGTGCTCGGACAGGAACGGCACAAATGGCGCCATCAGTTCGTGCACGCCCTTCAGGCACTCGTAAAGTGTGAGGTACGCGGCCTGCGTATCTTGTGGGTCTGACGATTTCCAGAAGCGCCGGCGATTGCGGCGCACGTACCAGTTGCTGAGCTGATCGACGAACGATTCGATAGCTTCGCCTGCCGTTTTGGCATCGAAGTGATCCAGCGCCTCGGTCACCTCGGTGATGGTCTTGTGCAGTAGCGCGAGCGCCCAGCGATCGATCTCCGGCCGCTCGGCAAACGGAATGTCACGACTTAAGTCCACCTTATCGAGACGCGCGTACAGCACAAAGAACCCGTACGTATTCCAGAACGTGTTGATGAACGAGCTCGCGACATCCGCGACGATCTCGACGGAGATGCGTTTCGGCACATCCGGCGATAGCCGTGCCAGGAAATACCAGCGCAGCGCATCGGCCCCAACGGTATCGAACACGTCATACGGATCGATGATGTTGCCGACCGACTTGGACATTTTCTTGCCGTCCTTGTCGACGATCAGGTTCAGACAGATGCAGTTCTTATACGCGACACTGTCCGATACCAAAGTCGATATTGCATGCAGCGTGTAGAACCAGCCGCGCGTCTGATCGATCGCCTCGCAAATGTAGTCCGCAGGGAAGTGCTTTTCGAACTTGTCTTCATTCTCGAACGGGTAATGCCACTGCGCGTACGACATGGCGCCGGAGTCGAACCAGCAATCGATCACCTCGGGCACGCGCTCCCAGGTCTTGCCGTCCTTCTCAAAGGTCACTTCGTCGACGGCCGGGCGGTGCAGATCGAGCTCGCTCAACTCACGCCCGGTGAGCTTCTCGAGCTCCGCAACCGAGCCTACGCAGTGGAAGCCACCCTCGCCGTCCGTCCAGACAGGTAACGGGGTCCCCCAGAATCGCTCGCGCGACAGTGCCCAGTCGACATTGTTTTCCAGCCAGTTGCCGAAGCGCCCGTCGCGGATATGCTCCGGTACCCAGTTAATCGTCTGGTTGAGCTCCGACATCCGCTCACGGAATTTCGACGTACGGATATACCAGGCGTTCTTCGCGTAATACAGAATCGGGTCGCCGGTGCGCCAGCCGAACGGGTAGTTGTGCTTGTAGCGTTCCGAGCGAAACATGATGCCGCGCTCTTTGAGAATGCGGATCAGCGGCTTGTCGGCATCTTTGAAGAACATGCCGGCCACCGGTTTAACCGCATCGACGAAGTGTCCGTCCAGGCCCACCCCATGTACGACGGGCAGACCGCTGGCCTGGCCGAGAGCAAGGTCATCGACACCGTACGCGGGAGCGGTATGCACGATACCCGTGCCATCCTCGGTGCTGACGAAATCGGCGGCCAGTACGGTAAACGCGTTTTTGGCATCAACCTCGAGGTAATCGAACAGCTGCTCGTAGCGCATGCCGACAAGGGCCGAGCCTTTTACCGTCTTCGTTACCGCGTGCTCGACATCGCGGAAGACCGCTACGCGCAGGGCCTCGGCGACAATCAGCGTTTGGCCATCCGATTCGCAATAGCTGTAATCAATGTCTTCACCAACGGCGAGCGCCAGGTTCGACGGTAGTGTCCACGGCGTCGTCGTCCAGACCAGGAAGTAGGTGTCGTCCGCATCGGCAACCTTGAAGCGCACGGTTATCGACGGATCCTCGACCTCCTTGTAACCCTGCGCGAGCTCGTGTGACGACAGCGTTGCGCCAATGCGTGGATCGTAAGGGACAACTTTGTAGCCGCGGTAGATGAGGTCCTTGTCCCAGATTTTCGAGAGCAGGTTCCAGACGGATTCGATGTAGCTGTTGTCCAGCGTGTAATAGGCCTCGTCGAGATTCACCCAGAACCCCATGCGCTCGGTCATCTTCTCCCAGTCGCCGATGTAGCGCATGACCGACTCGCGGCAACGCCGCGTGAATTCTGCGATGCCGACTTTATCCTCGATCTCCTTCTTGTCGAAAATACCGAGTTCTTTTTCGATCTCATGCTCAACCGGCAGGCCGTGAGTATCCCAACCGGCCTTGCGCGGCACGTGGTAGCCACGCATGGTTTTATAGCGTGGGAAGATGTCTTTGAAGCTGCGCGCCAGGACGTGGTGGATACCCGGTTTGCCGTTGGCCGTCGGTGGCCCCTCGTTAAAGCTGAATTGCGGACCGTCTTTGGTCGCATCCAGCGTCTTGGCAAACACGTCATGCTCGCGCCAGAACGCCAGCACCTCATTCTCGAGATCCGGTCCGTTGTAGCGACCCTGCACTTCCTTAAACATGGCTTCTTTCGATGACAAAACTCTTTACTCCAAATACAAAAACGCCCCGGGGCGCATGCTGTGCACCCCGGGGCGATCAAAATTCGTCGCGGTACCACCCGGCTTCGCGGCCTCGCATGATTGCGAGTTCCGCCTCATGGACCGCCGTCAACTGACCGAGGGTCCGGCGCTCGTATCGTGAGCCACGCGGCCAGGCCTACTCAGCATTGCCTTTCGGTTGGCGACTCCGGGGTGATATTCAGCAGACTCAAACCCGGAGCTTGCACTCTCCTCCGGTCGCTAGAGCTTGAGCGGACTGCCTGTTTGTCCCCATCAACGTCCTGTCGGGGAAATTACTGGCCATCCAGACAAAACACAAGGGCGAAAGGGAAAAAATACGGTTTATCATGCAGTAATACTCCAAACAGGAATCGGCATGTCCAAACACAGAGCACTAATCACCGGCGCCTCGGCCGGCATCGGGCGCGAGCTTGCTCACCAACTCGCGGCTACGGGCAAGGACCTTGTCCTGGTGGCGCGGCGCGAGGAGCAGCTGCAAGCGCTGGCCGCGGAGCTCCGTGATGCCCATGGCGTCGATATTGACGTCATACAGGCGGACCTGTCCGACCCGGCCGCACCGGCGGCACTGTTCGAGGAGACACGCAGGCGCGACCTCGACGTGGATTACCTGATTAATAACGCGGGCTCCAGCGGCCCTGACCTCCTGAGTGACCGTAGCTGGTCGGACAACAGCCACTACCTGCAGCTCATGACAACGTCGGTCGCCGCGATGTGTCACTTCTTTATCCCGCCAATGCGCGAGCGGCGTTTCGGGCGGGTACTTAATGTCGCGTCAGTCGCCGGTTTGCTGACGGTGTCCGGCGACTACAGTTACGGACCGACGAAAGCGTACCTGGTCGCTTTGTCAAAGGGGCTGTCGGTCGCGCTGCGCGACGAGGGCATTCATGTCACCGCTCTGTGCCCGGGATTTACGCACACGGAATTTCACGCGTCCGACAAACTCACGAAAATGAAGCGCTCGACACCGGGTTTCATCTGGTACGACGTTGACGTTGTCGTTCGCGAGGGATTGCGGGCGCTCGAGAAAGGTCGGGCTGTGTACATTTCAGGTCGACTCTACCGTTTCCTGATACCCATTCTGCGCATGCCGCCGAGCCGCTGGCTGATCTCAGCATTCGGCGTGAAACTCTGATTTGCCAGCAATGAACGGAATTACGTGCCTGCAGATCGATGCGTTTACGGACCGCCCGTTCGCGGGCAATCCGGCGGCCGTTTGTCTGCTGGACCGTGAACGCGATGCTGCATGGATGCAGGCTGTCGCCGCGGAGATGAATCTGTCAGAGACCGCCTTTGTGCGTCCTGCCCGTGAGGGATTCGAAATACGCTGGTTCACGCCCACCATCGAAGTCGACCTGTGTGGCCATGCGACGCTCGCATCAGCCCACGCGTTGTGGTCGGAAAACATCGTTGCAAGCGGCAGCGCTATTCGCTTCCTTAGCAAGAGCGGTGAATTGACCTGCGTGCAGCGAGACGATCTCATAGAGCTTGATTTTCCAGCTACCCCGGTCGGACCTGCCGAGCATTCGGACGCGGTTTGCGACGCCCTTGGTTGCGAGTCGATTTTTCAGGGGGCATCGAAGTTCGACAGCCTGGTACTGGTTGAGTCGGAGCAGGTTCTGCGCTCCATTCAGCCGGCCTTTCAAAAGCTAGGCGCATTGCCGAGCAGAGGGGTGATCGTGACCAGCGCAGCGGATGATCCGGGTTTCGATTTCGTCTCTCGCTTTTTCGCCCCGAATGCCGGCGTCGACGAAGACCCGGTCACCGGTTCGGCGCATTGTGCGTTGGGACCGTTTTGGAGCGAGCGGCTGGGCAAAACTGAAATGACAGCATTCCAGGCCTCCGCCCGCGGCGGAATCGTGCGCGTTCGCGTCGCCGCCGACCGCGTGTTTCTCGCAGGGCACGCCGTCACCGTTCTAAAAGGTGTGCTGGTCGGCGCGGCTCAGGGCTAGCGTGTCAGCAAGCGCCTGCTGTCGGTGCTCCATCGCCAGCAAGGCGTTTTGATAGTCACGCTCCAGCATCGCGTTCTCCGGACCTTCTGCCAGCGCCATTTCAAAATACTTGATCGCTTCTTCCAACTGCTCACGGTCCTGGCAGATTCCCGCAAACCCCCAAAGCGCCAGCTGGTTCTCGGGATCGAGTAACCAGGCCTGATTGAAGCGTTTTATTGCTGTCGATCGGTCACCTTTATAATAGAAGTCCCAGCCTGCTTTCGCCGCACTATCGGCCGCCTCTGCACGACTGTGGAATCGGTTGGTCATGTACTTGATGTACTTCTTGTCCGCGCGTTTTTGCGCCGCCGTTTTTTCCAGATGACCGTACATCGGCCGTTCGTTGATCGGATAGTCAGCCTTAACTGCGGGTGCCGGACTTAACCCGACGTGATCGATGTAGTAAGTGACTTTTCCGCCGGTATCAAGTGCGCCAAGCGCCCAGCCATGAACCTGTGACAGCGTGAAACCATCATCAGGCGCATTGTTGTAAATCTCCTTGCGCCGCATATCGGCAAAGCGAACGGCTATCCGCCGCCAGCCTTCAAAGTCATCCGTGAATTCGTAGGTGAATCGCTCAGCATCGTCGACCATTGAACATGGACGGCGATTGTCGAAAATATCCACGAACAGTGATGTGCCGCTATTACGCCCGTGAAGCCAAAAACTGAACTCGCTCAAGGCGCTCCAGTCGTAAGACTTCCACGTATCGAGTTCGTCATTCTCGAATGTATGGGCGAAGCCGGCCCAGCCGGTAACCTCCAGATCCAGCTTCAGGACGGTATTATCAGCATCGTCGCCGGGCCTCGGTGGATAGCTGGTCGATGTAGAGATACTGACCACGCTTTTCCCGTCACTGAACGTGCTGAATCCCAATGGAACACCGGACTCGTTCGTTCCAGCAGGCAACCCGGACTCGAAGTCATCGAAGATTCCTGGTGGCATGACTACCGATCGCAGGTCCGTGCGCCCGATACACTCCCGCGCCTGTTCGATCTGCGCCTTCAGCGCTGCGAGACCAAGCTGTGTCGCTTTTTCGATCACCTGGGTATGTGCAGCTTCCGATGAGTCTTTCACCACCATGTTGGCATCGACAAACGAGCGGTGGTGCGAATTCATCAGGAACGAGAATGCGTTCTCCCCGTTGCGATCAAGGATGTATATGTGAACGCCGAAAACGGACTGGTTACCCGGTGGGAATAGAAACTCCATAGCCAGGCTGTAATCGACGTCCCGTGCTTTTCTCTGCACCTCCCTCGATACCGCCTGCATACCATTCTGGAACCACTCCCACTGGGATCCGCCTTGCAGTACGCCCATGTCGATACGGCTGTTTGCGACAATCGCGGTGGCCGTACCGCCCGCATTTAGCGACGTGATGATCTGCTCTCTTGATGTGTAGGAGTAGGCCGTCCTGTCGACTTTGCGAATAATCGACGGATAGACCGCGATCGATGCGTTATCAAATGACTCAATGAATGCAGATGCCTGCTCGCTTTCGGGGCGAAATCCCGGGTCCTCGACTTTCTCCTGCGTCTCATGGGCGAGCGCAGGAGTAGCCATGACAAATGCGAGGAAGACCATTGCGACTTGGTAGGAACGCGGAGCCTGAACGACTGCGCAGCGACTCATGAAACACCTCCTGCATCCAATTGGACGCTTTCTAAAGGGTTACACCTCACATAGTTTTACATGGGGCCGCGGCTCGACTTCATCGATAGTGGTTTGTACGTAAGGTAATTCTGTATTAAAACGTCTCCAGCGGATAGGAGTATCATCGGACAAGCGCAAAGCAAACCAGTAACTTCGCCGCGCCCGGCAAGACCTCGATTCAACCAAAGGTATGCTGCAAGCAGACCATGATCATTGCGCCACACAGCAACAACGTTAAGCAGATCGTCATTCTGAACCCCAAGGGCGGCTGCGGAAAGACCACGCTGGCGACCAACCTGGCCTCCCACCTCGCACTGCGCGGGTCCCGACCTTTACTGATCGACAACGACCCAAAGGGTTATACGACGCACTGGCTGCAATCACGACCACACGACAGCCTGCCGATTGCCGGGATGACTTGCGACTCATCGGGCGAAGATGCCGAGCGCGGCGCACTGCGAATCCCCCGGCAGATCGATACGATTATTGTAGACACACCAGCCGCGCTGGTCGATCGGGATATCGCGCAGCTGACACAAACCGCCGACTGCATTCTTGTACCAGTCCTGCCGTCGGCATTCGATGTTCATAGTTCAACCCGGTTTATTGCCAACCTGTTGGTCAGGACCGAGTTCGAAAAGCCGGTCGCGGTCATCGCCAATCGCACGCGCCAGAACACCAAGAGTCTCGAGATGCTGTTGCGCGCGCTGGCGAGTTTCGACACACCAACTATCGCGGTATTGCGCGACAGCCAGAATTACGTGCATGCGGCTAATGCCGGCCTGGGCATTTGTGAGTTGCCCTACTCCAGAGTGAAGCAGGACCTGCAGCAGTTTGCACCCATCGTCGACTGGCTTGATCGAAGCGTGACGCGACGGTCGAAATCGGGGTTCTTATCGGCGTTTCGACACAGGCGACGTGCGTCAGGACCAGAATCTGCCTAGCAATCGCTGCTGCGCTGATCACTTGCTCTCTTGCAGGCCGGCACAGTCGATGCAGCGCCGTACGGTCGGGTCGAATTCAAGCCGCTTCGCAGCAATCGGCGCATCGCAGTCGACACAGGTTCCGTAATCGCCGTTGTCGATGCGCTTTAAAGCAGCAGTTATGCCGCGCAACATCGCATCCCGACGCTGACCCGACGCTTTCGCCATAGCCTGCGCCTGCATGGCATCCATGCGCGATAACCGGCCGACCGTGGACTGATCGAGCTCGACGATATCCGCTGAGCCCTGACTGGTCGCTACGATGCTTTCGAGCTCGTCTCGCAGCTCGAGCAACCGCTTACGCGCTTTTTGCAGATTGTCGCTGATTGCTGTCAAATCAGTCGAATGTTCCCGGAACCACAATTCATCGATACCAACAGTATCCGGATGGCCGTCTACGAACAAGGCGCAGGTCCGGCGATTATTCTGCTGCATGGCTTTCCGGAACTCGCCTACTCCTGGCGCCACCAGCTGCCGGCGCTGGCCGCAGCCGGCTATCGAGCGATCGCACCCGACCAGCGCGGTTACGGCAATACGGCAGCGCCTCCCAATGTCTCTGACTATCGGGTCGAAGAACTTATCGGCGATGTGCACGGGCTGCTCGACGCATTAGAACTTGAGAGTGCCATATTCATTGGCCACGACTGGGGCGCCATATTGCTGTGGTACATGGCGATGCTGGCGCCGGAACGGATCGAGAAGCTGATCGTCCTTAATATTCCGTATTTTCGCAGGCCGCCGATCGATCCGATCACGATGATGCGCGAACGCTACGGCGACGGTTTTTATATTGTCAATTTTCAGGACTCCGACGAAGCTGATCGAGTCTTCGCCGAAAATCCTGCACATTTCTTTGACGTCGTCATGCGTCACAAGCAGATTTCGCGACAGCGGTTCGACAGCCTGCCGGCGGAACGCAAGGTCGTAAATTTCATTCGCTCACTTAAGCAGGAGCAGCACTTTGGTGAGCCGTTATTGCTCGCTGAAGAACGCGACTACTACGCGGCGGCGTTTGCAAAAAGCGGATTCACGGGCCCGATCAACTGGTATCGCAACTGGACGCACAACTGGCGGGTCACTGAAGGGGTTGATCCGACAATTACGATTCCGACATTGTTTATTGGTGCCGTCGACGACGTTGTCGTCGCACCAGAGCAGATCGAAGCGATGCGGCCGCTGGTTACCGACCTTACGGTCCATATGCTCGAGGATTGCGGACACTGGAGTCAGCAGGAAAAGCCCGCTGCTGTGAACGGCCTGATACTGGACTGGTTAGTGCAGCGCAGGTGATCCCAGCGAGTCTGTGCCAGCGCCGAACATTGCCTGGTCAAACGCTTTGATCATGACATCAGTGCTTTGCGCACCCACAACCAGCAGGCGGCGATTCATCAGGTAGCCGGGTACGCCAACAAGGCCGCTGCCACGCGCCTGCGATTCTCGAGACAAAACGATCTGCCGCAGCCGGTCACTATCGGCGGCCTCCGCAACATCATCGGCCGACAGTCTATGGGCGGCGGCGATATCGATTAGCTCATCGCGATCGCCAATATTGCGGCCACCTTCGAAGAAAGCGGACAGCAGGTCTTCCGCCAGTGCCGACTGATTCAGTCCGCGCATGTCGGCAAGCTGTAACAGCTGGTGCAACTGCACGGTGTTCGGCACGTGTCGCAATAAATCGAAGCGAAACTCGATGCCGGCGTCTTTGCCGGCAGCAGTCAGGTACTGCAACACCGGCTCGACATTCTCCGTGCTGCCAAAGCGCCGCTGCAGGTATTCATCGAATGGCAGCCCTGCTGCAGGTATCTCGGGATTGAGCTGAAACGGGTACCAGCTAACCTCGTTGGGTCCCTGCACCGCCTGCAGCGCCTCGTCGAGCCGGCGTTTGCCAATGAAGCAAAATGGGCAAACCAGGTCCGCAATGACATCCACATGCAGCGCGGCCGACGGCCAAACATGGTCGTTATCCAGAACAAAGTTGGACTGTGCTTCAGTCATTGTTTGATGCCTCCTGCATACCGGTTGAAATCGGGGCTTAGCCGACGATTTCAAGTTTGCCGTCATGTCCTTGAATTCAGGCTGAACGCCGACCCTTGATTGATTTGGACGCTCCGGGTCGCGGAAAGTTGGCTCTTTTTCGGGGGAGATTGCAGAAGAATAGCGAATTAGCGATAAAAGCTATATAAAAGCCGCTAACGTCGTAGAAAATGAAAGTCAGGCCATGGGATGACCCGTCGTAGAGAGTCGGATCATTTTATATCTAATTTGGGATTTTAGCGTCTTTTTGTGACTTTAAACGTATATTTATCGACTTTTACTGATTTTTAGCGACATCATCGATGACATTTCGCTCAGATTGGCAGGCAGGGCTAAATATGGCTGATTCATGAATTCAATATTCGCGTTTTTTATAGAACTTAATACGTTTTAGCGACTTTTCGATTATTTATCGCGCCTGGAGCCGTTTGATACCGTGCCGCCACGCAACGTAGGCGATACTGCCGGCCAGAACGAAATTGATGATCTCCTGGATCGTTACCATCCCTCCCGCGCTCTCCAGCATGCGGTCGGTCGGGACGAGCGTGCGCATCCCCATGCCAAAAATCAGCGCCACCAGCGTGAGCAGCGACTCAAAGGCACCGATCAACTCGGTCCAGGCGGGCCGCCACACCATCATCCCGAGGCAGAAAAAACAGACCCCGTAATAGGCCAGGCGAGCCTCCGGGTAAGGCTCCAGGAACGACAGGCGCACGTTGAAGCCGACCGCGAAGTCGAGGATCAGAAAGACCGCGGTTGCGGCGTAATAGAGCAGCAGCACGTTGGCTGCGGCGGATCTCTTGCCGGCTTTGATAACGCCCTCCTCGTAACAAATTGTAGCCAACGGGATTTGGTGCACCAAATTGTGCAATATTTAAGGCTCTGCCCCGGTCCTGTATGGGCACACTGTAGCGTGAGGATCCTATCCGTGTTGATCAAAAAGCCGACTGATATCCGCCCGTCCGAGATTACGAGCAAAGAAAACTACCTGAATCGGCGTGACTTCATGCGCGCGGGCGCCATTGCTGGCGGGTCGCTACTGGCGCCTGCGGCGCTCGGTGCCATGGTGCCGCAGCAGCGCCGGGCCAAACTGGCCGATGTCAGTCCGAGCCCGTTCAGCACGGATGAGGCGCCGAACAGTTACGAGGACATCACGACTTACAATAATTATTACGAGTTCGGCACGGGCAAAGATGATCCGGTGGCGTACTCGCAGGATTTCAAGGCACGGCCGTGGAAGATCACGGTGGACGGCGAAGCGGACAAAACCGGCACCTTCGACTTCGATGAGTTCATCAAGCCGTTTGATCTTGAAGAACGCATTTATCGGCTGCGCTGTGTCGAGGCATGGTCAATGGTTGATTCCCTGGGTCGGCATTTCTCTCGCCGATGTCGTCAAGTCGCTCAAGCCAACGTCAAAAGCGAAGTACGTGTCATTTCAGACCCTGAATGATCCGACGCGCATGCCGGGGCAGCGCCGGCGATCTCTCGACTGGCCATACCGTGAGGGCCTGACGATTGCTGAAGCCACGAACCCGTTGTCTATCCTGGCCGTCGGGCTTTACGGTGAAGTGCTGCCGAACCAGAACGGGGCGCCGATTCGACTCGTGGTGCCGTGGAAGTATGGCTTCAAAAGTATCAAGGGAATCGTGCGCATCAGTTTCACGGAGCGCCAGCCCAAGACCAGCTGGAATATGTCGCAGCCGCGTGAGTACGGTTTTTATGCCAACGTGAATCCGGAAGTGGACCATCCGCGCTGGAGCCAGGCGCGCGAGCGTCGCATCGGTGCCGGCCTGTTCGCCAGCAAGCAGCCGACGCTTAAGTTCAACGGCTACGAAGACGAGGTAGCACATCTTTACAAGGGCCTCGACCTGCGCCGCAATTTCTAAATCCTGTTGGACACGCTTAAACAAGTTCGCCTGATCTGGAAGCCGCTCGTATTCGCTCTGTGCCTGGTGCCGTTTGCCCTGGTTGTCACTGATGCGTTTGAGTTGACCGGCCGCCTGGGCGCGAATCCAGTCGAGGAAATTCAGGACCGCTTCGGAATATGGGCGCTGCGCTTCATCATGATTACGCTCGCCGTCACGCCGCTACGTCGGATTACCGGCTGGAACTGGTTGGCGCGCTTCCGCCGAATGTTCGGGCTGTTCACGTTTTTCTACGTGCTGATGCACTTCGTAACGTGGCTGGTCCTCGACCAGGGCCTGCTGCTTTCGGCGATACTCGAGGACCTGGTCGAGCGGCCCTTCATCACCATTGGCTTTGCCGCACTGGTGTTGCTGACCGCGCTTGCAGCAACCTCAACCAATGCTGCCCGGCGGCGCCTGGGTCGGCGCTGGCAAACCCTGCACAACGCGACCTACGTCATTGGAATACTCGGCGTCTGGCACTACTGGTGGCAGGTCAAGAAAGATATCAGCGAGCCACTGATCTACGCGGTCATTCTTGCTGTGCTGTTGGGCGCACGAATCATCTGGAGCCAGGTTCATAAGAGAAGACGGCGTCAAGCGGCTCGCCAAACACCGCAGCAATCTTGAAGGCTGCCTCCAGCGACGGCGAGTACTTCTCTTTTTCAATAGCGACGATGGTCTGGCGCGTCACGCCCACCTTTTCGGCCAGGGTCTGTTGCGTCATTTCGCCGTGCTGGAATCGCAGTGCACGAATATTGTTACGAACGTGAGTCTTGGCCATCAGCCCGAGAACCGATAGTAGGCAATCTGCGAAATGAGTTTCGCGACCTCGGAAACCGTCAGCGTAAACAGGATCCAGACGGCAATCGTCAGCGCGGTCATGGTCTCTGCCACCGCGAACGCCTCGACGGCAATAATTTGTCCAACCAGTGAAAACAGAGCGATCCCCAGGACGTAGCCGGCGATACGCTCGGCCTTAAGATTGATAAGTGCGTCCCTCTCGTCGCTTGCGCCGCCGTCTGCGGCAGCGATAACTGATTGATAGATCGCTTCAATAATGATCAGCGCGATGATGCAACCGATGCTGAGCCCGACCAACCGACCTGGGTCTGCTGCATAGGTAGCGGCGTCGAATGCTTCCGGGAAAAACCAGTATGAAATCAGGGCCAGGGCCACGAGTGAGCCCCACGCACTCTTCTCCTTAAACGTCATGTTCATTGATGTCTCCGTCAAGTTCGTCAATGAAAGTAATGTATAGTATTTTTTACATGATGTCTATATTTCTTTACATTTTGATCCAATAAAAAGCCGGGGCGGCCTTAGCCGTCCCGGCGATTGTGCACACGTTGGTCGTCAGGCGACTTTAACCGTGTGCCTTGCCGCCGCACGGATTTTCGAAAGCGTGACTGAGAGGATGCCGTCCCGCAACTCGGTGTGGATATTTCCAGAATCCACTTCTTGCGGCAGCGCGACGGTTCTCGTCAGCGTGCCGTAGCCGAGTTCATGCCGATAGAACTCCTCCTTCTCTGCCACTTTCGCCCAGGGGGCTCAATCATCTCCATCCAGCGGCGTCCTGGGAAGTCCTCGAAGGACTCCCCGTTGCTGCGGGTGCGAGGCGCCGTCCGTCGTACATCAACCGCCCTGTCGCGGGGCTCGATATTGCGCAGGATTGACGTCCGACACACCTCCGTCCCGTTGCAACACTGGCGATCCTCCGCCAGCAGATCGTTTATAGGCCTGTGACGCCAAGAAACCATTCGGAGTAGTACCGATTGACAGCACCTGGCCGATTTCGCGAAACAGTTTCTGCACTTTTTTGCCAGTCAGCCCGTTGCAAAGACACAATTATTGACAATTGAGCCGTTCCCGGCCCGGCATAATCAGACGTTCTTGATTTAGTTACTCGCGAAGCACAGCGACACACGGGAGCGTCATAAAATGAATGACATGATCAGCAAGTTCACGGACCTCTTGGGACCGGCAGGCTCCAGCGCGTTTGGCCACGCACTGCTCGGCCTTGCCATTCTCATCATCGGTCTTTTTATCGTCAAGATGTTCATCGGTGTCTTGAAGCGCATGCTCACATCAGTATCAGCGCTGCACCGCACCAATCCGGACGGTTCGGTGACGGACCTGGTGTCGCCAATTGCCTCTTTGGTCAAAGCGGTGCTTACGATCTTCGTACTCATCGCAGTGCTGCAACATTTCGGCCTGACGGACGTACTGGAGCCGCTGAAGAGCCTGCTTAACAAGATTATGGGCGCATTGCCCAACATCATTGGCGCCGGCGTCATCGCCTATGCGGGCTGGATCATCGCCAAAATCGTGTCACAACTGGCTGGCGTTGGACTGGCGAAGGTTGACGAGCAGCTGGCCGAACGCCTTGGCAGCAAGGACATCAGTATTGCCAAATTCGGTAGCGCACTGATCATGGCCATCATCCTGTTGCCGATCGCGGTTTCTGCACTCGGTGTCCTCAACATTCCGGCGATCTCGGACCCGGCTTCAGCAATGATCGAGAAACTGATGGCAGCGGTGCCCAACATCGTTGGCGCCGGCATCATTTTGCTGGTCGTGTTCTTCGCCGCGAAATTTGTCGTCTTCATTGTTAGCGGTCTCCTTGAGGGTGCAAACATCAATGCTTTGCCGCAAAAGATGGGCATACAAGGCATGTTTACCGAATCGTTCACACCGACACGACTCGTCAGTGTTGCGATCATGTTCTTTTCGATGGTGGCCGCAGCTACCGCTGCCGTGAACATCCTTGGGATCGATATCATCTCCGACGTGTTCGCCAGCGTGCTGGAGTTTGGTGGTGGCATCCTGATTGGTGGCGTTATCTTGATCATCGGTAACTTCCTGAGCACGATTGCTTACAACAAGCTGTCGAGTCACGGGAGTGGCGGTGTTGCAAATATCGCGAGAATTGCGATTCTCGGCCTGGTGCTGGCGATGGGTCTGAAAGCAATGGGCCTCGCCGACAATATCGTCACGATGGCCTTCGGCTTCACGCTCGGCAGCGTCGCAGTTGCGACGGCGCTCGCGTTCGGTCTCGGTGGCAAAGACGCTGCCAAGTCGATCGCCGACGGCTGGGCAGAAAAGATCAACACCAGGTAATCACGTCTGTTATTGGTGCAAAGATGGGCCGCGCAAGCGGCCCATTTTTTTTGGTAAATCGGGATAAATCGGGGACAGACCCCTTTTTCACCTTTTTCAAAACAGGTGCCGGGCACCGACTTATTTGACTATCCATAGGTTCAGGCATAAAAAAAGCCCGGCAGTTGCCGGGCTTTCTTGTTTTGCGCAAGGCGCAGGGTCGGGCAATGATTACATCATGCCGCCCATACCACCCATGCCACCCATATCAGGCATCGGCGGGCCACCTGCATCGTCCTGCGGCGCGTCAGCAACCATCGCTTCGGTCGTCAACAGCAGGCCGGACACAGAGGACGCGTTCTGCAACGCATAACGCGTGACCTTGGTCGGATCCAGGATACCGGCCTCGATCATGTCACCGTACTCGCCGGTTGCCGCGTTGTATCCGTAATTGCCCTTGCCCAGGGCAACGGCGTTGAGAACGACGCTTGCGTCACCGCCAGCGTTGCGAACGATCTGACGCAGCGGCTCTTCGACCGCACGCTTCAGGATAGCAATACCGACGTTCTGGTCGTCATTGTCACCCTTGAGCTTCGCGATCATCTTGACAGCGCGAATCAGTGCAACACCACCACCTGGCACAACACCTTCCTCGACAGCGGCACGAGTTGCATGCAACGCATCTTCAACGCGCGCTTTCTTTTCTTTCATCTCGACTTCGGTAGCAGCACCAACCTTGATGACGGCAACACCGCCAGACAGCTTGGCAACACGCTCCTGCAGCTTCTCTTTGTCGTAGTCCGACGTAGATTCTGCAATCTCGTTGTTGATCTGCTCGACACGGCCCTTGATGTCCGATGCCTTGCCGGCTCCGTCGATAATGGTCGTGGCTTCTTTCGTGATCTGGATCTTCTTGGCTTCGCCGAGATCGTCGATCGTTGCTTTCTCAAGCGACAGGCCGACTTCTTCAGAGATAACCTGGCCGCCGGTCAGAACAGCGATGTCCTGCAGCATGGCTTTACGGCGATCGCCGAAGCCCGGAGCCTTAACAGCAGCAACCTTGACGATACCGCGGATGTTGTTAACAACCAACGTCGCGAGCGCCTCGCCTTCCACATCTTCCGAGATGATCAGCAACGGACGACCGGCCTTGGCAACGCTCTCCAGTACCGGCAGCAGATCGCGAATGTTCGAGATCTTCTTGTCGTACAGGAGGATCAGCGGATTATCGTGCTCGATCTGCTGGCTGTTGGCGTCGTTGATGAAGTACGGCGACAGATAACCGCGATCGAACTGCATGCCTTCGACGACATCGAGTTCGTTAGCGAGACCGGTACCCTCTTCAACGGTGATAACGCCTTCCTTGCCAACCTTGCCCATCGCGTCAGAGATGATTTCACCAATCTCTACATCAGAATTCGCCGAGATGCTGCCAACCTGTGCAATTGCTTTCTCGTCCGCACAAGGTATCGACAAATTCTGCAACTCAGCCACGATGGCGGTCGACGCTTTGTCGATGCCGCGCTTGAGATCCATCGGGTTCATGCCAGCAGCAACCGACTTCAAGCCCTCACGCAGGATTGCCTGGGCAAGAACCGTAGCGGTCGTCGTACCGTCACCGGCAACATCAGACGTCTGGGAAGCGACTTCCTTGACCATCTGCGCGCCCATATTTTCAAACTTGTCTTCGAGCTCGATTTCCTTGGCAACCGAAACGCCGTCTTTTGTGACGGTCGGTGCACCAAAACTCTTGTCGAGCACAACATTGCGGCCTTTGGGACCCAGGGTCACCTTCACCGCGTTTGCGAGAACGGTAACGCCGGCAAACATCTTCTGCCGTGCGTCATCGCCAAAACGTACTTCTTTAGCAGCCATCTTAAGATTCCTCTTTTGACTGAGACGGCCGGAGCCGCCTGCTGATTATTTAGACTGATCAGGTATTAGGCGGCTTAGCCTTCGATAACCGCCATGATGTCGTCTTCCTTCATCACGAGCAGTTCTTCACCATCAACCTTGACTTCTGTACCGGCATATTTGCCGAACAGGACGTTGTCGCCGACCTTTACGTCGAGCTTGCGGATATCGCCGTTTTCGAGAATTTTGCCATTGCCTGCAGCGATTACTTTGCCCTTGATGGGCTTCTCTGCGGCGGTATCGGGAATTACGATTCCGCCCGGCGATGTGCGCTCTTCTTCCATGCGTTTAACGATGACCCGATCATGAAGCGGACGCATCTTCATGGTGCATATCTCCTATAGATTATTGATTTAAAACCATTTTTAGTCGGTATTTGGACCGCGCACTGTTAGCACTCGGCCTCGAGGAGTGCTAATGATAGGGATGGACCACCAAAATTCAAGCTCTCTGACTAGACTTTTGTGCCGAAAATCGGAACTTAGACGGTGACACGCACTCGGTTAGCGGTGACAATCGCTAGCCCCCACTGACCCAGACACCGAGTTCTTCCCCCGAACGCCGCTATGAGATTAAATTCCCACGTCCTGACATTCTTCCTGCTGGCTGCCTGGCTGGCCGCGCCGGTGCTGGCGGACGACGAGCCGCTGCCCGTCACTGAGGCCTTTCAGTACGTCATCGCTGACACCGGGCAGGCGTTCGAGATCGACTGGGTCATTGCTGACGGCTATTACCTCTATAAGAAGAAACTCGGCTTTGAGAGCGCCGATGCCAGGTTGCAGCTCGGTGAGCCCGAGTTGCCAGACGGCCTCGACTACGAGGACGAGTTCTTTGGCCCACAGCAGATTTATCGCCAACGCTTCTTCGTCACGATCCCTTACACGGTCTCGGGCGAGCGCCCGGCGAGCGCCGAGCTGCTGATCAAGAGCCAGGGCTGCGCGGACATGGGTCTTTGTTATCCGCCGCAGCGATGGACCATTTCCGTCGACATGAAAGCGGTCGACTTGAAATCAGTCGCAAGCGGTGGCGCTAACCTCGCCCTGGACAAAGCACTTGGAGCACTGGGAGGCAGCAGCGAATTCCCGCCCGTCGACGAAGTGTTCATCCCGGAAGTATTTCCGCTGGACGGCAACACGGTCGAGGTCGGCTTTCGCATCGAACCGGGTTTTTATCTTTATAAAGACAAGATCTCGGTTCGGTCACTGAGCGCTGACACCAAGGCCGGCCGGCTCGACCTGCCGAAAGGCAAAATGAAGGTCGATGAGTACTTCGGTGAAGTGGAGGTTTACCTCGACAGCATCATTGCGCCGTTGACGATCGCGCGTGCATCACCCGGCGCCATGGAGCTTGCAACTCGAAGTCAGTTACCAGGGCTGTGCCGAGGGCGGCCTTTGTTACATGCCGCAGACACGCGTGTTTAACGTCAGCCTGCCGGCAGCAACCACCCTCTCTGCTATTTCGACGAGCCCCGGCGCAGCACCCGTCGAGCCCAAGGCCCCGCAGAGCGAGCAGGCACGCCTGGCGAAGATCATTACAGACTCGAGCATTTGGGTTGCAGCAGGCCTGTTCTTCCTGGCTGGCCTCGGTCTCGCTTTCACGCCGTGCGTACTGCCCATGGTGCCGATCCTCTCGGGCATCATCGCCGGCGAAGGCGACAACGTCACACCCATGCGGGGCTTTACGCTGGCGCTGAGTTACGTGCTCGGTATGGCACTGGTCTACACCGCGGCGGGCATCATTGCCGCGGCGGCGGGCTTACAGCTACAGGCAATGTTCAACCAGCCGTGGATCCTGATCCTGTTTGCGCTGCTGTTCGTCGTACTGGCGCTTGGTATGTTCGGCCTCTACGACCTGCAGATGCCGAGCAGCGTCCAGACCCGGCTCGCAAACGTCAGCGGCAACCAGAAAAGCGGCACGATGATAGGCGCGTTCGTCATGGGTGCTCTGTCCGCATTGATTGTCACTGCCTGCGTTGCCCCGGCACTGATCGCGGCGTTAACCGTGATGGCGCAAACCGGCGACATGTTGCGCAGCGGCACGGCACTCTTCGCGATGAGCCTCGGCATGGGCGCACCGTTACTGCTCGTGGGCGCCGCGCAAGGCAAATTCCTGCCGAAAGCGGGACCGTGGATGGTTGCCGTCAGGAACGCGTTCGGCTTCATGATGCTCGGACTGGCGGTCTGGATGTTGTCGAGGATCCTGCCGGGTAACGTCACGATGCTGCTGTGGGCGATACTCGTTTTCATGGCCGGCGTGTTCATGGGCGGCCTGACGACGCTTACGACGGCGTCCGGCGCCGTGCAGAAACTCGGCAAGGGCTTCGGCTTTCTGGCGCTCATCTACGGCGCCATCCTGCTGCTCGGCGCACTGACCGGCGGCAGCAATCCGTTGCAGCCGCTGGCAAGTGTCAACTTCACAAAAGGCGACACGGTTGCGTCAGAGGCGCACGCGTTGCCCTTCAAGCGCGTCAAGACAGTGGATGACCTTGATCGTGAACTGGCGGCGGCAGCGGCCCGGGGCGAGAGCGCATTCCTCGATTTCTACGCCGACTGGTGCGTCTCGTGCAAAGAGATGGAGGCTTACACCTTCACCGACAACGACGTGCAGGCAGCGCTTGCGAACACGGCCTGGCTGCAGGCTGACGTCACGGCAAATGACGCGGCCGATCAGCAACTCCTGACTCGATTTGGCGTATTCGGCCCCCCGACAATCATTTTCTTTGGCACCGACGGTCAGCAGCGTCACGGCTACGAAGTTGTCGGTTACATGAAGGCCGCGGACTTTGCGGTACATCTTGAACAGGCGCTGGGTGCACCGGCGCCGCTAGCCGCGCAAACTGGCAACTAACGAAAAACTCTAACTAAAGGCGAAACACGTGTCCCGAGTAATGTTGATTTTTGCAACCGCGCTGGTTGCCCTGATGGCCGGCGCGCTTTTCTATGCCGCGCGCATTCCGGTGTCGGAACGGCCGGCGCCAGCGGCCTCTGAGGCTGCGGCACTACAGGTCGTCAAGTACCCTGAGTTTACGTTGCCCGACATGTCCGGTACGGCTCGCGACTTTTCTGAATGGCAAGGCAAGCATCGCCTGATTAATTTCTGGGCGACCTGGTGTGCGCCCTGCCGCCGCGAGATTCCGTTATTGAAGTCGTTTCAGGATCTGCACGCGAACGACGGCTTCCAGGTGCTCGGTATTGCGGTCGACTACGCCGAGGATGTCAGCGCCTACGCCGAGTCCGCGAAGTTCAACTACCCCATACTCATCGGCCAGGAGGACGCCATGGCCGTCGCCGAATCCTCGGGCATTGAGTTCATTGGCATGCCCTTTACGATGATCGTGGCCGCGGACGGCGAATACCTGAGCGCGTACATCGGCGAGCTGCACCAGGAGCATCTGGACAGCGTCGTCGACGTCATGACCCGGCTCGAGCGTGGCGAAATTGACAAGAACGGTGCACGGGCAGCGCTTGACCAGCTTTAGAGAGATGCCGATCGGTCGTCTTACCACCGATTTATTCTGTCAAAAATAGCCTAAAGTCGGTAAAAAGGGTTAGAATTGCCGCCAACTTCGGCTATCTCGCAGCACCCTCCGTCAATGTCCGAGCTCCTGCTACTCAATGGCCCAAATCTCAACCTGCTTGGCTCGCGGGAGCCAGAGGTTTACGGCGGCACCCAGCTGACGGACATCGAAGCGCGCTGCGTCGCGCTCGCGGACGAGCTCGGCCATCAACTGACCTGCTTTCAAAGCAACGCCGAGCACGAGCTGATCGATCGCGTGCAGCTGGCGGCGACCGAAGGCACTGACTTCATCATTCTGAATCCGGGCGGTTTTACCCACACGAGCGTCGCGCTGCGCGATGCCTTCCTGGGTGTCGGGATACCGTTTATCGAGATTCATCTCAGTAACACGTTCGCTCGTGAGGAATTTCGACACAACAGTTACTTCAGCGATATCGCAAGTGGCTGTCTTTTTGGGTTTGGGGCTTACGGTTACGAACTGGCGGTGCAAGCCGCCAGCCGCCATGTGGCCAATGCCGGGGATTAAGCAATGGATATCAGAAAAGTAAAAAAACTTATTGAGTTGCTCGACGAATCCGGGATCGCGGAAATTGAAATTACTGAAGGTGAAGACTCGGTACGAATAAGCCGGTATTCAACGTCGGCGCCCGCGGCACCAGTGGCAACACACCTTGCTGCCACCAGCACCTTCTGCCGCGCCCGCACCGGCAGCCGCGGTGGCAGCACCGGCGGAACCAGCGGACGAAGGCACTGAAATCAAGGCGCCAATGGTGGGCACCTATTATGCGGCTTCGTCACCGGGTGCCGCACCCTACGTACAAGTGGGCGATCGCGTCAGCGAAGGTGACACGATTTGCATCATTGAAGCCATGAAAATGATGAACCAGATCGAGTCGGAAGTTTCCGGCGTCGTGAAATCGATCCGCCTGCAAAACGGTGAACCGGTTGAGTTCGGCCAGACGTTGTTCGTGATCGATCAGCGTAATGAAGACTAGCGGGCACCTCTGATGCTCGAAAAAATCGTCATCGCCAATCGCGGCGAGATCGCACTCAGGATCCTGCGGGCCTGCCGCGAGATGGGTATCAAGACCGTCGCCGTGTATTCGACAGCGGACAGCAACCTGAAGCACGTGTTGCTCGCCGATGAAACCGTCTGCATTGGTCCACCGCCGTCCGTAGACAGTTATTTGAACATGCCTGCGATCATCAGCGCGGCGGAGGTCACCGACGCCGAGGGGATTCACCCGGGCTACGGATTTCTCTCCGAGAATGCGGATTTTGCCGAACGCGTCGAGTCGAGCGGATTTGTTTTTATCGGTCCGAAAGCAGATTCGATCCGACTGATGGGCGACAAGGTTTCCGCCATCCGGGCGATGAAAGCGGCTGGCGTGCCGTGCGTACCCGGCTCCGACGGCCCGGTCAGCGAGAACGCCGACGAAAACATGCGCCTGGCACGCGACATCGGCTACCCGATCATCATCAAGGCGTCGGGTGGTGGCGGCGGCCGCGGCATGCGAGTCGTGCACACCGAGGCCTCGCTCAGTGCCGCAATTACCGTAACGCAGTCGGAAGCACGCGCCGCGTTCGGCAATGACGTCGTGTACATGGAAAAATTCCTCGAGAAACCGCGGCACGTCGAGTTCCAGGTTCTCGCTGACACGCACGGCAATGCGATTCACCTGGGCGAGCGCGACTGTTCGATGCAGCGGCGGCATCAGAAAGTCATCGAGGAAGCACCCGCTCCCGGCATCACCGAGGAGCAACGTCAGCGCATCGGCAAGCGCTGTGTCAATGCCTGCAAGGAAATCGGTTATCGCGGCGCTGGCACGTTCGAATTTTTATACGAGAACGGCGAGTTCTATTTCATCGAAATGAACACGCGCTTGCAGGTCGAGCATCCGGTAACAGAGATGATCACTGGCGTCGACATCGTGCGCGAGCAGCTGCGCATCGCCAGCGGTGAGGTGCTCGACTATAAGCAGGAGGATATTCATATCCTGGGCCATGCGATCGAATGTCGCATCAACGCAGAAGATCCGCGCACTTTCATGCCATCACCGGGACTGGTCACACTGTGGCACTCTCCCGGCGGTCCCGGCATTCGCGTGGAGAGCCATCTGTATAGCGGGTACAAAGTGCCGCCCTACTACGACTCGATGATCGGCAAACTCATCGCACACGGCGCGACCCGGGAAGTGGCTGTCGCGCGGATGAAAAATGCATTGAACGAGGTCGTTATCGAAGGCATCAAGACCAACGTCCCCTTGCACCAGGAAATTTTCCAGCACGCCGCCTTCCAGGCCGGCGGCACGGATATTCATTACCTCGAGAAGCGTCTCGGGCTGGTTTGAGCGGGAACCGCGTCAGGGTGGACTGGCAGCAGTTTGTCATGAGCCTCGAGGCACTCGATCCTGCGAATGTCGAGGTCATCTTCCTGCGTAATGGCGCCTGCTCGGTTACGTTGAGCGATGCGGGCGACAATCCGGTACTGGAACCCGGCCCGGGTGAAACGCCGCTGTGGGCGGAGACACGCATCACGGGACTGTTTCCGCAAACTTGCGACCTGCAACGACTGGAAGCCGATTTGCTCAGCGAACTTGGGCTTACAAAATTGCCGCCACATCATATTGAAGACCTCGCCGACCGCGCCTGGGAACGCGAATGGCTGAAGGACTTCGGGCCGATGCGGTTCGGTAAGAGACTTTGGATTTGTCCCGGCGACGCCGAGATCGCGGCGGAAGGCGCGGTCATTATCCGGCTGGATCCGGGGCTCGCTTTTGGCACCGGCACGCACCCGACAACGGCATTGTGTCTCGAATGGCTGGATGCTCTCTCGCTGCAAGGCAAAACACTGCTCGACTATGGCTGCGGCTCCGGAATCCTTGCAGTCGCGGCGCTCAAGCTCGGCAGCCCGTCGGCAACGGCCATCGATAACGATCCACAGGCGGTGCTCGCTACCCGGCAGAACGCCATCAATAACGCAGTCGCCGACCGGCTCCACGTGCAGCACAGCGCGCAAACTGTCGAGGGGCGCTTTGACGTTATTGTGGCGAATATACTCGCCGGACCGCTCATCGAGCTGGCGGAAGAAATTACGGCGATGCTGGCGAAGTCCGGAAACCTCGCGTTGTCCGGCGTATTATCCGGGCAGGTGGTTGATGTAATGGCCGCCTACGAGCCATGGATCGACTTCGCGCCTGCCGAATTCCGGGAGCAAGACGGCCAGACTTGGTCACGACTGAGCGGAACCAGGAGATAGCGCCAGGCAATGTACACCCAGTGCCCAGACTGCAATGCAGCATTCCTCGTCACAGCGGACGATCTGAAAAAGGCCGCTGGCAAAGTGCGCTGTGGCGGCTGCGGCAACGCCTTCGACGCATTGCAGTACCTGTCGGAATCCCTGCCGGAAACACACCGTGAGTCCCCCACCGAGGTCACGCTGCCGGAACTCAAGCCGGCCTCGCCGGAGGCCAAGACCGGCCTTCCCAAGTCAATTTCCGCCAACGAGACGATCGCGTTAATGCAAACGCTCGACGAACTGGCTGGATCTGATATCCGCATTGAGGACACGGGCATCGAATGGCGGGTACTTGACGAGGTCGCGTTAGCAGAGCTGCCCACCGAAGACCACAGTGACAACGATGCAAACTCGGTTGCCGAAGTTCGGTATGACGACAACTCGCCGCTCCCTGAGGCCATTCCCGAAGTCGAAGACGCGCCCGAATCTCCGGACGAGCCCGTGCAGGAAGCCATGCGGACGAGCCGGACGAGCCGGTTGATGGCGATGATCCATTCAGCGAAACCGTCGGCTGGGATGAGATTATCGATGAGTTCGACGAACTGGCCGCAAGCAACATCGAGAAGGTGCAGCTGGATGAAGAGCAACTGTCACCAGACGATGGCGAGAGCGATGGCGAGAGCGAGATCGCACCCGAACCGCCTGAGGACAGCGCAGGCGATGCGGCGAACGACATCGAGCTGGTACTCGACGATAACCTGGCCGCGGCGGACGACGTCGAGCTGGTACTCGACAGTAACCTGGCCGACGACGTCGAGTCAGAGCCGCAGGCCGATTCCGACACCGACACCGACACCGACACCGACACCGAATTCGACGCGGACAGCAGCCCCTCACAGTGGCAACTGCTCGATGAAGATGACGATCAGGACGAACCGCTGCCAACGCTGAGCGAGCCGCTGAAGCGCGCAGCCGACCCGGTGGAGGAGCCTCTCGTTGCTGACGGCGGCGACGGGCTGATCACTGACGAGGACATCGGCAATGAATCGATCGTGATGGAAGGCGAGACCGTTCGCTACGCACTGGACGATATGGAGGCAGCGGCAATTCAGCACGCTATTGCCAACGACACGGACTACGCCGCGACCTATGAAAGCAGCATTCCACATCCGCAATCGACAGGCCGCCGCGTCGGCACCGTCGTTGCGGCCCTGCTGTTGCTACTGGTCCTGGCTGCACAGGTAGTGCACCAGGAGCGGCAATCACTCGCGAAAATTCCGGCAATCAACAATTTGATCGGTCCGCTCTATCGCGCGGTGGGCAAACCGCTGGCGCCGGCCTGGGACGTTACCGGCTGGAGCTTCGAAGCCACCACTGGCAATGCTGATGGTGGCGATCAGGAGTTGAGCATCTACTCGCGCATTGCCAATCGCTCCGACGAGACGCTGCCCTACCCGTTAATCGGCATCTCGCTCACGGACCGTTTCGAGGAGATCATCAGCAACCGTATGCTCGAACCCGGGGATTACCTGGCGAACAGCCTCAACCCCCGCAAGATGGTCGCACCCGGCGAGGCCTTTGATGCTTTCATCACCATTACCTCGCCGAACGCGATGGCCAGCGGCTACAAGCTGGACGTCTGCTATCGGCTGCCCGATCGCCGGCTGCGCTGCGCCATCGGCGATTTCAAGTAACACATTGTCGTGTCGGTCACGTTAAAACCCCTGACGATAGGGCCTTACACTCTGCCGAGTCCGTTTGTACTGGCCCCGATGGCCGGTGTTACTGACGCCCCTTTTCGCCGACTTTGCCGCCGTTATGGTGCCGGTATGACCACGTCTGAGATGACGACCGCGGACACCTCTTTGTGGCAGACGCCAAAGTCTCGTTTCCGGCTTGATCTTGACCTCGACGCCGAACCGGTTGCCGTGCAGATTGCGGGATCCGAGCCTGCCCAACTGGCCATCGCCGCGCAGGCCTGTGTCGATCGCGGCGCACAGATCATCGACATCAACATGGGCTGCCCCGCAAAAAAGGTCTGCAAGAAACTCGCCGGTTCCGCATTACTCAAAGATGAACGGCTGGTTGCAGAGATTCTTGCCAGCGTTGTCGCTGCCGTCGAGGTCCCGGTGACATTGAAATTTCGCACTGGCTGGGACCCCGACCACCGCAACGCCGTGACAATCGCGCGCATCGCAGAATCCAGCGGCGTGCAGGCGCTGGCCATCCATGGACGCACGCGGGCCTGCCGCTACCAGGGTGAGGCGGAATACGCGACCATTCGTGACGTCAAAAATGCCGTTTCTATCCCGGTGCTCGCCAACGGCGATATCACGACTCCGGAGAAGTCGCTTGAAGTTTTGCGCGTAACCGGCGCTGACGGCTTGATGATTGGCCGCGGTGCGCAGGGGCGCCCGTGGATTTTTCGCGACCTCAATGCACTGCTGGACCCAGCTGCGGAAAATACCGAGATCAAACAAAATGAATTGCGTGATATTATGCTCGGCCATTTGGACGATTTGCACCGATTTTATGGGGATAAAACCGGCGTTCGAGTGGCCCGGAAACATCTGACCTGGTACTGCAACAGCCTCGAAGAGGCAGATAGTTTTCGTCACCAGGTAGTGCGTGCCGAGAGTGCGTCCGAACAGGTAAGACTGACAAAAGAATTCTTCAGGAACCAAACAACGTGGCCCAGCAAAATAAGAACAGGATCGACCTGACGTCAAAACACAGTAAGAAGCCGCTCTGCAAGCACACAGAAGATGCTCTTGATTTGTATTTCACCACGTTGAATGGCGACCGCCCGGGTGATCTTTATGATCTCGTGATCGGCGAAGTAGAACGTCCGTTGTTCAAGGCCGTTCTGGATTACACCGAAGGTAATCAAAGTCAGGCTGCCGGTATACTCGGTATCAACCGCGGAACTTTGCGCAAGAAACTACGAACTTATTCGCTCATCCAGTAGAAGCCTGCATGGCCTTCTTTTTTCCGACCAGGTGCAACCATGTTCAACGTACGTCGGGCGCTCGTCAGTGTTTCTGACAAGCGCGGTTTAATCCCTTTTGTCAGCGGCCTGGCCGAGCTCGGCGTCGAGGTAGTTTCCACGGGCGGCACCTGTCGCCAGCTGCGTGAGGAAGGCCTCGAAGTCATTGAAGTCGCAGAGAAAACCGGCTTCCCCGAGATCATGGACGGCCGCGTAAAGACCCTGCACCCCAAGATTCATGGCGGCCTCCTTGGGCGCCGTGGCACCGATGAGGGCGTCATGCAGGAACACGGTATCGAGCCGATCGACCTGCTCGTCGTGAATCTGTATCCATTCGAGGCAACGATTGCCCGGGAAGACGCGAGCATCGACGACGCGATCGAAAATATCGATATCGGTGGACCGGCGATGATCCGGGCAGCATCGAAAAATCACGATGGCGTTGCAGTCGTCGTCAGCCCCGACGACTACGAGTCGGTGTTGCAGGACATCAAAAACAACACGCTGTCTATCGAGCAACGCCGACGTCTTGCAGCTAAAGCGTATGCGCACACGGCAAGCTATGACACGGCCATCACAAAGTACCTGTCTGCGTCTTTGCATGACGATGCTCTGGGCGAGCGCTTTCTATATGCAGGCACGCTGTCCGAGCGACTTCGCTACGGTGAAAATCCGCACCAGGGCGCCGCGTTCTATGTCGACCAGCAGGCACCTGCCGGCTCACTCGCCGCCGCGCGGCAGCTGCAGGGCAAAGCCCTGTCTTATAACAACATCGCCGACAGTGATGCGGCCCTGGAATGCGTGAAACAATTCGACAACCCGGCCTGTGTGATCGTCAAGCACGCCAATCCCTGCGGCGTCGCCGTTGCCGGAAGTATCATGGAGGCCTACGAAAAAGCGTTCAAAACGGACCCGACGTCCGCATTTGGCGGCATCATTGCCTTCAATCGGCCGCTGGATGCGCAGACGGCAGCGGCAATCATCGAGCGGCAATTCGTTGAAGTGATTGTCGCCCCGGCGATTGATGCAGACGCTGCCGCCGTCACTGCCGCCAAGAAAAACGTGCGTGTTCTCGAGACCGGTGACTGGTCCGGCAAATCGACGCCTGGCTTCGATTTCAAGAAAGTAACAGGTGGCCTGCTGGTACAGAACACCGACCTCGGCATCATCACGGCCGACGATCTCAAAGTGGTTACCAAAATTGCGCCGACCGATGCACAGATTCAGGACATGCTGTTTGCCTGGACCGTCGTCAAGTACGTGAAGTCGAACGCGATCATTTTCTGCAAAGACAACATGACCATCGGCGTTGGCGCTGGCCAGATGAGCCGCGTGTACAGCACCCGGATCGCGGCCATCAAGGCAGCCGACGAGGGTCTGGAAGTGAAGGGTTCAGTCATGGCCTCGGACGCGTTCTTCCCGTTTCGTGACGGTATCGACGCGGCGGCGGAGCATGGCATCGCGGCCATCATCCAGCCGGGCGGCTCGATGCGTGACGAAGAAGTCATCGAGGCGGCCAACGAGCACCAGCTGGCGATGGTTTTCACCGGCATGCGCCACTTCCGTCATTGATTCGCCCGCAAGGCGGGCTCCTACAGTCGAGGTTCTATGAAGGTTCTTATTGTTGGTTCCGGTGGTCGCGAGCATGCGCTGGCCTGGAAATGTGCGCAGTCGCCGCGGGTCACCGAGGTGCTTGTCGCACCCGGCAACGCCGGCACCGCGCGGGAAAACAAGGTCCGCAATATCGCCGTATCCCCGGATGACATTGAAGCACTGGCAGCCATCGCCGCCGAAGAGACCGTCGGACTGACGATCATCGGCCCTGAAGCGCCGCTGGTCGCCGGCATCGTCGATCGCTTCAACGAACTGCGGCTGCCTTGCTTTGGACCGAGCGCCGCAGCCGCGCAGCTCGAGGGCTCCAAAGCGTTTACCAAGGATTTTCTGGCGCGCCATGATATTCCGTCCGCGGCGTACAAGAATTTCACCGAGCTGGAACCGGCGCTCGCCTATATTCGTGCACAAGGTGCGCCTATCGTTATCAAAGCCGACGGCCTGGCTGCCGGCAAGGGCGTCATCGTTGCAACAACGCTGGCGGAGGCCGAACAGGCGGCGACCGACATGCTATCCGGCGGCAGTTTTGGTGCTGCGGGCGCTTTGATCGTTGTTGAAGAATTCCTCGCCGGTGAGGAAGCCAGCTTTATCGTCGTTACTGACGGCGACAGCGTTCTGTCACTGGCGACCTCTCAGGATCACAAGGCGCGCGACGAGGGCGATGTTGGTCCGAATACCGGCGGCATGGGCGCGTACTCACCGGCACCCGTTGTAACACCGGATATCGAACAAAAAATCATGCAGCAGGTCATTTGGCCAACGCTTGCGGGCATGCGCGCAGACGGCCACCCGTACCTCGGCTTCCTGTACGCGGGCCTGATGATCATGCCGGACGGCACGCCGAAGGTCATTGAATTCAACTGCCGGCTTGGCGATCCGGAAACGCAGCCGATCATGATGCGCCTGCAGTCAGACCTGGTAGAGATCTGCGAGGCGACGTTGAATGGATCCCTCGCCGAGCAAACAGCTGACTGGGACAGCCGGGCGGCGTTAGGCGTCGTGATGGCCGCGGGCGGTTACCCGGCTACCTACGCCAGCGGTGACGCCATTAGCGGCCTTGATGCGGCTGACAGCGATGCACAGAAGGTGTTTCATGCAGGCACCCGCCTCGACGGCAAGGTCGCCGTTACCAGCGGCGGTCGCGTGCTGTGCGTTGTGGGGCTTGGCGAGAGCGTTGCCGCCGCCGCACACAGCGCCTACGACGCCGTCGACAAGATCGACTGGCAGCAGGTCTACTACCGCCGCGATATCGGCCACCGCGCCATTGCGCGCGAAGTCGCCTGAGTCGGACGTGCTGACCACGACCGAAGCGCAGCAGGCTATTTTCGATGCGATGTCGGAATTCCCGGCAGTAACCGTGCCGTGCGAACAGGCGCTCGGTGCGGTACTTCGACAATGCGTCGTTGCGGAAAGAGACCAGCCGCCTTTTGACCGCGTGATGATGGACGGTATCGCGCTCAGGCATGCCGATATCGCTGCCGGACAGCGCGAACTCCCGATGCAGGCGATGCAAGCTGCCGGTGACGCGGCTTTGCAACTCGAAGCGGGACACTGCATCGAAATCATGACCGGCGCCGCACTACCCGCGGGCGCAGATTGCATCATCCCCGTTGAGCGCATTGCTGTTAACGGCAACACGGCCGTCATAGAGGACGGCTACGCAGCACAGCGCGACCAGTTCATTCACCCGCGCGCCTCCGATCACGCGGCCGGCACCACGCTGCTGACCCCTGGAAAGCGCATCACGCCGATGGATATCGCGATCCTCGCGTCCGCCGGGCTGTGTGACGTCGCCGTAAGCCGTAAGCCCGCTATCAGCATAATTTCCACAGGCAATGAGCTGGTGGCACCGGGTTCCCCCATAGAACCGCACCAGATTCGCTTGTCGAACGGCCCGGCGATCGAGGCCATGCTCGGCCAGCACGGCTACGACAATTGTGCTCAGGAGCACCTCGCTGATGACATCGAGGTGCTGCGCGAACACATCGCCGCGCACCTCGACAACGCCGACATCCTGATACTCAGTGGCGGCGTCTCCATGGGCAAGGCGGACTTCGTGCCGCAAGTGCTCGCTGATCTCGGCGTCAAGGTTGTATTCCATCGCGTCAGTCAGCGACCGGGCAAGCCGATGTGGTTTGGTATTGGCCCACAACAACAAGCGGTATTCGCGTTGCCAGGCAACCCGGTTTCCGCATTGGTCTGCTGCCGTCATTACGTGATCCCGGCACTGGATACTGCAGCGGCGGCGATAGCGCCGTTGCCGGAGTTTGCAGCACTCGCCGCCGACGTGACATTCACGCCGGACCTCACCTGCTTCCAACCCGTGCGGGTACTGTCCAACGCCGCCGCACAGACGCTTGCCATGCCCGTCAAGACCAACACCTCGGGTGACTTTACCGCCTTGTCGGCTACGGATGGTTACGCCGAACTCGCCCGCGACCAGTCGCACTTTGCTGCCGGCGCGATTGTGTTGCTGCATCGCTGGGCCCGCGCCTGACCGGCCTTGCAGCCTGCGGGGCGCTGCCGGATACTGGGTGACAATGATTACCGCAACCCAAGCCTTAAAAAAACTCGCTGACGGAAACCGCCGTTTCGTCAAAGGCGAGATTGACGCAGATTCCCAAGCACGACGCGCGCATCAGCCTGGCCAGTCGGGCGGACAGACGCCCTTTGCGATTATTCACGCTTGTTCGGATTCCAGGGTGCCGGTCGAGATGGTCTTCGATCAGGGCTGCGGCGACCTCTTCGTCATCCGTGTCGCCGGCAACATTGTCGCGCCGTCGCAAATCGGCAGTATTGAATTTGCGGCAGAAAAATTTGGCTGCCCCCTGGTGATCGTCCTCGGACATACCCATTGCGGCGCGGTGTCTGCGACGCTCGACGAGCTGGTCCTCAAAGAGTCACACCGCTCGCCAAATCTGCGTTCTATTGTGGATCGCGTACGCCCCGCCGTGGAGCCGGTTCTCAAAGCACATGGTGGGCGTGCCAGCGAAGCGGCGCTCAGAGAATCGGTCCGCAGCAACATACGTGCATCAGTCGAGCAACTGTCGCACGGCTCGTCGATTCTCGAGGAACTCATTGACGCCGGTGAACTGGCCGTTGTTGGCGCTGAATATTCGATTGAAACGGGTGAGGTCGAGTTTTTTCGGGACTGAACCAGAGAAAATCATGGCCATGGCAATGATCAACAACAGGACGGGGCCGGGTGCAGAAAAATACCAGGAATGTCTTGTCGTGGCTGGCAGGCCTGGGTGGGCTGGTAGTGCTCCTCTGGTATTTTCGGCCTGCCGATGTGTTGGCGGCTATTCAGTCTGTCGGAATACCAGGCGTTTTGGCCTGGACTGTCATCATGATAATCGCAAGGGTCCTGCATGCTGAAACAACGGCCGCACCGCTGCGGGCCATGGGCTATGCCATGCGACTGGCCGATGCTTTCTGGATTGGGGCGATACGGACATTCGCACACCAGGTCTTTCCGACGGCCGGCGTCGTTGCCTATGCTCAAGCGCTCAGGGTAACCACCCGCGCATCGTGGTCCGAGCTGGCAATGCTTGCCGCGCCTCAGTATGTCCTGGTCGTTGCAGCGCTGGGCCTGGTCGGGCTACTCGCCACCGCGTGTAATATCAATTTACTGCAGCACGCTGCTGCCGGCTTTGCGTTCGCATTTGCCGCGATGGTCGTCGCCTCGTTGATGCTAACCAGGGGTGCCCCGCAGCTCATCGGGTTACTGCCAAAACGCATGGCGGATCGCCTCGATCAAACATCCGCTGCGTTGCGAGAATTCATTGATCGGCCCGGGCTGGTCTCCAGGGTAGTCACCTTTCACGCATTGGCGATTGTTTTGCGTGGCAGCCGGATCTGGGTGCTGTTCGCGGCAGTTGCCGTAAACCTGGACTGGCGCGAGGCACTGTTGCTGATTGCAGTCGCTGAATCCAGCATTCTTATCCTGGTTACACCCGGCGGATTAGGCGTGCGAGAAGGCGCCATACTTGCCGGGGCGGTGTTAGTCGGTGTGGCACCCGAGGTGGCTGCCACCGTCGCACTGGTTGACCGGATTTTGACGATCGGGCTCACAGCGCTTTTGATGCCACCGGCGATCGCCGTCATTAACGCAAAAAAAAATACCTGATTCTGCGACCGATTTTCGGCAGCAATTGCGTCTTATCTCTTAGGACAACAATGCAGTTTGTCGGGAGTTCGCGATGCAAATCGGCCACATCAACCTTGCCAGGTCCTGCAACGGCGCCGGCGACAATTTCGTCCGGCTAATAGAGTCGTTGCAACAACTCGGCGTCAGCCAATATGTACTGGTGCGCAACGTCGACCTCGCGAGACGTCTTGAGATCATTCCGGATGTGACGGTTGGGCCCATCGTCCGCTCAGCAGTAACCGCCTACTGCCTGATACCAGCACTGGACATAGTGCACGTGCATGAAGCCGCGGCAGCCAGGGCCGGTTTGCTATTGGCGCTAACACGCTCCGTGCCGTTCGTGCTCACTCATCAGCACCAGGCACAGGCAAACAACAGAATCGAGCAGGCCATTTACAGACGCGCCGCCGCGATCATCGATGACCGCGATGCCGATGGCTCGCGCTACTTAAGAATCTACAAGCACGCCGCCGCCAGCTGGCGCACGTCATCGGTGATGCTATGAGCCTAGAATTCCCACAAGATACCAATCGCAGGGAGCAATGGCAGCCAGTAGTCCAGGCTGTACTCGAGTGCCTCGTTGCCCAGGGGATCTTCGCCAAGATCAAAGTCTCTGCAGCAAACATTGCGACGGTTTAGCACGTTGGAGACCTCCACAAACGCCAGCAGCGTGCCACGGCGAACATTGAAGCGACGGCTGAGACGCATATCGATACTGGTAAACGTCGGGTTTCGCAGCGCATTTCTCGGTCCTGGGGCCACGACCAGTAGCGGCTCGCCTGCATCATCGATACCCTCCTGCAGCAGTTCGAGGTCCGTCGTCGGCCATCCCGTATGAACGCTTGCTGCGGCCGAAAAATCCCAACCCTCACCGCGCCATGCAATGCCGCCCTGTAGCGCATGACGTTGATCCCAGCTTCGCGGAATATCACGACTGCCGATTCGATCCGTTACTTTTGACCACGTGTAAGACGCCCACCAGTTCCAGGCGCCAGTACTGCGATCAGCGGAAAACTCGACACCGCGTGCCCTTGCGCTCGTTGGCGCCACGCGCACCCGATCGGCCTGCAGCTCCGGCATGATGCCCAGCGGATCAAAGAGATTTTCAAATCGCGGCCGCACCTCGTTGACGTTTTTCTGGAACGCTTCCAGGCGCAGGGCCGTGTTGTTATCGGTCAGGTATTTTAATCCTGCAATAAACTGGTCGGCACGCTGCGCCGGCCAGAAATCGCTGACACCATCCTCGACCTGGAGTGCGTGCAAAGCCTGCGACTGGTGATAGCGGCCCGCGGCGAACCGCAGCTCCGTGTTCTTTGTCAGCCGATAGAGCAGGCTCAGGCGCGGACTGAGCTGCGCGTCCGAGGTTGCGCTCGTGTAGGTCTGGTCATCCCAGCGCAGGCCCCACTCGAGTATCGCGCGATCCGAGGCTCTCCATCGATCGGATGCATAGAGCGCGTAGCTGGCACCCGACGGCCGGGTACGCAACGAGCGCTCGCGGCTTTCTGGCTGATCCCTGTACAACGCCTGCAGACCAAAATATTGAGCCGCACCGTCGTAACTGTAGTCGGCTTCACCCTGCGCAATGTGGATGCCCCATTGCGTGCGATGGCGCTCGGACGGGCTCCATGCCCAGTCCTGCCGCAGTGCGTATTGACTGACCTTGCGATCATCGCGAACCGCCGCCACGAGCTTCTCGGGATCGTTGGCCGATCCCGCTCGCCGATTCTTATAGTCAACCAGCGATAACACCGTGCTACTCGACAACGTCTCCGACCAGTCACTATCGAGTCGCAGCCAGAATTGCGCGTTACGCGTGTCGCTGACTACCTGCTCACGCTCTCCCGGATCAGTCTCCAGAACGAGCTTGACCTGGTCATCGGCGAACAACGCATTGACCGACAGCCGCGCTCTCGGTGTTAGATCGAACGCATAGGCAGCGAACACGTCGTAATAGGACGGCTGTCCGAACTCCGGGTTGATGACGAGGTCGAGATTGCCGCGCCGCGCCGAGAACAACCAGTCGCGCGAGCCGTTCGATCCCGCGGACAGGAATGATGTGTTGAAAACGCTGAGGCCGATCTCGGTGTGGCGAGGTTTGTCGGGCTCCAGCGAATCCATCAGCACCAGACCGCTCATACGGTCGCCGTAACGCACCGGAAAGCCACCCGTATAGACCTCAACGCCTTCGATGGCACGAGCATCGATGGCGCTGAAGATGCTCTGGTAGTCGCGCATGTGGAACGGATCGAACAGCCACTGGCCATTCAGCATGATGCCAATCTCACCCTGTTCCCCGCCGCGAAAATGCGCCACGGCGGAGGCACCGCTGGCGGCGGTTCCGGGCAGCCGTTGCGTCACACGAATGGGGTCTTCACCGACATCCGGCATGTTCTGGATGGTGCGCTGATCAAGCGAGAATCGCGACGTCGAAACGTCCCGCGAGATTTCATAGCGACTCGCAGCGACGACCACAGTTTCGATGTCAGGGCGCGCTCGCGCCTGTGCCTTCGCCGCTGCGTTATCCGGCAATTGGCCAACGCGCTCGTCGCGCACGACCAGGAGCACGCCTGCCTCCTCCTGGATGGTCAGGCCGTGCGGGCGCAGAATCTGGCGCACGACTTGCAGGGGTGTGCCAGCCTCAGGCTCAGCGACGACGCGCAGATCGTCGGTGACGACGTTCGTGCTATAAGCAAATGGCTCACCCGACTCGCGAAAGGTGTCGATAACCTCAGCAACCTTGCGGCCCAGATACGGCGCAGCCGGGCCGTCGGCCAGCGCGGCCGCAGCGACAAACAGCATCAATATCAGCAGCAGTCGGCGCATCGTTTTATGGATTCTCGCTGACGTAGATCACTCCGGTATCGTCGATACGCCAGGCGAGTGCTGCACTGGCGAGGCGCAGTCGCAACGCGTCGGCTGGCGCGGTATCGATGGTGCCTTTCAAAATCGCGTCATGACGGGCCACGCGTTCGGCCTCGCCCTGGTACTGCAGTTCGAGGCCCATTTCGCGGCAGGCCCAGGTAAGAAACTCATGCAGTGACCGGCCATCCACATTCACGGGCGGCGATGTCCGGGCCACCCAGTCCCAGTAGTCACCATGGCGACTGACAGAGAGGACATGCGGCCGCTGCCGGCCTGTCAGCTGCACCTGCTCACCCGGTGCAGCCTCGTAGCTATAAAACTCACCCTCTATGGCAACCTTACCTTCGCGCACGCTAACCGTGAGCGACTCCGGCTCGACACCCGCCATGAACTGCGTGCCGACGTGCGTCACGACGCCGTGTTCAGTGCGAATCTCAAACGTCCCGCCGGCTGCCGCACGATTAACGCCCGCCAACATGGCTGGTCGGGAATCGAAATAAATGCGACCGGACTTCAGGGTAATCGCGTCCGCGGATGTGAACTCGACGCGCGTATTGCCATCCACACGCAACGAGCCGCCGTGGCCCCAGGCTAACGCCATACCCGCATCGTTACCGGTCACAATGGTCTGTCCTGACAAGACGTTGCGAAGGTTGCTCGATTCCTTGAGCTCGGATGACTCGCCGAGCAGGTAAATCGAACCAAAGCTCTTGTCAATCGACGCAACGCGAACCGCTTCGATCGCTGGCGTCTGCAGTGTGTTCATCACAACGAACACGCCGAGTAACACGCTGGCAGCCATCGCGATGGCGAGCACACGACGGCGAGATTTCCGCCGGTGCGTGACGCTTTCCCATTCCGCGCGCACAGCCTGACGGGCGATCGCCGCATCTTCCTGCGAGGGCACCGGCCGCGGTGTGGCCGTCTTCAGTAATTGTTCGAGCACATCATCTGCGCTGAGATCAACGCTCTGCTTCGAGTCACTCATGGCTTCACCCATTCACGATCATGTTCTTCGAGTCCTGCCGTCATTGACGAATACACGTCGGCAAACGCACGTTTGGCACGAGCCAGCAGCGATTGCGTCGCTTCCGCGCCAAGGTTCAGGCGATTTGAAATTTCCCGGGTTGAGTAGCCTTCGATGTACTTCCACTCCAGAACGTCGCCGTACTTCGGCGGCAGCTTGTCGAGCGCAACCTGGATCAGGCGCAACATCTCGACGCGCTTGTAGTGCCGCTCCGGGCTCATCTGCTCGGGCGCCCGGTAGGAATCGACCGCACCCTGCACGTCCGGGAAGTCCTCTGTCAGCACGATGTGTTCGCGATAGCGGCCCTGCTGGGCCAGCCAGTCGCTGGTCTTGTTGCGACAGATCGCACAGAGCCACGTGAACAGCGCGGACTCCGCGCGGTAGCTATCGAGTTTGCGAATGGCGTGCGACAGGGTGATTTGCGCAACTTCCCGCGCCGCATCGGGATCGTCGGACAGTCGCGTCAACGCAAACCGGTAAAGACGCGAAAAATTCTCGTCAAAGAACCGGTCAAAGGCCCGCTCGTCGCCGCCAAGCAACTGTTTTACAAACCTTTTGTCGTCAAGGTAAACCGCCATTTCGAAGCACTCCAGGTACTCGATCATTAGACGGTCACGACCGGCAAAACCGGTCGCGCGGAGACCCATTGTACGACGGAAATTGCGGAGGGCGCCGCGCCGGACGCGGCTTACGGCTATCCTAGCGTTTCATCGCCTCGAAGAATTTGGCGTTGGTCTTGGTGTCCTGCAACCTGTTAAGCAAGAACTCGATCGCAGCGAGCTCGTCCATCGGATGCAGCACCTTTCTCAGGATCCACATCTTCTGCAGCTCGTCCGGGGATGTCAGCAGCTCTTCCTTGCGCGTGCCCGAGCGGTTGATATTGATCGAAGGGAACACGCGCTTCTCGGAAATGCGGCGATCGAGGTGGATCTCCATATTGCCGGTGCCCTTGAACTCTTCGTAAATCACTTCGTCCATCTTGGAACCGGTGTCGACCAGCGCCGTTGCGAGAATTGTCAGGCTACCGCCTTCCTCGATGTTACGAGCCGCGCCGAAAAAGCGTTTGGGTCGGTGCAGCGCGTTCGCATCAACACCGCCGGTCAGCACTTTGCCCGATGACGGCACGACGGTGTTGTAAGCGCGCGCAAGACGGGTAATCGAGTCCAGCAGAATAACGACGTCACGTTTATGCTCAACGAGGCGCTTGGCTTTTTCGATAACCATGTCCGCAACCTGCACATGGCGACTGGCCGGCTCGTCAAACGTCGACGAAACAACTTCACCACGGACCGTACGTTCCATCTCGGTCACCTCTTCTGGCCGCTCATCGATGAGCAGAACCATAAGATCGACTTCCGGATTGTTCGCACAGATGGCCGACGCGATGTTCTGCAGCAGCATCGTTTTACCGGCCTTTGGCGGCGATACGATCAAACCACGCTGGCCCTTGCCGATCGGCGCCACCATATCGATGATGCGAGCGGTAAGATCTTCAGTGCTGCCGTTACCCTGTTCAAGTACCAGGCGTTTATTCGGGAACAGCGGCGTCAGGTTTTCAAAAAGTACCTTGTTGCGCGCGTTAGCCGGGGCATCGTGGTTGATCTCACCGATCTTGAGCAGCGCAAAGTAACGCTCCCCTTCCTTGGGCGGGCGAATCAGGCCCGAGACCGTATCGCCGGTTCTGAGGCTGAATCGACGAATCTGGCTCGGACTTACGTATATGTCGTCCGGACCGGCCAGATACGAGCTGTCCGATGAGCGCAGGAAGCCAAAGCCGTCCTGCAATATCTCCAGAACGCCCTCGCCGTAGATGTCTTCACCGAGGGCCGCATGCGCCTTCAGGATGGAGAAGATCATGTCCTGCTTGCGCGAGCGAGCGAGACTCTCGACGCCAAGCGTTTCGCCCAGTTCCACAAGCGCGGCGGCCGGACGGCTCTTAAGCTCCGTCAGGTTCATGATGTTCTTGGTTTGCTCGAGCTGCTCCGGCGGTATTACTTCGAGATTGCCGTCATCATCCGGGTATTCGCTTTGTGATGGGCGACGACGTCGCCGACGATTCGGATTGCTTTTGCTCTTGTTGCCCGTCTTATTCGGGCGATTTTTAGTTGAAGTACCCAAGTACCCTCTCACAGATTAGTGTCCAGAAACTCATCAAGTTGCGACTTTGGCATCGCGCCCATTTTCTGCGCCTGCACAGCGCCGTCCTTGAAAAGCATTAGTGTTGGAATGCTGCGAATGCCGAACTTCTGCGCCGTGTTCGGGTTCTCGTCGACATTCAGCTTTACGACCGCCAGGTTGTCCGCGCGGCTAACCGCAACTTCCTCGAGCAGCGGCCCGATCATTTTGCAGGGGCCGCACCATTCTGCCCAGAAATCCAGCAAAACAGGTTTTTCGTTATTCAGTACGTCGGCCTCGAATGTGGCGTCCGACGTGTGGACGATATTGTCGCTCACCGGATACTTCCTCCAAATGATTTTAAGTTGATGAAAAGCGGTTTTGCCCGTCGTCAGGCGCCGTGCCCGGCAAACATTGCAAAATCGGATGACGCTGCCCTAAGTATCAGGCAATATGTCGCAGCTTTAACGCCGACTTTTTCCGGCTTCTTTCTGGATCGATGGAAAGCGAAATTGGCGAGTGCGACGGTTGTCGCGTCGAATTAGCGCCAATTTGACCGCTTCGCGAGCCAATTTGCAAGCTTTTGACGCACATTTTCTGGTCTAAATTCTATGTCTGAAAACCATCTGAGCGACCTCAGGTTCGACTCACTACCACTGCTTGAGAGCGTACAGGCCGGCATTCGTGATGCCGGTTTCGAGTTCTGCACACCCATCCAGGCAAGCACACTGCCCATACTGCTCAAGGGGCATGACGTTGCCGGGCAGGCACAAACGGGCACCGGCAAGACCGCTGCATTCCTGATCGCCGCGTTCGAGCGGCTGCTGAAAACACCCTGGGAGGACACGGGCGGGCAGCGTCAGCCGCGGCTGTTCGCGCTAGCGCCGACGCGGGAGCTGGCCGTGCAGATCGCCAATGATGCAGAGGCCCTTGGCAAACACACGGGGCTGAAAATTGGCCTGGCGTACGGTGGTACCGACTACGAGAAGCAGCGCAATACGCTGCAGAACGGTGTCGACCTGCTCATCGGCACTCCCGGACGCATCATCGATTACTACAAGCAGGGCGTGTTCAAACTCGACCAGGTGCAGGTCGCTATTCTTGATGAAGCCGATCGGATGTTTGACCTCGGCTTCATCAAAGACATTCGTTACCTGTTGCGGAAGCTGCCCCCACCGGACCAGCGTCTCAACATGCTGTTCTCGGCAACGCTGTCGCAGCGCGTAATGGAACTCGCCTACGAACACATGAATGAGCCCGAGCTGATTCGTATCGAGCCGGACAAGGTCACCGCCGACCGCGTACGCCAGGCAGTATTTTTTCCATCCAACAAACACAAGATGCAGCTGCTGATCGGGCTGGTGAACGAGATGGGTGCCGGCCGCATCATGATTTTCGTGAACATGAAGCGCGAAGCCGAGCGCGTGCAGGATTATCTCGAGGCAAACGGCATCAATGCCAAAGCCATATCGGGTGATGTGCCGCAAAACAAACGCCTGCGCATGCTGATGGCATTCCAGAGCGGTGAGCTACAGGTACTGATAGGTACCGACGTTGCCTCCCGCGGGCTACACATTCCGGATGTGCAGTACGTCATTAACTATGACCTGCCGCAGGATGCGGAAGACTACGTGCACCGGATCGGTCGGACGGCGCGTGCCGGAGCCGCCGGCGACGCCATCAGCCTTGGCTGCGAAACCTACGTGGTGTCGTTACCCGAAATCGAGGCATACATTGGCCACAAGATCCCGGTCGTCAACTATGAACCGGACGACCTGCCCGAAATCATCAAACCCAAACCGCGCAAGAGAAAGCCGCAAGGCGCGCGTGGCCGCCCCGGCCAGCGGTCCGGCGGCAGATCGGGTGGTGGTGGCGGACGGCGCGGGCCGCCGCGGCGCTAGGGCAACATATCGGCGACTGATTCGACGCCGGCAAATTCGGTGTCATCGCGCACGGGCAAGGTCGTATCCGGCCGGGTGACGGTCACCAGCATCTTGACGCCATAGTCACCCGCACTTTGCAGCACCGGCTGACTGTCGTCGACGAACAAGGTCGTCTCCACGTCAAAGTCGACATCCTCCTGCAGCGCGCGCCAGAACGACTGGCTTTCTTTCGCGTGGCCGTAGTTGTGCGAGCTGAACATGCCGTCGAAATATTGCCCGAGTCCGGTCGCCTCGTTCTTTAACGCCAGCGTATCCGGGTGCGAATTGGTTACCAGCAGTACCCTGCATTTTCGCTGTTGCATCGCGCGCAGGAAATCCGTTGCGCCGGGAAGATAGCCGATTCGGTGGTCGACCTCGCGATGCAGCTGCACCACATCGATATCCAGTCGTTCGCACCAGTGATCGAGGCAATACCATTCGAGATCGCCATGCACGGAACGGTACTGGTCGAACAGATAATCGCGCGCCGCGGAGAAGGTCATACCGTTCTTTTCCGCGTAACGCTCCGGCACCAATTGTCGCCAGATGTAGTTGTCGAACGCCAGATCGAGCAGCGTGCCATCCATGTCGAGCATCAAGGTCTCGGTGCGCTGCAACGCAGTTTGCGGATCCATATTCACTGATATACTTCGCGCCCTGTTGACGGCAAGGAAAACGGATGGACTTGAAATCGCTGATCGAACCCATTGTGGCACTCGCCGAGGATGCGGGTCGCGCGATCCTCGAAGTGTACTCGACCGATTTCGACGTGCAAAGCAAAGTTGATGAATCGCCGCTGACGCAAGCCGATCTCGCTGCGCACCGCTGCATCGCTGCCGGCCTTGCACACCTGACGCCCGGCATCCCGGTGATTTCCGAAGAGGCCGGTCTGCCCGGCTTCGCCGAGCGCGGCCAGTGGCCACGATACTGGCTGATCGATCCGCTCGACGGCACCAAGGAGTTCGTCAATCGCAACGGCGAATTTACCGTCAACATCGCGTTCATAGAGGGACATCGTCCGGTATTCGGCGTCGTGCACGTGCCGGTGCAGGACAAAACCTACGTTGGCTGCGAGGGTGTGGGTGCCGAGCTGCGGATCAGCGGTGAAGCGCCGCAAGCAATACGCGTTGCCGCTGCAAGCGCCCACCCGGTGCGTGTCGTCGGCAGTCGTTCGCACCGTGGCGCAAGCCTCGATGCCTACCTCGACGCGCTCGGCGACCACGACATGGTACCCATGGGCAGCTCGCTCAAGTTTTGCGTAATAGCAGAAGGCGGCGCCGATCTCTATCCGCGCCTTGGCCCCACGTCGGAGTGGGACACCGCGGCCGCCCAGGCGGTGGTTGAACAGGCGGGCGGCAGTGTCGTCACGCTCGATGGTAACCCCATGACATATAACGAAAAAGAGAACATTCTGAATCCACACTTTTTCGTCATTGGCGCACACGATCGGGATTGGTTGGCCTTGCTACCCAACAGCGAGTAGCATATTTGTATGACCGAAAAAGTCGATACCGAATCCTTCAAACAGCTGGAGCGATTGCGCGAATTACGCGTCAGCCATCGGGACCTCGACTACCTGATCGACCGCCTGCAGGAAGACCCGATGGTCGATCAATTGCGCATTCGCCGACTGAAAAAACGCAAGCTGCTGTTGAAAGACATGATCAACGTGATCGAAAGCGACTTGATTCCCGATCTCGACGCGTAGCAAGTCTCTACGGTGTAGCCGGAGGCGCATTGCTCCGCACACGCCACAACAGAAACAGCGCCGGAATCACAATCAAGGTCAGAACGGTCGCACTGACCATGCCACCAACCATTGGTGCTGCGATGCGTCGCATGACCTCCGACCCGGTGCCACCACCCAGCATGATTGGCAGCAGACCGGCGATGATGGCCGCAACCGTCATCATGATCGGCCGCACACGCAGTAGCGCGCCGTCGATAACCGCCTGCTCGACATCGGCCCTGGTAAGCGCACGTCCTTCGGACTTCGCCGTCGCCATGTGCTCTCGAATGGCCTGATTCAGATACACCAGCATGATGACGCCGATTTCGACGGCAACGCCTGCCAGCGCTATGAATCCGACACCCACGGCAACCGAGAGGTCGTAGCCAAGCAGGTAGAGCAACCAGAGCCCGCCGATCAGGGCCATCGGCAGCGTGCCGATAATGATCGCAACCTCCGCGAAGCGGCGGAAGCTGAGATACAGGAGCAGGACAATAATTGCGAGCGTCACCGGACCGACGATGGACAATCGCTCCTTCGCCCGCACCATGTACTCGTACTGGCCGGACCAGGCCAGCGAATAGCCGGCCGGCAGCGGAACAGCGTCCGTGACCACTTGCTGAGCCTCGGCGACGTACGAGCCAAGATCCCGCCCGGTGATATCGACGTAGGTCCAGCCGTTTAGTCGAGCGTTCTCGCTCTTGATCGCGGGCGGTCCATCGACCACCGTCACGTCGGCGACATCAGCCAACGCGATGCGTGCACCGTGCGGCGTCACGATAGGCAACAGTCTCAGTTGTTCCACCGAGTCGCGCACTCGCTGCGGGTAGCGAACGTTGACCGGGTAACGTTCAAGTCCCTCCACCGTTTGCGTTACGTTCATGCCGCCAACTGCCGAACGAACAACGTCGTGCACGTCGTTGATGTTCAGGCCAAAGCGCGAGGCGCGTTTACGATCAATGTCGACATCCACGTAGCGGCCACCGGCGACACGCTCGGAATACACCGAGGCGGTACCGTCGACATCGGCGAGCACGCGCTCGAGATCCTGGCCGATGCGCTCAATCACTTTGAGGTCCGGCCCGGCCACCTTGATGCCGACCGGCGTCTTGATGCCGGTCGCAAGCATATCGATGCGGGTCTTGATGGGCATCACCCAGGCATTGGTAAGACCGGTGTACTGAACGACACGATCAAGCTCGGCGCGCAGTCCCTCCGGCGTCATGCCCGCGCGCCACTCCTCGCGAGGTTTTAGCTGGATCACGGTCTCGATCATTGTGAGCGGCGCCGGATCGGTGGCGGTCTCGGCGCGTCCGATCTTGCCAAAGACGCGCTTCACTTCCGGCACGGCCATGATCATTTTGTCCGTGCTTTGCAGGATCTCGCGCGCCTTGTCGATCGACACGCCCGGGTAGGTGGTCGGCATGTACATCAGGTCGCCTTCGTCGAGCGGCGGCATGAACTCCGAACCGAGCTGTGTCGCCGGCCACAGGCCGATCAAAAGGACAATACCCGCCAGTGCCAGCGTCCCTTTCGGAAAACGAATCACTGCATGAATGACTGGCCGGTACGCGCCGACGAGTACGCGATTGATGGGATTCTTGTGCTCGGGCGTCACTTTGCCGCGAATGAAATAGCCCATCAGCACCGGCACCAGCGTGATGGACAGCCCGGCTGCGGCTGCCATCGCGTAGGTCTTTGTGAAGGCAAGCGGCGCGAACAGTCGGCCTTCCTGTGCCTCGAGCGTAAACACCGGCAGAAAGCTCAGCGTGATGATCAGCAGCGAGAAGAACAATGGCGGACCCACCTCGGTCGCCGCATCGCCGATGATGCGCCAGCGGTTTTCGTCCGTTAGCGGTTCTTTTTCGATGTGCTTATGGACGTTTTCGATCATTACGATGGCGGCGTCCACCATCGCACCGATTGCGATCGCGATGCCACCCAACGACATGATGTTGGCATTGATGCCCTGCAAATGCATGACGATGAAAGCGGCCAGGATTCCCACGGGTAAACTGAAAATTATTACGGCCGACGATCGCAGGTGGAAAAGGAATACCGCGCACACCAGTGCCACCACGATGAACTCTTCCACGAGCTTGCCCTTGAGCGTTGCAACGGCACGCTCGATCAAATCCGATCGATCGTAGGTGGTGACAATTTCGACGCCATCGGGAAGGCTGCGCTGCAGCTCCGCGAGTCGAACTTTAACGGCGTTGATTGTTTGCAGCGCATTCTCGCCCCAGCGCATGACGATCACGCCACCGACGACCTCACCTTCGCCGTTGAGCTCGGCAATACCGCGGCGCATTTGAGGACCCAAGCGAATGTCGGCAACGTCCGCTAACACCAGCGGCGTGCCCTGCTCGTTGACACCCAGCGGAATGTCGCGCAGATCGTCGAGGTTCTCCAGGTAGCCGCTGGCGCGCACCATGTACTCGGCCTCACCCATCTCAATGACCGAACCGCCGGTTTCCTGGTTGCCTTGCTGAATAGCCATCTTGAGTTTCGACAGCGGAATGCCAAACGCCCGCAGCTTGTCCGGATCCACAACCACCTGGTACTGGCGCACCATGCCGCCGATCGTCGCCACTTCGGCCACGCCCGGTACGGTCTGCAGCTCATACTTTAAGAACCAGTCCTGCAGACTCCGCAGCTCCGCCAGGTCGTGCTGTCCAGTGCGGTCAACCAACGCGTACTCAAACACCCAGCCCACGCCCGTGGCATCCGGTCCCAGCGCCGGTTTGGCATTGTCCGGCAGTCGTGAGGCCACCTGGCTCAGGTACTCGAGGACGCGTGATCGCGCCCAGTACAGGTCCGTCCCATCCTCGAAAATGACGTAGACAAACGAGTCGCCGAAGAAGGAGTAACCGCGCACCGTTACCGCTTTTGGCACTGACAGCATGGCCGTGGTCAGCGGGTAGGTGACCTGGTCTTCCACGACCTGCGGTGCTTGCCCGGGAAACGACGTCTTGATAATGACCTGCACGTCGGAGAGGTCGGGCAGCGCATCAACCGGTGTTTGTTTCACCGAGTACACGCCCCCGGCGACGAGGAATCCGGTTGCGATCAAGACCAGGAAGCGATTCTCTATCGACCAGCGAATAAGTCCGGCAATCATCAGTCGGTCCTCATTTGGTGCTGGCTGTGATCCATCGGTTCCTCCACGGGATCTTTCGCTGCCGGTTTGTCCGACACCGCGTCGGCAGTGCCCTGCATCCGCGCCAGGGCGGAGCCGATGTTCGACTCGGAGTCGATCAGGAACTGTGCGGAAACCACCACCAGATCGCCGGCCGCAACGCCCTTGCGAATCGCAACGCGATCACCCGACTCGATACCAACCTGCACCGGCTGGGCCCGGAAACGACCGTCGCCGAGTGCCAGCACCACGCGATTCACGGAACCGCCGCGAATGAGCGCCTCCCGCGGCACGTGCACAACCTCACCGAAGCCGTCGCCCTGGATCGTGACGCGCGCGAACATGTTGGGCCGCAGTGTTTCTGCCGCGTTGTCGAAGCGTAAGCGAACTTTGAGCGTGCGGGTTTTTGGGTCGAGTGCCGGGTACACGTAGTCAACTTCGCCGTGCCACATCTTGCCGGGCAGGTAGTCGAGTTCGACCATCGCGCTTTGACCCGGTTTGACCCATGCCGCCTGCCGCTCGAAAACCTCGGCCAATACCCAGACCTTGTCGAGTTTTGCGACGGACATGATCTCGGTGGCCGGTGTCACGAAAATACCCTCGCGGACGCCAAGATGTGTGATCACACCGTCCACCTCGGCATACACACGGACGCGCTGCCGGACGGTGCGTTCCTTGTCCAGTCGAGCGATCTCCGTGGCCGTTACGCCGAGTGCCGCAAGGCGCTCTTTTGACGCTTTCAACAACAGCGTGTTGCTGCTACGCCGCGCAATGAGGTACTCCTCCTGCGCATTGACGAGCGTCGGCGAATACAGTTCGAACAACAGCTGCCCTTTCTCGACCGTGTCGCCGGTGGCCTTGGTCGCCAGTTTCTCGATCCAGCCGTCGACGCGCGTATGCACGTGTTGCACCGTGTCCTCGTCGTAGGCAACGTAACCCACCGTCTCTATGCGCTGCGACAGCTCGCCACGCTGGGCTTTGGCCGTGCGTACGCCGAGGTTATTGACGATCGTGGCGTCAATCGCGACCACCCCGGGCTGACCATCGACCTCGTCCGCGTACACCGGCACCAGGTCCATGCCCATCGGCGACTTGCCCGGTTCCTCACGACGGTAATTGGCATCCATGGGTGCGACCCAATACAGCACTTCGCGAGCACCACCAGCGGCTGGCTCGGTCGATGCGTCTGTTGTCGAGCTCGTGGAGCGACCAATCAGGATGCCGAGAGCGACCGCAATAACGATCGCACCGATAACAAAGGTAATTTTCTTCATCGGGGAAGCCCTCCGAGGTTGGCGAGCAACGCGTAGCTCTGCGCGCGCTCGACCTGCAGGCGAATGTGTTCAATACGGGTATTCAAATCGTCGATATAAGCGCGCATGACGTCAGCGAAATCACCCCGGTCACTCTGATACGCCAGCATCGAGGCTTCGGCGTTGTCTTTGGCCTGACCAAGGATTCGCGTGTCGTACAAAGCCAGGCGGCGCGTCAGGTCATGCCAGCGGGCGTGCTCGGCGGCCAGCTGGCTTTGCAGGGAACGCCACGTTTGCTCGCGAACAGACTTTGCCGCACTGCGTTCCTGTAATGCCGCGGACAACGTGCTGTCGACGGACTTCTTCCTGAAAAACGGCAGATCAACCGTAACGCCGAGACTCACGAAGTCCGAACGTGGCTGACCGGAAGGCAACATACCCTCGCGATAACTGTAGCCGAGATCCAGTGCCCAGCCCGGCTTCGATCGCTCGTTCGCAAGCTCAACGCCGGCGCCCCTTGCTTCGATTTGTGAGTCTGCCGCCCGCAATACGGGATGCTCCGGCAGCATGGCCTGCATGGACTCGAGCTCGGGTATCTGGCCCCAGCCAGGCAGCTTGGGCGCCACCGGTCGCGCCGCATCACTACCGACCCACTCGCCAAGTGCTGCTTGTGCACGCGAGCGTTGCCGTTCGATGTCGATCAGCCGATCCTCGAGGCGACTCAGTTCGAGCTCGGCGCGCAGCACGTCTTGCTGACTTTTTCGGCCCACTGCGTAAAGGGAGCGCGTAACCGCCGCCAGGTCAGCAAAGAAGGGTCGCGACTCGGCCACCAGCTTGTGAGCCTGCTCCCAGTAAAAGCGATCCAGCCACGCACTCCGCACGGCGGTTACAACATTACGGCCTCGCGCGTCGGCATTTTCGTTCATCTCGGCGGCGAGCAGATCAAACTGTCGGGCACTGACCACGCGCGTCTTGCCGGCCGGAAATGCCTGGCGCAGGCCAATGGCCGCATTCGTCATGCCTTCGGTGCGAAAACCACCGGATTCGACCGGGAAATTATTAATTCCGAGACGCAGCATCGGGTCGGGCAATTCGCCGGCAACCACCGCGCGCGCTTCAAGCGCGGCGGCTTTTGCCTGCATGGCTTGCTGCCCGGGCTCGGCGACAAGCGCCAGGTCCTCGGCCTCTGCCAGCGTCAGGACAACTGCTTTGCTGCGCTGCTGCATCGACTGCGAGCAGCACGCCAGTGACAAGCAGCAAGAATATGATTTTCGAACGCCCGACAGCATGGCGTGCAATATTAAGTTCGGGCGAGCGCCCGCAATTCATGAACATCAATCCAACCCCTACATGACAAACCAGAAAAAGAACGGTTTACAGCGGGAGGTTGGCTAATCCAGGTAGACGCAGAATAGAACGTGCCGAGGCACCGAAGTGCCGGGTGGATCCGGTGGGTCGACGGCAGCGACGAGTGCATAACTCGTGACCGGCTGCGGAGGATTGGCAGTGATTGAGACCAGCCATGGCTCGTCATCAAAGCTTGCTTTGACCTTGACCTGGGCCCAGCGTGAATCAGCGCTGGCCACGGCCAGATCACAACATGACGCGCCGGTCGACATACAGTCCGAATGAGACTGGCCGACACCTTCGTCAGCGTGCCCGGTGCTGTGCCCATGATGCTCGTCCATTGCACCGTGCTCTGCGACCGGGCTGTGCGGACACGCCTGATCATCTATGCCTAGCGCCATGGCGCAGGGCAATATTGCCAAATTCAGGCACAGCGCCAACACCATGCCGAAGACGCTAACCGTCACGGCTGGCGAGCTGGTTTGACTTGTAGTGCGATGATTCACAGACCCTTTTTAGACTCTTCGGGCAAAGGGTGCAAGGAACCGGGCGGGGTTTTCGGGCCAATATGCACGTCACCACGCATCGCCGCCAGTGCCACCTGGCGGCGTCGCTCCTCGAGACGCGCACGCCGATCGTCATCCGTCTCATCGATGCACTGCGGGCACGACACACCCTCGCGATAGTCCGGTGACTTGAGGTCGGCGACGCTCAGCGGCCGGCGGCAGGCATGACATTGCACGTAACCGCCCTCGGTCAGATCCCGGTCCACGGCGACACGCGTATCGAAAACGAAACACTCGCCGTTCCAGCGATTGTCTTCGGCTGGCACCGTCTGCAGGTAGTTCAGGATGCCTCCCTGCAGGTGATAGACCTCGTCGAAGCCCAGTTCGAGCATTAATGCGGTGGCCTTCTCGCAGCGAATGCCGCCGGTACAAAACATGGCGAGTGGTCGCCCCTTCGACGTCTGTGCGAGTTCGCGCGCGAAGTCCGGGAATTCACGAAAGCTGTCGTTACCAGGATCGATGGCGCCCGGAAACGTGCCGACTTCAATTTCGTAGTGGTTGCGGGTATCGATCACCAGGACGTCCGGATCCTGCAGCAATTCGTTCCACTTTGCCGGCGGCACGTGCTGACCGGTACGCTGGTGCGGGAGGATATCGGGTCGACCCAGCGTGACAATCTCTTTCTTGACCTTGACTCGCAGGCGCCGAAACGGCGCCTCGTCAACGTCAGTCCAGCGCGCGTCAAGTTCACCACTTAATGCGGCACGCTCGCGCAGCCACGCAAACAGCGACAAGCACCGCCGCTTCGCTGCCGGCTACCGTACCGTTGAATCCTTCACTGGCGATCAGGATGGTCCCGAGCAGGCCGAGCTGTTCGCAGCGCGCCTGCAGGTCATCCCGAAATGCCTGCGGCTCTTTGAGATCAAAAAAACGGTAAAACGAAACGGCCTTCATGACGACACTCGCTAGCTATGCTCCGCCACTGTCAACGACAGGATGCTGTGACGAATCTCTTCACCCAGTACCAGGCGCGCATCCGCACCTATGCTCTTGATGTCGTCATCATACTCGAGGACGCCGTCGGCATTTCGACGCAAGACACCCTGATCCTGCAGTGTGCGAATAAAATCATGAAACAGCGTTTTGTTGAAGAAGTCGGGCGAATGCAAACCGTAAATCATCGACAGCCGCTCGGCACTTTGCTGGCACAGGGTCTCGAGACGGCTCCGCGACAGCGTTGCTGAACCGTGGCTCACCAGTATCGCTATCGCCAGGTAGAAACGCTGGATCATGGGCACCATTGACTGCCCCAGCATGAGCAACTGAAACGCCTTCTCCGATCCCGACGGCGGGCGCACCAGCATTGCTTCAGTCTCACCGTAGGTCAGAATATCGAGATCGACTAATGACCTGATCGCAGCGGTTGTCACCTCGTCAATATCGGCAAGCCGCCACTTGAGGTTCAACTCTTTCTGCATGAACGGGTAAATCAGCCGCATTAACCGCTGCAGCTCGACGTGCGGCAGCTGTCGCCCCTGGATGAAGCAGCACGCGATCGACGCCGGCAGCGCCAGCAGGTGCAGAATATTGTTGCGAAAATAAGTCATCAGCACGGCGGTGCGTTCCGCCATGTGTATGACTTCACCCATCGGGTGCGTCGTGCGGCTGATGACGTCGAGCTGCTCGCCATGCTCGATGATCTGGTCAGGGCTCCAGTCCGGCACCGTCACCGAATCCGAGTACCTGAAGTGCCGCAGCAGATCCAGGGTGATCTGCAGTTGCCGGCGCAATTCATCCGCGCCGATCTTTTGCTTGGGCGTCGCCAGCAGCACGTAGGCCAGCAGGCTGATTGGCGTGACAGCGGCTGCCGAATTGATGCCACGCATGATTTGGCCGCCGATGTCATCGACGGCGTTCGCAAGCCACTGCGGCCGTTCGCCATTTTTCGGCTCATAGTCGCGCCAGGTCGGCTGCAAACGATCAAGCACCGGTTCCAGCTCGATCGGTTCGGCGACGTTGACATAGACCTTGCCGAAATGCTCGCGCAAGGACTTGACCGAGCGAATCAATCCGCCCAGCGACTCTTTTTTCTTTACCGCGCCACCCATCTCGCTGATGAATGAATCGCCCTCGATCAGCTTTTCGTAGCCAAAATAAACCGGCACAAACACAATCGGGCGCTTCGGGTTTTTGACATACGCATTGATCGTCATCGCCAGCATGCCGCCCTTCGGCGCCAGCAGGCGACCCGTGCGACTGCGGCCACCCTCGACAAAGTACTCGATCGAGTGCCCGCGCTGCAGAATCTGGTTCAGGTACGTATCGAAAACGGTCGCATACAAGCGATTCCCTTTGAAGCTGCGACGCAGGAAAAATGCGCCACCGCGACGCAGGATGCCGCCGACGACGGGCATATTGAGGTTGATGCCAGCCGCCACGTGCGGCAGGTGCAGCCCTTCCTCGTACATGACGTAGCCAAGCAGCAGGTAGTCGAAATGGCTACGGTGGCAGGGCACGTAGATCATCTCTTTCTCACTGGCAACGGCCTGCAAGCGATCAATGTGATTGAGTTCGATACCGTCGTATATGCGATGCCAAAGCCATTTCAGCAAGCGCTCAATGACACGAATTGTCGGGTAGGAAATATCCGCAGCAATTTCGAACGCGTACTTCTCCGCCTTGCGCCGCGCAACTTCCTCTTTGCGATAGTCATCCCCCGCCTCATCCTTGATGGCCTTGCGCACCGCAGGGTCTCGCAGCACCTGGTTGATCAACGTCCGTCGATGGGACAGATCAGGGCCAACCGTGGCAACGCGACGCTTGCGAAAGTGCACGCGCAGGATTCGCGATACCTTGCGATAAGCGACGCTGGATTCCTGTCCGTCCAGATTAATGGCGCGCAGCGGCAGTGCATCGCTATAACGCAGCAGCGTGTCGCGTCCCAGGAACAGCGTCGAAAAGAATTTGCGCGTGCGGCCCACGACATCCCAGTTCTCTGAAAACAGCAGCTGCAGCAGCGAGCGTTCCTTATCGGGTGCCCTGCCCCAATAGATAGCAACGGGTATCAGCAATAGCTCCTGGTCGCCGTGTTCCGCGGCCTCGACCAGGCGCTTGAGACGCTGCGATCCGGTCTTGCGCGGGCGCCTGACGAAGAACCCCTCCATGCTCCGCAATACGACGACACGGCCATCCTCGTGGGAGCCGCAGAATTCCAGGGGTTCAGTCGGTGACGGTAGTCCGTGGGTTGCGCAAGCTCGTTCAAGCGCAAGCAGATCGGCAAGGCCACCCGTCTCCATCACGTAGCAAATGGCGGCGTTACTATCGGTAATGAGTTCGGCAGGCGTTTCGGGCAGCACCGCTGGGCGCGCCCACAACGAAAACACTTTGCCGGTCAGCCGGTAGATCGGGCGCGTAATGAAACCAACGATATTCATGGCGCAGAATTCTACCGGAAACGGCAGCAGCGGCCCGCTTGAATTAGACAGCGGTGTGCTATAGACCGTTTAGAGAGGCGAACCGCCGGCCTGTGATGGCCGGCGGTCCGCTCAATTCGATCAGTCTTTCTTCATGGCGTCGTCGAGCGCGCCATCCAGTTCCTCTTTCTTTTCCATCAGCATGTCTTCAACGGAGCCCGCTTTTTCCATCGCGCCTTCCATTGCGGCGCCTGCCATCTCTTTGGCACCTTCCATCGCGTCACCCGCCATTTCTTTGGCGTCGCCAGCCATTTCTTTGGCGCCATCCACTGCACCCTCAGCCGCTTCCATTGCGTCATCAGCAACCGCGCCCGCTGCGTCTTTGGCCTTGTCCATGGCGTCGCCAGTTGCTTCCATCGCGTCACTCGAGGCTTTTTTTGCCGCGTTAGCCGCGTCTTCCATCGTACTGCCCGACTTATCGCCACCACACGCAAACAGCGTAAGTGTCATTATCAATACCAGTAACTGCTTCATTATTTCCTCCAAAATTATCCGAACGATTCGGACGTTCTTTCTATGAAAAATCTCAAATATTCGTTGATTTCGGCGATATTCGCCGTAAGCCGGTGGTCACCGTCAACCAAATGCAGTGTCGCACTACAGTTCCCTGCGAAACGAATGCTGTTTTCTGCGGGCACAATATCATCATGCCAGCCATGCACAATGCAAATCGGCAGATCTGGCGGAGCGGGGGTCAGCGCCTCGTATCCGGCCATATAATAAGCGGGTGCCAGCACAAACAGGCCCGCCGCACCGAGTTCGCCGGCGGCTGCGGTGGCCACGTGACCTCCCATGCTGGAGCCAACCAGGATCAATCGATCCTCAATATCCGCACATTCGCGCACCAGTTTGGCGACGCGCTCGCCCGGATCGGCTATGCCCTGGTAGTCGATACTGTCTGCCGTGCAGCCCAGGCTCCTGACGAGCTCCGCCATTGCGCGGATTTTAGTCCCCCAGGGGCCGCTTTCCTGGCCATGGGAAAAAATGACCGTAGTCATATCAGTCCTGCACCTCTTAAGTTCAGATCGTTCAATTTTCATCCCACGCGTCGGACGGTTTCCACAACAGTTCATCCAGCCCAGGCTCCCAGCGATACTTGCTCATGTCCACTTTGCCATTAAGCATGACGACGCCTTCGGCAGTGAGTCTTTTGCGCTGCAGCTTGAAATGTCGACTGTCGGGATCGAAAGCGCTTTTGCCCGATGCCTGAATCACACGATGCCAGGGCAGGTCGAGGTCTTTCGGCGCAACGCGTAACGCGTAGGCGGTCATGCGTGCCCCGCGCGGGATGCCGGCAATTTCAGCGATCTGCCCATAATTGGCCACGCTGCCCGGCGGGATATCCAGAATGGTCTCCCACAGGCGTCGCAGGCGTGCGTCTTTATCCATAGAAAATGTCTCAGCTCATGCCGAGGCGAGCCTGGATCTCGCGCTTGGCATCACGCAGTACCGTATCGCGATCCAGCGAATCGAGAATCTGCTTCACCACCTGCTTCGGGCCACCGTCACCCCACGATTTACCTTTCGCCAGGTACTCAGCCGCCGCGCGGCCCACAAGATAGGTGCTGTAGTAGGCGATCGCGCCCTGCGCGCCGGCCGTCAGAATAGTCGACAGACCAATCGTCCCCACTTTCAATGCGCTCGAGACAAAGTGCAGCGCCCAGACTGTGCCCATCAGTGCGGCCGACTCGGCGACGATGACGCGCACGATCGAACCGGCCTCGCTGCGATTCAGGGGCAAGCCATACACGCTCGACAGGTGCACGACCATGCCGACATCGATGAAGGCGGCGGCAAACAGGTCGGCAACTGGCACGGGATTGAATGCAACGGCGATGCCTTTCGCCACGCAATACGTGCGCACGAGTTTCTCACCCAGCTCGGCGCGCGCGCTCAAGATGCGGCGCCCGACCTGATCCGACAAGTCCGCGGCAAACAGGCTGGCATTGAGTGCCGACAAAGTTTTGCCTTCCGACTCGAGGATCTCCCACAGCCTGAGTCGCAGCTGGGCGACATCCGGCGCGCGTGCGCGCGACGTCGCAGTCTCACCGCCGTCTGCGTCAACTTCGACCACGGCCTGCGGTCGCGGCTGTGCAGCCGTTGAAATCACGTGCCGGCTATCGAGCATGTCCTGTGTTTTGCTGCGGATAGACTGCAGCAGCGCATCGCGCTCTCCCGCCGTGTACAGGTCAGACTTGTTCAGGACCACCAGCACCGGCCGCCCCATTGACAAGACCGCTTTGAGCGCGACCAGTTCGGTGTCCGTGATATCGCTATCCAGCACGAACATGACGAGGTCCGATCGACCGGCGACTTCCCGCGCCAGGTCTTCGCGGTCTTCGCCACCGGCTTCATCCAGGCCCGGCGTATCAATCAGAAATACACCACCCGCCTCGGCCTCGTCCCAGGCCTGCATGGAGGAGCGCCGCGTTTCACCGTGAACCGGGCTCACGGAAAACCGCTCTTCCCCAATCAGTGCATTGAGCAGCGACGACTTACCCGTACTGACGCGGCCAAACGCCGACAGGTGCAGGTGTCCGTGTTCGAGCTTGTCGAGCATTCCCTGCACGGCGGCATAGTCACTCGCGAGTGATTCACGCACGCCATCGGGCAGCCGCGCATCCTGAATGAGCTCGCGCAGGCTCTCACGAGCCAGCGTCAGATGATCCTCGCCGGCCGCCGACCGAGTGTCAGTCGCCGCTTTCGTCCAGGGCCATTTTGGCAATGCGCCGAGCGCCCGCTTCCAAATGCTCACTGATACCTTCCTCGAATTCTTTTGCGGCGGTGCCGGGTACCAGCTCGCCGTGGCGCGATAATGTGAGCACCAGACTGCGCCCCAGTGCGTCGAAGATCAATCCGTACGCGACGGCATGGACCAGCCCCCCGGCGACTGTGCCTATGCCGGGAAATGCTTTCAGACCGTTGCCGGCAACGGCAAGCGACAACGGCAGGGTTCGACCAACACGGCTCTGGCTCAGCGACAGGAACTCTTCAATGTCGAGATCGCGCGGCGCGGCGCCAAACAGCGCGCACAGGTCGCGCGTCATCGCGGTACCGATGTAGCCCTGAATCAGGATGTCGGTCCCCGGGCTGATTGCCGCCAGTGCGCCTACGATGGCTTTGCGCGTTGAGCTCCTGATGATCTGCTCGGATTGTTGCAAACGGTAGCGCGCCTCAGCCTCGGCAAGGCGCGCCGCCGCCATCTGAAAAACCGCACGCTCGCGGCGCTGATCGAGCGGCGCGGCGTCACCTTCGAGCAAGCGATTGATCGCAACGACGAGAACACCAATATCAGCCGGTCGGCTGCGCCTGACCGTTATCTCGCCACCGTCAGGCCGCCGTTCGATGACGTCGGTTTCGCCACCGGCAGTAACCGCGACCACATGATCTCGCTGCAACTCCCCGCCCACGGCGTCGATACGCTCCAGCAGTTTTTGCATCAGCTCCGCCTGCTCTTCGGCGTCAAAACGATCGGCCTTGTTGAGGACCAGTACCAGCGGTTTGTCGAACGCCAGCAGAGCCTCTATCGCCTGGATCTCCGCACGCGTCAGGTCGCCGTCACACACGAACAAAACGACATGCGAGCGCTTTGCTTCGTCGGCGGCCACGGCGGTCAGTTCACCGCCGACGCCACCGATACCGGGAACATCGGTCAACAGAATCTCGTGGCCGGCCGCATTGCGCCAGCGATAGCTGCGAACGTCGTCGGTCGATCCGCCCACGACGTCAATCAGGACTTCAGCCTCGGGTACCAGCGCCTTGATCAGTGAACTTTTGCCAGAGCTGATCTCGCCAAAAAAGCAGAGTTGAATCGCACCGTGCTGCTGCCGTGCAGCCAATTCCTGCAGTTCTGCCTGCGCCGCGCTGACGTCGACGCCGCTGGCGGAGGCGGCCCGAATGCGCTGCTCGATTTCCTCTTTTTTCAACGGTCTGGAGTCGGCCGATTTGACGGGCTGGATCTTCCGCCGGACAACCAGTCTCCAGATGAGCCACAGCGCCGTCACGGCCAGCAACAGCATGATGGCGACGTAGGCATACATCAGTGCCGGCGGTCCCGCTTTGAGACGGTCCCAGACGTTCAAAGCGGACTCCGAGATAAACAGCAGAGCGCCCGTTGCGACAATAAAAATCAGCGCGACGGCAACGGCAATCGAAATGCGAATCAAGCGGTCGAGTTTCATCGGAAGCGGCCCCTGTGACGTCGCGTCAGGCGCAGTTCTCAAGCGTGGGGGCAAACGCCGTGCTGCCAACCCGGCAGCCTGCAGGCGTCAGGTGGAGTGTCAGTGAAATCGGGTGCGTCGACTGGAGCGGATGAAATACCAGCAATATCGTCACGCCATGCGCGTCACTGTCAGCACGGCGACTAACGCCGGCGTCGCACTTCACCACGAAGCGTTCGTCGGCGAACGCGCCCATCTCAGCCAGGCAGATAAAGTACGCGGAGACCTGCGCGCGCACGCGCTTCGCAAGCGTGTCATCGTCGGCTTCAAAGACCGCCCAGCGGGTACCCGCCGCAACCGCACTGATAATGCGCAAACAGAGACGCTGCACTGACAGGCTCGCAAAATCGCGGTGCGCGCTGCTGCTACGCCCCATCGTCACTGCACCCAACAGCCGGGCGCGACCGGCGGGGCCTTTTGAGATCACGTTCAGCCCGGCACGCTGCAGTAATTCCCCGGCGCTCTCGTCAATCTCTGCGGCGGGCAGCAGCTGCTGGTGCAGCGGCATGCCATGACTGCCCGGTTCCTGCCAGACGCCCCGTGTCCGGTCATGCTTGCAGAGCAGCCCTGCGATTGCGCCGCCAGCCGCGTGCGGCGTGTCGGTGTCGCTGTCACGTAAGTCCACGCGCGGAAAATAGCCGATCATGTTCGCGCTTTTGTAGCCTAATTCGTTGACGCCGTTCACCGCCTGTCTGGCCGTGTGCCACTCGGCGCGCGGATCAATGACCAGCATCGCGCCGCGCTCGCGACAGTAGCGCTCCGCCGCAAGGACTGCCGCAGGCCCGAGATCTCTCGCCTTGCCGGGTGGCGGCAGATACAGCAGGTCAAAATTCTCTGCTTGCTGCAATGCAAACAGGCCGGTGCCCGCACTGCGGGAACCGATCAAATCGTAGTCCGTGAGATCGGCACCGTCGGTACCCGCCTGCACGTGATCGATGTAATCGGATTCAAACTTGTCCCCGTTTTTCAGCGTCGCTTCGGGCCGGTGCGTCGGGTATGGATGCTCCAGACGCGCGAGCGTTGACGTTAGCAGCGCATCGCCAACAAAGTTATCGGCACCTTCTTTATAAGAGACACCTGACAACAGCTCCTGGTCCTCGATCAGTCGCGTTACAGGATTGATGCGCTGCAGGGTCAGATTGAAAATCTGCTCGTCGTTGGCATCGATACGGTCGTAGTCGACGGCGGCCCGTATGAATTCCGTCGACCCCGGCTCCACGGCGCGCAGCACGAGCGCTGAGCCGCCGGCCGGCAAACAGAGCATGGCACCTCGCGCACCGTTCGCGACGCGCACAACGTACAGGCTGCTGCCGCCGTGCGCGAAGAACTGCTGCACTGCCGGCCCGAGGCTTGAGCGTGACCAGATTTCGCCGAAGCAACGTCGGTACTCAGCCAGGTTCTTGACCAGCACCGGTGTGTTCACGGGACCACGCAGCGCGCGCCCGACAAAAGCGGCCGTGGTTTCCGGGGATACATCGATAGGTTGCCCCATCGCGGCGATCTCTGTGACCGTGATGCCGTGGTCAACTGCTTCCGACAAATCTGTCTCCGTGTTGACTCTGGAAAGCTGGCGATCATTCTAAATCATTCGCGCCGCCCGGTGCACTTCGATAATCTGTGGGCATGACGGATTTCCTGGCATCCGCTTACCCGCGATTAGGCGCTCACTTGAATAAGATGGTGCTCGCCGATCTGCCGACGCCCGTCGAAACTCTGCGCTTCGATACCGGATCCGGTGTCCGGACCATTTCAGTGAAGCGCGATGATGTGAGCGGCGCGAGTTATGGCGGCAACAAAATTCGCAAGCTCGAGTATATTTTCCAACGCGCGAAGGAACGCAACGCAACTCGCGTCGCAACGTTCGGCGCTGTCGGTTCGAACCACGCGCTCGCCACCGCCATTCTCGCGCAGCGCTCAGGCTTCGATTGCAGCTGCCTGCTCGTGCCGCAGAAGCCGACGCCAAAAATTCCACGAACGCTTAATATGCATCGTCATATCGGTACGGAGCTGGTCGCACTGGGTGGCAGCGTTGATCGGCTGGCGACGTATCGGCGCTACCTGCAAGGGCGTCACTGCTGGGTCATCCCGATGGGCGGTTCAAGCTGGCTCGGTGCAGTCGGATTTGTTAATGCCGGTTTGGAACTCGCCCACCAGGTGTTGGCGGGAGTTGCTGTAGCGCCGCAACGGATCTATGTCGCCAATGGCACGATGGGCAGCTGCGTCGGACTGGCACTCGGTCTCGCCCTGGCCGAACTGCCAACCGAATTACACGCGGTGCGCGTTGTCGACGAACGTTTCGCGAGTCCGGCCGCTTTCGCTCGGCTGATGCGAAAAACGGCAATGCTGCTGCATCGCTACGACGCATCGATTCCTGCCGATCTTGGCAGTCGTGTGCGGCTGCAGTGGCGCGATGATTTTTTTGCCGGCGGCTATGCCGTCACCGACAGCGTCACGGACGGGGCGGTCGCGCTCGCAAAGCAGTCCCTGGGGCTGGACATCGAGTCCACGTACACGGGAAAAGCCATGGCGGCAATGGTGCACGACCTCACAGCGGCGGACTATGACGGCGGCCACTACCTGTTCTGGAACACCTACAACTCGCGGCCGTTGCCGGTTGGCAACGAGCGGCCATCGACCGCCCGGAACATTCCCCAGGAATTCATGACTTACTTCGACTGAGCAGGTTTCGCCGGCGGTGGCGCGCGGCAGTTTGTCCGGCTCGGCCCGGCGCTTGAGTTCTTCTTTTGCCGCAGTTTGTTCGCGCTGCTTGCGAGCAACCTCATCGATCATCAGGTCCAGCCACTCGCTCACAGTGAAGTGTCCTTGTCGCCCGCGGCATTCATCATTTCGCGCACTTCCAGCAGCGTCGGTTCATCCGGGTCCGCTGTCACCGTGTTGTGCACCACACGCACCCGCGCCATGACCTCATTCGCATCGTACATTGCCACTCGAATCGGCACGCCGCGCGGTTGCTCGGCCAGCGCTTTGATGTGCCCTTCGAGGTGCGCATTCATAGTCCGGCCGGAGCCGTCGGCCTGCGCGTCGAACAGGGCCTGCAGGCGTTCTTCGGGAGCCACGGTGTCATCCTCGAGCGGCGCGTGTGCCTCGAAATAAAGCTCACCATTCTGGCGGCCGGCCAGGTACGGCTCATTGATAATCATCACCGACTCGCCAACGTCGACAAGCTCATAAAGAAACTCGATGTTTTCCGGATACAGGCGTACGCAACCGTGGCTGACACGCATGCCGACGCCATAAGGCTGATTCGTCCCATGTATCAGGTAGCCCGGCATATCAAGCTTGAGCACGCGGGTGCCCAGCGGATTGTCAGGCCCCGGCGGCACGATGGCAGGCAATGGATCGCCCATCGCCGCGTGCTCGGTTCGTACTGACGACGGCACCCACCATTGTGGATTGCGCGCTTTCGAGATCACGGATGCAGCGCCTAACGGCGTCTCCCAACCAACACGGCCGATCCCGATCGGATAGGTCAGCACGCGCTGCGGCTCCCCGTCGGCCGCTTCCGGAAAATAGAAGAGCCGTTTGCTGGCGATGTTCAACACCAGGCCCTGTCGCGGCACATCCGGCAGCACGTACTGCGTTGGCAGTATCACGGGCGTATTTTCACCGGGCAACCAGGGATCGATGCCGGGATTGGCCGAGACAAGTTCGTCGTAGCCGAGTCCATACTCGCGCGCAAAATCGGAAAACGTGTCTTCGTCTCGCGCGAATACAGCTTGCGGCTCGCCGATGACGGACTGCGCGGCAGACTGCAGCACAAATTCGTTCGCGGGAAGCGGATCCTCCACCGGGCGCGCCTCGAGGGCGACGGGCGTGCGACCCTTAAGAACCTTGCCCAGAAGACCATCGACGGTGGCGCAGCCACCGAGCGCCAGCAGCGGCAACAGTGCGACGCTGCGGCGTAAGACGATAGCTATATCTATTCTTTTGTACAGGTTGGTTCTCGGCCTTCAGCGACGGCCGCATTGTAAAGCGGCAGCGTCTTTTGCCACTCCGACACCAGGTTTTCAATGCGCGTCTCGTTGGCGGGGTGCGTTGATAGAAACTCTGCAGGTGCTTTGTCCGACGATGCGTCCATACGTCGCCACAAAGGCACCGACTCTCGCGGGTCGAAGCCCGCCTTGGCCATGTATTCGAGACCGATGATGTCAGCCTCGCTCTCCTGGCTACGCGTGTGTGGCAACGAAATACCGACCGCTGCGCCCGCGTTGAGCGCCTGCTGCGCCGTGTACGTAGCACCTCTATGACCACCGCCCAATATAATCGCGGCCACGTTAATGCCAACGCCGGTCAGCGACGAACGTGAAGCCCGTTCATTGGAATGCCGTGCGGTCACGTGCGCAATCTCGTGCCCGATAACGGTCGCCAGCTGGTGCTGGTTTTCCGTGACTTCGAGGATGCCCGTGAACACGCCGATCTTGCCGCCTGGCATTGCGAATGCGTTTACAGACTCACTCTCAAAAACAGCCAGGTCCCACTGCATTTGGTCGTACGGCGGTTCCAGCGCGCTAACGACAGCCTCTGCAACGCAGGCCACGTAATCGATTTTCTTGCGGTCTGTCGACAACGGCATGCTGGCTTTCATCTGGTTGAAGGCCCGCTGGCTCTGCGCTTCCAGTTCCGCGTCTGATTTCCAGATCATCTGGCCGCGACCCGTCGGCGAAGTCGCGCATGACGCCAATATCATCGACGAGAAAACTATGAAAATCAGTGCTTTATATGATTTCGCCCGCATGAATGCTCCTCGGAGTCTGGCAGGATTATAACGCCTGTGTTGCGCCTGAACCTGGCGTTTTCGACCGCCGCCTGGGCCGCGGGTTCCTTAAGGCTAGCGCGGCAGCCGCGACTCGAAGCGCCGGCGCCAGCCACTCGCCTCCGCTTTCTCAAGCAAGCCGTCGATATTGGCGATGACACGCTTTTGCAACGGCTGCTTGATTTTATACGCGACGTGGTAGAGATCGCGTTCTGCGGCTTTCGTTTTCAGCAGCTCGTCGCTGGTAAGAATCTCATCGGCAAGACCAAGCTCGAGCGCACGTTTACCGTACCAATGTTCGCCGGTTGCGACTTTTTCGAGGTCCAGCTCGGGCCGGTAACGTGCGACGGCATCCTTGAACAGCGTGTGCACATCTTCGAGCTCCTCCTTGAGCTTGGCGCGATCTTCATCCGTGTTTTTGCCGAACATTGTGACCGTGCGCTTGTGCTTGCCGGCTGTAATCTGTTCGAAATCCACACCGTGCGTGTCCAGCATGCGATTGAAGTTCGGGATCTGGGCGAGTACGCCAATCGACCCGAGGATTGCAAACGGCGCTACGTAGACTCGCGACGCGACACAGGCCATCAGGTAACCGCCACTGGCCGCCACCTTGTCAACGCAGGCTATCAGCGGAATGTCATGCTCACGAATCCTTGCAAGCTGTGACGCCGCCAAACCGTGCTCGTGTACAACGCCACCGTGATTCTCCAACCGGACGATCACTTCATCGTCGCTGCCCGCTACGTCGAGGATCGCGTTGACCTCCTCGCGTAACGAGGGCACAGCGCTGGCTTTCAGATCGCCTTTAAAATCGATCACGAAACTGCGTGGCCTGTTGGTCGGATGCTTGCTTTTTGCTTTCGCTTCTTTCTTGCTCGCCTTGGCCGCTTTCTTGCGATCGTTCTTGCTGGAGACGGCGCCCAGTAATGCGTCGCCGAGCTTCTTGTATTTGTCGTTCAGATTGTCGACTTCGAGCGTCTCGTCATGGCCGCGACGTCCGACAGACGCGGCTGTAATGATGACCACGACGATGCCCGCAACGATCGTAACGACCTTGAGGAGAAAGAGTCCGTATTCTGCAAAAAACTGTGCCATGAGAGCCCTGCTTCGCTTGTAATCCTAGATGGCAATGCCGACGTTGTTCTTCTGCAGCACCTGTTCGGCGCGGTAGCTAGACCGCACCATCGGTCCTGCGACGACTTCGATGAAACCCTTCTCCAGCCCCTCACGACGGTATGCATCGAACTCTGCCGGGGTGACGTAACGTTCTACCGGCAAGTGGTTCGGGGTGGGTCGCAGGTATTGGCCCAGCGTCAGGATGTCGACATTGGCGTCACGCAAATCATGCATGGTCTGAACAATTTCGTTGTCGCGCTCACCAAGCCCGAGCATCAGGCTCGTCTTGGTTAACACCGACGGATTGTGGGCTTTGGCATGCCGCAACACGTCCAGCGTCTGCTCGTAACCGGCACGCGGATCGCGCACCGGATGCGTCAGCCGGCGAACTGTCTCGACGTTCTGGGCGAATACCTCCAGCCCGGAGTCGACAACGAGTTCCACGTGCTCTTTGACGCCATTGAAATCCGGCGTCAATGCCTCGACGGCGGTATTGGGGTTCAGCTGCTTGATTTCGCGTACGCAGGCGGCGTAATGACTGGCGCCACCGTCATCGAGGTCATCGCGATCGACCGACGTAATGACGACGTACTCGAGGCCCATTAGCTGCACTGCCCGTGCACAGTTCAGCGGCTCGTCGGAATCCAGCCAGCCTTTCGGATTGCCGGTATCGACCGCGCAGAAACGGCACGCCCGGGTGCAAACGGAGCCGAGCACCATGATGGTCGCGGTGCCGGCATTCCAGCACTCACCGATGTTCGGGCACATGGATTCTTCGCAGACAGTGCTGAGCTTGTGCTCATGCACGATGCCCCGCGTATTCGAGTAACCGGAACCGGACGGCATTTTTGCACGCAGCCAGCGCGGCTTGTCGCCACGCACCAGCGGCGCCGAGTCGCGACGCTGCTTGACACCATTCTTGATGGCGGCGAAACCCGCGTCGGTCTCGTACTTCTGACCGCTTTCTACGATCGGGATACCACGGAATCTTTTTTCGTCACTGCTCATGCCGGTTTTTATGGAGCTGCTGCTGTCTGGAAGGGCACGCATTGTCGCATAAATATCGCACAAAAAAATCCCGGCCGAAGCCGGGAGAGTCAGGGGGAAATAACTTTAACGCCAGAGGTGTTAGTGCAGTCTCGACCAGCTGACCAGTTTCACAGCGTTTCGCTGCAGGTCAAAATTGCGGGCCAGAATTGCCTCGATGTCACGTTCGTCGGAGTTCTGCTCCATTGGCTGGCTCAGCTCAACAACGCCGCAGAACTCATTGCCGTCACGATAGTCAGCATCGGTAAGAACGAACTGCGTGTAGTACTTAACGGACATGTGGCAAGACTAGCGCTGGCGGGGCTTTGTATCTGTGAGCCACAGCACAATTTCCCGACCCGAGCCCGAAATTGGCCGAATTTCGCACTCGGCGGCAAAAATAATGTGCGAAAACCCGACAATTAGGCGTAGAATTCCCGGCTTTTCGGGACCTCGGACCGACATTTGTGGTCCTACCCTATGTAAAATGCGCGCAAGCCTGCCGGCTCCCGGCAAAGCACGCCCTGTATAATTTCGAGGATCGACTCCATGGTTGTTACAACCCGGCTCGCCAAGCTGACCCTGCTTGGACTACTGCTTCTCAGCACGACTTTCGCTTTCGCACAAAACGAACTCCGTGCGACATTTTTCAAAGATGCCGATGCGGCCAGGGCCGCAGCTGACGCGGCTAATGCAGAACTGCTGGCGCCGAAGAACTACGAGCGCGGGATGAAGGAATACACCGACGCTGAAAGCGCGTTACAGCGGGGCCGCAACATCGAAACCGTGCGGTCCAACGCGGCGGCAGCCGCCAGCTATCTAACGACTGCCGCAGACAAGGCGGCGCTCGCAAAGACCGCATTGGCGCAGGTCCTGAAAAGTCGACAGGATGCAGCCAATGCCAAGGCACCCCAGCTGTCTGCCGAGATCTGGCAGGAGGCACAGCGCAAATTTGGCGATGCTATTCGTCTCCTGGAACGCGGCGACCTCAAAAGTTCGAAACGTCTCGACATTGAGGCCACCAGTCTGTACCGCGATGCCGAACTGGCCGCTATCAAGACAGAGTACCTGAGCGGCACCCGGCAGTTGCTGGCGGACGCCGATCGGGCTCGCGTCGGTCGCTACGCACCACTGACTCTCGAAAAGGCGAAACGGCTGCTCGCTGACGCCGAACGTGAGCTTAGTGAAAATCGTTACGATACCGATGTGCCGCGCAACCTGGCGCAGCAGGCGAACTACGAAGCCAAACATGCGATCTATCTCTCCGAGGTGGTGCGCAGGATTCGTGACAAGAAGCTAACGCCCGAACAGCTGGTGCTGCAGTGGGAGCAGCCGTTGCAGTCGATCGCAGGTGTTGCGGATATCGTACCCAATATGGAAAACGGTCCAGACGTGTTAACCGGCGCACTTGTCACGCACTTCGAAGATCAGCGTAACCATCTACAGGCACTCGAGCAGGAAAAGGCCGAGAACGAAGTACGCATGGCCGACATGGAAGAAGAGATGCGCGCACTGGACGAGCGCCTGGGCGGCGCCACGACCGAACGGGCAGCGCTGGTCCAGCGCCTGGAGGCGCAGGCGCGCGTCAAGCAGCAGTTTGAGCAAATCGAAAAGATGTTTACGTCGGACGAAGCACGCGTCTTTCGTGAGGGCAACACCATCATCATGCGCCTCGTCGGCCTGGGTTTTGACAGCGGTGACGCGCAGATCAAATCGGAGAACTTCGACCTGCTCGCCAAGGTCGAAAAAGCGATCGATGTGTTTCCACGCAGTGAGCTGACCATCGAGGGTCACACCGACTCGTTTGGCGGCGACGATCTTAATCAGAAATTATCGCAGGAGCGCGCCGAGTCGGTGCAGCAGTACATGATCAATGCGATGCGCATACCGACGTATCGGCTGATTGCCACCGGTTATGGCGAAACCCGTCCGGTCGCTAACAATGAAACTGCAGCCGGCCGGGCCCGCAACCGGCGCATCGATATAGTGATCAAACCAACGCTGGAGACCAGCTAGACGCCGGTCAATGACGGGTCATGCGCGCGCCACCAGTCCGCGACGATACGCGCGGTGGCCGCGGTGACGAGGTAACCGTATTCGGCGTGCACATTCAGCACGCCGTTCAGGCGGAACCAGGTGAAGATCTCTTCGTCGACAAAACTTTCGACCAGATCCAGCGCGAGCAACTCTCTGAAATCGTCCTGTAAAGTCGGATCGATGGACGTCAGATCGCCCCTGGCAGACAGGTTATGCCAGGCGCGAATATTCACCGGATAACGATCTGCGCCAAACATCTCGTTACCGCGAATGCGTTTTTGCATGTAGCGCTGACCAAGCGGGCTACCCATTGTCAGCAGCAAGTCCACAGTCGCGCGATCGCCATCGTGATGTGACATCTCCCAGAGCGCGTCGTAGGCGATCACAGAGCCCATACTGTGCCCGATGAGCAGCAGGGGGTGCCTGCCCTCTGCCGCCGCCCTGATTGGTATTTTCAGCATGCGACGCGTGTGGTCGGCGATGCCGTTATCGTCGTGCACATAGCGCTGCAGGTCACGCAGGTGCAGTTCGGTACGTTCGCTCGCAAGGTGCGGGATCAGGAACGGCAGTCGATCGCCCAGGTTATAGATCCACAGGGTCATGCGCCGCCGCCAGGAAGTGGCCTCAGCAATGTCGCGCGCGCTGGCAGCACGCTGGCTAATCACGTTATCAACCGCATCACGATCGATCTCAAAGTCGCGATGCTCGCGATAGAAGTCGTAAGTCCACGACACAATGTCGAAGCCGCCCGCGGTCGTGGCAACGGCGGTTGCAACATCATCATCAATGCGGCGCAGGCCAGCCAGCAAACACCGCTGCAGTGCGTCCTTGTGCAACTCGGGCTCAGGTTTCGGCAACAAACCCGGGACATACAGAACGATAGGATGGGCTGTTTCGGTCACAGTCAACTCATGCGCAGCAGGTCGTGCAGCTCGCCGACGTGCTGCACTTCACCATCGGGCGAATGATACTCATCGGGCCAGTCATCGCCATTACGGTTAACCCAGATCGCCCGCAGGCCCGCATCCCGGGCCCCATGCACATCGTAAAGCGGGTGATCGCCAACGTGCAGCGTCTGGTCCGCGCTCGCACCACCCGCCTTAACTGCCATGTCGAAAATCAGGCGTTCCGGTTTCGCGGCACCGACCATCGCCGCAGAAATAACATCGTCGAACAACTCGCGAATACCTATCTTTTCCAGGTCGGCGTTGCCGTTGGTGACCGCAATTAATACAAAGCGCTCACCCAGTGCCTCAAGCGCCGGACGTGCCTCCGGAAACAACGTGACATCGTTGCGTGCTTCGCTGAACACCGCGAACGCTTCGTCGACGTAGTGATCGCCGTAGCCGGCAGCGGCACCGAGCCGAGCCAGGATCGTGCGTCGCAAAAACGTCAGGTCGTGCGAACGATCTTTGTGTTCCGCCATCACTTTCGAGCGAACCTCGAGCAGATCGTCTGGATTGAACAGCTCCGTGATACGTGGGTAGTTGTCGCTCATCCAGGCATACAGCCGCGCCTCGGCGCGTTTGATCACCGGGTGGATGGCCCACAACGTATCGTCGAGATCCAGGGTAATGGTACGAATATTGTTCACAGGTTGCCTGTACCGAACAGATCGACGACCATTGTGGGGTCAAGACCGACGCGGAGCAAGATCATGAAATACCTGCACACGATGGTGCGAGTCACCGACATCGACAAATCACTGGCGTTTTACTGTGACCAGCTGGGCCTGCTCGAGCTCAAGCGCTACGAGAGCGAAAAGGGCCGGTTTACGCTCGTATTCCTTGCCGCACCGGGTGATGAAGAAGCGCAGGTGGAGCTGACGTATAACTGGGATCCGGAAGAATACGATGAGGGTCGCAACTTCGGTCATCTCGCGTACCGGGTCGATGACATCTACGCCATTTGCCAGAAGCTGATGGACGCGGGCGTCACGATCAATCGACCGCCGCGTGATGGTCACATGGCATTCGTCCGTTCGCCGGACAACATCTCGATCGAGCTGCTGCAAGCGGGCGACGCATTGGCACCGCAAGAACCATGGGCGTCGATGCCCAGCGTCGGCCACTGGTAACTAGACCGGCAAGCCGTATCGAACCGCCGGCGCCGGGGCTATAATCACTGCCTCTCCACCGCGTGGAACAACCATGAACAAGTCTCTCGTTCAGCTCCTCATACTGGTTTTTGCCATGACAGCTTGCTCCAACAAAGAGCCCTCTCTTGTAGAGCCAGCGGCCGAAAAGCGCCCGGTTGAACTCGAGCTACACGACAATACTCGCGTCGACAATTACTTCTGGTTGCGCGATCGCGAGGATCCGGAGGTCATCGCTTATCTCGACGCGGAGAACGCCTATACCGAGCAAACGCTCAAGCCCTTCAAAGGTCTGCAGAACATCGTGCTCGAGGAAATCAAGGCGCGCCTGCAGCCGGACGAAGAATCGCCACCGTACCGGTACGGCGACTATTTTTATTACGTACGCTATGAAGAAGGTAGCGAGTACCCGATCTATGCGCGGAGGAAAGGCTCGCTGGACGCTCCTGAGCAGGTCATTCTCGACGTCAATCAACTCGCCGGCGACGCCGACTATTACGCGGTGCGCGGTTTCAGCGTCAGTCCCGACCACCGGCTTGCGGCCTACGGCGTCGATACGGTGGGCAGGCGCTTTTACGACCTGCACTTCCTCGATATCGACAGCGGCGAATTATTACCTGACGTCATCGAGGACACGACCAGCAACGTCGAATGGGCCAACGACAGCCAGACAGTCCTGTACGGCAAGCAGCACCCGGAGACATTACGCTCTTACCGGATTTACCGGCACAAACTTGGCACGGCCGATGATTCGCTGGTTTACGAGGAACCCGATGAGACCAATTACCTGTATCTCTCCAAGTCATTGTCGGAAGCGTACTTCTATTTGACCAGTTCGCAGACGCTGTCGACCGAGATTCGTTACCTGTCAGCCGACCAGCCCGCAGGACGACCCGACACTGTTCCTGGCGCGCGAAGAGGAACATGAGTACTTCGTCAGTGACGGCGCCGATCGTTTTTATGTCCTGACCAACGATGACGCAAAGAACTTCAAGCTGATGGCCGCCCCGTTGAACGACACCTCCAAGGATGCGTGGACAACCGTGGTCGCGCATCGCGACGACGTGCTCATCGAAGATTTCGAAATCTTCAGGAACTACATTGTGGTGACGATTCTGGAGAATGGCCTGACGCAAATGGAAGTCATCGATCGCAAATCGGGAGAGACCAAACGCGTTGCATTCGATGAAGACGTCTACGTTGCGTACGCGGACGATAACTACGAGTTCGATACCGATTTACTGCGTTACACCTACGAGTCGCTGACCACACCGGAGTCAACCTACGACTACAACCTTGCGACCGAGTCACACACGCTCATCAAGGAAGAAGTCGTTGTCGGCGACTTCGATCGAAGCAACTATCAAACCGAACGCCTGTTTGCGACAGCGCGCGATGGCGCGCAGGTGCCGGTTTCGATCGTGTACCGCAAAGGGCTGCAGAAAGAACGGCAAGAATCCGTTGCTGCAATACGGCTACGGTTCGTACGGATCCAGCACGTTCCCGTATTTCAGTTCCAGTCGCTTAAGCCTGCTCGACAGGGGCTTTATTTTCGCCATCGCTAACGTCCGCGGTGGATCGGAGATGGGTCGAGAGTGGTATTACGACGGCCGCCAACTCAACAAGAAGAACACGTTCACTGATTTCATTGACGTATCCAGGCACCTGATCGACGCAGGATACACATCGCCCGAGCACCTGTACGCCTTTGGCGGCAGCGCCGGCGGACTGTTGATCGGCGCCGTTATGAATATGGCGCCCGAGCTCTACAACGGTATGCATGCGGCAGTGCCGTTTGTCGACATCGTCACCACTATGCTCGACGAAGATATTCCGTTGACCACCAGCGAATGGGACGAATGGGGCGACCCGCATGAGAAGCTCTACTACGACTACATGCTGTCGTACTCGCCATACGACAATGTCCGCAAGACGGACTACCCGAACCTGCTCGTAACTACCGGTCTGCACGACTCGCAGGTGCAGTATTGGGAGCCCGCAAAGTGGGTGGCCAAGTTACGCGACTACAAAACGGATGAGAACATGCTGGTTTTGAAGACCGACATGTCGGCCGGCCACAGCGGCAAGACCGGGCGCTACCGTCGCATGGAAAATACGGCGCTGTCTTACGCCTTTTTCATGGGACTCGAGGGTATTCGCGAATAACTCGGCTGTTGTCAGCCATCATAGCCACCGGCGCACCCGGGACTTGTAACTGGCGTATTCGTCGCCGAACTTTTCCTTCAGTGCACGCTCTTCCGGCTTGATCTGGAATTGCGTCATGTAAACGATAAAAATGACGATGCACAGCAACGCGGCAAAATTCCGCAGATACAAACCCCACGCCAGCACGCAGCACGCGAGGCCCACGTACATCGGGTTTCTGGTGTAGCGGTAGATGCTGCCTGTCACGATCGAGCTAGCCTCGCCGGGCTGGAGCGGATTAACGGTAGTGCTCAGGCGGCGAAATTCAACGATGCCGGCAAGCGCAACAGCAAGGCCGGACCCTGCTATCGCTATTGCCAGGAAGCCGGCGTACCGAAGGTCAAAGTCACCCGCCGGAAAAGCGCGCGCCAACAGCCACATACCGGCTGCGCAGACAAGGAACACAGCTGCCGGCGGAATTTTTAACTCTAATGCATGCATCGGTTGGCGTTTCGTTACGCGTTCGGCAGCAATGTCGGCAGCGGGTTTTTGGTAGCGTCCGGCACCGCATCACTGACAACGGCAAACGACCTGAGTGACTTGGCCAGGGCCTCGCCATCCCAGGCGCGGCCGCCGGGACCGTAGCTGGCACCCGATAGCTTTCGCAACTCATCCGCGAGCGGCGATGAAACACGCTCGGACAACACACCAATGCTGCGCGGCGCATTATCAGGCCACTGTAGCCGGCCCCACTCGAGCATTGCCGAGCGGACACCGTGATCGTCACCGGCTAGTGCTGCTTTGCGTGCGGCCTTCAGCCACCTGGCCTGCTGCTTGTAGATGGGCGGCGGCTCAGGCTCGCGCGGACGACGTCTACCGCTTCGAGAAGACCACCACCAGGCAAGTAAGGTAAGCAGCCACAGGGCCGCGAGTAACTGTGTGGCCCGTTGCCAGAGTGTGTTCGGCAGCAACTGCGCTTCTGGCGTCGCGGTCGGCGCTTGCGGCATCGCTACCTCGCTGACCGGCGTATTGACCACCGGTTGCTGGGGCGCCCTGACCTGAATAGTGCGGGCCGGCAATTTGGCAACACGCCACCGGCTCTCGTCGAGATCCCACCAGGGCACCTCAAGTTCCGGCAATACGATAGCGCCACCCTGCACGCCGATCATCGCGTACTGATCCTTGCGAATGCCTCGAATACCGCCGTCCTCGACACCTCGACTGAGCTCGGGCTTGTCCGCATAGACGTTCAAACCCTCCACCTCCGGCAAGTCGATTGCCGGAATCTGTGTTTCGATCTGCCCGAGTGCGCTGACCGTCACGCGTCGCGTCACCGGCTCGCCCGCATCGATCCGCTCCGGCTCACGCGACCACTCCTCGCTCAGCTGTACGTTGAGTGCCGGCAGCCACACAGCATTCGGGTAATCAGCTGGCGGTGCCGGAATGGGCAACACCGTCACTGTATGTGAATCCGACGCGAACACCTTGCGGCCCGTAATCCGCCCGTTGCGCAAGACTCGCGCTTCGAAGCGCGCCGGCGAAATCGAAATCTCGCCACTCTCCTGCGGAAATATCGCGATGACGCGCTCGACGACGTTGTAAGCCTTGCCGTTCAGTATGGCCTCGTAAGTCTTCTCATCACCAACCAGTTCGACCAGCACCTCCACCCCGCTGATCGTCGGTTCGCGTAACGAAGGCTGCCGAGTCGACACGGCGCGGTAGACCTTGATGCGGTAGAGAATCTGCGCCTGCACGAAAGTCTCGGATTGATCGATTTCGCTGGTTACGAAAACGTCAGCCTCACCCGGCGGCTCGTTGGCGGGCTCCCTGACATTGATGCTGACCGCCGCGCTTTGCTCCGACCCGATGGCGATCGGCGGAATTTCCAGCAGCCCGGTACGTTTCGGCATCAGTGCAATCGTCCAGGTGCGGCTGCGCTTGATCTCGCCGTTGAAAATCGACGTATTGCTCAGCTGGCTTATCTGGCCGACATAGAAATCCGTTTCCAGCGCGGTCAGGTTCGGCTCCTGGTTCGTGTTCGAATCCACGATGACCTCAAGCATGAAAGACTCGTTGAGATCCACCGTCTTTCTGTCGGTCTCCGCCCTGACTGCAGCCAGCGCCGTATTGATACCAAACAACAGGACGCAAACGCCGCAAACAATCAATCGAAAAACAGCCATCCTCTGCATTACCACGGTTGTACCTCATCGTCGGGCCAGACGCTGTTGCCGTCCTGGTCTTTGCCGGTGCGCTGATACTGGTAACGGAACTTGCGGCGCAGCAAACCACCGGGATCGTCCGGTATACGACGCAGCCATTGTTCCATGGCCTGCTCCTGTTCTTGTTGCTGGCGCAACTCGGCAAGCTCAGCCGCCGATAGTTGCTGCTGCTGTTCGCCTGGCTCCGCCTCTTTGGCCGCCCGCTCCAGCTCCTGTTGCATCGCTTTCAGATCTTCGTCGCTCATTTCGTCTTCATCACGCTGCGGTGCATCACTGCCCTGGGACTCACTGTCTGACTCGGACGACTCGTCCGAGCTCTGCTGCTCGCCGTCACTGTCGCTGTCAGATTCCGACTGCTCACCTTCGCCACTCTCGTTTTCCGAAGATTGCTGTTCATCGCCGTCACCTTCTTGCTGCTGTTGTTCCTGCTGATCCTTGAGCTGTTTCACGAGCTCGAGGTTGTAGGCAGCATCATCGTTGTCGGGCTCCAGTTCCAGAACCTGCTCGTATGCATCGATCGCGGCATCCAGCTCTCCCTGCATCGCCATCGCGTTACCAAGGTTGTAGAGATTTCGTGAATCTCCGCGTTCCGCGAATTCTGCGGCGCTGCCAGCGTAGTCTTGTGCTCGGTAGCGCGACACGGCCCGCCATTCACTGTCTGCAAACAGCGCGGCTGCATCGGCCGGGTTACCGGCTTCGAGTATTTCCCGTGCCTGCTGGTTTTTGTTTTTCCAAAGGTCATCCCAGAGCGATGCCTGTGCCTGCTGTGGCACTGGCAGTACACAAACAAGCACCACCAATAACCAGCCCCGGCGAAACGCCAGCGCGGCGACCGGTAACAGCAACAGCAACAACCACGGACCTTCTTCGCGCCAGCGATCGGTGGCCAGTGACTCGTCGGTCGCCGCCGTGGCCTGCAACACCTCGCCGGAGAGCAATACATCGAGATCACTACTGTCCGCGGATAACACGGCAAAGCGGCCACCGCCAGCAACAGCCAGCGAGCGTAGCGCTCGCTCCTCGAGTCTCGGCAGCGCGATCTGACCACGATTGTCAGTGACGAACCCGCCCGCTGGCAGCGGAATCGGTGCGCCCTCGGCGGTACCGACACCAAGCACCGACAACGTGTAACCAGACTTTCTCAAATCACGCGCGACGGCCTCTGCCGCCTGCGATGAACCGCCGTCCGTGATGAGTAACACCTCGCCGTAGCCAACGCCGGCCTGATCGAGCAACTGCCTGCCTTTTTCCATGGCAACGATCGGGATAGCTGCCGCGGCTGGGCATGATGTCGGTGCTGAGACTGTTGACGAGTGCCGCTACGGTGTCCGTGTCGGTCGTGAGCGGTGTTACGGTAAACGCATTCGCCGAATACACCAACAGTGCTGTCTGGCCGCTCTTGCGACGCTCGAGAATATCGAGAATCTTGAGTCGGGCACGCGCAAGCCGGCTCGGCACAATGTCCTGCGCATCCATCGAACGCGACAAATCCACGGCAACCACCAGTGCCTGTTCGGCACGAAACACGGGTTGCTCGATGCGCTCCCAGGCGGGGCCCGCCAGCGCCACTGCGGCCAGCACGCCGCCGACCGCCAACAGCCACCAGCGGTGAGCGACGGCGCTACCCTGTGAGCGTGACAGAACGAACGGCATCAGCGCGCGATCAATGACCTGCTCCCAATTGCCCGCGCCCAGGTGGCGACGTCCCAACAAAATGGCGACCAGGACCACCAGCGGGATAGCCAGCAGCCATTCGGGACGCAGCCAGTGAAAGTCAGCCGGCATTCGCTTCGCACCTTGAGTGATCGTCGGACCGTCAGTCGGACCCTCAGCTCATGCAGCAGACTGACGAGCGACAGCAGCGTGGCCAGCGCGAACGCGGCGCCGAGCGGGTAGTAATAAAGTGACTGCACCGGCCTGAAGCCCGACTCGGGCTCCTCGACCGGCTCGAGCTCATCGACGAGCCGATAGATGTCTTGCAGGCTTGCCGTATCGGTCGCACGGAAATAGCGCCCGCCAGTGAGATCGGCGATCTGCGTCAAGGTCGCCTCGTCGAGATCGGCGGATGGATTAATGCTGCGCCGACCACCGATAAGCGATGACACTTCGAGCTGCTCGGCGCCGATACCGATCGTGTAAATGCGCAGGCCCACTTGCTGCGCCAGTTCCGCCGCTTTCAACGGATCCACTTCGCCCGCGGTATTGGCGCCATCGGTCAGCAGCACTAACACCTGCTCGCCGGCTTCGTCAGGCTGTTCGTGCACGCGACGCACGGCCAGCGTAATCGCGTCGCCAATCGCAGTTTTCTCGCCCGCCAGACCGATGAACGCTTCCAGTAACAAGACCTTGACGGTCTCGCGATCAAGGGTAAGCGGCACCTGCAGATACGCACGCTCACCAAACAGGATCAATCCAATGCGGTCACCCTCGCGGCGAGCGATGAAGTCGCTGGCCACCGCTTTGGTTGCAGTCAGTCGATCGACGCGGCGGCTGCCAAGCTCGAAGTCTTTCTGGTCCATGCTCCCGGACAGATCGACGGCGAGCATCAGGTTGCGACCCGACACCGGCACATCGATTTCGTCACCGATGCGCTCCGGACGCGCGGCCGCAACGACCAGGAGCAGCCACGCAAGGACCGCCACCCAGAAACGCCAGTTGAGCAGCTGTTCGGCATCGGAGCGATCCTTAAGCGTTTCGAAACCCCGTAACGTCGGCACCCGGAGCCCGGCCTCGGCAATACTGCGTGACGCCGGCAACAGTTTGCGCACGATGATTGGCAGCGGCAGCGCCAGCAGTACCCATGGCCAGGCGAGCGAATACATCAGGCAGATTCCTCAAGGGGCACACGCAGACGCATGCGGACCGCTGCCAGTAACGCCTCGATATCGACATCGGAAAAGTCGTCCTGCGGGCTGCGGTACGGCAGCTGCAGCAGGCTTTTGCCGCCGTCGGTATGGAAATACGGCAGCGGCATGCCGCGATCGAGCCAACGCAGCCAGGCCTCGCCGGTTAGCCCGGCGACCTCGGTGCGTGGTGCATAGGCCAGCATGCCGCGACGCAGCAGCTCCGAGAGTTGTTTGCCCAGCGTAACCGGGTCCTTGTGCTTGCGGTATTCGGCCTCGTAGCGCGCGAGTTCGCGCAGTGCGTAACGACGCGCGGCAGTGCGTTGTCGGTGCTGCTGCGCACGCGCCAGGCCATACGCAATCGCGATAATCGCAATCACTATCAGGACCCACCAGCCGGGCGCCAGCGGCCACCAGCCAACCGGTTCCGGCAAGTGCAGGTCTCTGAGCGGCGGCGGTGGCGGCAGCGTCATCGCGAACCTCGGCGACGGCCGAGCGCCGTTTGCAGCACGCTGACCGGATCATCATCGGTCGACATTGGCATCAGGTGTACGCCGTAACGTTGACAAAAAACCTCAAGCTCATGCGCGCGCTCATCGAAGGCTGCCTGGTAATCGCGGCGCGCCGCCCTGGCAAAGGTGTCGATGGCGAGTTCGTCGTCCTGCGACACCAGTCGGTAGCGACCCGGCGGCGGCAGTTTACGTTCCAGCGGATCACTCATGAAAACGGCCAGCACTTCGTTGTGCCGCGCGACGCTCGACAGATACGACTGTGCGGCACGCGTGAACCCCGTGAAATCGCTGATCACAACGACCAGGCTGCCGGGGCGCGCCACGCGTCGCAGTGCCGACATCGCTTGCGTAACCGCCTCCGTCGACGACGGCTCGTTGCTGGCTTGCTGCGCCCAGTCCGGATGGCCTGATAGTTCGTGGACGAATCGCAGCGCCGCCTGGCGTCCGAGGCGCGGCTTTAACTCGCGGTGTGCGGTATCGCCGAAGATGATCCCGCCGAGACGATCACCCCGATGATGTGCCGACCAGGCCAGCAGCGCGCCGGCCCGACTCGCGTTGACCGATTTGAAACAGCCGCGCGTCGCGAAGTGCATGCTGGAAGTCAGATCGACAGCGATCAGTACCGGTCGCTCGCGTTCCTCGCGAAATAACTTGGTGTAGGCCGTCGTACTCCGGGCGGTTACGCGCCAGTCGATACTGCGCGGGTCGTCACCCGGTTGATACGGCCGCGACTCGTCAAACTCCATGCCACGCCCGCGAAAGTGCGAGACGTATGCGCCGGTCTGCAGCGAGTTAACCCGCAGCACATCGAGCGCGATGGCACGCGCCGGGCCGCTCAGGCGAATCAGACCGGCCTGACTGACACTGACAGGAGAGGCCTCTTCCGAAATATGCTCGAGCCGGGGCACTAGGGCACTCCGACGCCATCCAGAACACCGGCGACAATGGAAGCGGCATCCACGCCGTCTGCTTCGGCCTCGAAGCTCAGCACGAGTCGGTGCCGCAGGACATCCGGCGCCACCGCCTGAATATCTTCCGGGCCAACGTAATCGCGACCCGCCAGCCAGGCGTGCGCCCGGGCCGCGCGATCGATACCCATACTCGCGCGCGGACTCGCGCCGTACAGCACCTGACCCTCCAGGTCGCCATTGACAGCACCTGGATTGCGGGTCGCCACAACGACGTTGACGATGTACTCCTCGAGTTCCGGCGCGAGATGCAGATTCAGAATGGCCTGGCGGGCCTCCATGATCGAGGCGCGCGACAACTGTTCCGGCGGCCGAAACGCGTCGCGCACTCCGGATTTCGCCTCATCACGATTTAGCACCAGGATGCGGCGTTCGTCCTCGATTGTCGGGTAGCCAACCTCCACGTGCAGCAGGAAGCGATCAAGCTGCGCTTCGGGCAGCGGGTAGGTGCCCTCCTGCTCGATCGGGTTCTGCGTTGCCATGACCATGAACAGGTCCTCGAGTGGATAGCTTTTTTCGCCCACCGAGATCTGGCGTTCTTCCATGGCCTCGAGCAATGCAGACTGCACTTTCGCCGGCGCGCGGTTGATCTCGTCCGCGAGGATCAGGTTGTGGAACAGCGGGCCCTTGCGAAACTCGAACGTGCCCTCCTGCGGACGGTAGATATCGGTGCCGGTCAGGTCGGCGGGCAGCAGGTCCGGGGTAAATTGCAGACGATGGAAGTCACCCTCGATACTCTCTGCCAGCACCTTGATGGCGCGTGTCTTGGCCAGTCCCGGCGCGCCCTCGACCAGCAGGTGCCCATCGCAGAGCAGCGTAATCAGCATCCGGTTAATCAGGTGCGCCTGGCCGATAATCAGTCCACTCGCATGGGCCTCGAGCTTCTGAAATTGTTGTGCGACACTCATTGATGACTCCGGCGGGAAAAGCGGGCGCTCATTTTAGAGAGGATGCGTGGACAGTCCAACCGGTCGCCGGCTTTTTTCCTCATAATTTTGCCCGTTTGAGTAGTATTAGCTCCTCTTCCGACAACTCCTGAGCACCCGCATTGCACCTTTTCGAAAAAAAACCCGCCCCCAGGCGCCTGTGCCAAATCGCCGGACTGGTTCTGCTGGCGCTCCTTGGTGGCTGTGATCCGCCCGCGAGCGCGGCATCGAAGCCCGTCTTGGCGCAAGCCGCAGAGGCACGACGCTGCGGTGACGACGGTTATTTATCGACCGAGCTATTTGGCAGTATCGAGTACAAGATCGACTGGGATGCGCGTGACTTCGACTGCGAGAGCATGCTGCGACCCGCCGGTGCCGGCCTGCGGCTGCGCTTTACGGGAGACGCCGCCGACCGCGAAATGTCGTTCATCCTGGCCGTTCCTGACCTCGAGCGAGGCGTTGATGGTCGCGAGCTGCCGACCGTTGTAACGCTGACCGTCGTTGGTAGCGGTCGCTTTTTCAGCACTGCCAGTCTTGACGCCTGCTTCGCGGATATCGACACGCTGGCCGTGGTCAACGAAAATGCCGAACAGTATGACGTTCGTGGCACGCTCTACTGCGTTACTCCGCTGGGCGAGATCAACGGTGATGCGGCCATATCCATTCCCAAAATCGAGTTTCAGAGCCGTGTTCAGTGGGAGGCACAGTGAGTATTTGTGCGCGCCTGCTCCTCGCCACATTTTTGGTGCTGTTTAGTACGGCGTGTAGCCCGCAGTCGACACCCAAAAGCAACGTCGGCACAGGTCTTGAGCGAAGCGTTTGAGACTGACAAACTGGTGGTTGTTAACGACGACGGCGTGCGTCATGAGTTTGATATTTATCTCGCACAGGACTTCGAGCAGCATCGTCGCGGCCTGATGTTCGTCCGCAACCTGCCGCCCACGACCGGCATGTTGTTTGTTTATGATGGCAACGAGCAGCGCTCGATGTGGATGAAGAATACCTACATTTCTCTCGACATCGTCTACGCGCGCGCCGACGGCAGTGTCTCGTCAGTCATTCACAACACCGAGCCCCTGTCGCTACGCTCGCTCGTCTTCCGTCGAGCCCGTCCAATACGTGCTCGAACTTGAACGCCGGCGTGGCGCGTCGTTTCAAGATCGGCACGGGCAGTCGCCTGATCTGGAATTCTGCAGAGCCCTGATCAGAGCACGGCGGCGATCGAGTCCGCCAGGTAGCCCACATTTTTGGCCGTTATGCCCGCAATATTGATGCGGCTCGAGCTAACCATGTACACGCCATAGTCTTGCTTCAGGCGCTGCACCTGCTCTGGCGTAATGCCTAAGAAACAGAACATGCCGACAGCGCGCACCAGGTGGGAGAAGTCATGCGCCGGCGCCCTTTCCTTGAGCGCGTCGTTCAACAGGATGCGCATTTCCTGCAGGCGACCGCGCATTTCGGCCAGTTCGATACGCCAGGCAGCTCTCAACTCCGGGTCATTAAGAATCAGGTTGACGACAACTGCGCCGTGATCGGGCGGCACCGAGTAAATCGTGCGAACCACGTTATTTACCTGGCTGTAAACGATATCGCGTGTTTTGGCATCGGCAGATAACACGGACAGCGTGCCGACGCGATCACGGTACAGTCCGAAATTTTTCGAACAGGACGTTGCGACGATCATCTCCGCGACACGACCTGCCATGTGCCGAACCGAGAACGCGTCTGCGTCCAGACTTGTCGCGAATCCCTGGTAGGCCATGTCAACAAACGGCACCAGTTCGCGTTCGACGACAACGTCGGTGATCGCGCGCCACTCCTCTTCGGTAGGATCCAGCCCGGACGGGTTGTGACAACAGGCGTGCAGCAGGACGATGTCGCCGCGTGGCACCTTGGCGAGCCCGTCGAGCATTTGGTCGATCTGGATGACGTGTTTCTCGGTATCGTAGTACGGGTAGCTCTGCAGATTGAGCCCGGCGCCACCCAAAAGTGGAATGTGATTCGCCCACGTCGGTTCACTGACCCAGACGCTTGCGCCTTCGCGCGCACGCAGGATCAGGCTGGCCGCAACGCGCAACGATCCGGAGCCGCCAGGCGCTTGTATCGTCATCAATCGAGTTGTATCGCAAGAATCCGCAAACGCCAGTTCCTGCATCGCCGCATTGAACAGGGGATCACCCGCTGTGCCGATGTACGCTTTGCTGACCTGCGTGTCGATCAGTCGCTGCTCGGCGAGCTTTACAACATCGAGCACCGGCGTTTCACCTTCGGCCGTGCGAAACACGCCGACGCCGAGATCGACCTTCTGGGATCGTGGGTCATTCTCGTGCTCGGTAATCAAGCCCAGAATGGCATCTGCCGGTGCGGCCTGCATGGATTCAAACAAAGTAACTCTCCGCGAAACAATCGTGGGCTGAGGCGCCGCCGTGTGCAGGCATTGTACAAACGAAAACGCCGGCTCGAAAGCCGGCGTTTTAGTTACGTCAGTAACGACGTGTCAGGCTTTCGGCGACCAGACCGAGCACCAGCCGGCGGCTGCAACGACCTTACCGGGGAAAATCTGGCATGGGCGCCACTCTTCGCCATCGCTGCCCTGCACCAGTGCGCAGTTTGCGCAGTTTTGCTCGGGTGCCGGGTTGTTACGCGCGGCCGGATCAACCGTTGACGCGTCGTGGGTGTATTTCATCGCCTGGGCCATCGGGTCATCGACCGACAGTTGGGGCATATCGCCAGCTTGAACTTCGCGGCCAGGTTGCATGAAGCAACCGGCAGCGGCAACGGCTGACAGCTGGATAAATTTGCGGCGTGCGATCTTGCTCAAGGGAATCTCCTTAGGTGCGCTTTCGATAAATCGGCCCGCATTGTAGGGCACAAACATGAACGCGAGCAAAACCAACAGGCAACTGATTTGTAACAACTTTTGAGAATGATTCTTATTTGGGCCTGCAGCCCGCGACGCTGCGATATACTGCTCTGCCCGGACTCGCGGCAGTACACAATGTCGGGCAGCAGCCTCGCAACAGCCATTCACAGAATCAGCGGAGCATCACAGCAACCGCACGACGATCTTGTGGCCATCGAGGAGCCCCTGGAAATCCGGCTGGGCCACGCAACGAGTGGCAAACGCGAGGACAGCAGCGTATCGATCACGATGCGCACGCCCGGCAGCGATGCCGAACTTGCCATCGGCTTCCTGTATACCGAGGCCATTATCAAGAGCGCCGCGGATATCGCTTTGGTCAAACATTGTGGACCGCCGGCACCGGACACTGGCAGTCACAACGTAATTCGGGTTGAGCTGGAGCCCGGTGTCGACGTCGACCTCGAGCGCCTGCAGCGACACTTTTACACGACCTCCAGCTGCGGCGTTTGCGGCAAGACCTCGCTCGACGCGCTGCGCACCTGCGGCGCCGCCGACCAGCCATTGACGACAACACGCTTCAGCAAAGCGGTCCTCACCGCACTGCCGGATCGATTGCGTGCCGCACAGAAGACCTTTGCAGCGACCGGCGGCCTGCACGCGGCGGCCGCGTTCGACACGACAGGTAACCTCGTCGCCTGCCACGAAGATATCGGCCGTCACAACGCTGTCGACAAAGTGATTGGCGAGCTATTATCGCGGGGACTACTGCCGGCGACCTGGCCTTGGCCTGATCGTATCTGGAAGAGCCAGCTTCGAGTTGCTGCAGAAAGCCGTGATGGCTGGCATGCCGGTCCTCGCTGCGGTCAGCGCGCCGTCCAGTCTGGCAGTCGACCTGGCTCGCGAGTTCAACGTGACGCTGATCGGATTTCTGCGCGGCGATACGTTTAATATCTACTCCGCTGAGGAACGCATCGTTTGATGGACAAGAAAGGGATCGACAAGGACGCGGTTACTGCAATCGTCGAGCAGTTCGGCGCACAGCCGGAGATGCTCGTACAAATTCTGCAGGCAATCGTGATGCGCCACGGCTGGATAGCGGAGGATGCCATCAGGCAACTGGCCGGTGAACTCAACCTGTCGCGTGCTGATGTCTACGGCGTCGTCAGTTACTACCACGACTTCCGCACGGAGCAGCCCGGGCAGCACATCGTGAAGATTTGCCAGGCCGAGGCCTGCCAGGCGATGGGCAGCCGCGAGTTGACCAGCCACGCGCAAGCGGCGCTCGGTGCAGAAATGCACGGCACCAACGATGCTGTCACCCTTGAACCTGTCTATTGCCTCGGCAACTGCGCCTGCGCTCCCGCCATCATGATCGACGGAAAAACTCACGGTCGTGTCAGCGCCGGTCGATTCGACGAGCTCGTCGGCGCGATGAAGGAAGCGCGCTGATGTCAGTGACACGCATTTACGTACCGCGCGAGACGGCCGCTGTTTCAGTCGGGGCTGACGAGGTCGCCCTCGAGATCGCCCGTGAAGCCAAGCGGACCGGCGTCCGCGTGCAACTGATTCGGAACGGCTCCTGGGGCGCGTCATGGCTGGAGCCACTGGTCGAAGTCGAGGTCGACGGCGCACGCATAGCGTATGGCAACGTCACCGCCGCCGATGTGCCGGGACTGTTCGCCGCGGATTTCGTGCAGGGCGGCGAACACGAACGCCGTCTCGGCCCAATCAACGAGATTCCTTACCTTATTAACCAGGATCGCTGGACCTTCTGGCGCTGCGGACTGGTTGAGCCATTGTCGCTGGAGGATTTTCGCAAACACCAGGGGTTCAACGCGCTTGAAAAGGCCCTGGCCGATGGCCCTGCAGCGGTACTGGATGCGGTCACCGCATCGGGGCTGCGCGGTCGCGGCGGTGCCGGTTTTCCAACCGGCATCAAATGGCGCACCGTTGCCGAAACAGAGTCGACGCAGAAATACATCGCCTGCAATGCCGATGAGGGCGACAGCGGTACCTTCTCCGATCGCCTGTTGATGGAGGGCGACCCGCTCGGATTGATCGAAAGTATGGCAATCGCCGGCGTCGCCGTCGGCGCGAGCAAGGGATACATCTATCTGCGTTCGGAATACCCGCTGACGCATACGATACTGTCGCGTGCCCTGGAACTCGCTCGCGATGCCGGCTGGCTTGGAAAGAACATTCAGGGCAGCGGCTTTGACTTCGATATCGACCTGCACCTTGGCGCCGGCTCCTATGTCTGCGGCGAGGAGACGGCGATGCTCGAAAGCCTCGAGGGCAAGCGCGGCATCGTGCGCTACAAGCCACCGCTGCCGGCGCATGCTGGCCTGTTCGGCAAACCGACCGTGGTCAACAACGTCGTCACATTGGGGTCTGTCCCCAATATCGTGAACCTGGGCGGCGAGCGTTATGCGCAGATGGGCGTCAATCGCTCGAAAGGCACGCTCGCGTTTCAGCTGGCCGGCAATATCAAACGCGGCGGCCTCGTTGAAAAATCATTTGGCGTCACCGTGCGCGAACTGATCGAGGGCTACGGCGGCGGCACGGCAAGCGGCCGACCGGTGAAAGCCGTGCAGATCGGCGGTCCGCTGGGTGCGTATTTGTCGGCCGAACAGCTCGATACGCCGCTGGACTATGAAGCGTTTGCCGCCATAGGCGCGATGCTCGGCCACGGCGGCATCGTCGTGTTTGACGATACTGCGGATATGGCACAGCAGGCGCGCTTTGCCATGGAGTTCTGCGCGATTGAGTCCTGCGGCAAATGCACGCCATGCCGCATTGGCTCAACACGCGGTGTCGAGGTCATCGACCGTATGATTGCCGGCGACAATCGCGAGGCAAACTATGATTTACTGGTTGAGCTGTGCGACACCATGGAACACGCGTCCCTTTGTGCAATGGGCGGCATGACACCGTACCCGGTCAGAAGCGTGCTCAAGCACTTCGCCGAGGACTTTGCGACATCCGGAGATAATGGATGAACAAGACCCGACAGGCTGACCTGGGAACTCCGGCAAGCCACGCGGCGGACACGGTCACCGTTGAAATCGACGGTCTGCCCGCCACGGTAAAGGCCGGCTCGAGCATCCTGCGCGCCGCGCGTGAATCCGGCGTCGATATCCCCAAGCTGTGTGCCACCGACAGCGTCAAACCGTTTGGTTCGTGCCGACTGTGCCTCGTCGAAATCGACGGCCGCAAAGGCTACCCGGCGTCGTGCACGACACCGGTCGAGGCCGGCATGAAGATCCGCACGCAAACCGAGGCGCTCTCCAAAATACGTCGCAATGTCATGGAGCTCTACATCTCCGATCATCCGCTCGACTGCCTGACCTGTTCCGCAAACGGCGACTGCGAGCTGCAGGATATGGCGGGTGCGGTCGGCCTGCGCGACGTCCGCTACGGTTTCGACGGGGAAAACCACCTGGACGCTCCGGTCGATGCCAGCAACCCGTATTTCCAGTTCGACGCATCGAAGTGCATCGTCTGCTCGCGCTGCGTGCGCGCCTGCGACGAGGTTCAGGGCACCTTTGCGCTGACTATCGATGGCCGCGGCTTCCAGTCGAAAGTTTCTGCAGGCATCAGCGAGAGTTTTCTTGATTCCGAATGCGTGTCCTGCGGCGCCTGCGTGCAGGCCTGTCCAACGGCGACGCTGATGGAAAAGAGCATCGTCGATCACGGCCTGCCGGATCACAAAGTGGTTACGACCTGCGCTTACTGCGGTGTGGGCTGTTCCTTCCAGGTCGAGATGAAAGGCGAACAGGTCGTGCGCATGACGCCGTACAAGGACGGCCAGGCCAATCACGGCCACAGCTGCGTCAAAGGACGCTTTGCCTGGGGCTACGCCTCGCATCGCGATCGCGTCATGCAGCCGCTGATTCGTGACAATACGAGTGATCCGTGGCGTGAAGTCAGCTGGGATGAGGCGATTGGCTTCGCCGCGAAGCGCTTCAAGGAAATTCAGGCGGAACATGGCCGCAAGTCCATCGGCGGTATCACATCGTCGCGTTGTACCAACGAAGAAGTCTATGTCGTACAAAAACTCGTGCGCGCCGCGTTTGGCAACAACAACGTAGACACCTGCGCACGCGTTTGTCATTCGCCCACCGGGTACGGGCTTAAAACGACGCTCGGCACATCGGCGGGCACGCAGCCGTTCGATAGCGTAATGGATGCCGACGTCATCATGGTGATCGGTGCCAACCCGACGGTGGCGCACCCGGTGTTCGCGTCGCAGATGAAACGGCGACTGCGTGAAGGCGCGCAGCTGATCGTCGTCGATCCGCGCGAAATCGGGCTGGTTCGCTCACCGCATATTCAAGCGGCGCATCACCTGCCGCTGCTGCCGGGCACCAACGTGCCGGTTATCAATGCCCTCGCCCACGTTATCGTCGAGGAAGGGCTGGTCGCTGAGGACTACGTGCGCGAGCGCTGCGAAACAGACTCGTACGAGGCCTGGAAGGCCATGATCCTGAAGCCTGAGAATTCGCCGGAGGAAGTGGCCAAAGTCGCGGGCGTCGAGGCCGAGACGATTCGCGCCGCAGCGCGCTTGTTCGGCAAGGCGAAAAACGGCGCTATCTACTACGGGCTCGGCGTCACCGAACACAGCCAGGGCTCGACGATGGTCATGGGCATGGCGAATCTCGCCATGGCAACAGGCAACCTCGGCCGCTCCGGCGTCGGCGTGAACCCGCTGCGCGGCCAGAACAACGTGCAGGGCTCCTGCGACATGGGCTCGTTCCCGCACGAGCTGGCCGGTTACCGGCCGGTCGCCGAAGACTCCGTGCGCAACCAGTTTGAAAATCATTGGGGCGTGACCATCGACCCCGAGCCCGGCTTTCGCATTCCGAACATGTTCGATGCCGCTTGTGCCGGTAAATTCAAAGGCATGTACATCCAGGGCGAGGACCTCGCGCAGTCAGACCCCGACACGCATCACGTGGAAGCAGCCCTGAGCAGTATGGAGTGCATTGTCGTGCAGGACCTGTTCCTGAACGAGACAGCCAAGTTCGCGCACGTATTCCTGCCCGGCACCTCGTTCCTGGAGAAAGACGGCACGTTCATCAACGCGGAGCGTCGCATCAACCGCGTGCGCCCGGTCATGAAAGCGCAGCAGGGCAAGGATGAGTGGCAGATCACGCAGGAACTCGCGCGGGCGATGGGCTACCCGATGCAGTACGACAATGCCGCACAAATCATGGACGAGATCGCCGAGCTGACACCCACGTTCAATAACGTCAGCTTCGCCTTCCTCGACGAAGTCGGCAGCGTGCAGTGGCCGTGCAATGACGCAGCACCGATGGGGACACCCATCATGCACATCGACCAGTTCGTCCGCGGCAAGGGCCTGTTCGTTGAGACTGACTATGAGCCAACCAAGGAACGCACCAACCGCAAGTTCCCGCTGCTGTTGACCACCGGCCGCATACTGTCGCAATACAATGTCGGTGCACAAACGCGACGCACGGCCAACAATGTCTGGTACGGCGAAGACCTGCTCGAGGTGCATCCGCATGATGCCGAAACGCGCGGCATTCGCGATGGCGAACTGGTGGCGCTTGCCAGCCGCAAGGGCGACATCACGCTGCGCGCGAAGATTACGACGCGCGTCAAACCCGGCGTCGTTTATACGACGTTTCACAACCCGGAAACCGGCGCGAATGTCGTAACGACGGAGTACGGCGACTGGGCGACCGATTGTCCGGAGTACAAAGTAACGGCCGTACAGATTGCACCTGCATCGCATCGCTCGGGCTGGCAGGAAGAATTCGCGGCGCGTGCCAAACAACAAGGCAAGATCGTCGAGACAAACTGATACGATTGACCGCGAGCCGCGTGAGCTGCGGCAAAAGAATAACAAGGGGAAGACTCTGAAACGCCAAATGACCGCCGGTATTGCCGGCATGCTTGCTTACCTGTTGCTTGCCGCCCTGTCGTCACCAGCGCTGGCCGCCGAGGTAACGCTGGATGCGCCGAAGGTACTGCTGACCAACGTTGGTTTCGATGTATCCGTCGATGGACTCGAATCCGGCATACCGGCAGAGCTGCGCATCAATGACAAGGTCGTCGCCTCCGGAACGGGACCGACGCTTACCGCAACCGCTGCCAAAGTGCCAAAGCGAGGCACGAGCACGCTGGAGATACGACAAAACGGCGCAACGGTTCTGCAGCAGCAGATTCCGACAGTTCCGGCCGCCGTCTCTTTGTTGCCGCCGCTGATTGCAATTTTGCTGGCGTTCCTGGTGCGCTCCGTCATCCCGGCACTGTTCGTCGGCCTGGTGGTTGGCGCCTGGGCGATCAATGGCATGACCTGGTACGGCGCGTTCACAGGATTCTTCGAAACGGTCACCATTTACATCGTCGATACGGCCATCAACCCGGATCACATGGCCATCATGGTGTTTACGTTTCTGATCGGCGGCATGGTCGGCGTGATATCGCGCAATGGCGGTATGGTGGGCATCGTTGATCGCATCATGCCGTTTGCCAGCAGTCCGCGGCGTGGCCAGGGCGTCGTTGCGGTGCTCGGATTGTCGATATTCTTCGACGACTACGCCAACACGATGATCGTCGGCAACGCGACACGGCCGATGAGCGACAAGCTGCATATCTCACGCGAGAAACTCGCTTACCTTGTCGATTCGACGGCCGCACCGGTATCGACGATCGCCGTCATCACGACCTGGATCGGCTTTCAGGTCGGCTTGATCGACACGGCGGTGCAGGGCATCGAGGGCATCGACAAAACCCCGTACGTGTTGTTCCTTAACTCAATTCCGTACAGTTTCTATCCGTTCCTCGCAATCTTCTTCGTGTTTCTGGTCGTTTATTCCGGCAAGGACTGGGGCGCGATGTACACGGCTGAAATCCGTGCACGCCACAGCGGCGAGGTTGTTCGTAAATCGGCAGCCGTCAGTACCGACAAGTCCGGCGATGAGTTCTACCACAAGGACAGCATTCCCTGCCGTGCGATCAACGCCGTGTTGCCGATCCTCACCATGGTACTGACGGTGATCATCGGCCTGTTCATCAGTGGTGAGGGCGAGACCGTTACCGACATTATCGGTAGCGCAAACGCCTATTCGGTGCTGATCTGGGCATCGCTGCTGGGCTGTTTTGTAGCGGCCTCGCTCTCACTCGGCCAGCGCTTGTTAACACTGAACGAAACCATCGACGCGTGGCTGGCGGGTGCGCGCTTCATGCTGACCGGCCTGACCTTGCTCGTGATGGCCTGGGCTATCGCCGACGTTGCCGACGTACTGCAGACCGCGCCGTACCTGATCTCGGTTCTCGGTGACTCGCTATCGCCGTACACGCTGCCAGCCATCGTATTCATGCTGGCCGCAGCCACGGCATTCGCATCCGGCTCCAGCTGGGGCGTCATGGCGATCCTGATGCCGCTGGTGATCCCGTTATGCTGGGCAGTATTGCTTGCCAATGGCGTGGCCGACGCGGAGCACATGCATATTCTTTACTCATGTATCGCGTGCGTTATGACCGGCGCGGTTTGGGCTGACCACTGCTCGCCGATATCCGACACAACGGTGCTGTCCTCACTGGCTACCGGCTGCGATCACATGGATCACGTAAGGACGCAGCTGCCCTACGCCCTGCTCGGCGGCACCGTCGCGGTGCTGCTCGGCGTTCTCCCGGCCGGGTTCGGCTTGCCGTGGTACCTGCTGCTGCCGACGGGGGCGATCGCACTGGTCGTCGTGCATCGTTTCCTGGGTAAGCCGGTCGAATCGGCCAAGGTGTCGCATGAATCTGCTTAAAAAAATAAACCTCGTGCTGCTCATCCTGCTCGGAGGTGCTGCAGGGCTTGCCAAAGTCACGCAGGCACCGCCGGAAGTCGCTTTTTTCGCGGGGCTGGGGCTTGGCGCAATAGTGGTGATCGCCTTTGGCATCCTGCAGCTCGTTTGCGCTGTCTTGCTGATCTTCGAAAAGAGGCGGCGTATCGGCGCGATTCTATTGTGCGTCACCTTCTGCCTTTCCGTCGTCATGATTCTGATGACCGGCCAGATCGGATTTGCAGCAGTCTCTGTAATTCCCGTTCTCATGACGGGGTGGGTGATTTATGACACGCGAATTTCAGGTTCGTAAAGACAACTTCGCAAAGCACCGCCTTGTCGATGCCACGGTGGGGGCCGACGATGAGACGCTCGCCGCAGGAACCGTACGCGTCAAGGTTGAGCGCTTTGCTTTCACGACCAACAACATCACCTACGCGGTCGCCGGTGAGCAGATCGGCTACTGGCAGTTTTTTCCGCCGACCGGCGTGGATACCGACGGCTGGGGCATAATTCCTGTCTGGGGCTTCGCCGAAGTCACCGCTTCAACGATAGATGACATGCCCGTGGGCGAGCGCCTGTTCGGGTATTTCCCGACGGCAACCATCCATGACATGTCGCCCACGCACATTACTCGACAGGGGTTCATCGAAGGCGCTAGCCACCGCAGTCATTTGCCGCCGGCTTACAATCGCTACACGCGCGTCAACGGCGAGCCGGGGTACAACCGCGCGACCGACAATGAACGTATGCTGCTGTGGCCGCTCTACATCACGTCGTTTTGTTTGTGGGATGCGCTTAAGGACAGCGACTGGCACGGCGCACAGCAAGTCGTCGTTGTCAGTGCATCGAGCAAGACCAGTATCGGACTCGCCTACGCGCTGCACGACGATTCCTCCGCACCACCAGCCGTTGCGATCACGTCACCACGCAACCTGGAGTTTGTTCGCAAGCTGGGTCTTTATCAGCAGAGCGTCACGTACGACTCACTGGCAGATATCGATGCAAGCATTCCAACCGTAATCGTCGACATGTCGGGTAACGCCGAAGTACTCGGACAACTGCATCGCCATCTCGGCGACAACATGCAGCGCTGTATCAATGTCGGCCTGACGCACTGGGATGAGGCAGGCTCGGCGGAAGGCATCATCACAGCACGCAGCGAGTTCTTTTTTGCGCCCTCGCACATTCAAAAACGCCTGCAGGATTGGGGGCCGGATACCTTTTCGAAAAAGACGGCGACGTTCATGCAGGAGACGGCGGCGAAAAGCCGAACCTGGCTGCAACTGAGGAAACTGGGCGGGCTCGAAGGGCTGGCCGCGGTCTACGGTGACGTGTGCGCGGGCCGCGTTCCGGCCAATGAGGCATTGATCGTCGAACTCTAGCGTTGCGCTGTCATGATGCGGCGAATTGCGTCGGCCCGGTAGCGGAAGATCCGATCGAGCTGACGTGTCACCAGCGGTGCCGCTAATCCACCGACCGGCTGCAACGGCAACCGATACTCGACGCGATCCGTCATACGCGTACCCTCGCCTGCGCTTGCAAACGTGTGTCGGTGTCGCCAGAGACGATAGGGACCACGAATCTGTTCGTCCACGAACTCGACCTGCGGCTCCCAGATCGCGATGCGCGTCCGCCATCGGAACGGCACACCGAAAAGCCGCAGTCGATAATCGATGATAGTGCCCTCATCAATCGCGATGGGTGTCGGCGTCAGAATCTGAAACGCAAGTTCCGGTGGCGTAATTGTTTCGAGGTTTTCGGCGTTGGCGAAGAACTCAAACGCGACATCCGGGGGCTGCGGCAGCTGCGTCGTCGTCTCGAGCACCCGGGTCCCGTCTGCGAGAGTGCTGTGTTCGATGTGCGTCATGTCGTCTGCCTTGCGCTCGAATTCATTCAGTGTATTCTCTGGCTCCTCTGTGGGAGCTTACAGCCTCCACGAGGTTCACAAAAACAACTACCAGGGGAAATCATGATGAATCAATTTCATAAACTATCGGCCCTCGCACTGGCGACGGTCATGCTCGCCGCGTGCGACGCCGAAGTCAAAATGGACGATGGCGCAAGTGCGGCGCTTGCCGCGGTTGAGACCAAGCTTGCCGAGGCAGAGACCAAGCTGGCCGCTCTGACGACATCCCATGTCACGATGATGTCACACGATGCGGAAATCGCCGCCGTTAAAACGTGGATCGAGGTCTGGGACAGCGCGGAGGTCGACAAACTCGACGCGGTCGCCATGAGTGACTTCAAACGCACCGCGCCAGACCAGAATGCCAATAGCCTGGCCGAGGAGAAAGCACTTATCCTGAAGGTCCACGAGACGTACCCGGATTTCAACATCACGAATGACGGTATCGCAGCCGGCCCGGACGGCACGTTCGTGCAATGGACGGTCACCGGTTCCGACACGGCTCGCGGTGAAAAGGCTACCGGTAACTCGATGAACTTCACCGGCATCTCGCGCTACCAGTTTGTCGACGGCAAGATCGCCAGTGAACTCGTAATTTTCGATACGGGTCTCGCGATGACCCAGCTTGAGACCGACGAGATGCCACACACAAGCGAGTAGCGCGATCCAGCGCATGCCTCAGTAAGGCGACAGGCCCCGGCAATTAAGGGGTCTGTCCCCTTTTAGGGGTCTGTCCCCTTTTCGTCGGGGAACATCCAGCGCTCGATCGGCGCTTTCAGGAACTTCGTAAAACCAACGAACCCGATGCCGAGGCCAATTGCGCCCCACGGCGGCGCTATTTGCACAACATACGCTGGCCACATGAAGGCTTTAATTGTGTTCGTAAACGAATCGATGATCAGCTGAATAATAAAATCGACTGCCTGCCCGTTGAATAAACTGCCGATGCCCAGGATGTCGTCGCTTAACGAACCGATTTCGAACACCAGGAAGCTGACCGCGAATCCCAACGCGTAGAGACCGCCGCCCCGGACCTTCCAGACTTTGCGAAACCAGTTCCGAAACCAGCCGTGCGATTTTTCGGGCAGCACCCGCGCACCGTCGCCGATGAGCTGGCTTATTGTCCGGTTACCGCGGCTGCCGTTGTCCGGTCATCGCTGTCCGGTCCATCGCTCAACGAATCAGGACTTGTCGAGTTTCGTGAACTTGGAGCCTTCGAGCGTCAGGTTGTACATGAGTCCCTTCGAGCCGAAGATAAACCCGACGACCGGATCTCTGACATTGTCAGTGTCTATGGTCTTGCCGACTCCGACATCAACCAATGCGATCGAACCATCGACGCCCACCTTCCAGCCATTCGATTTTCTGAATTTGTCGAGAGACTCGCGTGTCAGGAAGGCGATGACAATCGACTTCGACTGAGCGCCCAGCTGGAAGCCAACCGAACCGCTGGTGGTTCGATAATAGCCAACCGTGGAGCCACCGACGCGCAGAACACCCTCGCCGGTCTCGGCGCCAACTCCGATGCCGAACTTGATGACTCTTGGAAACACGAGATAGCCGGCAGCCTGACTCAGGAACACATCAGCGCCGCTGATCTCCTCCTGGAATACCTGCAGCGCCTTGTCGGTCTCGCGATTAAGCTTGTCGGCAGACGCGGCCAGCGCCGAGGCGGCAAACAACAATGTTGCAGCCAGCAGAATGGGTCGCAGTTGAGCTCTATGCTTGATCATGAATAAGTTTCCTTTGAATGGCATCAGGGCCACAGGGGCCTGCCTCAGGCAGGCAATAATAGCCCAAATTAACGCCGGGCAGCGTATCTCGCTCGCGCTGAACCTCAGCTGAAGGTCGGCGCGCGACGTGCGCCTACCCGGCAGCTGCCAGATACGCGTCAAGCATCTGGCTCAGTGTCTGTCGCAACCGATTCGCCCTGGCCGCGTCGTAAACGGTTGTCGTCTCATTCATATACGCACGTTGGGCAATCTCGAGTTGCAGTGCGTGTACGCCCTTCGCCGGGTCACCGTAGTGGCGCGTGATGTATCCGCCTTTGAACCGCGCGTTTACCGCCATGCTGTAACCGCTGTCGCTTGCGATACCGACAACGGCGGCCTCGAGCGACGCGCCGCAGCTGGTACCTGCGTTGCTGCCTATGTTGAGCATCGGCAGCTCGCCCTCGAACAAACGTGGTACCTGGCTTGGAATCGAGTGCGCGTCCCACAGCAGCGCGTAGCCGTGTTGTGCCCGCATGGCCGCAAGCAGCGACTTAAGCCGGTCGTGATACGGCTGCCAGTAACGTGCCACACGTGCCGTTCGCTCCTCGTCCGTAACACCGCCGTCGCTGTAGATGTTGTCACCGGCGAAAGTCTGTGTCGGACACAGTCCGGTGACAACCTGCCCCGGGTACAGCACCTCGTCCGCCGCCGAACGATTGAGATCGACCACGTATCTCGAGTAATTGGCGAGCAGCAGCGATGCGCCAATATCACGCGCAAAATCATAGAGTTCCGCTACGTGCCAGTCGGTGTCCGGGATGGCCAGGCCGGCGGGCGCCATGCGGCTCATCAGGTCCGATGGAATGTGACAGCCGTCGTGAGGCACGCTGATCAACAGCGGCAAGCGCCCCTCATGAACACTGCAAACCTCGATCACAGACTCATGCTCGGCAGGACCGACTCGGCAAACTGGCAGTAGTTGCCATCGTCGATCGTCGCGGCGACACGCCGGATGTCCGACGACAACGACCGGTCTTCCTCGTAAGCGGGCGAAATTTCGCGCAGCGCCTTGATCACCGCTTCGATGGCGGGCGAACTGGTCTGCGGGTGATGAAACTCGATGCCCTGCGCGGCCGCCAGTAGTTCGATCGCGATGATGTCATCCACGTTGTCGAGCATCGTGTGCAATCGCCGTGCCGCAAACGTTGCCATGCTGACGTGGTCCTCCTGGTTGGCCGACGTCGGGATGCTGTCGACGCTCGCCGGGTGTGCATGACTTTTGTTCTCCGAGGCCAGGGCGGCTGCCGTCACCTGCGTCATCATGAAACCGCTATTGAGGCCGCCGTGTTTTACCAGGAACGGCGGCAGTCCGCTCAGGTGCGAATCAATCAGCAAGGCGATGCGACGCTCTGACAGCGCGCCGATTTCCGCGATAGCCAGCGCGAGGTAGTCGGCCGCAAGCGCGACCGGCTCGGCATGAAAATTTCCGCCCGAGAGTACGGCCCCGGACTCCACGAACACGAGCGGGTTGTCGGTGACAGCGTTCGCCTCCGTTTCAAGTACCGAACAAACATGGCGCAGGACATCGAGGCAGGCACCAACAACCTGCGGCTGACAGCGAATCGAATACGGGTCCTGCACGCGATCGCATTCAAGATGCGATTGCCGAATGTCGCTGCCCTGCATCAATTCCCTGAGCACGCCTGCTACCGCGATCTGGCCGCCGTGGCCACGCACGTTTTGAATGCGCTTGTCGAACGGTGTGTCGCTGCCTTTGATCGCATCCGACGTCATGGCACCCGCCATCAGCGCCGCTGCCAGCGCATTCTCCGTACGGAAAACGGCTGCCAGCGCCAGCGCCGTCGATACCTGCGTGCCATTGAGTAACGCGAGCCCTTCTTTCGGCGCCAGCCTGATCGGTTCAATGCCCGCTTGCTTCAGTGCAATCGGCGTGGGCACAAGCTCGCCATTCATGCGCACCTCGCCAATACCAATCAGTGCACCTGCCATGTGCGCCAGCGGCGCGAGGTCACCCGAGGCACCCACTGAGCCGCGTGATGGAATGCGCGGATAGATATTGTTGTTGATCAGCGCACACAGCGCGTCCACCAGTTCAAGACGCACGCCGGAGAAGCCCTCGGCGAGCGCGACGACTTTGCACACCATGATCAACCGCACAATTTCGTCATCGAGATCTTCGCCGACGCCAACCGCATGCGAGCGCACCAGGTTCTCCTGCAGGTGCACGAGCTCGTCATCGCTGATGCGCACCTGTGCCATCTGGCCGAAACCCGTGTTCACGCCGTAAACCAGATCGCCTTGAGCCACGACATCGTCGATTAACTCATTCGCTTCGGCGACGCGGCGACGGGCATCCTGTCCCAATGAAATTGTCGTGTCTTCGCGCCAGACGGCGCGCAGGTCCGCCAGCGTAATCAGCTGATTTTCAATGACGAGCTTCATGACGCCCTCCCCGTATCGATCATCGGCAGATTCAGACCCTGCTCGCGCGCGCAATCGATTGCTTCCTGGTAGCCGGCGTCGGCATGTCGCATGACGCCGGTTGCGGGATCGTTCCAGAGCACCCGCGCGATGCGTTTGTCGGCCGCCTCGCTGCCGTCGCAGACGATAACGAGCCCCGCGTGTTGCGAGTAGCCCATACCAACGCCGCCACCGTGATGAAACGACACCCAGGTCGCACCACTGGCCGTGTTCAGCAGCGCGTTGAGGAGCGCCCAGTCCGACACCGCGTCGCTGCCATCGAGCATCGCTTCGGTCTCGCGATTGGGACTTGCGACCGAGCCGCTATCGAGATGATCGCGTCCGATCACGACCGGCGCTTTGAGCTCGCCGCTGCGCACCATCTCGTTGAACGCGAGGCCCAGGCGGTGGCGTTGCCCCAGACCGACCCAGCAGATGCGCGCCGGCAGGCCCTGAAAATGAATCCGCTCGCGCGCCGCATCCAGCCACTGGTGCAGGTGCGCGTCATCGGGGATCAGCTCTTTGACCTTGGCGTCAGTTTTGTAGATATCTTCCGGATCCCCGGACAGGGCCGCCCAGCGAAACGGACCGATGCCCCGACAAAACAGTGGCCGCACGTACGCCGGCACAAACCCGGGGAAATCGAAAGCATTTTCGACGCCTTCATCGAGAGCCACTTGTCGAATGTTGTTGCCGTAGTCGAATGTTGGAATTCCCTGCGCCTGGAACTCGAGCATGGCGCGTACGTGCACGGCCATCGACTTCACCGCCGCCGCAACCACGCTCTCCGGATCGCTCTCGCGTTGCGCGAGCCATTGCTCCACGGTCCAGCCAATCGGCAGGTAGCCGTTCGCCGGGTCGTGCGCCGAGGTCTGGTCGGTGACCGCGTCGGGGCGAATGCCGCGGCTTAACATTTCCGGCAACAGCTCCGCCGCGTTGCCCAACAGTCCTACCGAGACCGCCTGCCGGTCGCTCACCGCTTTCTCGATGATGGCCATCGCGTCGTCCAGCGTGTCAGCACGCACGTCGAGGTAACCCGTCTTGAGTCGCATGTCGATGCGATCCGACTGACACTCGATCGCCAGCATCGAGGCTCCCGCCATCGTTGCGGCCAGCGGCTGCGCACCGCCCATGCCGCCGAGACCCGCCGTCAGAATCCAGCGCCCGGCAAGATCGCCGCCATAATGCTGCCGCCCCATCTCCGCAAAAGTCTCATACGTCCCCTGCACGATTCCCTGGCTGCCGATGTAAATCCACGAGCCGGCCGTCATTTGCCCGTACATCATCAGGCCCTTGCGATCGAGCTCGCGAAAGTGCTGCCAGTTTGCCCACGCCGGGACCAGGTTGGAGTTCGCGATCAGCACGCGCGGTGCATCAGCATGGGTACGAAAAACGCCCACCGGTTTACCCGACTGCACCAGCAGTGTTTCATCGTCACCCAGTTGCTTGAGCGCTGCGACGATGGCATCGAAGCACTCCCAGTTGCGCGCCGCTTTGCCGATGCCGCCGTAAACGACGAGGTCGTCCGGTCGCTCCGCAACCTCCGGATCGAGGTTGTTCATCAACATGCGCAGCGGCGCTTCGGTCAGCCAGCTTTTTGCCTGCAGGACAGTGCCTGTCGGTGCTTTGATCGTTCTTTTCATTGCTGCAATGTCTCCAGCTGCACGACGTCGGCGGATGCCGAACGAGGTATTCCCGGGGGTGTGTAATGACCCGTCAGCTCGTAGCGGCTGCCGGGATGGTGTAAGCGGGCGAAGGACACGGGGTGGCCGCGTGACCAGGTACGCCGCAAGACGACCAGGCAGGGTTCGTTATCCTGCATGTCGAGGTGTTGGCGTACGGCTGCGTTTGGCATACCGGCGCGCACGACCTGCTCTGCTTCCTGCAGCGGCGCAACCGCCGTCAGGTAGGCGCTGGGCGTGACGGCGCCGAAATCCTGCTGCAGGCAATCGGGTGCAAAGGTCGCAACCACGTGGCGATCCTCGAGCTGCACGGGCGTGCCGTTCTCGGTGTGTACGAGCAGCAGATGAAACACGTCGGTGCCCTGGTTCACGTGCAGTACTTTCGCGATCTCGCCGCGGGCGCGTTGCAATGACTGGCGCACGACACGACTGGCATGGATATGCCCGCGCTGCGCAATCTCGTCGGCAATGTTGTGCACTTCCAGCAAATGCGATTGCGAGCGAAAGTCCGACACGAACGTGCCGCGGCCCGCGACGCGCTCGACGTAGCCTTCGTCATTGAGCTCGCGCAGCGCCCGGTTCGCCGTCATGCGCGAGACGTTCATTGCCTCGACCAGTTCGTTTTCCGACGGCACGCGGTCACTTGTTTTGAGCTCACCCGAGGATATGCGACCGATGATCAGGTCCTTGAGCTGCTGGTAACGCGGCTTCGCCTGGCTCATTGCGCGTCCCCTAAAGCCTTCAGCGTCGCTGCGTACTCGCTGCGAGCGAACTCACGCTGCACGTGCACGCCGTCAACGACTTGCCACTCCCCGTTGACCATGACCCGTTCTATCGGCAGCGGGTAACCGGAAAACACCAGCGCGTCGAGACGCGAGGCATCACCATGACCAGCGAGCATCGGGTCGTCGTCGCTTAGTACCACGAGATCCGCCGCTGCACCGGGCTGCAAACCTGTCAGTTCCTGCCCACTTGCGATGGCACCGCCTTCCAGGGCGCGCAGGAAAAGTTCGCTGCCAACATGACCGTCACGCAGCGACGCGACGTTGCGCGACTGGGTTGCCAGTCGCTGACCGTACTCCAGCCAGCGCAGCTCCTCGAAAGGGTTGATCGAAATATGGCTGTCAGAGCCGATCGCCATGCGGCCCTCATGTTCCAGGTAGTCGTGCAATGGGAACAGGCCATCGCCGAGATTGGCCTCGGTGCTGGGGCACAGCGCGACCACGGCGCCGGACTCCGCGAGCGCGCAGGTCTCATCAAAATCCATGTGCGTGGCATGCACCAGGCACCAGCCGCTGTCGACCTCGAAATTCTCCAGTAGCCAGCGCACCGGCCGCCGGCCGTAGGCCGCCATGCACTGGTCGACTTCACGCTGCTGCTCGGCGATATGCAGGTGCAAAGGAACGGCCGACTCGCTTGCCACACGCGCGATCCTGGTCAGCGAATCATGGCTGACCGCTCGCAGGCTGTGCGCGCCGATCGCAACGGTAATCGCGCTGCCGCCAACCTCGACGGCGCGCTCGAAATGTTGCAGAAACTCATCGACCCGCATGGCGAAGTTGCGCTGGTGCGCGAGCGGTTCATCATCGTCAAACCCGGCGCGCTCATACAGTACGGGCACATAGGTCAGGCGAATGCCGCTATCGTCTGCGGCGCGCATCAGTGCCTGCAACATCGCGTCGTGCTGGTCGGGCTGCGTCGTATCACGATGCAGGTAGTGAAACTCGGCGACCGCGGTGTAACCACTCGCAACCATCTCGCAATAGGCCTGCCGGGCGATCGCGGTGAGCATGGCGGCATCAACACGCCCTGCCAGCTCGTACATGCGCTCTCGCCAGGTCCAGAAACTGTCACGGCCCGCCGGCGAGCGTTGCTCGGTGTGTCCGGCCAGGGCGCGCTGAAAGGCGTGGCTGTGCGCGTTACACAGACCCGGTATGACGAAGCCTGCCAACTCGTCCTCAGCGGTGGCCGTCACACCCGCTTTTGTGGCGCCAATACGCCCGCCGTCCAGCGTCAGACGGACATTGTCGCGCCAGCCGTCCGGTAGCAGCGCCTTGGTTGCAAATAGCGATGTCATCGCATCTCCGACAGGTTGTATATACAGGCTAGACCATGGTAATTTCGAATGCAATTACCGGGAGAGCCTGCATGACCAAATGGGACCTGCTGCTGACTGGCGCGCGCATTGCAACGATGCGCGCCGATGCAGACGGTTATGGGGAAATTGCACAGGGGGCAGTCGCAATCAGCGACGGCAAGCTCGCCTGGGTGGGCCCGGAAGCCGAACTGCCACGCGGCCAGGCAGACGAATCTCGCTCCATGGCCGGTCGCTGGCTGACGCCGGCGCTGATCGATTGTCACACGCACCTCGTCTTCGGCGGCAATCGCGCCGACGAATTCGAACAGCGTCTCGAAGGTACGAGCTATGCCGCTATTGCCAAAGCCGGCGGCGGCATATTGTCGACCGTGCGCGCAACCCGGGACGCGACGGCTCACGAGCTGTTGCAGGCGGCTATCCCGCGGGCACAGGCACTGCGCGCCGAGGGCGTTGCAACGGTGGAAATAAAATCCGGCTATGGACTCGACGTCCGCAATGAACTGAAGATGCTCAAAGTCGCACGGTTGCTGCAAGAGGCCGCCGGTATCGACGTGCGCACGACTTTGCTGGCGGCGCACACCGTGCCGCCGGAATACGCGGACCGCGCTGACGACTATATCGCGCTGATCATCGACGAACTGCTGCCGCAGGTTGCGGACGACAACCTGGCCGACGCAGTCGATGCTTATTGCGAATCCATTGCTTTCACCGCGCCGCAGGTCGCCAAGGTTTTTCGCAGGGCCAAAGAGCTGGGGCTCCCCGTCAAACTGCATGCCGACCAGCTGACGGACGGCGGCGGCGCCGAACTCGCGGCACATTTCGGGGCGCTGTCGGCCGATCACCTCGAATACACGTCCATCACCGGCGTCAAAGCGATGGCAAAAGCCGGCACTGTCGCCGTCTTGTTGCCGGGTGCGTTCCTGACCCTCGGCGAAACGCAACGGCCACCGGTCGCCGCGTTGCGTGAGAACAGCGTGCCCATTGCGATCGCCAGCGACTGTAATCCGGGCACCTCGCCAATTTGTTCGCTGCGAACCGCCATGGTGCTCGCCAGCCGTGTGTTCGGCCTGACGCCTTTGGAGTGCCTGGCCGGCACGACGCGCGAGGCGGCACATGCACTGGGACTGCTTGCCGATCGCGGCACGCTCGAAGTCGGCAAACGTGCCGACATCGCTGTCTGGGATATCGATCATCCGCGCGACCTGACCTACTGGATGGGAACACCGCAGCTACACGAGCTGCTGCTGGCAGATTCGATCTAGCGCGGGCACACTACACGCCCTTGAACGCGCACCTTCTCCAATCCCGCCGCTTCGTGCTGACGTTGGGCATTCTCACCACGATGGCAGCTGTCACCGTGGACCTCAGCTTGCCGGCCATTCCTTCGATGGTCGATGCGCTCGACTCGACGCTGACGCGCGGGCAGCAAATCGTCGGTATCTTCATACTCGGTATGGCGCTCGGGCAGATTCCGGCCGGCCTGGCTTCCGATCGCCTGGGCCGCATGCCAACGCTGTACGTGGGCATGACACTGTTCGCGATCGCAGCATCGGTCGCCGCCGCATCGACCGACATGGAATGGTTGCTGGCAGCGCGATTCATACAGGGCATTGGCGCCGCGTCAGCGATCGTGCTGTCGCGTGCCATCGTCAGGGACATTGCCTCGGGCAAGGACGCGGCGCGGCTGATGTCGCTGATGACGATGATCTTTACCGCAGCACCGGTCATCGCGCCGACGTTTGGTGCACTGCTGGTCGCGCAGTGGGGCTGGCGCGCCCCGTTCATTGCGATTGCGACTTGCGCCTGGCTGATGATCGTCGCGATTCGTGGCAACCTCGTCGAAACGCATAAGCCCGAGGTCAGTGAGCACCCGCTGCGGCAGCTCGTATCGAGCTTTCGCGAATTCTTCTCGCATCGCCAGAGTGTGTTCGGCCTGTTGCTGCTGATACTGCTGCCGGCCGGATTCATGTCGGTCATCGCTGTTTCGGCCGCGCTCGCGGTCGAGATTTACGGCTATTCCGTCACGGCCTACGGCCTGATTTTCGCTTGCGCCGGCTTGTCTATTCTTGTCGGCTCGGTGATCAACAGGGTCCTGGTCATGCATTTCGACCCGCTGCAACTCATCCGCCTCGGCATTGCTCTTGTCTTTGCATCCGGCGTACAGCTTGCCGTGATCGCCTGGTCCAACAGCGCACCATTCTGGTGGGTCTGGTCGGCCGTTTGTCTTTATATGTTTGCGATCCCGATATTAATGTCGAACGCGATTGTCGTGGCGCTTGACCCGCTGCCGAAAATTGCCGGCGTTGCCTCGTCGATTATCGGCACGCTGCAAAACCTCGCCGGCGCGAGCGGCGCGCTGCTGGCCGCTGTTATCTATGACGGTTCGGTCAGAAAGACGATTGTCATTATGGCCAGTGTCGGACTGATCAACACATCGATATTTCTGCTGCGGCCACTGATCGCGCCTGGTCCCTTCGTGCACCACCCGGAAGAACTAGCGCGCGACTAGCCAGACAACCTGTGACTATACTGGCGTCGGGGAATCCCAAAATCACAACAACGGAGAATAATGATGAAAAGAATGCTCCTGGCCGTAACCGGCCTGATGGTTTTATGCATGAGCGCCGCGCAGGCGGACCCGGCGACCGAAGCTGCCATTAAGAAACACATCATGGACAACAACGCCTACACAACCAAAGAACTTAAGACGCGGGGCGGACAGGTCTCCAAAGAGGGCTCAATGGAGTTCTGGTCGAGCGGTGGTTTACTGCACGAAGTTCCGCCCGATGATGGCGTCGAGGTCGAGGAATTTGACGCATTCAGCATAAAAGTGAAGCACATTCATGTCATTACACTGGTACCGGGCAAAGTAGCCGTTGCCATGTATTACTCTGAAGGCGCGATCGACCGTAAAAACTCTGCCGGGGTTCCAAACTATCGCACCCGCGCAACACAAGTTTTCGTCAATGAAGACGGCAAATGGAAAGTTCGTGCCGCACACTGGTCGCCGATTACAGGTGGCGCCGGAACGAGTCAGACGTCCGTAGAAAACTAGACGTTAATGCCCAAATGAAAAAGCCCCGGCAATGCCGGGGCTTTTTTTGTAAGACCTCGACGCTGCCCTGTTTGATGACTGCCATTCACGGTAGCTCGATAACGACCTCAGCACAGGTCTTTACGTGTCTGCGTTGGCGTCAGCTTCGGGTAGCCAAACCAGATCATGCCGACGACAAACGCGTCGTCTCCGTCGATGCCGAGAATTTCAAGAAACCGCGGGTCACGGGTGATGTCCCCGGATGTCCATTTCGAACCCAGGCCGGCTTTCCACAAGTACAGCATGAAGTTCTGCACGGCGGCACTGCACGCGGCGTAATCTTCCTGCTGCCGCAACTCATCCTCGCTGCGCTGGCAGGTAACGACCAGCCAGCCGGGTTTTTCCGACCAGCTCTCGCGCTTGTGGCTCGCGAGCTCCGCGCTCTTCTTCGCGCAAACAAGCCGCTCACAGAGATCCAGTATCTTTTTGACCGTCTTCTTGCCGGGCAAAATGAAACGCCACGGCTCGGTAACGTGATGGTTGGGCGCCCAGGTGGCAACTTCCAGCGCTTCGTGCACCAGCGCGTCGGGTATCGGCGTCTGCAGATACACGTCGATCGTGCGGCGGCCTTGCAGCACCTCGGCAAATTCCCGCAACGCCTGCGTTTCGTAACTGGGCGCTGATTTCTTCATCAAATGCGCTCGATAATCATGGCGATGCCCTGCCCCACGCCGATGCACATGGCGCACAACGCATAACGACCTTTGCCGCGCCGCAACTCGTACGTCGCCGTCGTGACCAGTCTTGCCCCCGACATGCCCAGCGGATGACCCAGCGCGATAGCACCGCCGTTCGGATTGACGTGCTCGGCATCGTCCGCAATACCAAGCTGGCGCAGCGTGGCAAGCCCCTGCGCCGCAAACGCCTCATTGAGTTCGATGACGTCCATCTGCTCAATCGTCAGGCCGCATTGCTCGAGTACTTTCTGCGCCGCCGGCGCAGGACCGATCCCCATGATGCGCGGCTCGACGCCGGCGACAGCCCAGCCGACGACGCGCGCGAGCGGTGTCAGTTCATACCGCCGCGCCGCGGCCTCACTCGCAAGCAGCAGCGCGCACGCACCGTCGTTGATACCCGATGCGTTGCCGGCCGTGATCGTGCCGTCAGGACGCACGATCGGTTTGAGATTTTGCAGCGCCTCGAGCGTCGAGTTTGCCCGCGGATGCTCGTCAACATTGACGACCAGCGCCGCGCCGCGTCGCTGTGGCACCGATACAGGAATAAGCTCGTCATCGAAGCGGCCGGCCGCCTGTGCATTCGCTGTGCGCTGCTGACTGCGCAAGGCAAAAGCATCCTGGTCTGCGCGCGAGATCAGGAAACCGTCAGCTACGTTCTCCGCCGTCTCCGCCATCGAGTCGATGCCGTACTGCTGCTCCAGTTTTTTGTTGACGAAGCGCCAGCCCAGCGTCGTGTCGTACATTTCCGCGTTGCGCCCGAATGCTGTTGCTTGCTTGGCCATGACAAACGGCGCGCGCGACATCGATTCCACACCGCCGGCAATACCAACCTGAATGGCGCCCGTGCGAATGTTGTCTGCGATATTGCCAATGGCATTCATACCCGAGCCGCAAAGACGATTGACGGTCACTGCCGGCACCGTGATGGGCAACCCCGCCAGCAGTAGCGACATGCGCGCGACATTACGATTATCCTCGCCCGCCTGGTTCGCACAGCCGTAGGCCAGGTCTTCGATCGCCACCGGATCCAGAGTTTGATTGCGCTCGAGCAGCGCGGCCATTGGAATGGCGCCAAGGTCGTCAGTGCGCACCGCGGATAACGCGCCACCGTAACGGCCGATCGGTGTGCGTACTGCGTCGTAGATGAAAGCGTCTGACATGGCGAGGCTACATCAGGCCGAAAAGCGGCAGCGCCCTGCCGCCGCTTGCTGTGTTTCTGAGTGCCACTTGTTTGTGCTCCTTAAGTTATTGCCCTTCGTCGGGCCCGGTCTTTGCCAGGCGATTATAGGATCTACCGAGATATATTCCGACAACGGCCCACAGCGCCGCAATAACGGCGCCGACGGCAGCGACGGCGCCAAGCCCCAGGCCGAGACCCGCTGTCAGGAAAGTGAATGCCCAGGCCGTGAGCATGTCGCCACCCCGGTACAGAACAATGTCGATGACCGGTTTCGCCTTGAAGCGTGTCTCACGATCGACCGCCGTAAACAACATCTCTCGACCTGGACGCGTGACAGCGTAGTTACCGGCACGGCGCGCGACCTGCAGACCGGCAACAACCGCCACCACCGGCGACATGGCGATCACCAGCATGCCAATCACGATCAACGCCGGTATCAGCGCGAGTGTCGTCGGCATGCCAAAACGTGTCGCGATGCGGCTGGTGAGAAACATGGCCGTGAAAATGGCCAGCGAATTCACCGCGAGATCAATGTAGGCCCAGATCTGCGTGCGTTCGTCGCGCGAGAATTCCGCCAGCAGGTTCTTCAATTCGAAATAGACAAACGAGCCGATGGCAACGTACAAGACAATGAAGATCCCAATGCCAATCAGGTACGGACTCGTCAAAAAGAGACCAAACCCGGCGAACGGATTTCGGCCAATAGCTTGTTGTGCGCTTAAGTCCGCGGTCACTTCCTGATTGCCGAGCACTGAGCTTTTCAGGCGCGCCAGCGTGAGAATAATAGGAATCGGAATGAGCAACATGGTTGCCGAAACCAGCATCAGGTTTTCCGGGCCGATCCTCTCCACCAGCAACGCGGTAATCAGCGGCCCGACGATCGCGCCAACACTCGCGCCCGTAGCGATAAACCCGAACAGTCGCGGCGCCTGCTCACGATTCCAGAGGTCCGACATGAAACTCCAGAAAACGGATACGTGAAACAGGCTGAACACGCTCAGCCACACGTAAAATGCCTTGTCGACAAGCAGTGTGTCGGCCACCACGGTCGAGCCCGCGTAGAAAGCGAAAAACGATGCGGCAAAAAACGCGTACACGCCCGGCACGAGCAATCGAAACCGGACGGCTGAGATAACCGCACCATAAATAGTGACGGCAATCAGGCTGAAGACGAAGGTCATCGACCACAGCGTGCTGACCTCAACGTCGGTCCAGTCGCTGGCCATCGCGTCGCGAACCGGGCGCAGCATGAAATAGGCTGCCATCAGGATGAACACAAACGCGAACGACAGCACCGCGGCGCCGAATTCGTTGGCCTCGATCTTGGTCGTGGTTTTTAGCAGGCGCCCGAGTACGCCGCGATCTGTGGCGTCCGGCATTAGTCCAGGCCGAGCTCGAATCCCGCTTCCAGTTCCTGCCGTGAATAAGCGCGGAATGCAATCATCGTTTCCGTCTCGACGATGCCGTCGAGGTGGCGCATTTTGTCAGTGATGACATCCGCCAGATCCTCGTTACGTGCAACCCGCACGACAGCGACAAGATCGTAGCGTCCGGCCACGGAAAAAACTTCAGACACACCCGGCATGTCCGCCATCATGTTGGCGAGGTCCGGAATGCGGCTGGTTTCCGCTTTGATAAGAACGATCGCTGTAACCATTGGGATCTCCGTGCCGTGCTGTGAGCACGAAGCCTACCATTAGCCAGCGCTGTTCTGCACGATGCTGCGTTAGGAAGCCGGTGCGATCTCGCTGGCGGCTGCGATGAGTTCGTCGCCCGACAGCCGCACCCGGTAGTCGGGATTGGCATAGGCAAACGTGATCATGCCGCTGGTGTTGATCGCAAATACCGCCGGTACCGGCAGCACGCCGTGACGGGCCATTGACGACCCCCGGAACTCATCGCCTGCGGCATTTCGCCGTTTGGCCAGCACACTATCCGACGCCTTGAAAGCGATACCCAGCGCCAGGGCCGCCTGCGCATCGGCGTCCGACAGAATCGTATAGTCGAGCGCATCGATCGCTTCTTGAGTTTCGTTATTGAGGCTGTCATACAGCCGCTCGGCGCGGTCGCCGCTCAGGAACAGGACATCGACGCCCATCGCGCGGATCTGCGGAATGACGGTACGCAGTTCGGACAGCTGCAAGTTGCAATACGGACACCAACCACCCCGAAACGTAATCAGCACAACCGGCCGCTCGAGGGTTCTCGGGTCAAATTTGAACGGTCGGTTATCGACAGTCTCCACCGAGAAAAACGGGGCCTTGTCGCCAGCCCTCAACGGTTGAATATCAGCGGCGGTCGCCGCAGCGGGCACATCGGCATGCCCGTAACGGACCGATATGCTGACAGCCAGGCTGAGAATCATCGTGACAGCCAGCGCGCCGAGGATCAGGGAACGGTTTTTGGGACGGTAATCAGAAAGCATCATTTACTCCGTTTAGTCTGAACATCGGACCGGCATACCCGGTAATTTGTTACAGCTATTCGTGCCGCAGCGCATCGATTGGATCCAGCTGCGCGGCACGATTGGCCGGCCAGATACCGAAGATCATGCCAACAGCGGCGCTGAAGCCAAACGCAGTGAGGGCCGAGGCGCTCGTCACCACCGTCTGCCAACCGGCGAATTTCGCCAACAGCATCGATGCACTGATTCCCAACAAGAGGCCAAGCAACCCGCCGAACAGGCACAGAATCGTAGACTCGACGAGAAACTGCAGCAGAATGTTGCCCTTGGTCGCGCCGAGTGCTTTGCGCACGCCGATCTCCCGCGTCCGTTCGGTAACCGTGACCAGCATGATATTCATGATACCGATGCCACCGACGAGCAGGCTCACGCCCGCGATGCCCGCGAGCAGGTAGGTGAACACTTCCGTTGCCTGCTGGCGCGATTCCGCAAACTGTTTACGATTCATGATCGCGAAGTCGTTGTCTTTACCCGGCAGGATGCCGTGCTCGCGGCGCAGCACGCTTTCGATTTCGAGCATCGCCATCGGCACGCTGGAATCATCGGCGACCTTGGCACTGATGGTTTCGACGAACTCGTCCCCGGTCACCCGGAACTGGGCAGTCGACAGCGGAATCCAGATATCGTCATCCGGGTTTCGCCATCCGGAGCCACCCTTGGCTGCCAGCACACCGATGACCTTGAATGCGATCGACCGGATCTGCAGCGTCTGGCCAACCAGTGCGGACCCCTCTACATCCAGCATGTCGGGCACCTCGGCGCCCAGCACAACAACACGCCGGCGCGCTGCCTCGTCAGCCGCATTGAACATGCGTCCGGCAGCCATCTCGAAACCATGAACCTCGGGGTAGTTCGGCGTCGTACCGATCGTTTGCAGGTTCAGATTCTTGTTGCCGTACTTTGCCTGGTAGCGATTGCTGATTTCCGGGACCACGGCTTCGATGTGTCTGTGAACCTGCCAGGAGCGCCATCGCATCATCCGTCGTCAGCGTGCGCTGGTTGCGCGCCACGCCACGACTGAACCAGGCCGAAGACTGGATAGAGAGAATATCGCCGCCGAGTGCCGCCATTTGATCATCAATGGCACGCTGTGCCCCGGTTCCCAGTGCCACCATTGTGATAACGGCGCCGACGCCGATGATGATACCGAGCATGGTTAGCATCGCACGGAACAGGTTGCCGCGAATCGATAGCAGCGAAATGCGAATGGTCTCGGTCAGCAACATTAGCGGCTGATGCCCGGCACGCCACCGATGCGCCGATTGATGAAGTTCTGCAGATCCTGCTGCGTTTCCACGAGGTGACTGCTGGGCAGAACCAGCACTCTGTCAGACTCATCCAGCCCGCTGATGATTTCCACGCGATCGAGATCCGTCACTCCCGTGCGGACTTTGCGCACTTCCTGACTTGCGTTATCCATGACGACCCAGAATTCGCCACCGAAACGGTAGTCGGTTGACCCTTGTCCGTGCTGCGCTGCGCCTGGCTACCGGCATTCTGAAACACTTTTCGCAGCGTGCCCTGTTCATCAGCAGTCAGCGTGCCGCCGTCACGTCGCTTCTTCATGAGCTCACGCACTGCGCTCGCCTTAACGCCCTCGGGCAGCTCAACGGTCGTGCCGCGCAGCTCGATCGTCTCCGGTGCGTCAGGATCCCTGGCGCCCGGTCGGATGCATCGCTCAGCGCAGTCACAATCTCGTCCTCCGACCGACCCAGAATCTGCGCTGTCGATGCAATATCTCTGCCAGTGCGGAGCGACATCACGGGAATGGTCAACACATTTTCGCTACGCGCGATCGACACCTCGACTTCCGCGTTCATGCCCGGCAGCAGCAGCCCGTCAGGATTTTGAATCGACACCAGCACGGCGAACATGGTGACGTTTTGCTCAACCACTGCCTGCGGCTCAACCTTCAGCACTTCGCCAGGAAAGGGCTGGTTTGGATAGGAGGCGACCGAGACGGTTGCCGACATGCCGGGGCGGATCTTGCCGATGTCGGTTTCATCGACGAGCGAACGGATTTGTACTTCGCTGAGATCGGCCATCTGCATTAGCAGGGTGCCACCGGCGAAATCCTGCGTCGGCGAGGAGATGACCTGGCCCTTCTCTACCGGTTTGAAAATGACAGTGCCGCTGATCGGCGCACGAATATCGGTATCGTCGACGGCAATGCGCGCATTCTCCACGCTAACTCGCGACGTCACGACCTGGGCTTCCGCGTTGGCAAGGTCAAGGACAGCCTGTTCGAGATCCGCCTGGGTCAGCGTACCCCTCGCCCGCAGCAACTCGACGCGTTGCTTTTGCGTCGTCGCAATGCCGCGGCGCGACTGTGCTGCTTTCAATTCGGCATTGGCCTGATCAAGACGATTGCGAACTGTACGCGGATCAATACGCACCATGAGCGTACCGGCCTCGACCATGTCGCCCGTTTCCACGAGCAGCTCGAGCACTTCGCCCGAGGCTTTCGACTTTACTTCTACCGTGGCGAGCGGCTCGACCACGCCGGCAGAGCTGACGGAAACCTCAACTGTGCGTCGCTCCACGCCCGCCGTGTCATAGATCGGGCCGCGCTCGTCTTCCTTGGCGCAGGACACTAACAGCACGCAGGCAAGCAGTATCAGACATTGTTTCATAGGGGATTGCTCGAATGGGTATTGCTCGAATCGGCATTTTTCGAATCGGTATCGCTGACAATGTCACCATCACTGAGCCACACGGTGCGCTTCGCGTGGTCTGCAACGCTCTGCTCATGCGTGACGATCATCAACGTATTGCCCTTGGAGTGCAGCTCATCGAACAAATTCATTATTTCGTCACCCGTTCTGGAGTCCAGGTTACCGGTAGGTTCATCTGCAAGGAGTATGCTCGGATTGGTAACCAGCGCACGCGCAACGGCGACCCGTTGTCGCTGCCCGCCCGACATTTCCGAAGGCCGGTGCCGCATGCGATCAGCCAGGCCAACCGTTTCGAGCGCTGCGGCCGCGCGTTCATCGCGCGCTTTCCTCTTCATGCCGCTGTAAATCAACGGCACCTCGACGTTCGCGAGCGCCGTCATGCGCGGTAACAGATTAAAAGTCTGAAAAACAAAACCGATTTCGCGGTTACGAACCCTTGCCAGTTCGCGATCAGTCATTTTCGAGACGCGCTCGTTGCCGAGCCAATACTCGCCAGCAGTGGGCCGATCGAGACAACCAATGATATTCATCAAGGTCGACTTACCCGAACCAGACTGCCCCATGATCGCCAGATACTCGTTCGGCCTGACCTCGAGATCCACACAGCGCAGTGCGTCGATATGGCCGCCACCCATTTCATAGCGACGCTGCAACGCCTCGAGACGAATAATCGTCTCAATCTCAGTTGCTGCAGTCGCGGTGGTCTGGCTCAAGGCAGGCGCCATTGTTGTTATCAGGGCGCCGTATTAGAGCATGGTTCACACGGCCTTTTCGAGAAGATCGTTCGAGCCAGTCCGTCCAGTGTCACGGGTCCGTGCTTTCGCCCGGTACATCGCCTGATCCGCCTCGCGCAGCAGGCCCGTCAGGGTCGTGGCGTTTTTTGGATATAGTGCCAGGCCAATGCTCGCCGAACAGTGCAGTGAGCGGTCGCCAATGACGTAGGGCTGATCCAGCGCCTTGGTCAGCCGCGTCGCCAGATTCTCGGCGATATTCTCGTCAACATCCGGAACCAGCGCGACAAACTCGTCGCCGCCCGGCCGGCCGATAATATCGTCGCCGCGAAGCGCCTCGCCGATTCGCTTCGCCGCGTGCTTTAGAATCTCGTCACCGGCGTCGTGGCCATGCTGATCATTAATTTGTTTGAAGCCATTAAGATCAACAAACAGCAACGCACCGCAGCCCTCATCACCGCCTTTCGCCAACCGTTGCGTCGCCCTGCTTTCGAAGCCACGTCGATTGAGTACGCCCGTCAGCGAGTCCACTGCCGCATTCGTCGCCATTTCCATTTCTATCGCTTTTCGCTGTGTCGTCTCGACAAACGTCACGGCATAGTCCTGACCGACCGGCTCACAGATCATGCGCAGCCAGCGACCGTCACCGCTGCCGCTCTGCATCACGTCGATATCGAGGCCCTTGCGCGCAGCAATGGCGGCCTTGAACTGCTCCTGGATGTCCCTGGCGGCTGACGGCTCCATGCCGGCTGTCGCCAGTTTAAGCATGTGTCCCGCACCCTGGCCGACCAGCAGTTTGGCATCGACGTCGAGAGCGCGCCCAGCCGCAGCATTGGCGAAAATAGTGCGGAGTTGCCTTTTATTGTCCTCCACCTGTAACCAACGGAGGCGGACGATGCCATTCGCCGAATGGTCAATGATCGTCTGCAGCATTTTCTCGCTGTCCTGGACCTCGCTGTGCGCCTTTTCAACGTCGCTGACGTCCCGGAACATGAGCAACTGACCGTCGCTTCCGGATTTACCACTGCCCTTGAGAACTGACACCTGTACATGCAGCACGTTGCCGAATTTCGTCACCATCTTCTTCGAGCGGCCGGAATCCAGCGCCGCAAACACTTCGGCCCAGCCTTCGCCAAGCTGGCTGTGCAACGGTTGGTGCAGCGCCGTGGCTTCAGTCACGAACAGCATTCTCTCGGCACTGGGGTTCAGCCCAATGATCCGTCGCCGCTCGTCAACAACAATGACGGCATCCTGCATGTTCTGAAAGACCGCCTGATAGGGCAGCGGTGAAAACTCGATGATCTTTGCGCCGAACACCACCCAGGCATAGAGCGGCAGCATGGCCGCGAAAAAGAACGGCACATAGGACAGCGTATTGGAGCCCACACCAATGTCGTACGCCAGGGTCGAAGAAAGCGGGACGACGCAGCAGGCCGTTAGCAGGAACAAACCACGGCGTTGCGCCGGTGTCACCGCGGAGATTTGCACTATCAAGGCGATAATTGCCGACGCCATGAGTAAATAGCTGTACGGCAAATGCACGAACAGGAACCAGGGACCCCAGTGCTCCGGCCGCGTCAGGAATTGCCCGGCCTCGTCAACGAACGGCGACAACCACATGAGCTCATGCTGTGCGTTGGTCGCCGCAAGGAAGATCGAGATAACCGGGATAATGCCGAGAAAGAACAGCACGCTGGCGCGCGTGTTTGACTGCGTGTATTCGCGGAAGAACACGAGCGCGACGATAGGCACCAGCGCGCTCCCGATGAAGTGGCCGGTGCGGCCGATCGAGAACACAGAAAAATTCGTCGCCAGCAATTCAACCGCGCCGCCGATAACCCACACGCTGATGACGATGAACAGCACGCCGATCGGCAAGGCACCAACACCCTTGTTAAGGGCGATAATGCCGGCACCGAGCAGCAAGTAGCAGCTGGCGGAGACGATCAAGACAATTGCTAAGGCGAGGTCCAGGGTCATCGTTTCTTTAACATAAGCAATAACTTCCCGAATGTTATAAAAGCAGGGCCGTTGAACACAGGAACTGCATCCCATTTGATGCACCGAATGTGTTCACGGCCACAAACGCGGCCGATTATGTCAAATGGCGGATTCGGTCCGTGAAAGGTACTCGGCCGAGGCTGTCCAGCGCATGCAGAAAGTCGATGGCACCTGATTCGAGCTGCAGCGTTTTTTGCCGATAGGGATCGTGCTCGTCGCGGGCAGCAAGGCGCCAGTACAGCAGCGTGATCGTGGTTACCAGGCGCGCGCGCACCAGATCGAAAAGTGTAGCGATTTCATTATCTTGTAGCGGCGTCACCGCAGTGTAGCCACTGACAAAAGGTACAATCAGTCGCAGCGCGTCGGGCCCGTCAGCACGCAGGTAGGACGCCGCAATCGCCACGTCGAACACACGCGGTGCCCTGATTGCGTCGCTGAAATCGATGAATCCCGAGAAGCGGTGATTCTCTGTGCCGAGGAGGACGTTTTCCGGATTGGGATCGCCGTGAATGACCTGTACCGGCAGCTGCTCGAGCAATGGCACGATCCGCTCCTCGAAATCATCGGTCGCGGCGGCAACGGCAGCAAGCCCGCGCCGGTCATCGATATGATGCTGCAAGGGGCGAAGCTCCGTGACACGCTGCAGATCCCAGAGCAACGGCGGTTTTTCGCCCGCGTGTGAGAACCCGCGAAGGCCGCGCCCCAGCTCCGCCAGCTGCCGGCCGAACTCGTGGGCGAGCACGTCGTCGATCGCCGCTTGTGCCAGCGGCGAACCCGCCAGGTAGCTCACGACGCGCAGCCGACAGGCGCGGCCGTCTGCGGTGATGTCCCCGTACGGTCTGCCGTCGGTCGTGAGCCGTACCTGTGGTGTACCGACGGCGCTGGTTTGCTGCAGGTACAGCAACAGCTGAACATGAAAGTCGCTGACGATGGCAGCCTCGGTGGCATTCGTCACCTTGACGACGAACTGCTGCCCGTCAGCGGACCTGAGGTGGAAGTTCTGATCACGCTCGCTAACCAGCGGCAGGTAATCCCCGGACAGGCCAAACTCCTGCTCGACCGCGGCGGCGACCGCTGCCACCGCCGCGGCCGGCGGGGCCGAGTGCCGTGCCTGATCGACTACTGAAATGGACTCCATTGCCCCATAGTCACCAATACGTGACGTCCTGTAAATCTCAACAACTCACTGGCTATTTGCTCGAAAGTGTCGATTGGTTCCCGCCGATTGCGACATAACTCGGTCAGAATCTGTACCGATATGAGGAATCTCGAACGAATCATCGCGGCAGCGACGCCTGACACAGGCGTTCAGTTTCGTAGCAAACCTTACGGAACTGACGGACTGCGCGACTTTCTTCGCGACGTCATGGCGCTCGCCAACACCGCGATTGAGGGCACGCGGCATATCGTTGTCGGGATCGGTTTTGACGCAAAAGGCCGCCGTCAATTACATCCGGTGCAGGACAAGGATTTCGGCGGCAAACCTGACTACGCCGCCCTCGCTAGTGACTACATCGAGCCAGCGGTGCGCCTCCGCTACGAGAGAGTAGCCATCGGCGGTAAACAGGTTGGTGTTTTTGAGATCGCCGATTGCCAGGACCGCCCTTACATGATGCGCATCGATTTTTCGGAAAAGCTGCGACGCGGCGACGCCTACATCCGCGTCAATGATACAGCGATCAAAATGGGACGCCGCCAGTTACAGGACATCTTTCAAGCCGAGTTCCGGGACTACGTTTCAGCGCAGGACATCGAGGTCGGATTCCCGGGCGAGGTCATGCTCAAGGACCTGCATCTCACGTGCCGGGACCTCTCGCGATTGCCGTCGGCAATGGCAGAAAAGAAGCTTGAGGAGCTGATGAAAGTCCAGATCGATTCGCAAAAGTCAGGCGGCGAATCCATCATGGGCCGACTCGTACATGCCCGTTTGTACGGCTCTGACGATCCCTACGTGACCCGCTCGCCGGAAGACCTGCTGATAGAGATGGCACAAATCCGGTCGACACATGCCGTTGAGGATCAACGTTATATGTTCGGCTCAAACGCCGAGCAGATACAGGCGGTCGTGTATAACCAGGGCAGCGAACCCATCCTCGACGCGTCGCTCGTGCTGCTGCTGCCGCCAGATGACGACCTGCATATCGCCGAGCGTTTGCCCGGAGCAAACGATGCAATGAACGGCCACGCCGCTTATCCCGACGTCGCCGTGCTGGAAAAATCGATACGCATCACACAGAAAATCGGTGAGATCCCGGCGGGTGAGCCTGTGAAAGTTTTTGAAACGCCGCTTCTGAGTCTGCGCCGGAGCCGCTTTGCGCGGGCGTAAATTCGGCGTGCGCTATGCCGTGTTCGGCCAGAACCTGCGCGCGCCCGCTAAAGGCCGGCTGCGGCTGCTATTCGACACCTAGCCTGCTTTAGCCCGTCCATTTATCGACCTGCGGCGCCGTGTAGCGCTCGAATTGCCGGATCAAGCCGACGGCCGTCGTGTCATCCAGCAACATCTGTCGATTCTCACTGCGGAGAAATCCTTCCTGGTTCGCATGGTCTAGAAACTTGAGCAGATGATCGAAATAGCCATCAACATTCAGTAGCCCGCACGGCTTGTCATGAAAACGAAGCTGCGCCCACGTAATGATTTCGATGATCTCCTCGAGCGTGCCAAAACCACCGGGCATTGCGATGAACCCATCGGACAGCACCGCCATCATCGATTTTCGCGCGTGCATCGACGAGACCACGTGCAGCTCGGTCAATCCCTGGTGCGCGACCTCTTTGTCACAGAGCATTTTCGGAATGACGCCATGCACCTCGCCACCCTGTTCCAGTACCGCATCGGCGATGATGCCCATGGTCCCTTTGTCACTCCCGCCGTACACGAGATCGAGTTCGTGCCGCACCAGCACGCCAGCAAGATCGCGCGCCGCCGCTGCGTAGGTCGGGCTGTTGCCCGTGTTGGATCCGCAATAAACGCAGATTCGCTGCAACAGTAATCCGTGACTCAAGCGTTACTGACCTTCGAAGTAATACCGTGCACGATGCTCGCGATTTCCGGCCGGGTTTCCTTCAACTCATCCGGCGTCAACGCGTCGAGTTCATGCGGAAACACCAACCATTCTTCCGTTTCATGCAGGAAGTAATCCGGAATCATGTCCGTTTCGTTGCGGCCGGGCTTGAACCACGGCACGGCAACGCGGATGTCCTCTGGCGTATTGCCACGCGCGCGACTGCCAAGCTCATCGACGACAGCCTTGATCGTATTGCCGGTATCGAAGACGTCATCAATGATCAGGACACGATCGTCATGGCAGATCTTCTTGATGATGTAATTGAGTCCGTGCACGGCAACGGCACCGCGCTGATCGACGCCGACGTACGACGACGTCCGAATTGCGATGTGATCGGACTCGATGCCGCAGTAGGAGAGTACCTCCTGAACCGCCATGCCAACCGGTGTGCCGCCGCGCCATATGGCGATGATCATCGTCGGCTCAAAGCCGCTCTCGAGAATCTTTATGCCAAGCCTAAAGGAGTCTTCGAGGAGGTCCTGGGCGGAAAGAACGGTTTTGTCCATTATTATTCTCTTGGATGTGGACTTGCGGCTGTCGTTATAATGCGTGGCCTCGATTCTATCGCAGCCTGGCCCGGGAATAACAATAATGAACGAGCGATTCATCAACGCGGACGATCTGCTGCGAGATTCATTTCAGCTGGCGGCCAATATTTACGAAGCCGGCTTCAAACCCGATTTTCTCGTCGGTTTGTGGCGCGGCGGCAGCGCGGTTGGCATCGCGGTCCAGGAAGGGCTCGACTATTTTGGCGTCAAAACTGATCACATCGGCATTCGAACCTCGTATTCCGGGGCGGCGAGGTTACGCGCAGATGGTCACAAAAGCCGACGCGATTCGCGTGCATGGCTTGCAGTACCTGCTCGAGAACCTGTGCTCGCATCATTCGTTGCTCATCGTCGATGACGTGTACAGCACCGGATCCAGCGTCAGCGCCGTCATCAACCAGTTAACACTGCGAACGCGCCGTAACCTGCCGCACGATATCCGGGTTGCATCGGTATGGTATCGGCCAACGGAAAAGACCCTGCGGACGCCCGAATATTTCGTGCATACGACGCAGGACTGGCTGGTTCTGCCCTACGAATTGAGCGGTTTCTCCATCGAGGAACTGCGCAAAAGCCGGCCAGGCATGAGTGATCTCTTCGACAAGCTTGAACCGCACGCGAAAACGCCAGTTGATAAGTCCGCCTGATGCTCGACGCCAGGGCGTTCCTGCGGTCACTGTTTGATACGGCCGTCGCCGCGGCAACTCCCGCCAATTGTATGCAGCGCTGGCTGCCGCGCCGCCCGACCGGCAACATCGTCGTGGTCGGTGCCGGCAAAGCTGCAGCCGCGATGGCACGGCAACTCGAGGAGCAGTGGGGTGCACCGTTGCGGGGTGTCGTCGTCGTGCCGCCCGGTCACGATGAAGACTGTCGTTTCGTCAAAGTCCGGTTCGCAGCGCATCCAGTACCGGATGAATCCTGTGTCACCGCAAGCAAGGAAATTCTTGCAGCCGTAGCCGGCCTTTCCGAGCAGGATACGGTGGTCTGCCTGCTATCGGGCGGCGGCTCATCGTTACTGACACTGCCTCTGCCAGGCATAGAACTTGCTGACAAGCAGCGCATTACGCAGGCCTTGCTGCGCTCCGGCGCGGCGATCCATGAGATCAACTGTGTCCGCACGCAGCTCTCGGCGATCAAGGGCGGCAGACTGGCGGCGGCCTGCGCGCCAGCGAACGTCATCACGCTCGTAATATCCGACGTACAGGGCAACGATGTCGCCGTGGTTGCATCCGGTCCGACGGCGGCCAGCGGCGCGACCATTGCTGATGCGCTGTCCATTCTGGATCGTTACGGTATTCCGGTGAGTAACAACATCATCGAGGCCATGCGCGCGGGCGCCGCACGCACCCAGAGTGCGGTGGAGACCGATATCAGATTGCTGGCGAGTAGTGACGATGCGCTGCAGGCAGCGGCGCTCGCAGCGATGGAAGCCGGCGTTACGCCGTACATGCTCGGTGACCTTGGCGACGATGCGCGCGACCTCGCCGGCGAGCACGCGGCGCTTGCCCTCGAGATCGCTGCCGGCAACGGGCCGATTGAACCCCCGTGCGTCATGCTGTCCGGCGGTGAAACCACCGTCCCCGTGCTGGGCGGCGGGCGGGGCGGTCGCAACGGCGAATACGCGCTCGCGCTCGCCATTGCACTGGCTGGCCACCCCGCCATTCATGCGCTGGCCGCTGACACCGACGGCATCGACGGTGGTGGTGACAATGCGGGTTGTTTTGTCACTCCTGATACAATCGCGCTTGCTCGGGCTGCAGCAACCGAGGCAATCGACTGCCAACGAAACAACGACAGCTACGCGTTTTTTGAGGCGACCGGCGGGTTATTGAAAACCGGTCCCACAAGAACCAACGTCAATGATTTCAGGGCGATACTGATAACCTGACGGCCTGACGCGCAGATACCGACAATTTGAGGTAATAGAAATGCAGGACTTACCGCACCATTACGCCGTCACTGCCGACGGCAAATCCGACACGAACGTCACTCTGTCCAGCCGCGGTCTCCCTGACCTCGACACAGCGGGCCCGCCGGAATTCGGCGGACCTGGCGATCTCTGGTCTCCGGAGACCTTGCTGGTCGGGACTATTGCCGACTGCTTTATTTTGTCGTTTCGCGCGACCGCGCGGGCCGCGCGCCTCGAGTGGGACTCGCTCTCCTGCAGCGTTATCGGCACGCTCGACAAAATCGACCGCGTCACGCAGTTCACCGCGTTTGAAATTACTGCCGAATTGACAGTGCCCGCCAGCTCTGACGATAAGGCCGACGACGAGAAAGCGTTGCGGCTGATGGAAAAAGCCAAGAAGCACTGCCTGATTACAAACTCATTTAAGGCAGCAACCACGCTGCAGGCAAGCGTCCTGGTCAGCGACTGACCTTGCGGGCGGCCGCTTCTAGCAGCTCATACGGTTCGATCAGCAGTTCGCCCGCCTGACGCTTATCGGCCTCGAGCTTTGCCAGGCCTTCCTTGCGAATGCGCACTGTATTGTCCGCCAGCTCGATGGCCTCGATACGCTGCAACTCTTTGCGCAGCGCCCCCTCCGGTATGTCGCCGGCAAACTGTCTGACCAGCGATTCAAACGAAGCGCTCTCGCCTTTAAGTGGCAAGCGCCTGGGCTGGCCGCGCCCGTCGACGAACTCGTCAGCTGAGCACCAGGCTGACAACACTTCGTTGATCGGTGACTGGCGGTCGGTTTGTGCGCTGTCGCCGCTCTCGATCTTGCGTCGGATCTGGCCGATGTCTTTCCGCGTCAGGCCGGTCATCGCGGCAATGCGCGAGGCATTGGTCGGCCGGCCGTGAACACCAAAATCTTCGCTGGCGACCGCCACGAACGCGGTTTTCGACAGCTCGCAGAACTCACGGTAGCTGACGCCAAAATGCAGGAAGAGCCGCGCCAGCGGTCGCAGGAGCTTGAGAAGAATCGAATTCAGGTGGTCGTATCGGAATGGCATCGCGGCAAAACAATATGGCTTCATATCGGGCCTGCGCCACAAAAAACACCAAAATGGGAAAAATGGGCCAGAATGCGATGAGGGCCGGACCGACACAGACTCTCAGGCCGCGGCTCTCAGAGCGTGTGCTGTGCGCGTCCGCTAACGTAAGTGGCGGCGACGTGGCGATCATCGGCTAACGTCAACAACGCAAAGAGCGCCTCTTCGATCGTGTCGGTCGTCGCCATGCGACGCGCCGTCAAACTCGACCCCGCCGGGTCCAGCACCACGAAATCCGCCTCTTTGCCGGGCAGGAAGTTGCCGATGTGCTCATCGACGTACAGCGCCTCTGCCGCACCCAGCGTGGCCAGGTACAGCGCGCGCATCGCCGGCAAGGCGTGGTCCTGAAGGTGCAGCACTTTGTAGGCTTCGCTCGCTGTCTTCAGCAATGACAGACTCGTGCCGCCGCCAACATCCGTGCCCAGGCCGCAGCGGATATTGGCCGCACGCATGGCCGACAGGTCGAACAGGCCGCTGCCCAGAAACAGGTTCGACGTCGGGCAAAATGCAGCGGCACCACCGGCGGCCGCCATGCTCGCGCGATCCGCGTCGTCCATGTAAAGGCAGTGCGCAAACACCGCACGCCGGCGCAGCAGGCCATAATAATCGTAGACATCGAGATAGCTGCGGCGCGCCGGGAACAGGCGCTCGATCGCATCCACCTCGCCCCGGTTCTCCGCCAGGTGGGTGTGAATCCAGACATCGGGATGCTCGGCGGCGAGCCGGCCGGCGGCAGTCAGCTGTTCGGCGCTCGAGGTCAGTGCAAAACGCGGCGTGATCGCATAACCGAGGCGCCCGTGGTTATGCCACTTCTCGATCAGTGCCTTGCTGTCGCGGTACGCAGACTCGGCATCATCGCGCAGCTCTTCGGGACAGTGGCAATCCATCAGCACCTTGCCGGCAATCAGTCGCATGTCACGCGCCGCCGCCGCTTCAAATATCGCGTCTGCCGAATGCGGATGCACGGTGCCAAATACCAGCGCCGTCGTTGTGCCGTTCAGCAGCAGCTGCTCGACAAACGCGCTGGCGACCTCACGCGCATGGTCGGGATCCGCAAATTGCGCCTCAGCGGGATACGCATAGCGATTCAGCCAGTCGAGCAGCTGCTCTCCGTACGAGCCAACGATATCGAGCTGCGGATAATGCACGTGACAGTCGATGAAGCCCGGCATGATCAGTTTGTCCGGGTACTCCGTAACGGGCACATCGTCACCGAGTGTCGGGAGCAGGTTACCGGCATCGCCGAGCGCCTCGACATGACCGTCTGCGACGACCAGCAGGCCATCCTCAAAGTGCTCGTAGGCAGACGGCGTGGAATGTTCGCCGGGATCTTCCAGGCAGTGCACGATCGGGGCTCGAAACGCCTGGCGCATGGCGGTCAGAACGCCTCCAGCACGACGGTTTCATTGAGCACGCGTTCTTCACAATTAGGCTCGTCACCACCGCGATCAATCACGAGGAACTGGTCAGCGGCCGCGAACGCGATCAGCGGCATGTGCCAGGTGCCACGGTGGTAGTTAAAACCCTGTCGTGGTCGGGTGACGAAGGCCCGTAAATCGGCGGCTGCGACAACGTCTCCGGGCGGCGCGACGACGACAACCATTTTGCAGGATTGCAGCGGCACAAAGGCCTGGCTGCCCAGCGGATGCCGCTCGATTTTGTCGATGCGTAACGGCAACGTCGTTGGCACGCAGCAGCTCGCGATGCTGATCGCGACACGTCCGCCCGGCGCAAGGTCAACGGTGCAAAGATCGTCGAAGCGCTCAAAGCGCGCCTCGTTCATTGCATCCGATTTATCGAGAGCCGCCTCGATCACCTCGCCAAACGGCGCGAAGCCTGCGCTCGTCAGCGGCTCAGGAACCAGCGTGATTCGCGAGTTACCCATGCACCTGGCCGAATAGCCGCACGCGACTGATGCCGCCGTCGGGATAGATGGCAACGCGCACGTGACTGACCGCGCCAATCGGCTGCAGGCCCTCGAAGTAATGTTGCTGATCCATCTTGAGTTTTTCCTCCGGCAGTAGCGTCTGCCAGCCGTCGCTACTGTTGACCGCTGCCTCATCGCTGTCGAAGACGCCCCCTTCGAGCGAAACACGATCCGGGTAGTTGCCTTTGAAATGCGCAGTATCGATCTCGGCACGCTCGATGATGCCGGGCTGGCCCAACGCGATGATGACCCAATCGTTGCCGGGGCCGCGGCGCCGCGCAGTCTCCCAGCCATCGCCCATATTGACACCGCGACCGGGCGCCAGCAGGTTCTGCATGCTGCCATAGTGCTCGTCGCTGCAGGCGATCGCACGACCGCCGTGCCCCACGGCGGCGAGATCGACGAAACCGTCGACGTCAGTAAAGTTGGCACGGATCTCGCCGAAGATACGCAGCCTGGCGACGCCACCGTCGGGGTAAATGTGCAGTCGCACGTGCGTGCGCACGGTATCGTCGCGCACATCGAGATAGTGATGCGAGTTACCGGCCAGTTCGATGCGGGGAACGATCTCGACCCAGCCATCTTCCGGCACGTCCACGTTCGCCGAGCAGGCCTCGAGCGATGCGTGCGGCGGATAATTGCCGGTGAAATGGCTCGTATCGATATCAAGCCCGTGAATGATGCCGGGTACGCCGAAGCGAATGACGCAGTAATCATGCCCGGGTTCGCGGCGACGGCGACTTTCCCAGCCGTCCATCCATTTGCCGTGGTCGTCGTATTTATCGTCGATGAAAATCGGTTCCGCCGCATCGATGATGCGCTCCTTGGCGCCGAAAAACTCATCGGTGGCGAACGTCACGCGGCTGCCCAGTCGCGGCTGCTCCAGGTTGATCCATTGGCGAGTTGCTTTGGTCACGGGTTGTTCCTCATTGCGTCGAGCCGCAGGCGAGCAATCTTGTGTATTTCAATTAACGCCGTTTCAAATTCGAGCTCGTAATCGTTGTCGAGGCGTTGCGCGAACGCTTCAAGAATAGCAACTCGATCCTGCCCACGAACCGCCATGACAAAGGGGAAACCAAACTTCTGCAAATAAGCGTCGTTCAGTTCCTGAAAACGGGCAAATTCCTGCGGCGAACACTGGTCCAGCCCGGCGCTGGCCTGTTCTGCTGTCGACGCTTGCGTTAACTCGCCGGCAACCTGCGCCTTACCGGCAAGGTCCGGATGCGCCCGTATCAATTCCAGCTGCTGCTCGACGGCCGCATTGTCCACGCAGTCAGCCATCAGCACAGCGAGCACCGACAGGTCTTCAATATCGCCACCCAGGGTGCTCACCTGCTCCGCTACCCACGGTGAATGCTCATAGATGCCGCCGTAGCGCGCAATAAAATCGTGTGTGTCCATCAAGCTTCATCCCCTGGTGGGTGCCGTTCGCGCCAGTGCTCGGCGATGGCCAATCGAGTCGCTACCCAGACCTTATCCTGTGCGGCGATGTAATCGAGAAACCGCATGACCGCCGCCGCGCGTCCGGGTCGTCCGGCCAGGCGACAGTGCAGACCAACCGACATCATGCGGCCACCCTCGGCATGCAGCACATCAAACGAATCCTTGAGGTAGTCAAAAAACTGCGTGCCTGAATTAAAGCCCTGGGGCGTTGCAAAGCGCATGTCGTTGGCGTCGAGCGTGTAGGGAACCATCAGCTGCGGTTTGGCAAACGAGTAGTCCCAGTACGGCAGATCGTCGGCGTAAGTGTCGGCGTTGTAGGCAAAGCCGCCCTCCTCGGCCGCCAGCCGATGGCTGTTCGGACTGCAGCGGCCGAGATACCAGCCGCGCGGTCGTTCGCCCGTCACCTGCTCGTGAATTTCGATCGCCCGGCGCAGATGTTTGCGCTCGGTCGCCTCGTCGACGAACTGGTAGTCGATCCAGCGATAGCCGTGGCTCGCAATCTCCCAGCCGGCCTGCTGCATCGCGTCGGCAGCTGCGGGGTTGCGCTGCAGCGCCATCGCCACGGCAAACACGGTGACCGGCAGATCGCGCTCGGTAAACAGCCGATGCAGCCGCCAGAATCCGGCGCGGGAGCCGTATTCATACAGCGACTCCATGTTCATGTGGCGCTGCCCGGGCACTGGCGCGGCACCCACAATGTCAGAGAGAAAAGCTTCCGACGCCGCATCGCCGTGCAAGACGCAGTTCTCCCCACCTTCCTCGTAATTGACAACAAACTGCACGGCGGTACGGGCACCGTGCGGCCAGTCCGCGGCCGGCGGTTTTTGGCCATAGCCGTGCATGTTTCGGGGATAGTTGTCCTGTGGCATCTACTTGTCCTGTAACGCCCGGTACCACTGATCGATGATCTGCCGCTCCGCATCCGTCATCGCCGTCAGGTTGCCGATTGGCATCACGCGCGTGACCACCGTCTGCTGATGAATACGTGCCGCCTGCGCCATTATCTGCTCGTCCGTGTCGAGCATGACACCGAGCGGCGCCATGGGAAATGCCGGATGCACGGGCGCTGCCGAATGACAGCTCGTGCAGCGCGTATGTACGACATTGCGCACGTGCTCAAACGACGTAGCCGCCACGCTGGTTTGCTGTGGCTGAGGGGCGAGCAGTACCGCAATAGCGCCAAGCAGCAACACCGCCAGAATAACCGGCAACGGCGACGCCTTGCCTTTGTGGCGCGCAACAAAATAGATGCGTATCAATGCGCCCGCCAACGAAATGCCGATGAGAATCGCCCAGTTATATTCGTGACTGTGCGTCATCGCGAAGTGGTTGCTCAACATTACGAACAGCACGGGCAGCGTAAAGTACGTGTTGTGTACCGAACGCAGCTTCGCATGAATGCCGGGGGTCGGATCGGGCGCCTCACCCCTGGCGGCGGCAGCTACCATCTTCTTCTGGCCCGGAATAATGACGAAGAAAACGTTCGCCACCATGATCGTGCCAAGCACGGCGCCAAAAAGTATGTAAGCGCCGCGCCCACCGAACAGCTGGCACAGACCCCACGCCAGCAGTGTACTCAGGAGCAGGAGAACACCACCGAATACACGCATGTCGCGGGCCAGCGGCGATTTACAAAGTGCGTCGTAGACGAGCCACCCGCCGACGATAAAACCCATCGCTATGGCAATTGCGGCCGGCACTGACAGGTCGGCAACCGCGCGATCGATCAGGTAAACCTCGGCGCCGTACCCGTAGATAAGCACCAGCAGGAACATGCCCGACAGCCAGGTCCAGTAAGCCTCCCACTTGAACCAGTGCAGTTCCTCGGGAAGGGTCGCCGGCGCTACCCGGTACTTTTGCGCATGATAAAAACCGCCACCGTGCACGGACCAAAGTTCGCCGCCGACACCTTTTTCGTCGTCCGCCGGCTCTTTCGGCGCCCGCAAATGGTTATCAATCCAGACGAAGTAGAACGACGAACCGATCCAGGCGATACCGACTATAAAGTGCAGCCAGCGAGCGAGCAGATGTAACCAGTCGACAATGTATGCCTGCATGTCAGCGACTCAGCGGATGAACGTTGTCAGGATACGCATTTGCGGCGGCTACGGCGGACTGCTCATGGAGCTTCAGAATCTCCGCGGCCGCGGCAACCGCGATCTCGGCCGGCTTCTTGCCGCTGATGCCGGGAACGCCGATAGGACAAACGAGCTCGGCAATTTGCGCCTCGGTCATGCCCTGCTGGCGAAAGCGCTTTTCGAACCGGCGGCGCTTTGAGCGAGAGCCGATCAGCCCGCAATAGCGGGCGTCGCCACGCTTCAAGATACGGTCGCAGATGTCGAAGTCCATGGCATGGCTGTGCGTCATCACCAGGTAAAACGACCCCGGCGGCATCGCGGCCACCTCGAGCGCCGGCTGCTCGGATTCGATGGCGCGCACATTCGCAGGAACCTGCCGAAAGACATTGCGCCGGCTATCCACCCAGCGAATGTTGCAATCCAGACCAGCGAGCGTTGCAACCACCGCGGTGCCGACGTGACCCGCACCAAAGACGGCAATGTTCAGCGCCGGCACAACAATCGGTTCGTAAAATTCCTGCACATGCCGCTCGGCTTTGCCATGCGCACGCAGCAGGTCTCGCGCGTGCGCCACCATGCGCGGCAACGTATCGTCGTCCGGCACCCCGAATACCTCATCCGCGGTCACCACGAACTTGCCCGGTGCAGTCCGCGAAATGCGCGTCGCCACCACCGCCGGCTCGCGCTGCCCGTGCAATGCTCTCAGGTCGCGCAACCAGGCGGGCATGCCCCTGCCCAGCGGCTCGAACAGAATCTCGACCACACCGCCGCAACACTGCCCCATTGCAGCGCCGAGCGGAAAGCTGCGCAACAACATCTCTTCATCGCCAAGCAGGCCGACGGCGACGCGTGTGCACTGGTACTCAAGCTGGCCGCCACCGATCGTGCCAATCGTCTCGCGCGCGGTCACGATCATCTTCGCACCGACCTCACGTGGCGCGGAGCCCTTGATGCCAGCGACGGTAACAAGCACGGCCGGCTCGTCCGCGGCGGACAGGTCGCAGAGCTCGTCGATCCATTCATTCACCGGTGAAATCCCCGATTGCACGCAGTATCGCCTCAGGCGTGGCGGGCGCATGCAGCACTGGCGCGCGGCCATCGCCGTCAGCCAGCGCATCACGAATGGCGAGAAAAGCCGACAAAGCCAGCATTAGCGGCGGTTCGCCGACCGCTTTGGAACGGTAAATCGTAGCCTCACGGTTGCCGGTGTTTTGCATCAGCTCGACACGAAAGTCCGGCGCGAGATCCGAGCAGACCGGGATCTTGTAGGTTGATGGCGCGTGCGTACCCAACTCGCCCTTGTCATTCCACCAGAGCTCCTCGGTCGTCAGCCAGCCAACGCCCTGCACGTAACCACCCTCGATCTGGCCGATATCGATGGCCGGATTCAACGAGTCGCCGCAGTCGTGCAGGATGTCCGTTCGCAGTACGCGATGCTCGCCGGTCAGCGTGTCGACAACGACCTCGGTCACGGCAGCGCCATACGCGTAATAGAAAAATGGTCGGCCCGAAAACGTGGCACGGTCGTAGTTGATCTTCGGCGTCTTGTAAAAACCGGTCGCCGAGAGCGAGACACGGCGTGCCCAGGCGATCTGCACCAGTTCCGTAAAGCTCAAGCGCTTATCGCCACCGTAGACGTTGCCACTGCGAAACTCGACGTCTGCTTCTGATACCGCAAAATGCGACGCCGCAACCTCGGTCAGCCGGCGACGAATCTTCGCCGCCGCCTTTTGCGCCGCCCTGCCATTCATGTCGGAGCCACTTGAGGCCGCCGTCGCCGACGCATTCGGGACCTTGCTCGTGTCGGCCGCCGTGATACCGATACGGCTGACATCGATCTGAAATTCGTCCGCTACGACCTGCGCCACCTTGATATAGAGCCCCTGGCCCATCTCGGTGCCACCGTGATTGAGCTGCACGGTGCCGTCCTTGTAAACGTGCACCAGGGCGCCGGCCTGGTTCAGCAACGTCGAGGTAAAGGAAATGCCGAACTTCACGGGGGTGATTGCGATGCCGTGGCGCAGTACGGAACTCTCCGCGTTACGCTTGCGGATCGCCGCGTAGCGACTGGCGTAGTCACTATCGTTCACCAGCTTGTCGAAGATCTCATCGATGATGTTGTCATCAATCGTCTGCTGATAGTGCGTGACGTTGCGCTCACCTTTGCCGTAGAAATTCCGGCGCCGGATTTCGAGCGGGTCCTTGCCGAGATGCCGCGCAATATCGTCAATGACGTACTCGATCGCGAACATGCCCTGCGGTCCACCGAAGCCGCGAAACGCCGTATTGGAAACCGTGTTGGTCTTGCAGCGGTGCGAAAGGATGCGGACGTTTTCAAGAAAATAGGCGTTATCGCAATGGAACATGGCGCGGTCATTAACCGGCCCGGACAGATCGGCCGACATGCCGCAGCGCGACGCAAACTCGAAATCGACGCCGGCTATTCGTCCTGTGTCGTCGAAGCCGACGTCGTAGTCGATGACGAAGTCGTGACGTTTGCCCGTCATGATCATGTCGTCATCACGATCCAGCCGAAACTTGCACGGTTGCCCGGTCTTGTCGGCAGCGAGTGCCGCAATGCAGGCAATAAGAGCGGCCTGGCTTTCCTTACCGCCAAAAGCGCCGCCCATGCGCCGGCAGATCACGACAACGTCCTTGGCGTCACGTTGCGTTGCATGCGCCACCAGCGTTTGCACTTCGTCAGGATGCTGGGTCGAGCTGTAGATCAACAGCTTCCCATCCTCCTGGTGGATGGCCATCGCGATCTGGCCTTCGAGATAAAACTGATCCTGCCCGCCCAGCATGAGGCGACGACGCAGTCGATGTGGCGCCTTACCCAGCGCCGCTTTTGCATCACCGCGCTCAAGCGTTTCGCTCGGCAGCACGAATGACCCCTGCTTGACAGCCTCGAGCGGATCCAGGATGGCCGGCAACGGATCAAGATCTATCGCGCCCTTGCGCGCCGCTTTACGCGCCTGATCGACGGTCTTTGCAGCCACAGCGAACACTGGCTGACCAACAAACTGCACGTGCTCATCGGCGAGAATCGGATCGTCGGCCACCATCGGGCCGAAATTGTTGTCACCCGCAATATCGGCTGCAACGCACGCAGCAACCACACCGGGCGACGCCAGCACTGCCGACAAATCTACATTTTTGATGCGCGCATGCGCCAGCGAGCTCATGCCAACGGCCACGTGCAGCAGATCGCGCGGTTCGGGAAGATCGTCGGTATAAGCGGCCGCGCCGGTTACGTGCAAGTGTGCGCTGTCGTGTGGCAGCGCTTTGCCGACAGCACCCGTGCTGTCTTTGCCGGACTTAACGCTGGCGGCCATAACTGTACACCGTCTCCTGAACCTCGCCCTGGGTCTGGCGGAAGAATCGCCGCAGCAGATTCTGCGTCGCGCGCAACCGCATATCGGCGGAGGCGCGCATATCCGATATCGGTGCAAAGTCGTCGGCCAGCGCCGCCACTGCGCGGTCGATGCTGGCTTCATTCCAGGGCGCGCCATTGAGCGCGGCCTCACAATGTGTCGCCCGCTTGACCACCGGCGCGAGTCCGCCGCACGCCATCCGGAAACTTGCGACCGTATCGCCGTCAAGTTCGAGCCGATAGGCCGTGCAGACTGCGGAAATGTCCTGGTCGAAACGCTTGGACCACTTCTGGCTCACGACGGTGGCATCGCCTGTCGGCAACGGAATCCGGATTCGTACCAGAAACTCGCCGGGCCCAAGGTCGTTAACCTGGTAGTCGTGATAGAACTGATCGAGCGGTAATTCTCTTTCTTTCTTGCCGCAGCGTAGTACCAGCGTGGCACCGACAACCATCAGTGCCGCCATCGAATCACCAATAGGCGAGCCGTTGGCAACATTGCCGCCCAGCGTCCCCGCATTGCGAATGGGCGGTGCGGCAAATCGCCGGTACAGCTCGTCAAGACCCGGGTAGTGACCGACAATCTTCGGGATCGCATCGGTCAACGTCACCGCCGCGCCCACTTCGATGTGCGTTGCAGTAACCGCAAGCTCCGTCAGCTCTGCGACACGACCCGTGTAGATAACAGTGTCCAGCTCGACCTGTTTCTTGGTGACCCACAAGCCGATGTCGGTACCGCCCGCCAGGATCGTTGCGTCGGGATTGGCTGAATAGGTCCTGGCGAATGCTGCGAGATCACGCGGCGCAAAAAAACGGCGGCCGGCATGCTCGATCTCGAGCGACCTGTCATCGGCCATCGACTTGAGGCGCTGCACGCGCGCGCCAGGTGGCTGCTGTACTCCGTACGGTTGTCGCAGCCAGTCTGTTTCGCTGGCACCGTCCGCGTACATCGACTGAGCCGCCGCGATGATCGGCCGATAGCCGGTGCAGCGACAAAGATTACCGGCAAGCGCGTCGTCAATATCCTGGCGCGACGGCGCGCTGGTGGTTTTGTAAAGCGCGAACAGCGACATGACAAAACCGGGCGTGCAAAAACCGCACTGTGAACCATGGTTATCAACCATGGCACGCTGCACCGGGTGCAGGGTGCGCGTGTCAGGCGACAGGCTCTCGACCGTAATCAGTTCCTTGCCGTCGAGCGTGGGCAAGAACTGTATGCAGGAATTGATGGCCCGCAACGACAGGTCATCGCCGTTACCATTGAGCTCCGCCACGACTACCGTGCAAGCCCCGCAATCGCCCTCCGCACAACCTTCCTTGGTGCCCTTGCGCCGTAAGTCCTCACGCAGAAATTGCAGCACGGTACGGGTGGGATCAACATCGTTGAGCTCGATGAGCTCGCCGTCGAGCACGAAGCTGATCGAGGTTTTCGGCATTCCGCTCAGCTGCCCCGGTACGTTGAATAGGACCAGGGCGATACCAGGAGAGGCACGTGGTAATTCTCATCGCTCGCGATCGAAAAGCGCACCACGACCGTGCCCAGGAACGGTGGCTCAGCAACCTGCTCTGCGCGTCGCGCAAAGTACTCGCCGATATCAAACTCGACTTCATAGGTGCCGGCGCACAGCGCGCTGTCATCCAGCAGTGGCGCGTCGGTGCGGCCGTCGTCATTCGAGGTCGTACTGGTCAACAGCTCACGATGGCCATCGAGGCTGAACAGACGTATAGCTACCTGATCTGCGGGTCGGCCGCCTGCGGTATCAAGGATGTGCGTGGTCAGTCGTCCCATACTGTTGTCACCGGTTGCGCGTCAAGATTTGTGAAATCTGATTTGTGAATTCTAATTATACGCTATTGCTTACCTGCGACATTCGCGGCCGCCAGTAGCCCGTCGCGACGCTGCGCCAGTGCCCGGATACGTCTCTTGTCGAGCACGTCGCTCAGTGTCTCTTCGAGCACTGTGTCGTCCAGCCTGACCAGTGCATTTTGCCAGCCAGTCGCAGACTCCAGCGGCAAATCCCGCAAGTGTTTTGGGCGGCCCTTGCGCGCGGCAAAAGCACGGTCATGCTCCATCAGCATCAGGGTCCAGGTCGCCGGGTCATAGAGCATACGTTGCTGACTGCGGCCTTCGTTATAGATCAGCATGTCAAACGCGTACATCGCGGCCCACTGATCTGGCAACGGACAGGGTGCGCCGCCACCTCGCCCCGACGCTGAGCGCTGCGACTCATTAAGACTGGTGTCAGTGCTGAACTGCAGGGACCCGTCCGTGCCATCCACTTCCCGCAATACCGTGACGGGCACCATATCGAGGCCCAGCAGCCGGTCCAGGCGGTAGGCTGCGACGCCCGGATAGAACCCGCGACTCTGCCGTGGCATTGAACAACGCGGACACAGTTCTTTGTCCGTCACCAACCTTGACGACGGTGGTACCGGTCTGGTCGACGCTCTGCGAGAGAATTTCTCCCGTTTCGAGCAACTGCTGCAGCTCCTCTGCCGACATCATGTCCGGCCTGGTGCCTACGCTACGCTGATGCGCTGCTGGTATCACGAAATCGTCGCCGTGCTCATTGAGTACCGCGACGGTCTCGCCATCGAGCACCAGCGCGTTGCCACTGCCACGGTAGTAGGCATTGAGCATGCCCGTGTCAATTTCAATCAGCCGGCCGTTGAATCGCTGCAACACCTTTCGATTCGGCGTTGGCGTGTGACCGACAACAACACGATCGGCATCGATCGCCGCCAGTGCTGCCACGACACGTGGCTCCTCGATCAGGTCGCCACAACGTACATTGCCGCGATACCAGAGCGGCCCGGCGCTGTCGAAAAGATCGCTGGTTCCCAGCCTTTTTACGATCGCCACAGCATCAATGACAGCGGCCGTTGCATCGAGTGCCGGCATGTAGGCGTCCAGCACACGCGCCGTGTCGTAGTGACTGTCTGTGGGCAGCAATACCTCAGCGTCGATCAATACGTTCAGCGCCTCGACATAGTCCCTGAGTTCGGCCTTGAGATCGCGATTGACTCCGTTGAGTCCGATGTCGGCGACCATTGGCGAAAGACCACCGTGCACAAAGGCCGTGCGATTGATGACAGCGATAACTGACTTCGACAACAGCCACTGCCCATAGCGGTTATCCGGCCGGAACGCGCGGCGCAAGGCAAAGTAACCGGATGGAAACTGCTGCTCGAACTTCTTCCGGACGTCCTCGCTTGTCGCATCGGTCCCGTGCCGTTTGGCATAGGCCGCAAACCAGCGGTCACGTTCGGCGTCGGTTTCGTCGGCGGCGAACGCTGCGTATTCTTCCTTGCTGACGTAGCGCAGGTCGCCAATGAGATTCATTGATTCGTGATTGCCGATAAGCACGTGCACTTTGCCGCCGGCAAGCTGCGCCTCATGTTCGAGACGCATAAGAAGGTCCATCACATCGCGCGAGCGCGGGCCACGATCGAGGATGTCGCCGACAATAACAAGGTGAGTTGCCGCGCCCGACCAGCGCAGCTCATCGTCTATCACGCCGACATTCCGCAGCGTGGCAACCATCGCGGTGTAAGCGCCATGAATGTCAGCAATCGCAACAACGCGCGCCGCATCGTCGACGCGCCAGTCATCTGCAACGGCTGGCGACAACGCGCCAAACAACACCAGCTCCAGAATCAGTAACGGTCGCAGCAAGGACCAGCGATTGGATTTCAATTCCACGTGTGCAGTGTAGTGTCAATGCGGGCCAGCGGCAATTGGCAGCGTTCTATATGGCCTGTGTTAAAATTCATGTTATCTGATCGCTGTAGCGAGGAACGAGCCCTCCATGTCATATAACCGTTGGACACTCGCCACTCTTGCATGGTTCCTGCTAGCCACGCCAGCAGAAGCCCAGGTCAGCGACGCCGCTGACCCGTTATTTCAGAGCCTGGATGTTGTTGCAGTACGACTGGTGGCGCCACTTGACACGATCCTGTCGAACCGCAAGGACAGCGAGCAATTTGAGGGCAAACTGCTGTATGTCGACGAGGCCGGCGAACAAACGGAGCTGGACGTCGAAATTCGCACGCGCGGGAGATTTCGCCGCCAGAAAGACGTATGCGCATTTCCGCCGCTGCGGCTGAATTTCAAGAAGTCACAGACCGATGGCACGTTATTCGACAAACAGGACAAGTTGAAGCTGGTGACGCATTGCAAGGATCGCTCGGAACGATACGAACAGACGCTGCTGCGTGAGTACCTCGCGTACCGCATACTCAACCAGCTGACAGACATCAGTTTTCGCGTCCGCCTGCTGAGGATTACTTACGAAGATACCGACGCCGCGAAACCGCCAAGAGTCGTCTACGGATTCGTCGTGGAACATAAGGACCGGCTGGACAAACGCACCGGTCTCAAAGTGCTGGAGACTGAAAGCACCGACGTGAGCGCTCTGCAGCCGCGCTATTTGAACCTCGTGTCAGTGTTTCACTTCCTGATCGGCAATACGGACTTCTCACCAATCGCCGGTGCAAAGGAGACCTGCTGCCATAATCATGTCTTGCTCGGCCGGGATGGCGAACTGGCGTACTCGGTACCGTACGATTTTGACCAGGCCGGCCTGGTCAATGCGCCGTACGCAGAAGCCAATCCACGTTTCAAATTAAGGTCGGTGCGACAGCGCCTCTACCGCGGTCGCTGTCAGAATAATCAGCTCCTCGATGAAACGCTGGAGGAATACCGGCAGCAACGCGGCGCGATTCTGCAACTACCGGAAGAACAGGTTGGCCTGACCGACGCCACGCGACAAACGGTCGGGAAATACCTCACGCAGTTCTACGAGATCATCGATTCTCCGAAAATGCTCGATCGGAAGCTGGTCAGAAAGTGTATTTAGGCGAACTCACCGAATCGTCTGCTAACAGCCAATCCGAGATGATCTTCGACGCACGCGGGTGTATGTAATAGCCGACGGAGCTGTGCGGATTAGAGCGTCCGTAGCGCACCGCCAGGTTGAACACCAGGTAATCGTGTACAACGCTGACAACACGTTGCTTAAGCATCAGCTTGAAGTCATCGGCCAACGTGTTGTCATGACAAATGTAGTCGTCTTCGGCAGCGACGTTGTGCCATGCGATGACGTTCGAAGGAAACTTGCTTCCCGACTCTTCTTTCGCCCCATGCAGGTGCCGCTGAATAGCACTATCACCGAGCGGCGAGCCCAAGGTCATCCATAGCTCTATCTTGTTGTCACCGTAGCGAGCTTTTAGCTCGTTATCGTGCGACAACTCCCACAAAACATCGTACGCAATGACGCTGCCGGTGCCGTGCGCAATCAGCAAAATGCGCTCGCCGCTATCCAGCAATTCACACAAGGAGGTTCGCACCTGTTCGCGGGCGCGCGCGGCGAAATCCTGTTTGGTATCGAAATAGGCCGCAAAGTCCGGTGCGACTTTGCCAAGCAGCGGTACTGAAAGTCCGATCGAGCCGAGCACCGGTGCCACGACGTCCGCAACGAACTCCGGCACGGCAGATTTACCCGGCAGTTGATCGTATTGGCGTATGCCAAAGTGTTTGCGTAGTTCGACCGCCTTGAGGACGTTGAGCGCATTGCGCCGGTCACCAATATCGAGGCCGACGTCATAGCTCTTGCCGCGAGCATTCAGGATCTCGGCATTCAGGTCACCGTAGTACGCGAGGTGCTTGTTGACGGCGTCGAAAGCGTCGAGTTGCTCCGGATAATCGCGCGCAATGCCGGCGCGCAAAGCGGCCGTCGACAGGTCCATGTAGGCATCCGCCCCCGGCTTGAAATCCCGTCCATGCACCAGCAGCAGGCTGCGGTTGGACGGGCCGCTGAGCTTTTCCAGAGTCATGCCCGCACCGCCACTGCCTAGTAGTCGTCTTCGCCGCCACCACGGCGCGTCATCATGGTAAGAAACGGCCCTGTCAGCGTTTTGCCATACTCCAGTTTCCAGATTGCCAGCGTCGCGAGCACGAACATCAGCGAGATAACGCCTGATATTCCGAGTGCCCCGATTCCGGAACCCAGACCAATGCCAATGGCGACGAAGATGTACATCGCATCGGACGGCTGATTGAGGCTGAAACGAAATCGCACGGCAGCGACGACGCCGGCCAGGCTGAAAGCCAGCGCCAGGCTGTTGACAACGATCATGGCGATACCGGTGACGACCACTGGCAAGACCATGATCGTCTGCAGAAATGGTTGATCGATGCGCCGCGCTCGACTGGTGATCAGATAGACCCACGAGATCGGCACCGTCAGTATCAGTGAGCCAACGCTGGCCATCGCGAGCCGCAGCGGACCTGTCGGTGACAGGACAGTCTGCTCAAGGCCCGTGTAAATGGGCTCAAACGAGTCGGTCCGCGTCGCCATGAGATCACCGATTCCGCCAATCGGCAGGTACTCCTGGAGCGCCGGAAAACGCGCCACCAGAAAGATCACGGCACCAGACCAGAAACCGTAATACACCAGAATCAATGTAAGCGGGATCATCAGGCTTGCCGATCTGCGCATTTGCCCCCCTCCGTCCCGTTTTTCGCCGGGCCGCTATTAGCGTCATCTAAAGATGTCACGATACCCAGTTGCCCGTCGTTTCGCCATACTCAATTCTCGAGCAGGCTCGTCGTTGTAATGGTAGTCTGGGCGCCGTTTTTTCTGGCGGCAGACAACATGACGGACTCGGTTCAACTTCTTGGCATCAGCAATGCGATTGTTGACGTGCTCGCGCACGTGGACGAGGAATTCCTGCAGAAAATTGGTGCAGAACGCGGTTCGATGACCTTGATCGACAAAGAACAGGCTCGAGAACTGTACGACCAGATGGGTCCGGCAACCGAAATGTCAGGCGGCTCGGTCGCCAACACGGTCGCCGGTTTCGCCAACCTTGGCGGCACCGCTGCGTACATCGGCAAAGTCAAAGCCGACCAGTTCGGCACCATCTTCAATCACGATATGCGCTCGCTCGGCGTTGATATTCGACTCGCCGCCGCCAAGCGCGGTGCACCTACTGCGCGCAGTCATGTCCTGATTACCGAGGACGGCCAGCGCACGATGCAAACTTACCTGGGCGCCTGCCTGGAGCTGGGGCTTGCCGATATTACAAAATCAACGATCGGGTCACCGCGCGCGATTTTGTTCGAAGGCTACGTCTGGGACATTGCCGAAGGCCCGGCGCTGGCCCGGAAGGCGGCGCAGATTGGCAAAGACAGTGACTCGATGATCGCGCTGTCATTGTCCGACTCGTTTTGTGTCGAGCGACATCGCGATGCGATGCTGGACTTTGTTCGCCGTTATGCGGATGTCATTGTCGCGGATGAGGAAGAAGTGTTCGCGCTGCTCCAGACGCAGACGATCGATGAGACGCTGGAAGTGCTGCAGGACTTCGACAACCTGTTCGCCATAACACGCTCGGAGCAAGGCTCGGTTGTCGTGCACAAAAACGAGAAAGTCGTGCAGGCCGCTACCCGGGTCGACCAGGTCATCGATACCACCGGCGCGGGCGACGCCTACTCCGCCGGCTTTCTCTATGGCTGGACCCACGACAAGTCGCTCGAAGAGTGTGCGAAATACGGCACGTACTGCGCGACGAAGGTTATCCAGCAGTTGGGAGCCCGCATCGAGCCGGGCCTGCTCGACGACTTCGACTAGCTCGTCTTAGAGGGTCGCGACGTCAACGTCATCGACAATGCCAACCACCAATGAACGCACCGGTGCCTTGCTGTCGTCGAGTATCTGTCGAGCACCACTGCCCTCATCCAGGATCAGGACCGTCTCACCGAAACCGGCGCCGATTGCATCGATGGCAATGATGTAGCGTCCGGTGGGTTGCCCGCTCGCGTCGAGCCGCTCGGCAACAAGCAGCTTGCGACCATCAACGATCGGGTGATGAATGGTCGACACGACAGTGCCTGTAATGCGGCCGAGGATCATCCGCGATGGTCCTCAGGGGGATGAAGCGTCACCGCATCAACCAGTCCGACAATGGCATCATCGACCGGCACGAACGAGGGGTCGAGGGTAAGCGCGGCTTCGCGGCTCGCCACCCAGTAGATAATCTGGCCGGGACCCGCCATGCGCGTGCCATCGGCGCAGACGAGTGGCTCACCCTCAGGTTGGCCGTCGCGATCAAGCGGCTGAATCCACAGCAGCGGTGTGGCGGACAGTTCGTCGACCAGCATCGATGGCACCACGGTGCCAATTACGCGTCCCAGGAGCATGCGATCTCCTCCGGGTATTCAGCACCACGCGGTTCAAAAGCCGGACACTGACCAAAACGCGTACCGTGCTCGAGCAACGAGCGCAGCTCGGAGTCGAGTCGTGGCAAAAGTGATTGGGCAAGTAACTGGTCGCCGGCCCGGTCTGTGCAGATTGCGATCGCGGTTTCCGCGTCGGTTAAATCACCACTCATCAGCGCCACGGCGTGGCCGCTGAGATCATCGGCCAGCCGGATCTCGGCGAGGATCACCGGCGTACTCTTGATGGCGGCATCGACGGCGGCCAGCAGTGCCGGCGACGAGCGGGTCTCAATCACCGCCAGTGCGTCGCCGTGCAGCGCCAGTCGGGTGCCAAGCACCGCGTCGTGGAGGGTCGGGTGAACGTCGCCGAGGAAAACACTTCCTGTCAACGTGCCCTGGGTTTCGCCCAGTTCAACGCCAACCGCAAACGCCTCTTCCGTACTCGCAACGCTGCCTCCTACCAGTATCAGGAAGCGCCCCGGATGCACCGTGCCACACCGCAGTAATGCGATCGGCGACCGTTTGACCATCAGGTCACTCGCGAAGACGCCGGCGGAAACGGTTTCGAATTCCAGTAACGCCATGGCCCCGTGTCGTTTTGTCTTCGGCGCCATGCGCGTCAGACGATGCGGAAGTGATCGACGAGGACGCAGCGCCGCAGCCGGCTGAAGGCAACCGACCCGGTCAGGCCTTCGCCCGTCGGACTGGCGATAGTAAAGCTCGTGTGACCTTCACCGCCCTCTCCCAGTCCGGCATAGAACGGGCCGTTCTTGGTGAAAATGCTCGTGTTAATTGTCCTCGCCATGCGGCTGAGTGCATCGATGTCGCGTGAGTACATGCCCGCCGAGTGGCCAAAGCCATGTTCGGCTTCCTTGGCCAGCTCGATGCCCCGATCGACGTCGGGCACAGCAGTGACCGGCAGCACCGGCATCATTTGCTCGGTCCACACCAGCGGGTGATCGTTCGGGACGCGAGCGACCAGCAGTGGCGGATCGCCGCTGCACGAAATGCCGGCACGAGCGAGTATCTCTTTGGCGTTTTTCCCGATGAGGTCTTTCGTCACCACCGCGCGCTGGCGTGGCCCACGCTGTTCGCTGAAGATGGCTCGTTCCACGCGGTGCAGTTCACCCTCGTTCAGGACGTAGGCGCCGTGCCGACTCATGTTACGCAGTAACTCATCGACGATGGTTGCTACAGCGATGACTTCCTTCTCATCGGTGCACACGATGTTGTTGTCAAAAGAAGCCCCGGCGATGATGCCGCGCGCGGCGTGGTCGAGGTTGGCCGTCGCATCGACCACGACCGGCGGGTTCCCGGGGCCGGCACAGATTGCGCGCTTGCCACTTGTCATTGCCTGGCGCACCACGCCACTGCCGCCGGTCACCGCCAGGAGCCGGATGCCGTCGTGGGTCATCAGTGCCTGCGCCGATTCAATGGTGGGCTCTGCCACGGCGGTGACGAGATTGGCCGGACCGCCCGCACGCAGGATCGCCTGATGCAGGAGGCGCACGTTGGCCATCGAGCATTGCCGCGCGTTCGGGTGCACGTTGAAAACGACGCTGTTGCCGGCCGAGACCATGGCGATCGTATTGCAAATGATGGTCGACGTCGGATTGGTCGTCGGCGTTATCGAGCCGATCACGCCGTACGGCGCGTACTCGGTCAGCGTCAGGCCGTTGTCCCCGGTGACGGCGTGCGGCGTGAGCGCTTCAATACCGGAGGTCTTGCGTGCGACGAGCCTGTTCTTGATGAGTTTGTGCTCGGCGCGACCCAACCCGGTTTCGCGTTGCGCATGACAGGCCAGTTGCTCGGCATGCTCCAGCATCGACTCACGAATGGATGCGATGATCAGTTTGCGCTGTTCGAGCGACAGTTCATCAAGCTGACGGAACGCAATGCCGGCGGCTTCGACGGCATCATCCACGGTAGCGAAAATACCTTCGCCGAGTGCCTCGCGAGGAGCGCTCCGCGGTGCGCCGCTACCTTTATCAGGGGCTGTCGGTGTTGCGACGTCTGCAGCCAGGAGGCGCTCGGCGAGGCGGGTGGCGATGATGTCCACCTGCCGGTCGTTCAGAAGACCTGCGTTCCCGCCCGGAGAACTCATGCGTCAGAATCTCCCTTGCGGTATTTTTCGTCGCCTTCGATCTCCCAGCTGTCGACAATCGCCATGACGACGGCATCCACCGGTTTCTGGTCGGTGCGCTCGGTTTGCCTGGCGGAGGAACCGCTGGCATAGAGCACCATTTCTCCGACGCCGGCGCCGACGGCGTCCACGGCCACGACCGAGCCGCCCGCCGGTTTATTGTCGTGCCGCCAGTCGCCCAGCATCAGGAACCGCAAGCCAACGAGCTTGGAGTCCTTCTCCGTGGCGACGACGGTGCCGAGTACTTTCGCGAGTTTCACGGCAGCACCCTTACCCCGGCCACTACTTCTTGGCCGTTTCGGTGCGACCCAGCGGGATCGTCATGTCGACACCACTGTGAGGGCGCGCGATAACGTGCACGGCAACAACGTCGCCAACGCGGGCGCCCGCGGTGCGTCCGGCATCACAAGCCGCCCGTACTGCAGCAACGTCGCCGCGGACCACAGCGGTTGTGTAACCGCCGCCGGTTTTTTCATAGCTCACGAGCTCGACCTTGGCCGCTTTGACCATTGCGTCGGCCGCCTCCACCATGGCCGGAAAACTCCGGCATTCGATCATTCCTAATGCTTCTGACATCGACTTGCTCCTCGCAATCGGGCCGTAACGGCCGCGTTTAGTTGTGCAACCACAATCTGTTAAGAATTATTTAACCGTTTTGCCGGTGACCGCCTTGATCGCCTGCGTCGCGGCTTCGTGCGCCACCACGACGTCCTTTTCCTCGCCGCCTATGTACACGCGCCCGAAGCTGCCGACGGCGCGGACTTCGAGAATATTGATATCCGCAGCTTTCTCGGCCTCGTTCGCTGCCAATGCTGCGTAGGCCGCCGGCTCGACTTCGAGCACGAACAGCGTCTGCCCGGCAAGAATCATGTTGCCGTGGCGGAACCGGTTGATCAGCATGGTCTGCGAGTCCTCGAGGTGCCGGACAACCTGGTTGGCAACAACCCGCGGTTTGTGGCGGTCTTTCTCCTGGAGGCCCAGTGAGTCGAGAATCGCCTGCCCTGCCTGCCGGACATCGGCCTGGCTCTCGGAGTGCAGCTCGAGCATGCCGTAATGACGTTCGACGACCTGCATGCCGGCGGTGACGTCCGTCGACTTCAGCGCGACATCCAGTACCTGGTTGATCGCCATCCCCGGGGCGATCTCCACGAACAGGCTCGCCTGCCCCACTTTCGGGAGGTAGCCCTGCGAGATCGTTGCCTGGAAGGATGCGAATTGCGGCTGCAGTGAATCAAGAAAAACGTAGGCTCTCAGATCGATCATTTGTCCAACTCCTCAGGCATTCATACTTGTCGATTTTGCTTCTCGCACGATGCCAATACTGGCGCTCGCTCCCAGTCGGGTTGCGCCCGCCGCGATCATTGCTTTGGCATCGCTGTAGGAACTGATGCCACCCGAGGCCTTGACCTCCATGCCGGCGCCGCGGACAACCTCCGCCATCAACGCGACATCGCTCACGGTGGCACCGCCGGTCGAGAAACCGGTTGACGTCTTTACAAAGTGTGCGCGGGCTTGTCGCGCAAGTTCCGAGGCGCGCCGCTTCTCAGCGTCGCTTAAGAGCGCTGTCTCCAGGATGACCTTGCACACGGCATTGCCATCGACGCAGTCCTCGACCACCGCCCGGATATCACGCAGCACCAGCGCATCGTCGCCGCTCTTGAGGGCGCCGATGTTGATCACCATGTCGATCTCGCGGGCGCCGTTGCGAATGGCGCGACGCGCTTCCATCGCCTTGATCGCCGACTCGTTGGCACCCAGCGGAAAACCGACGACGGTGCAGGTGAGTACCTCGCTACCCCGGAGCAGCTGGGCCGCCAGCGGTACCCAGGTTGGATTCACGCACACGGACCGGAAATTGAATTCGAGGGCCTCGGCGCAGAGGGTCCGAATCTGCTCTTCCGTCGCGTTGGGCTTGAGCAGCGTGTGGTCGATGTAGCGAGCCAGGTCACCCGGGATGCTTCCCGGCTGCTCCGCCGGGGCGACGCTCGTTAACCCGGTGGCACCGAGACGTACAAATTCGCGGGCCGTTTCCGGATTCTCACCGACGCAGGGACCGGCAGGATCAGAGCTCGTCAACGGCCCCATGATTTGCTGCAGCCGGGCCACGACCCGGTCGAGATCCTGATCGGACAGGCTTAGCTCGGGATCCTTATCGGCGAACATCGTGACGCGCTGCAAGTGGCGCGCCTCGGTGCACTCGGTTGCGAGCCAGACATCAACGATCTGTTTCGCCAGGCTCACGCCGATCAACCCGGCACCGAGCGTCAGCACGTTCGCATTGTTGTGTTCGCGGCTGTTGCGAGCGCTCGATAAATCATAGGCCAGCGCCGCGCGCACGTTCGGCACCTTGTTCGCGACCATGCACGAGCCGATCCCGGCGCCGTCGATCATGATGCCGACATCCGCTCTCCCCTGGGATACGGCATCCGCCACGGCCCGCGCAAAGACCGGGTAATCAACAGCTTCATGAGATGAAGTACCCACGTCCTCGACCTGGTAGCCGGCCTTTTGCAGATGAAGTACGAGGCTGCCCTTGAGGTCAAAGCCACCGTGGTCCGCGCCGATCGCAATGCGTTTCGGGGCGCTCATGCCCAAACCGCCGAATCGTCAGCCTGGCGGGTGGGCTGTGTTGCCGGGGTAGCGCCCGTTTCGGCGTCCAGCACCTGCTGCAACTTCATGACATAAAGTCGAAGGCGCTCAAGCCCAAGTTTGGTCATGCGAAATTCGGTCACGGAGCGGCGCCCTTTCATTACCTTGCGAATCTGGATATAGCCAACGTCGGCCAGTTTGCGGGTCTGCACATGCAGGTTGCCGTCCGACAGGCTGGTGGCGCTTTTCATTTCGGTGAAGGACACAGGCGCACCGGGTACGAGGGTAGCCAGGATGCCTAGGCGACAGGGGGCGCTGATCATTTCGTCGAATTGAAGTTTCACGGTCTACTTAACTTTATTTCGCAAAGTATCCGGCTTGAAAGCGCCCCGTGTCAAGCGTTATTCAGGAACCGGAGTGCGCCGTACTTTATTTTATGAAGTTATTTGGACACCCGGCGACGGCTATCTGCCGGCGTCGACGGTTTCCAGGGCGACCAGGATCATTTCGTCAAACGTGGTCGCCCGCTCGTCCGACGTCAGGTGCTCGCCGGTGCGCAGGTCATCGCTCACCGTGCAGATCGCGAGCGCCTCGGCGCCGTTCTCGGCCGCTATCGGAAAGATGCCGGCAGCCTCCATCTCGAGGCCATAGACATTGAATTTCGCCATGGTCTCGAACATGTCGGGATCCGGCGTGTAAAACAGATCAGCCGAAAAGAGATTGCCGACGTGATATCGAATTTTTTGCGCGCGGGCGGCATTGACCGCTTTTTCGACAAGATCGTAGCTCGCCAGTGCCGCAAGGTCGTAGCCGCCGAAACGCATGCGATTGCAATTGGAGTCAGTGCTCGCGCCCATGCCGATAATGACGTCGCGTAGCTTCACGTCGGGGTGTGACGTGCCGCAGCTGCCCACACGAATGACGCGTTTCACGCCGTATTCGGTGATCAGCTCGGTGCAATAAATCGATGCGGACGGAATGCCCATGCCGTGTGCCATCACCGAGACTGCCCGGCCTTTGTACTCGCCGGTGAATCCCCACATGTTGCGCACGTCGGTCACGCGCCGTGCACCGTCAAGGTAGGTGTCCGCGATGTACTGGGCGCGCAGCGGATCGCCTGGCATCAGCACCGTGTCAGCGAAGTCGCCAGGTGCCGCGTTCATGTGTTTAGTCGCCATAAGCTCCTCTGGTTAGCATTTGCTCATTTTTCATTCGCCGATTCACCATCGGCTTATGGCGGACATACCGCCATCGACGCACAGGTTGGCGCCGCTGATCCAGCGTGCGGCCGGACTGAGCAGAAACAATACAGCGTCGGCGACATCAATGGCAGACCCGACGCGCCCCAGCGGCGCGCGCTGCTGCCACCGGGCAACGCCTTCCGGCCAGTCCTGCGCCAGTCCGTCGCGATCGATCAGCCCGGGCGAAACGCAGTTGACGCGAATACCCGCGGCACCGAATTCAAGCGCGGCAGCCCGTGTCAGCATGCCGACGCCGGCTTTGCTGGTGGCGTAGTGACTGTGCCCGACGGCTGGATCGAGGCCCTCTATGGAGCCAATATTCACAATCGCGCCACCGCGGCCTGCCGCGATCCAGGACAAGGCCGCGCGCTGCGTGACCAGGAACGCGCTATCGAGGTTCGCGCTCATGACCGCACGCCATTGTGCGACCGTCATGTCGCTCAGGCTCGTTACCGGCTGCGCGGCAGCGTTGTTGACGATCAGCGTAGGCGTGATCGAGGCAAACAGGCGAACCACGTCGGTTTCATCCGACAAGTCAGCCTGCACGGCCTGGCCACCCAGGCGCTCGGCCAGGGTGGCCGCCGCTGCTTTGTTCGTATGATAGTGAACAATGACAGCCGCACCCGCTTCTGCCAGCCGCTCGGCAATCGCCGCGCCGATATTGCCGCTGGCGCCGGTGACCAGCGCTGTCTCGCCCGTCAAATCCAGCAATTCGGTTGTAGCCCGTATTTTTTCTCGATTCACCCTGTTCCCCCACACGTGTGTCGCGGTATTGTCGCCTGATGCGTAACAAACCGAAACCACGGCCGGAATTCTGGACGTCGGAGCGCTGCTACATCACCGAACTCCTGAACGACGTCGAACAACCGGAAGTCTCGATCGCCCGCGCCCGCGTTGAGCCCGGCGTCACCACACAACTGCACGCGTTGTCGGTCGCCGAGTGGTACGTCCTCGAGCAAGGCGAGGGCCTGATGCAGGTCGGCGACGGGGAGCCGTTTACCGTGCGGGACGGCGACACCATCGAGGTGCCGAAAAGCGTCGCGCAACGGATCACCAACACCGGTCGCGACGACCTCGTGTTCCTGTGTGTTTGCGTGCCGAAATTTTCGCAGGAATGCTACACCTCGCTGGAATAACGGCGTTATACTTCGCGGCTAGTCAATCTGGAGATCTCCAATGCGTGGCCAAAAAACAACACCAAACAAGTATTCCACCGTTTGCTCATTGCTGGGCCTTGCGACCGCGGTCGCACTAACCGGCCTGGCCGCGGGTCCTGCCAGCGCCCAGAATACCGGCGTGCTCGAGGAAATCGTCGTTACGGCGCAGAAACGTGAAGAGGCGCTTCAGGAAGTGCCAATTTCGGTCGCAACGACTTCCGGCGTGCGCCTGGACTCGTTGTTCTCGGGCGGCGAGGACGTGCTGGCATTATCGGGTCGCGTACCCGGCCTGTATGCCGAATCGTCGAACGGTCGCGCGGCACCGCGTTTTTATATGCGCGGTCTCGGTAATATCGACTTCGACCTCGCAGCGTCGCAGCCGGTTTCGTTCGTGATGGACGAGGTCGTCATGGAAAACGTGGTGCTGAAGGGCTTTCCGCTGTTCGACGTACAGAACATCGAAGTCATCCGCGGTCCGCAGGGCACGCTGTTCGGACGCAACACGACGGCCGGCATAGTCAAGGTCAATACACGGCGTCCGGACGATGACTTTTCGGGCTACGTCAAAGGCTCCTACGCAACACACGCCACGACCAACCTGGAAGGCGCCGTGGGTGGCAGCCTGATCGACGGCGTGCTGTCTGCCAGGGTGTCGGCACTCACGCGTTCGCGTAGCAACTGGATCACGAATGGCTTTACCGGCCAGGAGTCGCTGGGACAATACGATGAAAGCGCGGGTCGTTTGCAGGTTCTGTGGACGCCGACCGATCGGTTCAGTGCGCTGCTGTCCCACCAGCTTCGCAACCTCGATGGCACATCGTCTATTTTCCGTGCCAACGTGTTTACCCCCGGCAGCAACAACCTGAATCAGAACTATGACCGCGATGTCGTTTACTACGACGGCGGCGACAACAATCCGCAGGGTTACCAGTCGAACGGCACCACGCTGAACCTGACGCTGGGACTTCGACAACGTGAGCTTCAATTCGATTACATCGTTGCAGCAGGCGGACGGTTTCAGCCGCGGTGATATCGACGGCGGCGTGGTTGATTTTACCGGCAGCGCGCAGATTCCGTCGGGCATCACATTCGACCCGGCGGCGCCCGTATTCGGCGGCTCGGTTCTGACCTTCCCGGGCACTATCCTGGTTCCGTCCGTGACCCAGGACGGCGCCGACACCGACCAGTTCACGCAGGAGTTTCGCCTCGCGAGCGCGAATGACGGCCCGTTCAACTGGCAGGTCGGCGCTTTTTACTTTGACTCCGATCTCGTCGTTACAACGGACTCGTTTGCCTCATTTGGCTTCCTCGGCAATCCGCCGCAGGATACGATGATCCAGCAGCAGAACGAGACCTGGGCCGTCTTTGGGCAGGGCAGTTATGACATGACTGACCGCCTGACGCTGACCGCCGGTGTGCGCTACACCGAGGATGAAAAGGACTTCCAGGTACTGCAATTCGGTCAACTCTGGCTCGACGCCGGAATCCCGACGTCTATCGCCGGCCCGATCAATGTCGATGACAACCAGACGAGTTGGGAGTTGAGCGCGAACTACACGTTGAACGACGACTCGAGCCTGTACGGACGCGTTGCCAGCGGCTTCCGCGCACAAACGATCCAGGGCCGCGATGTTGCGTTCCTCGAAACGCCGACGGTGGCGAAGCCCGAAACGATCGAGTCGATCGAGGCTGGTTACAAGGCTGACCTGTTCGACAATCGCATGCGCGTCAACCTCGGTGTCTTCCATTACGTCGTGGACGACCTGCAGCTCTCCATTATCGGTGGCGCGAGCAATACGAACCAGGTTATCAATGCGAAAGAGGGCGAAGCGACCGGCTTCGAACTCGACGCCGAATTCCTGGTTACCGACAACCTGCTGGTCACGTTCGGCACGGCATACAACAACACCGAGCTGAAGGACACGACGTTGGCAACAGCGCCATGTGGCTCAGGTCTGTGCACGGTACTCGACCCGCTGAACTCGGATGGCCAGGCACTGCTTAACGGCAATCCGTTCCCGCGCGTTCCCGAGACCACCTACAACCTCGAACTGCGCTACAGCATGCCGTTTGGTGAAAATGCCGAGCTCTACGTGTTCACGGACTGGGTCTGGTATGGCGACATCAACATGCCGCTGTATGAGGCTGCAGAGTTCAAGACCGACGGCCAGTTCGAAGGCGGCCTGCGTGTCGGCTACAGGAACGATGCAACGGGTCTGGAAATCGCAGCCTTTGGCCGCAACATCACGGACGAGGACAATGTTCTCGGCTTCGTCGACTTCAGCAACAACACCGGCTTTGTAAACGAGCCGACCATTTGGGGTCTTGAGGTCGGTTACGAGTTTGGTGACTAAGCAATTGCATCATGCACTACGAAAAGCCCGGCTATACGCCGGGCTTTTTTGCATGGCGCTGCCACTGCTCAGTGCGTGCTCCGAGGTTGAGCAGGAAGCAGGACCAAAGCCCGTGATTATCGGCAAGCTCGAGGACGCCGATATTCGCGAAGCGAGCGGGCTGGCGCGTTCCTATCGGCAGGACAATGTGCTGTGGACCATCAATGACAACGGTGCCGATGAGTGGGTGCATGCCATCAGCCCGCGTGGCGCACGCCTCGGGGAATTCGATCTCAAGAAGTCGAAAAACAGGGATTGGGAAGACCTTGCTTCCTTCTTGCTGGACGATAAACCCTATCTCCTGATCGCCGATATCGGTGACAACGATGCGAAGCACGAATCCCGCACGTTGTACGTAGTTAAGGAGCCGCAAGCCAAAAAGAAAGACAAGGAAAAAGTCGACTGGCAAATCGACTATCGTTACCCCGATGGCCCCCGCGATGCCGAAGCCGCCGCTGTCGACATCGGCAACCAGCGAGTGCTGGTACTTTCGAAGAGAGATATTCCGCCGGTGCTCTACGAATTGCCGCTGCGCCCGGACGGTGACGACACCCTTACAGCGACCCGGCTGGGCGCGATCACCAGCCTGCCGCGACCATCGCGCCAGGACGTCGAGTTCGCGCCCAAGACTAACGACTGGTACTGGCAACCGGTCGGCATGGACATCTCGGATGACAACCTGGCGGCCGTCATACTCACGTATCGCGCCGTGTACTTTTTCAAGCGCCAGCCCGGGCAGGACTGGCTGGACGCACTGAACGCACAGCCGCAGCGAGTCAGCATCGGCAACTTCAGGAATGCCGAGGCAATCGCGTTCGGTGATCGCAAGCGCACCGTTATTGTCACGGGCGAAACCAAACACTCGCCGATACTGCTTATCGATTTCAACGAGGCGCCGCAATCATGATTCGACTTCGCACAGCTCTGCTGCTTGCTTTCATTCTGACTACATTCTCTCTGGCAGGCTGCGCCGCAACATCCTGGCAACCCGCACACAGCCCCGAAAAAACGGCGCCCCTGGCCATCACCGTGATGACGTTCAATGTCGAGAACCTGTTCGATAACATTGACGACCCGGTCAAAGACGACAAGGCCTACCTGCCGCTGGCAGCAAAACAAAGCGCGGCGCACAAGCGCGCCTGCAACGAGATTGAAGTTAACCGCTGGCGTGACGAATGCCTGGACCTCGACTGGAACGACGACATCCTCGATTACAAGATGTCCGTCATCGCAGCAACGATCCTGCAGGTTAACGATGGCCGCGGTGCTGACATTATCGCCTTGCAGGAAATCGAGAACCTCTCCGTCCTCGAACAACTGCGCACCGGCTATCTCGCAAACGCCGGCTACCTGCCGGCGATCCTTATCGAAGGGACCGACGCACGCGGCATCGATGTCGCGTTCCTGTCGCGCCTGCCGCTCGCAGAGCCGCCGCGGCTGCATCCGCTCGAACTACCCGACTTTCCGGAGCGCGAACGCGATACGCGCGGTGTGCTGCAGGCCGACTTCCAGCTGCCTGGCGGGTCGATACTCACCGGCTTCAGCGTGCATTTCCCGGCACCGTTTCATCCAACGGCGATGCGCGTCGCCGCGTATCAACATTTGAACGGGCTGCTGGCCGCATTACCTGGCGACCACCATGCGTTTGCCGCCGGCGACTTCAATACGACCCGCAGCGAGGACGACTGAAAAGCGCCTGCTCGATACCTGGGCCCGTCCGCACTGGACGCTGGCGCACGATATTGGCTGCCAGGACTGCAACGGCACGCATTATTACGCCAGGGGCGACGACTGGTCGTTCCTCGACATGATCTTCTTCGCCGCAGCCAGTGGCGGAAAAACAACAGCGGCAATTCGCGCTGATTCCGTGCAAATTGCCAACGGCAATCCGGCGCAAGTCACGTCGAACGGCACGCCGCTGCGCTTCGATGCCGATCGCCGGCAGGGCGTTTCCGATCATTGGCCGCTGTCGGCAAAAATCGAATTTTCGAAAAGATAGCCCGCATAAAAAAGGCCAGCCGAATGGCTGGCCTTTCTCAAAGCTGGTTTCCAGACTAGCGGAAATTAACCTCGATACCAATTCGTGCTTCCCACAGTGATGAATTTGTGAAGAGCTCCGTTACCGATCTGTCATCCGGGTCACTTTCAAAAGTGTTGAAGAGGTACCGTCCAGAAGAGTCAACCCCGCCGTTCACAATGATCGGCGCATTGAATTTCGAATCATATGCACGGCCCCAGTCTTTGTTCAGCATGTTCGAGAAATTGTAGACCTTCACGAACAGTCTGGCTTTCAGTTCCGGGTGGAATAACGGAATTTCCTGATCAATCCGAAGATCCATACGACCACTTGCCTTGGCGTGTGTCGCATTACGCTGCACATAGCCGGGAGAAAGCCCTTCAGCCTTCACCCAGTCAAAGAACGCATCGGTTTCGAAGGTCGCCCCGTTAAACACAACGTTCGGATCCGTCGGTCCCGTTGGCACGTACAGCAACGCGCGAGCGTTTCGGCTATTGTTTTCAAGCCCACCATTCGCGTCCATGGCATAGGACTGCGGTTGACCGTCTGCATGGTAGAACATCGCTGTTACACGCGTCGTATTGTCGCCGAAAAACTCTCTGGCAAAGCTCGCACGCAAGGTGAAACGATGCGGAACCACGTAGTTGGATGGCCCGGATACCGGGCTGTTGACGTTGTTCGTGTTCAGACCAACGAAACTCGACTCCGATGTGAACGATACCATTGGGTTGACGTCGTTAGCTTCTGTGTAGGCATAACCTGCGCGAACGTCAAGACCCCAATCAAAGGACTTATCGACGAGGATTGAGAATACGTTAGAGCTGCCGTGATCACTCGTGTTGGTCAGCATAAAGTTTCTGTCACCAAGTCCGGGAAGATTTTCATAGATCGGCGTGCCGGTCGTTGTCGTCCCTACAATGCCCTGCGAAACGTCAACGTATTGCGCTGCTACCGATTGACGTGTGTGCATGTAGTCGATTTCCGCCCGGAGGTCCCACCACGGCAGATCCCAGGTGGCGCCCAGGGCCATCTTCCACTCTCTCGGCTGCTTGTAGTTCGGATCGATGATGACGAGCCGGCTGTCCGAACCGAAATCACCCGAAACGGCAGCAATTCGATCAAAGAGCAACTGAGGCGTGTCGTAACCTGGACGCGCCCCACCGATCAGCGGAATACCACCGTCGAATACCGATGCTGAGCCGTCGTAGTCCTCTTCCTCCTGAACAGCTGTGATTCCGTCGTTACTCCAGGCGTTTGAGATCCAGACGTTTGGATTACCGCCACCGTACAGCCCGACGCCACCACGCAGACTCAAATCATCCCGCATGTCCCAGGTGAAGCCGAATCGAGGCATCAGGAGGTCCAATCCGTCGATACCGGTATCGTTTCGGATTCCATGTGCTTCGGAGAATGTTGCGTTGTAACGCGGTGTATCGCTACTCGTGAACGTCTCGTAACGCAGACCAGCCACGATCGTGAGCCCGAGGTGATCAATATAGACCTCGTCTTGTGCATAAAGGGCATGCAGAGTATTGGTAAACGATGCAGCGGCATCGAGCGGGTTGTTCGTTCCACCACCACTGCCGTAGAAAACGTTGCTGGGCCGGCCCAAATCGAATTGGTCAAGACCTGACACGTCGCAAGCCAGGTCGTCAAACCGTCCCTGAGCGTCCAGTCCGGCGCAATAAGCTGGCGACGGCACGCCGTCGTCGTTACGATCCTCCAACCCATAGTAGTCCCATTCGCCGCCGCGAGAATGCTGTACGAAGATATTGAATATGCTCAATTCTTCACGCTCATAGCCAGCGGTTATCACGTGATCGCCAGCCAGGAGCTGGCCGGAAATTTTCGCGAAATTGGACGCCGTGTCCAGACCATTGGCCTGACGTGAGTCATCCGCACCGAGGAATACGCCGTTGTTACCGAAGTCGATTTGATGGTCGCCAAAGTCTTTCGGCCCTACCGTCACCTGAGAATCGATCATGGTATTTTCGCTGTAGAACAACTCAGTCGAAAAGACATCAGTCCACTGCGACTCTAACTTCACAGTCGTCGTTTCTGATTCTGCACCTTTGTTGTAGCCATGATTCGCGAACTCGAATTCGTCAGTGGCATTAACAAAACCGTCTGACTCACGACTTTGAATACCATCGTAATAATTGTAAATCAGCGCAAGATTGTGATCGTCATTGATATTCCAGTCGACGCGAGCCATATATTTCTCATCGGTCTGTGCGCCGTCCATCGGCATGCCGCCGGGATCATACTTGTATTTGTTCGTGGCAATATCAACGATGCGATCGTAGTCCACCTTGCTTAACCAGGAGCGCTCTACGCCGTTACCGGATCCTGCGTGACCAATGGCAAGTGTTCTTGGCTCTTCAGACTCTTCGTAGGCCGCAAATATAAACAGCTTGTCCTTGATGATCGGACCACCGAAGCTGAAACCCTGTTTCGTTTCTTCGTAAGGAATCTGGCTTACGTTCGAACCTTCCAGTTCATCGTTCTTGTAGTCTTCGTTGGTGAATTCGTAAAAAAGGCTGAATTCCCATTCGTTGCTACCCGACTTGGTTACAGCATTGATATTGCAAGCTGAGAAGCCGCCGTAGGTGACGTCGAACGGTGCGAGTTCGACCGAAACCTGCTGAATGCCGTCGTACGGAAATGGCATGCCGGTTGCCGTCGAGTAACCGTTGGTGTTGAGGCCAAACCGATCATTCTGGCTGACGCCGTCCAGAGATACGGAGTTAAAGCGAGGGTGCCGACCAGCACAGTTGACCTGAAAGCCGTCAAGATTCAAACGGGGGTCAATAGCGTACGCGTCTTTGATATCACGGTTGAATGCGACCGCACTTTCAAGATCCACCAAAGTAAACGTGGCCGCCGGGCCGGAGGTGGTATCAACGAGATCCTGAGTTCTACCGATCGTGATGACCTCTTCGATCTCTGCTTCTTCCAGCAGATTGACTGTCAGGCTGTAGGTATCACCCAAGGAAATGGACGGAATCTCGACAGTCTTGTTGCTATTGACTGTGACCGTGTACGGGCCACCAACCGGCAAACGACTGGCAAGAAAAACACCGTTCGCGCCAGTGGAAATGTTGCGATGTACGCCAGTACGAGTATCGAGGACGTCGATTGTCGCTCCGGCAACCAGTTGACCATTTGCGTCTATGACTCGACCGCGAATGGCGGATGTTGTGTCCTGCGCAATTGCAGACACTGGCATCAGCACGACGGCAAGCACCGCCATGGATAAAAATACGCCGAAAATTCGACCGGTCGCGGAACGCGAACGATCAGTTCTGATTGCACTCATTGGATTACCTCAACTTTCTTGGTTTTTGTTGCATTAGCAGGTTTGTTTTGTCCGGCAGCCAACGTTGCGGTCATCCTCTGTTGATCCTGTAACGTTCGGCGATTCGCAATCTGTATTGAAAAAACTACAAGTATCGCCGTCGCCACGCATGGCTGATAGTGAGCATTGTGGCCCTTTGCTCGTATTGTGACAAGACCACATTACAGAATCATGACGGTTTCGGGGCAAACGACAGGATTCATACTGGCCGTGGCTTGCGGTCGAAATCATGCCGATTTTCATTAGTGCTCAACTTTTTCTTATAAAATACATGCACTTATATTTGTAGTGTTTTGTTTTTTCTCAAGAAACGCCGTGTACAGGAACTCACCAGGGAAGACTTTTGAATTGAGTTCTCAGGGTTGACGGGCGGACCGGAGCCCGGTCGCCGGAATTTTTATTTTCGACCCGAATTGAGATGTTGCGTGTTAGCAACAGTACTTTGCGGAAGATTCAGCGGCAGCTGTACTCCTTTAGTATTATCAATACGCGATGCGCGCTACCGCAGAGTATTCACTTTCAAAGGGGCCGCCCTTTTTTTATGCGAGATGCTTTTGTGCGAGATGCGAGCTACCGCGGAGGATTCAGCCGGGCCTCTACCTGCTTGACGGCAACGTCGTCCGGATCATTACTTATCTGGAATTTGAGCGATGTCATTAGCTCAAGCATCCTGGAATTGTTGGTCAGCACCTGGCCCGTCATCCTCTCGAGATCGCGATCCCGCGCAATCTCCATGAGATTTTGCATCAGGTGGTGGGCTATGCCCCTGCCCCGCCACCGATCTCCAACCACCAACGCAAATTCGCAGCTCGTCCCGTCAAGGTTGGTCGTGTAACGGGCGACACCGATCTGCTCTTCGCCGTTGTCGTTTTGCCGGACGGCTACCAGCGCCATCTCGTTGTGATAGTCGATCTGGGTGAAGCGAACCAGCATTTCCTGGCTCAATTCCTGCAAAGAATTCATGAAGCGAAAATATTTCGTTTCCGTTGAGAGTTCTCGCACGAATTTCGCTTCCATCTCCGCATCTTCCGGCCGAATTGGCCTGATCACGATGTCGGTCCCGTCATTCAGCTGAAGTTTCTTGACGAGGTGCGCTGGATACGGATGTATGGCCAGGTGGTTATAGGGATCCGTTGACGGTACTGGATAATCAACGACGATGCGCGCATCGACAGCCACTATGCCGTTCTCATCAACAATCAGTGGATTGATGTCCATTTCCTGTATCCAGGGCAGTTCACACGCGATGCTGGAAACACCGAGCAGCACCTGGACCAGTTGCTCCATGTCGATCGCGGGCATATTCCGAAAATCGCCGAGCATTTTGGATACCTTGGTGCGATTGATGAGGTCCTTTGCAAGGCGGTGGTTGAGTGGGGGCAGGGAAATAGCGGCATCGCCCATGATTTCAACACTCGTGCCGCCGCTCCCGAAGCTGATAACCGGACCGAACACGGGATCATTGATTATTCCTATCATGAGCTCGCGGCCATTCGAGCTGCGGTACATCTTCTCCACCGTCACGCCCGATATTTTCGCATCAGGCAATTTCAGCGTTACCGCGTCGATCAGTTGCCGGTAAGCTCCCCGTACTTCCTGTGCCGAATTGATATTGAGCCGGACGCCGCCCGCGTCCGACTTGTGGGAGATGTCGGTTGACAGCACCTTCATGGCGATGGGAAAGCCGATGGACTGGGCAACAATCAGGGCTTCGTTTGCCGAGTGCGCAACCGCGTTACGAACCGTCGGTATCCGGAACGCGTTTAGCACGGCCATTGATTCCGGTTCTGTCAGGACCTTCCGCTGTTCAGTCAATACCGCTTCTATGATCAGACGCGCACCGTCAACATCCGGTGCCGCCTGGCCGCTGGTCAGCCGCGCGGGCGTCTGCAACAGCAGCCGCTGGTTGCGGTTGTATACCGACAGGTACGAGAATGCATCGACGGCGTTTTCCAGGGTGCGAAAAGTGGGAACGTGCGCATTTTTGAAAAGCTTGCGAGCCTCCTCCACCTGGGAGCCACCCATCCAGCTCGTCATGACGGGCTTGCTGCTTTTTATCGCGGATTCGATGACCGCTTCAGCCACTTCCGTCGGCCGCGTCATTGCTTGCGGCGTCAGTATGACGATGGCGCCATCCACGCCGGGATCTTCGAGGCAAATATCCACCGCTTGTTGATAACGCTCTGGCGGCGCATCGCCGATGATGTCGACCGGGTTGCTGTGTGACCAGACACTCGGTAGAACCTTGTCCAGGGCCGTCATGGTCTCGGCACTCAAAGAGCTCAGCTCAATTCCCTGGTCGGTCGCCCGATCCGCCGCCATCACCCCGGGGCCTCCGCCATTCGTGATGATGACCAGGCGCTCCGACGCACTGCGATAGTGCAAGGACGACAGGGCCTTGGCGGCCGAAAAAAGTTGTCCGACGGTTTCAACACGCAGCACACCGGAGCGTGACAGCGCAGCGGAAAAGGTCTCGTCACTGCCCACGAGCGCACCGGTATGCGACATGGACGCCTCTGCTCCGGCGGCGTGCCGCCCGACTTTCAACGCGATAACCGGCTTGATGCGCGCCGCAGCCCGCAGACTGCTCATGAAGCGTCGCGAGTCATTGATCCCTTCTATATAAAGCAGGATCGCCTTGGTGTGGGGGTCCGACACCAGGTAGTCCAGGTAATCGCCAAAACCGAGGTCGGCGCTAATGCCCGTCGACACCACGGCCGAAAACCCGATGTCGTGTTGTTCTGCCCAATCGAGAATGGCGGTACAAATGGCCCCGGACTGGGACACGAAAGCCAGGTTGCCCGGCTTCGCACTATTGTTGCCAAACGTAATATTGAGGCCCTTGTCCGGCCGAATGATGCCAAGGCAATTCGGCCCCATCAGGCGAACGCCGTAGCGCCTGGCCAGCTTGGTCACCCGATCCTCAAGTCGCCGGCCTTCGGCGCCTGTTTCACGAAAACCTGCGGACAGAATCAACATCATCTTGATGCCGCGCTCGCCGCAGGCCTCGACGATGGCGGGAATGCTGCTCGCCGGCGTCGCGACCACCGCCAGGTCAACGGTTTCCTCGATGTCGTCCAGCGATGCGTACGCTTTCTCGCCCTGCACCTTGTCGCGCTTCGGATTTATCGCGTATATCCGGCCTTTGAAGCCTGAATTCAGCAAATTCTTGAAGACTATGCCGCCGACAGAATCCGCCCGGTCGCTGGCGCCATAGAGCGCAACACTTTCGGGTGTAAAGAGAGGGGCAAGGTAATGGGCATTCATTTGTAGAAAAAACTCCGTCTTCCGGTTGCTGAGGCGAACTTAATAAACAGATAATGGCGTGGTCGCAATAGGGGGAAACAACATTGGCCATTGCCTACATAAGTCATCGTGATTGTCTTCTGCATGATACCGCCGATGGTCACCCGGAATGTGCTCGGCGCATCACAGTTATCGAGGACCGCTTCATTGCGACGGGATTGTCCGACATCCTGCGCCATTTCGACGCGCCGCTAGCGACCGAGAGTCAGCTCCTGCGCGTACACACACAGGGGCATCTTGACGGCCTCGCATCGCTCGCACCGAAAACGGGCTACGTGCGCGTCGATCCCGACACGATAATATGTGCCGACTCCCTGACGGCGGCCCGAAGAGCAGCCGGCGCAGTCATCGCCGCGTTGATCTTGTGATCAGCGGCGAGATGGAAGTCGGCGTTCTGCGGCGTGCGACCACCCGGCCACCATGCCGAAAGCCGTCGTGCCATGGGATTCTGCCTTTACAACAATATCGCCGTCGGCGCGGCGCATGCGCTGGCAGCGCACGGCCTGCACCGCGTGGCCATCATCGATTTTGACGTGCACCACGGCAACGGCACCGAGGAAATTTTCAAAGACGAAGATCGGGTACTTTTCTGCTCAACGTTCCAACATCCTTTTTATCCATTCACCGCGTTGCTCGAACCAGCCGACAATCGCGTCAATACTCCCTTGCAGGCAGGTGCCGGAAGTGACGAGTTTCGCGCTGCGGTGACCGAGCAGTGGTTGCCGGCCCTGCAACGGTTTCAACCCGAGATGATCTTTGTATCGGCCGGGTTTGACGCACACCGCGACGATGACATGTCCAACGTGAGCCTCACCGATGCCGACTTCCAGTGGGTCACCGAGCAGATCGTCGCCGTGGCCGCTGACTCCGCGGCGGGACGCATTGTCTCGGCGCTGGAAGGCGGTTACGAACTCAATAGCCTGGCGCGCTGCGTGGAAACGCATGTCCGCGTGCTGATGGGCGTGCATTAGCCGCGCATCGCACTCAATACGCCACGAAACAGGGCTGCTCGCTTGCTTTGAGTTCGAAGTAACGTGGGTTCCGGGGGTCAACCGGGGCACCGATTTTCTCACCCGCTGCCTGGGCCTGCAGAATGCCATCGAGCACCAGGTATTTGAGCTCCGATCCCGGCGGTGTCGCCGGCCGGTCTTGCGGAATGTCATAACCGTCACCACCGCGATACAGGAAGTCCGGCACGACGACGCGGTACTCCTTGTCGTCGATAATTTCCACCCAGCGCTCGCCCGCCGGAACCTGCAGGCTCACGATACGATCAAACTCGTTACGGCTGCGATCGACGCACACGCGGAACCCCGAGACCTGCGGGAAATAGCCTTTGCTGGGGCCGAAGCCGCGATAGCCCGCCTCCAGCACTTTGCGAAACTCGGCGCCGGTCAGCGTCGTCTGTCGCAGGAAGGAGCTGAAACCGAACGTACGGCCGATGTCTTCGAACAGGATGTCGTCCTCGATGAAGTCATCGATGCGCAGCGTGCCGCCGTTGACAAACGCGAGATCGGCCGGCTTGCCGAACGCGCCTCGCATTTGATCGGCGATGAAATTGCCCCAGTTCGTTTCTGCGTTTCTGACGGCAACTTCGCGGCCATCGAGTGGCAGCGCTGCGGTGCCGATGCGCGCCTCCAGGAACGGAAACTTCTCGAGTAACCGCGCGCGCCATTTGTTCGACAGCACTTCGTACTCCGCGTCCAGCGCGACGCTCTCATCGAGCGTGACCTTGCGCTCACGAAGCGTTGCGCGACCGGTCGCATCGAAGTCGACGTCTATCGCCCAGATAACCCGGGCATTGGACGCGCCCTTCATGACGATGGCGGACGTCTCCGTACCCGGGCTGTACTCCGGCTCGTGCTCGTGCCCGCCCACGATGAACGCGAGCTTGGGATGTTGGGCTTTCAACGTCGCGATTTCGACGTCTTTCCACATATCCAGGTGCGTCACGCCGATAATCAGGTCGACGCCCCGTGCCTCGAGTCCCGCTATGGTTTTCTCCGCTACCGCAACGTAATCGTCGTCGTACTCCAGGTAATCGCGCTTGTTGCCCCCGTCGACCGGGGCCAGCAATAGCGCAAAGACGCCGACCGTCTTGTCGCCTGACTGAAAGGTAAACGCCTGCCGCAGGGCAGCATCCACGTCGTCAGCGCCCGTATTCAGGCGGTAGTTATCACCCAGCCAGTCGAACCGCGACGCCCGCACCGCAGCGATCACGTGATCCGGCTTGCGGCGATCGAACTCGTGGTTGCCGGACACGGCATAGAGCGGCGCGATGTCATCCATGAAGTTCATGGCGTCGACCATCTGCAGGCCGTTCCATAACTGGCTCTCGAGTGACGGGTACAGAAAATCGCCGCCGTGCAGGATGCGAACGTCCCGGCCCTGGTCCTGTAATTCCCGAACCAGCGTGACAACGCGGCTGAAGCCGCCGGCTTTGCCATCCTCGACAGCGCCAACGCGATACGTGTCGTTCAGATGGACAAAGGTAATCCCGCCCTCCTGCTGGCGAGGCGCTGTTGTCGTGCACGCGACGAGCAGCAGCAAAATCAGGAGCATTGATAGTCTATTCATCATCCCGACATGCTAACCTCATTTCATGAAAATTCACTACGTAATTCTATCGGCGCTAATCGTCGCGGCATGTGCCGCGCCGACCCAGCGCGACACAGTTGCGCCGACCCCGATGCCGGCAGACGACATCGATATCGGCATCCGCTGGGCCGAGTTCTCCGCCGAGTACCAGGCCATCTCGGCACAGGTGTATGCGACAGCGCGTCGCGATCTGCCCCGGCTGCTCGCCGACCCGAACTGGACCGCCCTCCCCGGACAGGTCGACGTGACGGACAAGCCGCCGGCGATCATCCTGGACGTCGACGAGACCGTCGTCAGCAACGCCGACTACCAGAAGTCGCTTCTGCAAGTGCCGTACTCACGTTTCGGCCACTTCGACTGGATGCGCAATCACACGGCAGTGCCGGTCCGCGGCGCTGTCGAGATGGTAAATGCCGCGCGAGCCGCGGGAGTGACGGTGTTCTTCCTGACGAACCGAGCCTGCGAACGCTTCGACGGGGTCGACGGTGATTGCCCGTACGAACAGGTCACGATAGAGGACCTGCGCGAGGCGGGAATCGAGACCGATCGTGAGCATATGTTGATGGCCTGGGAGCAACCCGGCTGGAGCAAGGAAAAACTCAATCGCCGCGAGCACATTGCAAAGACGCATCGCGTCATCATGCTGTTTGGCGACGACTACGGCGACTTCGTCCACTGCACGCGCAACAAACCGTTGGCGCCCTGCACCGAGCCAGCAACCCGTGCATCACGGCATGCGGCCGTGGACACGTACGCCGAGTACTGGGGCAACGGCTGGTACATCCTGCCGAACCCGATGCACGGATCGTGGACTTCGGTGCGCTAAAAAGCCTATCCTGTTTGCATAAGAAACGAAGGGGGTTGCTGTGTCTAAAGTGAAGTGTGGATTGATTCAGATGGCGCTGAAGGGCGATGGTTCGATGAGCCCGGAGGCAATCCGCGATCGCATGATCGAGGCACATATTCCGTATATCGAGGATGCAGCGAAACAGGGCGTGCAGGTGCTGTGCTTCCAGGAAGTATTCACGCAGCCGTATTTTTGCCCGAGCCAGGATCGCAAGTGGTACGCCGCGGCAGAACCGATTCCCGACGGCTACACGACACGACTGATGCAGGAGTACGCGAAGAAACACGGCATGGTCATCGTCGTTCCTATCTATGAAGAACACATGACCGGCGTTTACTACAACACGGCCGCCGTCATCGACGCGGATGGCAGCTACCTCGGCAAGTATCGCAAGACCCACATTCCGCAGGTCGATCCCGGCTTTTTCGAGAAGTTCTTCTTCAAACCGGGCGACAGCGGTTACCCGGTTTTCCAGACCGCTTTCCTGAAGCTTGGCGTTTACATTTGTTACGACCGCCACTTCCCCGAAGGCTGGCGCGCACTGGCACTGAACGGTGCTGAGTACATCGTGAATCCCTCCGCCACGGTCGCAGGCTTGAGTAAATACCTGTGGGAGCTCGAGCAGCCCGCGTCCGCTGCCGCCAACGGCGTTTTCATCGGCGCCATCAATCGCATCGGCACCGAGGAGCCCTGGGCCAAGCAGATGGGCGAGTTTTACGGCTCGAGTTACATCGTCAACCCGCGCGGCGCGATCGAGGCACAGGCAAGCTACGGCGACGACGAATTGCTCGTCCACGAGATCGATCTCGACATGATCCGTGAGGTCAGAGATACGTGGCAGTTCTTCCGTGACCGCCGCCCCGAAACCTACGGTCCCTTGACGGATAACTAGCGCGCCGTCGACCGTTCCCCTCAGGAGGGAACCGATGTCCGAGTCCTTATCGGTCAGCAAGCTGCGTATCGTCGGCGAACACGTCGAACTCGACGTCGGCGATGACATTGCCAACAGTCCTCGCTATAACGAGGACATCGCCCCGACGCGTGCGTCGCAGCGCACCTGGACACGCTGGAACGTCGCGTCACTGTGGGTAGGCATGGCCATCTGCGTCCCCACTTACACCCTTGGCGGCGTGCTCACTGCGTATTTCGGCCTGTCTGTCGCCGAAGCGTTGTGGACCATCCTGATCGCCAATATCGTCGTGCTGATTCCGCTAACGCTGAACGCTTATCCGGGCACGCGTTACGGCATCCCCTGCCCCGTCGTCATGCGCGCCTCGTTCGGCATCATCGGCTCCAACGTGCCGTCGCTGATTCGTGCGCTCGTCGCCTGCGGCTGGTTTGGCGTACAGACTTTGTTCGGTGGCATAGCGATTCACCTGATGCTCGCCGCCATGTTCGATAGCTGGGCCGCACTCGGTGGCGTCGGTGAGGTGCTCGGCTTCTTTATATTCTGGGTAGCCAACGTGGCCGTTGTCATTCGTGGCGCGGAATCGATCAAGCTCCTCGAGGCACTGGCAGCCCCGTTGCTGCTCATCGTCGCAATCGGCCTGGTGTTCTGGGCCCTGCCGAAAATCTCGCTCAGCGAAGTGCTGGCCACGCCGGCGACGCGTCCGGAGGGCGCACCTTTCTTCGGCTACTTCATGGCCGGTCTCACGGCGATGGTCGGCTTTTGGGCCACGCTGTCGCTGAACATCCCCGACTTCAGCCGTTATGCGAGAACGCAGCGCAGCCAGGTTCTCGGGCAGATCATCGGCCTGCCACTGACGATGTTCCTGTTCGCCGGCCTCGGCGTTATCCTGACAGCCGCGTCGGTCGAACTGACCGGCGAGACAATCTCCGACCCGATCAACCTGATCGGCCGCATCGACAACGACTTCTGGGTCGTGATCGCGATGCTGATGATCATCCTCGCGACGATCTCGACCAACACGGCCGCGAACATCGTGTCGCCCACCAACGTGTTTCAGAACATCGCACCGAAACTCATCAACGAGGACCGCGGCGTTCTGATCACCGGCTTCATCGGCATTGTCCTGATGAGCTGGGAGTTACTCAAGAAAATGGGCTGGCTGGAAACGGACGTGAGTGTCGAGAGCCTGTATTCGAACTGGCTCATCGGCTACTCCAGCCTGCTGGGGCCCATCGCCGGCATCATGATCGTCGACTACTTTCTCATCAAGAAACAGTCCTACAACCTGCTGGCTTTGTACCAGGACAACGCCGGTTATCCGGCCTGGAACAAGTCGGGCTTCATCGCGTTCCTGATTCCGGTTGGCCTGACCGTTGTCGCGATCACGACCGGTAAGTTAAGCTGGTTTTACGACTACGGCTGGTTCACGGGATCGATACTGGGCGGCCTCATTTATTACTTCGTCGCACGCGGCGAAATCGGGAGTTCTTCATGACAGTTCTTATCAAGGGTGGCACCGTCGTCAACGCAGAGCAGTCCGTACGCGCTGACGTACTGTGCCAGGACGGCGTCATCACGGCGGTTGGCGAGAATATCGACGCTCCGGCCGGCGCGACGGTCGTCGATGCCGGTGGCCAGTACGTCATGCCGGGCGGCATCGACCCGCACACGCACATGCAGCTGCCATTCATGGGCACGGTAACCACCGAGGACTTTTACACCGGCACCGCGGCGGGTCTGGCGGGCGGCACCACGATGATTATCGATTTCGCCATTCCGAATCCCCAGCAGAATATTCTCGAGACCTATCGGCAGTGGCGCGAGTGGGGCAAGAAATCGGTTGCGGATTATTCGTTCCATGTCGCGATCACGTGGTGGGACGACACCGTGTACGAAGACATGGGCACGCTGGTCCGCGATCATGGCGTCAACAGCTTCAAGCATTTCATGGCGTACAAAGGCGCCATCATGGCCGACGACGAAATCCTCGTGAACAGTTTTTCGCGGGCCGTCGAACTGGGCGCCATTCCGACGGTGCATGCAGAAAACGGCGAGCTCGTCTTCCGGCTGCAACAGGAAATGATCGACAAGGGCATTACGGGACCCGAGGGTCACCCGCTGTCGCGTCCGCCCGAAGTCGAGGGCGAAGCGGCGAATCGTGCGATACGGATCGCCGAGGTGCTGCGCGCCCCGCTGTACGTGGTCCACAACTCCTGCCGGCAGTCGCTCGAGGCCATTACCCGGGCGCGCAACGAAGGACAGCGCGTGTTTGGCGAGGTCCTCGCCGGGCATTTGCTGGTGGACGACTCGGTGTACCGCGATCCTGACTTCGAGGTGGCCGCCGCGCACGTCATGAGCCCGCCGTTTCGCTCCAAAGACCACCAGGAAGCGCTCTGGCACGGCCTGCAGTCGGGCAACCTGCAGACGACGGCAACCGACCACTGCTGCTTCTGCGCCGACCAGAAAGCCGCTGGCAAAGACGACTTCCGGCTGATTCCCAACGGCACGGCCGGCATCGAGAATCGCATGGAAGTCCTGTGGCATCACGGTGTCGGGACCGGCCGGCTGACGATGAACGAATTCGTCAAGGTGACGTCGACCAACGCTGCGCAGATCTTCAACATCTACCCGCGCAAAGGCTGCATCGCTGTCGGCGCCGACGCTGACATCGTCGTCTGGGATCCGGCGGCAACCAAGACCATCTCGGCGAAGACCCATCACCAGAAGGTCGACTACAACATCTTCGAGGGCATGACGGTCACCGGCGGTGCATCGCACACGATCAGCCGCGGCAAACTTGTCTACGCCGATGGCAAACTCGATGTGAAACGCGGCGCTGGTCGGTATGTGGATCGACCGCCGTTCGCCAGCTACTACGACGCGCTAAAAATCCAGGCCGAGAAAGCAGATCCGGTAGCGGTTAGCCGATGAGCGACGACGGTCAGCCGGATATTCGGAGCCACCGCCTCGATGGCAGTGAGATCGCGTACAACTTCGGCGACCTGCATCCGCCGCTGACCCGATCCGCGGCGCTGATCGAGGCTGACCGCTGCTATTTTTGTTACGACGCGCCCTGCACGACGGCCTGCCCTACCGGCATCGACATTCCGGCGTTTATTCAAAAGATCCGCAGTGACAACGTACGCGGCTCGGCACGGACGATTTTGAGCGAGAACATCATGGGCGGCATGTGTGCGCGCGTCTGTCCCACCGAAGTGCTGTGCGAGGAGGCTTGTGTCAGAAACACGCACGAGGACAAGCCCGTCGAAATCGGCCTGTTACAACGCTACGCCACGGACCCGATCCTGGATGCTCAAACGCAGCTCTTCAATCGCGAGCCGCCGACCGGAAAAACCGTTGCCGTGGTCGGCGGCGGTCCTGCCGGACTGTCCTGCGCGCATCGACTGGCGCTGCTTGGCCACGATGTTGTTGTGTTCAACCGTGACCCCAAAGCCGGTGGCCTGAACGAGTACGGCATCGCTGCCTATAAAGCGATCGACGATTTCGCGCAGCAGGAGGTGGAGTACATCCTGTCGATCGGCGGCATCGAACTGCGCAACGGTCAGGCGCTCGGTGAAGACTTCACGCTGCAGGAACTTAAGGACCAGTACGATGCCGTGTTCATCGGCGTTGGCTTAGGGTCGACCAATGCGCTCGGCCTCGAGCGGGAATCGTTGCCCGGGGTCGACAGCGCCATCGATTACATTGCGGATATTCGGCAATCCGACGATCTCGGCAAATTGCCGGTTGGCCGGCGCGTTGTGGTTATCGGTGGCGGCATGACGGCGATCGATATTGCCGTGCAGAGCAAGCGTCTCGGCGCCGAAACCGTCGACATCGTGTATCGGCGCGGCCCGGAGCAGATGGGTGCGAGCGAGTTCGAGCAAAATCTCGCGAAGACCAATGGCGTCACCATCCATCACTGGGCGGGTCCCGTCGAGCTCAGCGGTGACGCAGCACGTTGCCACCATCCGCTTCGAGCGAACCGAGCTCGACGAAGACGGCCGTTTGTCGTCTACCGGCGAGGACTTTGAGCTAACGGCCGACACCGTGTTCAAGGCCATCGGTCAGCTGCTTGATGTTAATGCACTGCGAAACGAGCTCTCGGTTCTCGAGATTCGTGGTGACCGCATTGTCGTCAACGAGACAGGCAGGACCTCACTGCGCCATGTCTGGGCGGGCGGCGACTGCGTGGCAGGCGGTGAGGATCTCACGGTAACGGCAGTCCAGGATGGCAAGGTGGCAGCCATAGACATCGATCGCGCACTGAGGAAAGAGTAGATATGGCCAACCTCAAGACCAGTTTCCTTGGTATTTCATCACCGAATCCTTTCTGGCTGGCGTCGGCACCGCCGACGGACAAAGCCTATAACGTCAACCGTGCGTTTGCAGCCGGCTGGGGCGGAGCGGTCTGGAAAACGCTCGGCGAGGACCCGCACATCGTTAACGTGAGCGGGCCGCGTTACAGCGCGCTGCACAGCAACGATCGTCGCGTCATTGGTTTCAATAACATCGAGCTGATCACCGACCGGCCGTTGCAGACCAACCTCGATGAAATGCGGCAGATCAAGAAGGACTGGCCGGATCGCGCGCTGGTCGCCTCCGTCATGCTGCCAATGAACGAGGAGACCTGGGCTACGTACCTGCCGATGATCGAAGCCACGGGTATCGACGCGTTCGAGCTGAATTTCGGATGCCCGCACGGCATGTCGGAACGCGGCATGGGCGCGGCCGTCGGCCAGGTACCCGAGTACATCCAGATGGCGACGGAATGGGCGAAGAAAGCAGCATCGGTACCGGTGATCGTCAAACTCACGCCGAACGTCGCCAGCATTTTGCCGCCCGCCAAAGCGGCGCTCGATGGCGGCGCTGACGCCGTGTCGCTGATCAACACCATCAACTCGATCATGCGCGTCGACTACGATTCGCTCACGATGTACCCGAGCACCGATGGCATGGGCACGCATGGCGGCTATTGCGGCGAGGCGGTAAAACCGATCGCACTCAATATGGTGGCCGAAATCGCACGCACGGCGGAGACCCGCGCGCTGCCGATCTCGGGCATCGGCGGCATCACCGACTGGCGCGATGCGGTCGACTTCCTGGCGCTCGGTGCCAGCAATGTGCAGGTGTGCACGGCGGCAATGGTGTATGGTTTCAAGATCATCGACGACCTGGTTGATGGCCTCAGCAACTTTCTCGACGACAAGCAGCTGAAGCTGGATGAACTGATCGGTAAAGCGGTCCCGAGTGTTACGGACTGGCAGTACCTGAATCTCAACTACGTTGAGAAAGCCGTAATCAATCAGGATCTTTGTATCGAGTGCGGCCGTTGCTTCAGCGCGTGCGAAGACACGTCGCACCAGGCGATCACCGATACGGTGAACGGCAAACGTCGCTTCGAAGTCATTGATGAAGAGTGTGTCGGCTGCAACCTCTGCGTCAGCGTCTGTCCGGTCGACAGCTGCATCACGATGCAGCAATTGACCGAAGGCGTTGACCCGCGCACCGGACAACCGATATCACAGGAAAAGGCGAACTGGACGATGCACCCGAACAACCCGATGCGCAAAACGGATTAAGCCATGCCTCTGACGAATGAAGACCTGATCATCAAGGCCATTGCGGCGCGCGAACAGGCCTATTGTCGATACTCGGGCTACAGCGTCGGTGCCGCCGTTGTGGATGAACTGGGTCAGCTACACCAGGGCTGTAACGTCGAAAACGCCGCCTACCCGCTCGGTAGTTGTGCGGAAGCCGCTGCGATCGCCGCCATGGTGCAGCGCGGCGGCAAACGCATTGCGCAGATCGCTATTGCCGGCGGTAGTTCCGAGATTACGGCCTGCACGCCGTGCGGCGGCTGCCGCCAGCGCATCCACGAATTTGCGGACGAAAAAACCGTGATCATCGTGCTCGACGACAGCGGCGAATGGCAGGAATACACGATCGCCGATCTT
>CAWJHR010000005.1:0-84063 GCA_963842765.1 uncultured Gammaproteobacteria bacterium | reverse complement strand
TGCCAGGTCGGGGTAATTGTCGCGCCCGGCCTGGTTGCCGATAATCTGGCCGGACGGCACGCTGCCGGATTGCTGGTACCACTCCACCCTGACACTCATGTCCTTGTCGTTGCGCGTCTTCCAGCCGTATTTCACGCCGGCCGTAACCGCATCGAAATTACCCAGACGGTAGTCCGCCGAGGCATACGCGGGCAACGGCTGCGAGTCCGGCAGGCTGAGCCTGAAAAACTCGGCCTCCGATTGGGTATAGAAGCGCAAGTGCGGCTCGATATAGCGAGTCTCGGCGAAAGGAATTCGGTAGCGCAGATCGACCGTGTGCGAGTCGATCTCCCAGTCATCGGTCATATACCGGTACGAGGCGTCGAGCACTTTGCCGTTCATGTAGTACTTCGCCTGCGCGTACACGCTGTGCTTCGTGCGCTCGTCCGGACGACTCTCAAACAGAAACTGATGCGAGGGCCCTTCCACGCCGGGTCCTGTCGGGGTTCGTAACAACGTATCCCCGGTCGTGCCATCCACCAGGCTCAGCACCTTGTAGGGGTCCGTCAGGTAACCATCCGACTGGCTAAAGGAGTAGTTGAGCTGCACCACGAGGTCTCTGTTGATGACCTGCGACACGCCGAGGATGAGATCGAGAACGTCCTTATCCTGTTCGCCGCTGCGATTACTGGTGTCGCCGACGTCCAGCATGGGGGTTAGCGGCATGGGCGCGCCGCCAACCGGGTCGAGCTGGTCGCTCGAGTACGCGAAACCGGCCGACAATGTCGTGTTGCGCTGATTGAAATCGCGCGCGATCCGGGCGTTCACACCGAGGTGCAGGTAGTCGTATTCTTTCGAGAGGCTGGCACCGACATTGATCAGGTTTCTGTCACCCCACGGTTGCTGCCAGGCGGCAGACAATGCCACGCGGGTGTCCTTGAACGTGTCGTCCAGCGGCAGTTCGCCGGCCGGCACGACGTACGCGTCGTTGCCCGAGGGTCGCGTGAACGTCTGCGCAACGTCTTGCCGGATGGCGCCACTGGGCGTTGCGCCCGTCAGCCCGTCGACCGTCAGTCCCAGCGAGAGTATGCGGTCGTCGGCGAACATGCGTTTTGCGATTGCGCTGACGCTGTAGTCCTTGACGCGATTGTTATCCTCGCCGTAGTAGAGAATCGACGTATTGAAATCCCAGTCGCCCTCCTCCTGCGCATCGACGATCAGTGGGCAGCGAGGTGCCGAGCAGCGAACAGGTGGCCGCTGCCAGCGCCGTGGAAATAGTCAGTTTATCTTTGCGACTCATGCGACAGCCCCTCAATTACAACCGCACCCGCCGCCGCCGAATCCTCGGCCGCCGCTGGACGCTTCTTTGCTGAAATAGATGTGATCGTCGGTTGCTGCCTCGATCTCGTCGGTTGTTAGCTGCATCTCGTCTTTTGCCAGGACATCACGTTCCCAGGGCTCTACCCCCATCGACGCGCATCCGGCTGCAAGCATCGGCAACACCAAAAACAGTCCAAACCGTACGTCTCATCGCGTTTTCTCCTTAAGCGCTGCCACCAGGGCTGCCTCGTATTCATCCTGTTTTTTCTGCTTGAACCCCAGGTGCCTATCCCGGATCGCGCCGTCGCGTCCGATCACGTAAGAACTGGGCATCGCCTGCACTCCGAAGCGCTTGGCGAGATTGGCTTCGTTGTCGTAAATAATTTTGAATGTGGCAGGATATCGCTCGAGGAACTTGTCCGCGTCGGCGCTTACGCGATCGACGTTGACACCGATAATGACGAGACCGTCATCCGCGTATTTGGACTGCATCGCGTTGAGCCAGGGGAACGAACGCCGGCACGGCACGCACCAGGACGCCCAGAAATCGATAACGACCACCCTGCCCTCGTAGTCAGCCAAATCCAGGTCGTCGACGGTCATCGCCTGACCGCTGGTTGGCGAGATAGTCGTTGCGAGCGCAAAAACAGCCAATATCGCCGCGGCGAAATACGCCGCGCGTTGCAATCGTGTCATGTAGTCCCTCACAGGGTCACAAAATCCTAAAGGGTTAGAGGGCCTTCAGGCCGAAATCCTTCGCTGAAATTGCAAAACTTTGTCGGGAAAATCCGTGAACAGTCCGTCGATGGCAAGTTCCCGGGTGCAAAACGTCAGTAATTCGTCCAATGAATCAAATCCGGGCGGTAGATCATCGCTGCGGAACGTGTAGGGATGCACCGCCAAACCGGCAGCATGGGCGCGCTCCACCAGCCCCGTCGAGCGGATGGCGCCGTCTCGGCGCGGCAACCGGTAAAGGCGGTTGATCCATGGACCAATGCCATCGACGGTCCTTGCCAGGCGCTGCAGCCCGCGCCGGCTTCTGAGCGACGCAAAGTCAATCGCCGCCTCCCGCCAACTGTTTTCGCCGATCAGCTGCACCAGTTTCAGTCGAGAGCCCATCTGGTGCCGGATACGGCGCAACTCGGCCGGATCGAAACACTGTACGTAGACCGGGTCCAGATGCTCGCGATAGCCATATTCCTCAAGAATGCGCAGAAAAGCGGGCGTGATATCGACGCCCTGCTCCCGATGCCACCGGGGTCGCTTGATTTCGGGATAGATCCCCACGGGGCGCCCATGGGCCGTTTCCAGCGTGCGCACCAGTGCCAACTCCTCGGCGAACGTGAGCACCCGGAAATTCTCACCGTCCGCACTATCGCGACCCGGGTAGACAGGTGAGCCGTCCGCGTTACGCCGGTGGTGGACTCGCAAGGTTTTTATTTCGTTAAGGTCGAAGTCCCGGACGTAGAAGCGCCCATCCCGGCGGGCACGATCGGGGTAGCGACTGGCCACATCGGTCACGCGGTCCAGGTGCACGTCATGCAGAACAATCAGCTCATCATCGCGAGACGCAACCACATCCTGCTCGAGATAATCGGCGCCCATGGCATAGGCCAGGGCCTTCGCGGCGCGCGTGTGCTCCGGCAGGTACCCGCAGGCGCCGCGGTGGGCGATTACGACCGGCCGCATTCTCTAATAAACATTAATAAAAGACGGTAAGTCATTGATTATATAGCTATTCAACAGGTCCGTCAGAATCAAAGCCCGGGAAATCGATGACCTCCCAACGAGCCGTTTCCTCGCCACGCGCATTGCGCTTGATCGCGTCGACCATCTCACGGTCGTTCCACTCAATGACCTCTGCGGCACGCTCGACGATCTCTTCGGGCGTATCTTGCGCGCCGTATGGCCGGATCCCGATCATCTTGATCTTGTTGGCTTTGGCGATGTCCATCATGATGCGCACCAGGTCGGGCTGCTGTTCATAGACGCTGGCCAGCAGCAACACCGTCTCGGCTTGCGTAATTTGCGCGATTAGCTCATCCCTGATCGCCTGTGCGCCGCCCGCCGCCGGGACGTTGTCCGGTTTGCTGACGTTCAGGTAATAAAAACGGTCCACGCTCTCGAGAAACTCGAATACCCGCAGATAGTCGTCGTTCTCATCAAAACAGTGGGTTGCAAACACCCGGATGGGGTCTTTTTCTGACATCGCCAGCTCCGCGAATCATCTAAACACCCCCCTAGTTTAGCCAAATCCCGGGCGCGTCGCGCGACTCGTGTCACTGATTGTTCGCAATGGTTTCCATGCCCCGGGGGTTTCGGTATCGTAGCGCCGAATGCGGCTCCTTTTATACAACATCAGATACGCGGTCGGCGGCGGAGCCAGCATGCACATGCCTCTGCCGGGTGCCGGCTACGTGCTGGGCAATCAGAGCGTTCTTCCTGAAATTACGCGTTTCATCAAGTCCAAGGATCCGGATGTCGTCGGACTGATCGAGGTCGACACCGGCTCAATACGAAGCCGCAACGTCAACCAGGCCGAGAAAATCGCCGCTGACCTCGGTATGAACACCTCGTACGAGACCAAGTACGGCGAAAAGTCGTTCAACCAGATACTGCCGATTGTGCGCAAGCAAGGGAACGCGTTCATGGCCGCGCCACGCGTCCACGGCGAAAAATTTCACTACTTCGATACGGGGATCAAGCGCCTGATCATTGAGCTCGAGATGGAGAAATACGCCATCTTCCTCGTGCACCTGTCGCTGAAGTACCGTCACCGACACCTGCAGTTGCGGCATCTGTATGACCTCATCCAGGCGACCAAAAAACCCGTGGTGGTCGCGGGAGATTTCAATACATTCTGGGGCGAGAATGAAATATACCTGTTCATGAAAGCCGCCGGCCTGCGGTCTGCCAATGTTGAAAGTCGGCCGACTTATCCGAGTCGCTCGCCGCGCAAGGAACTTGATTTTGTGCTCTACCAGGAGGGCATCGAGATAACCGGTTTCGACGTCCCTGACATTAAACTATCGGACCACCTGCCCCTGGTCTGTGATTTCGATTTAGCCTGACACGAGTCTGCCAACATGACCCAACACTGGAAAACACGCACCGACGATAACGGTATTTTTTGGCTCTGCATTGACCTCGCTGATGCGAGCGCAAATGTCCTTTCCTCAGAAGTGATGCAGGAGCTGAATTCGATCCTCGACGCGCTGCACGAGAATCCGCCGCGGGGTGTGGTAGTCCACTCCGGTAAGCCCGGCAGCTTCGTGATGGGCGCCGATATCAAGGAATTCACCGGTATCGATACGCAGGAACGTGCCTACGAGTTGGTGCGCATGGGGCAAACGGTCTTCGACCGCCTCGAGCGTCTCGCCTGCCCGACGGTTGCAGTCATCAACGGCTTCTGCCTGGGTGGCGGGCTGGAACTGGTCATGGCCTGTGACTATCGACTGGCGATTGAAAATGACAAAAAGATCTTCGGCCTGCCGGAGGTCAAATTAGGCTTGCACCCCGGCTTCGGCGGGACAGTCCGTGCCGTGCGGCTGTGTGGTGTACGTGAGGCGATGCCGCTGATGTTAACCGGCAACCCCGTCAATGCGAGCAAAGCCAGGAGGATCGGGTTGATCGATAAAATCTGCTCGGCCGAAGACTGGCAGGGTGCCGCTGTAACGCTACTGTTTAAGGCGCCTCCCAAACGCCGCGCGTCGATGCTTGATCGCATGATGAATACGACTCCGGCGCGACCGTTGGTTCGCAACATGCTCGAAAAACAGGTCCGCGGCAAAGCGCGGCGAGATCACTATCCGGCACCCTACGCCATCATCGATCTGTGGGCTGCCGACGGTGCTTCCGAGAAAACCGGCTACGAGGCAGAGGCGCGCAGTTTTGCCGAGCTGATGTGCAGCAGTGCATCGCGCAATCTCGTGCGAGTGTTCTTTCTGCAGAACAGGCTCAAAGGGCAAGGCAACAAGACCGACAAAAAGATCAGCCACGTGCACGTCGTCGGTGCCGGCGTCATGGGCGGCGATATCGCGGCCTGGTGTGCGCTCCGCGGCCATACGGTGACACTGCAGGATCGTGAGCAGAAGTACATTGATCCGGCAATCGAGCGCGCCCGCAAATTGTTCGCCAAGCGCGTGCGCGACAAAACGAAACTCGCCGCTACCGAGCAACGACTGCGCTCCGACGTTGCTGGCGATGGGGTCGCGGATGCGGATCTTGTTATTGAGGCGATTTACGAGAACCTGGAAGCCAAGCAGGCACTCTACGATCAGCTCGAGCGCAACATGAAACCGGGTGCCCTGCTTGCCACAAACACTTCCAGTATTCGGCTCGAAGCACTGCGCACGGTACTGAATGAACCGCAGCGATTTATCGGGCTGCATTTCTTTAATCCGGTCGCGATGCTGCCACTGGTCGAGGTCATTCGCTGCGACGATACCGAGCAGGAAGCGCTGGATGTCGGTTTTGCGTTTACCAAGGGCATCGGCAAATTGCCGCTCGAGTGCGCCAGCTCACCGGGATTCGTGGTGAACCGTATCCTGGCCCCGTACATGGCTGAGGCGATGCAGCTGGCGGAGGAAGGCGTACCGCTGCGCGAAATCGACAAAGCAGCCGAGGCATTTGGCATGCCGATGGGACCGGTGGAACTGGCCGACAGCGTGGGTCTCGATGTGGTGATGCACGTCTCCAAAGTGCTCGGCGAGGGCATGCAACGCGCCATACCGGAGGCGCTTGAGCGCAAAGTAAAGGACGGCCAGCTTGGCAGAAAGTCAGGCGAAGGCTTTTATCGCTGGGAGAATGGCAAAGCGGTCAAACCGGAGACGTCCGGCAACGACGGCGCTGCGGATACGAATATGCCTGCTGACATGCAGGACCGTCTGATTCTGCCAATGGTCAACGAGGCGGTGTCTTGCCTGGCGGAAGGAGTGGTGGCCGATGCTGACCTGCTCGATGCGGGCGTGATTTTTGGCACTGGCTTTGCGCCGTTCCGGGGCGGCCCCCTTAACTATGCCCGTGAGCGGGGTGTTGACGAGGTACTGGCGACACTGCGGCGCCTTGAGGAGACTCACGGCACGCGATTTGCACCGGATAAAGGGTGGTCCTCTCTGTGACCAGTGCGACCTGCAGCCGGGCAGCGCGTCAAAAACTGTGCGTTGGCTCACGCTGTTTAACCTAATGAGTACCGGAAGTTGTTGTTTTGAAGGTAGAATACTCCGCAGAATGTTTAATAACTCTTGTAGAGCGAATTACTAGCAGTGAGCAGAACCAAACATGTCAGTTGAGCAGGTAAGCACGGCGCTGCTCAGAGGGCTATCGCCGCTTGATGGCCTGAAGCGAGATAACCTGGCCGCACTGGCGCGCAAGGTGCAGCTGCGTGAGGCATCGCCCGGGCAGTTCCTGTTCAAAGAGGGCGATACCGAGAAGCGCACGGTTTATGTCATTTCCGGCACCCTCGAACTCGTGGATGGCGGCACCGTTGTTGGCAAGGTTGAGGGTGGCTCCGAGTTCGCCCGCAACCCGGTCGCTCCGGTCTACCCGCGGCGCGTGACCGCGCGTGCCCGTGATCGGGTGCAGTTCATTTCCATCGACAGTGACTTGCTCGACGTCATGCTGACGTGGGACCAGACCGGGACCTATGAAGTTTCGGAGCTACGCGGCGCGTCCGAGCAGAGCACCGAAGACTGGATGACGATGCTGCTGCAGACCAAGGCGTTCCACAAGATTCCGCCAGCCAATATCCAGGCGATCTTCATGCGCATGCAGCAGATCAACTATCGTGCCGGTGACGTCGTCATCAAACAAGGATCCGAAGGCGACTTTTTCTACGTCCTGATACGCGGCACTGCGCTCGTTACCCGTGAGACACCGCTGAGTAAAGATGGGATCAAGCTGGCCGAACTTCACATTGGCGACACGTTTGGCGAAGAAGCACTGATCTCGGAAGCGAAGCGAAATGCGACCGTGACGATGCGAACGGATGGCGCTGTCATGCGACTTGGCAAGGATGACTTCAAGACGCTGTTGAATGAGCCCATGTTGGACTGGGTCGATCGCGCACAGGCCGAGGAGATCATCAGGGGCGGCGGCCAATGGCTCGACGTCCGGCTACCCAGCGAGTTTGAGGCACAACATCTCGACGGTGCGCTGAATATTCCGCTGTACTTCATCCGCCTGAAGATCTCGACGCTGAGCCCGGACCAGAAATACGTGCTCTGTTGCGATACTGGCCGCCGCAGTTCTGCCGGCACTTATATTCTGAGCGAGCGCGGTTACCAGGCGTACGTGTTGCGCGGCGGTATCAACGCGGATTCCGCCTAGCCAAAACCACGCCCTGCGGGCGGTTTACATCGTGTGAGTAGGTTTGTCGCCGCCCAGAGCGCCAGCGAGGTAGGTCTCGATCTTCTTCTGCGTATTGCCCTGGTCCTGGTCACTGAATTGCACACCAATGCCTGCCGTGCGTTTGCCCTGGGCGCCTTTGGGCGTCATCCAGATGACGGTGCCGGCCACCGGGATCTTCTCTTCCTCACCCATCAGGTTCAGCAGCATGAACACTTCGTCCCCCAGCCGGTAAGAACTGCTGGTCGGAATGAAGAGCCCGCCATTGATGACATACGGCATATACGCGAGATACAACGCGCTCTTGTCCTTGATCGTTAGCGTCAGTAGTCCCGGTTTGCTCATTTCATGACCTTTAGCCCAAAAAATTCGTGTATCAACCAATGTTCTTTAATCAACGTACAGCCAGCATCAACTCCATGCCGTCAAACGTCGTTTGCTGGCCGCACTCAGCCAACCCGCCAGCCCAGTCGATCAACAGGCCTTCCAGCGTCAACTGCAGATTGAACGAGCCGCCAGGCTGGCCGCGCAGTCGATTGATTATGTCTAAATAGCAGAACAGATTTAGCCTGTCCATGCGGCGCAGCACAAAATCATCTATTAGCAGCCCCTCGGCCTGCGCCGGGCCCGCAGTGACCGCGACAATCGCTTGCTGGACCTGCCTTGAAAGCCAGTTGAGCACAAACGCAGGGTCCAGCTTGGCCCAGCGGGCAGCCACTTCGATCGCCGATCCTTTGCCCTGCCCCACGGCGTTGATGTCGCGCGCCATTTTTGCACCGGTCTCAAGACTGTCAAGCGCGGCAATGGCGGCCAGCGGTGCGCCACCGGCGACCCGCAATGCTTCGGCCCAGGCCGCACCGGGCCTGTGCCGGTCAAGCCACGCCAGGCCGGTGTCAGTTGCTGGCGGCGCAAAATCAATGCGCTGGCAGCGACTGAATATCGTGGCAGGCAGGCGGCCCTTGCGGTCAGCAATCAGAATCAGCAGCGCATCGCCCGGAGGCTCCTCCAGGGTCTTCAGCAAGCTGTTTGCAGCGCTGGCCGTCATGCTGTTGGCCGGTTCGACCACCGCGACCTTGCCACCGCCCTCGAAGCTGGTAAGGCTGAGCTGTGCCACCAACGCGCGGATCTGGTCGATGCCGATGGCGTCCTTGTCCTCGGGCGGACTGAGCCAGCGCAGATCGGCGTGCTCCGGTCGCTGTCCCGGGTATTGCGGCAGATCGAACTCAGGCTTGATACCGAGACTCAGGCGAGCGAGCCACTCCGCTGCGGCGCGTTTTCCGGTACCCACCGGGCCCAGTAGCAAAACCGCGTGTGGCAAGCGCTGGTGGAGTACCCGGTCTCGCCAGGAATTCGCAAATGATTTATGCCAGGAAATATCCATAAAACAATAAATTATGATTACTTTTAAAAGTTAACTATCACCAAGAAGCTGGCGCGTGAGGGCAATGACCTCTGCCTTGACCTCTGCGAGTGATTGCGTCGTGTCGATGACCGCAAAACGTTGCGGCTCCCTGGCCGCCAATGCCAGGTAACAGGCGCGTACCCGCTCGAAGAAATCGTAGCGCTCCTGTTCAAAGCGATCCGGGGTACTGCGCTTGCTGGCACGCTGCATTCCTATCTCCACCGGCGCATCCAGCAGGATAGTGAGATCGGGCCAGATACCACCGTGTACCCAGTCGGCCAGCCGGTCAATGGTCTCGATGGGAATGCCGCGACCACCGCCCTGGTAGGCACGGCTGGAATCGGTAAAGCGGTCGCAGAGCACCCACTGACCGGCTTCCAGTGCAGGAATAATGACGTTATTGACGTTCAGCGACCGCGCGGCAAACACCAGCAGCAGCTCGGCAATCTCTGGAATCGTCTCATCACTGTGCCCGACCAGGAGTTCGCGGATGTCCTCGGCCAGCGGTGTGCCGCCCGGTTCGCGCGTCGTTACGACCCGGTAGCCAGCAGCCTCGACGCAGTCGACGATGACCTCGATATTGGTCGACTTACCGACCCCCTCGATGCCCTCTACGCTGATGAACTTGCCGCGCTGCATGCTACCGCCCCTGGCGCCGACGCTGCCGCAACCGCTTCAGATACTCGGCAACCGCGGCATCGTGCTCCGCTTTGTTCCTGGAAAACTTGTGACTGCCGTCACCGAGCCCGGTTGCCACGAAAAACAGCTCCTCACCCTCTGCCGGGTTCAATGCGGCGCGAATCGCCGACCTGCCCGGCATCGCAATAGGCGTTGGGGGCAGGCCACGGCGAGTATAGGTGTTGTACGGAGTGTCGGTCCGCAGGTCTTTTCGGGTCAAGTTGCCATTGAAATTCGGGCCGATGCCATAAATCACCGTGGGATCCGTCTGCAAGCGCATACGAATTTCGAGGCGCCGGGCGAAAACGCCGGCAATGCGGGCACGTTCATCGGGGCGCGCCGTTTCCTTCTCAACGATGGACGCCAGTATGAGTGCCTCGTACGGCGTCTTGACCGGCGTCGCCGCAGCACGCGCCTGCCACTCCTCGGCGAGCGTCTTCTGCATCAGGCTGTAGGCCTGGGTCAGCAAATTGCGATCGCTGGTGCCTTTGGGGAAGCGATAGGTTTCAGGCAGAAACAGACCCTCAGGGTGCGTAACGGTCGCGCCGAGGTCCGCTAATAATCCCGGCCAGTCCTCGTCGCTCATTGATGACTGTATGGCTTCATGTGCCTGCACGGCCCGCAGCAGGTCACGATGATTCCAGCCCTCTATGATGGTGAACGAATAGAGCCGCACGTCGCCGCTCGTAAATTTCCTGAGCAAGGTCTTCGGCGTCGCGCCCTCGGTTATAAAGTAGTCGCCCGCATGAATAGCGCCGGCGTCGCCGGTCCAGCGCGCGTACAGGCGGTACCAGCGGTCATCGTCGATAACCCCGGTGTCCACCAGCCGGCGCGATACCGTGGCGAAGGAGTTGCCCGGCAAAATTGAAAAACTGATCCCCCCCGGCGGGACCGACACCGGTGTTGTCATGAATCGATCAACCTTCCAGGCACCGAACCCGAGCAACAGGACAGCGACTGCCAGTAGCAGTGCCGCAATGGCGCCAACGCGCGTCATAAAGCGCACTCCTGAACACCCTGTGCGGCCAGTAGCCGCTGACACTCGCGCGTGCTGTCGCCCGGTGACCATTGCCGATCTTCGCAGCGGCGCAGCGGCACAACGCCGAACTGGCTGTTACTGAGAAACACCTCGTCGCTCTGCCAGAGTTCTGCAAGCGTCACGTCGCGTATGACGACGGCCTTGTCGATTGCGGCGAAGGATTCCAGGACCAGCCTGCGCATCACGCCCGCGACTCCGCAACGTGTAAGTGCGGGTGTGATGAGTGTGTGGTCGATGACGATAAACACATTGCTCATGGTACCGCAGATAACACGCTCATCCGCGTCCACCATCAGACCCTCGAAGGCATTCGCGGCAACACATTCGGAGCGACCGAATACCTGTTCGAGCCGATTCAGCGTTTTCAGACCTGCAAGCACTGAGGGTCCCGCCAGCCGGGTTTCGCAGACCATCGCATCAACGCCTTCCTCGTACGCAGATCCTGACAGCGCGTTACCGGGGAATACGCCGATAAAAATGCGCGGCTCGATTTCCCTGTCACGTGCGTAACCGCGTGGTCCGCTCCCGGCACTAAGAATAATCTTGGCGGTGCCACTGCCCGCGTCGACATTGCCGGCATCGAGCGCGGTATCGAGTTGTTCGCGAAGGTTCTGTTCAGCAGGCATTCTGATGCCAAGTCTCTCGCAGCCGCTGGCGAGACGCTGCAGGTGAAACTGCCACAAACGCGGTCTGCCAGCGCGGATGGCGATCGTCTCGAACAGACCGTCACCGTACTGGAACGCACGGTCATCTATCGGGACAACCTCCACGGGCTTGTGATTGTGAAACCAGGCAGGCGTCATTGTGCCAGCGCTCGCAGCATGCCTTCGGCTTTGGCGCGCGTTTCCTGCAGCTCCGCATCGGCATCAGAGTCGGCCACGATGCCGGCGCCGGCCCGAAAATCGAGCTTGCTGCCCCGCTTGACCATGGTGCGAATCAGAATATTGAGATCGAGGCTGCCGTCCCGATTGAGGTACCCGAACGAACCCGTATAGGCGCCACGCGCCGTGCCTTCCAGTTCGCTGATAATTTCCATACACCGTACTTTCGGGCACCCGGTAATCGTGCCGCCCGGAAATACGGCAGCGATCGCCTCACCGGGCGTAACACCGGGGCGCAAACGACCGGTGACGTTCGAGACGATGTGATGCACATGTGCATAACTTTCCAGCACCATCATTTCATCCACCGCCACAGTGCCCGCCTCGCAGATTCGTCCCAGGTCATTGCGTTCCAGATCGATCAGCATGACATGTTCGGCGACTTCCTTGGGGTGCGCAAGCAGTTCGGCGGACAACGCATTATCGGTATCGCCGTCCTCGGAACGTGGTCGTGTGCCGGCGATCGGTCGCGTTGCCGCAATGCCGTGCCGAATGCTGAGCAGGCGTTCCGGCGAAGAGGAGATGATCTCGACGTCCTGCCAGCGTGCGATGCCGGCAAATGGCCCGGGATTCACCTGGCAGAGCGCGGCGTAAATATCACTGGCTGCCGTATCGGCACCCAACTCGACCGACCAGTTCCGTGACAGGTTGGCCTGGTAAATATCGCCGGCAGCGATATGTTCTTTGGCGCACTCCACCGCCCTGAGGAACCGGTCGGGTAGATCTTCCTGCACCGATTGAATCGTCGCGGTTGTGGTTGTGTCGAATTCCTGGAGCGACTGTACGTCACTCTGGATGGTGGCAGAGTGCGCGCACGTCTCCTGCTCCGAAACCAGGAAACAGGTAGCGCGCTGATGGTCGAAAACCAGCGCCGTCTCACAGCGAACCGCAAATGCAGCCGGCAGCACGGAATCGCGCGTAAGGTGCAGGCCCGCTTCGATTTCGGCGGCCAGTTCATAGCCAAGGTAAAGAAACCAACCGCCGAGAAACGGCAGCTCGTTCATCGCTGCTGGGCTGGCGTTCAGCCAGCCACCAGCGATCTAATGCGCCGAGAAAGGTATCGGCGCCGTCCGCCGCCGCGCCGTGCAGTTGCCCATTGGTAGCAAGCTCGAGTGTCTCCCCCGGAAACGCAAAGAGTATGTCGAACCGACCGAGCTTGCCGTCGCGCGCAGTACTTTGCAGGAGGAATGGATAGCGTTCTGGCCACTCACGATGGAGCCGCCGTAAGTCACCCGGATCCGCGATCTCGCAACGAGGTTCAATCAAGTGCGCGCAGAACCAGGCTTCCGTTGGTGCCGCCGAATCCAAATGAATTCGACAGCGCGGTTCGCACCTTTGTCTCTCGAGCTGTGTTCGGTACATAGTCGAGATCGCATTGCGGATCCTGGTTGTCGAGATTCGTCGTCGGCGGAATGACGCCGTCGCGAATGGCCAAAGCGCAAAAGATCGCTTCAGCGACGCCAGCGGCGCCAAGCATGTGACCCGTCGTGGATTTCGTTGAACTCACCGCCAGCGTCCGCGCCGCATCGCCGAAAGCCCGCTTTATGCCGACGGTTTCGCCGATATCCCCGGCCGGTGTCGACGTGCCGTGAGCATTCACATAGTCAACGTCGGACGGATCGATGCCTGCATCACGCATGGCAGCAACCATGCACTTGCGCGCGCCCTCGCCGTCCGCCGGCGGCAACGTTATATGGTAGGCATCCCCGCTCATGCCAAAGCCGATCAACTCGGCATAAATCTGTGCGCCTCGCGCTTTGGCGTGCTGCAGTTCCTCGAGAACCACGCAACCCGCGCCGTTACTCAGCACGAAGCCATCACGATCAACATCGTAGGGCCGGCTTGCACGCGTCGGATCGTCATTGCGCGTGCTCATCGCTCGCGCCGAGCAAAAGCCGGCCATCGCCAGCGGTGTCGTCGCGTATTCGCCGCCACCGGCGAGCATTACTTCTGCATCCCCGTGTTCAATACTGCGCGCGGCAAGACCGATGCAGTGGGTCGACGCGGCGCACGCAGTGACGACGGCAAGGTTGGGCCCCGTAATGTGCTGCAGAATGCCGACCTGTCCCGAAATCATGTTGATGATGCTGCCGGGAATAAAGAATGGCGAGACCTTGCGAGGTCCTCCTGCCAGCATTTTGTTGTGGTTGTCTTCGATGTACTTGATGCCGCCGATGCCGGAGCCCATTGCCACACCGATCAGGTGCCCGTTATCGGCATTAATCTCAAGTCCCGCATCGCGAATGGCGTCCGCGGTAGCGGCGACACCATAATGCACAAAAGGATCGTTCTTGCGCTGGTCCTTCGGCGCCATGTAGTCGTCGGCATCAAAGTCTTTGACGATGCCGGCAATTCGTGTCGGCAAGGCGCTGGTGTCGAAATCGTCAATCAGCGAGATCCCGGAATTGCCTTCACAGACATTCTTCCAGGCATCGTCAAGCCGGCTGCCCACCGGCGACACAATGCCCATACCGGTGATTACGACACGCCGTTTACTCAAGGAAATATCCGCTTATCTCAGGCAGGACTGCCAATCGGAATCCGGGAAAGAAGAGCGCGGCGCCAGCCGCCGCGCACTGGTGGTTACGCTGCGCTCTGGCGCGCGGTAACAAAGTCAATCGCTTGCTGGACCGTGGTGATCTTTTCGGCATCCTCATCCGGAATCTCGGTTTCAAATTCCTCTTCGAGAGCCATGACCAACTCAACCGTGTCAAGTGAGTCTGCACCCAGATCTTCAACGAAAGATGCATCGTTCGTAACCTCGTCTTCTTTGACGCCGAGTTGCTCCGCAACGATGCTCTTAACCTGTTCTTCGATACTGCTCATAGTCTTTATTACTCCTGAAAGACTCAAAAAATTGGTACCGCCGCGCCACGAAAAACGTGGATTTCGGCACGATACCCTGCCCCAAAACACTCTAAGTGATTGATTTTGAAAGGCGCTTACCCGCTGTGGCAGGCTATTGTATGTGAAACGTCTATGGCAATCCACACGCCGGCGTGGATAAATTCAAGCGATTTTGCGGCGCCCCGGCAAGACAGCCGAAACCGTCAATCCATCAGCATGCCGCCGTTGACGTGCAGCGTCTCGCCGGTGATGTAGGCGCCGCCGCCCGAGGCCAGAAACAAAACGGCATTCGCAATGTCGTCCGCTGCACCAAGTCGTCCCAGGGGAACCTGCGACAGCATGCCCTCGCGCTGTTCGTCGGTTAGCACTTTGGTCATATCGGTATCGATAAAACCGGGTGCGACGACATTGACCGTAATGCCTCGCGAGCCGATCTCACGCGCCAACGACTTCGTAAAACCGATCATGCCTGCCTTGCTCGCGGCGTAGTTCACCTGCCCGGCGTTTCCCATGATGGCGATGACCGATGCAATATTGACGATGCGGCCTTTACGGGCTTTCATCATGCCGCGCAGGCACGCCTTGCACAGCCGATAAGTGCCGGTCAGGTTGGTGGCAATGACGTCGCTCCATTCATCATCCTTCATGCGCATCAGCAGATTGTCGCGCGTAACCCCGGCATTGTTAACGAGGATCGTTGGGCTGCCTTCACGCGACTGCAGGTCCTTCATGGCCGTCTGAATTGACTCGTCGTCAGACACGTCCAGAACCAGGCCGCGCCCTTTCCCACCGAGCGTGGCGGAAATACCATCGGCGCCCGCCTGGGTCGTCGCGGTGCCAACCACCGTCGCACCCGCTGCCAGCAATGCCTTCGCAATAGCTGCGCCGATGCCTCGTGAGGCGCCGGTCACCAATGCGATTTCCCCGTCGAGGGAATTTGCTGAAAAAAGCTCGCTCATAACACTATCCTCGCCATTACGTTTTGGTCAGCCCTGCAGTGCTTTTTGCAGGCTGTCGTTATTGTCGATAAAAGCGACGGGCGTATCCCTTGCGATGCGTCGCACGAGGCCGGCAAGCACTTTGCCAGGACCACATTCGATAATGCGGCTTGCTCCGGCAGCAATCATTGCTTCAACCGTGCGTACCCAGAGCACCGGACTGTAGACCTGTGCTGAAAGTTTCTGGCGAATGTCGTCACCGTCACTATAAGGCTCGGCGTTGACGGCGCTGATAACCGTGATCGCCGGCTTTTGGAATGGCGTCGAGCTCAGTATTTCTGCGAGCGACAGTCCTGCGTCGCGCATCAGCGAAGAATGCGATGGCACGCTGACAGGCAGCAGGATCGCCCTGCGCGCCCCGTGCTCCTTCGCGTACTCGACCGCCTGGCTAACAGCGGTGGCATGCCCGGCGATAACCACCTGCCCGGGCGAGTTGAAATTCACCGGTTCCGCGATGCCGATCGTCGACGCTTCATTACAGAGCTCGACAATCGCATCGTCATCGAGACCTAACACGGCGGCCATTGCCCCAATGCCTACCGGCACCGCTTCCTGCATGAGTTCGGACCGTCGTTTCACAATACGCATGGCATCGACAAAACCGACGGCACCGGCGCTAACCAGCGCCGTATATTCACCCAGGCTGTGCCCCGCCATCTGGGCAGGCAATGCCCCGCCGGCGGCCAGCCACACGCGATAAGCAGCAACACCGGCCGCCAACATGGCCGGTTGTGTCACGACCGTTTCGCCGAGTCTTTCCGCAGGACCGTCCTGAACGAGCTGCCAAAGGTCGTATCCGAGCACGTCGCTCGCCTCGGCATAGGTCTCCTGCACCACGGGGTATGCCGCCGCAAGCTCAGCTTGCATACCCAGGGACTGCGAGCCCTGCCCGGGAAACACCATGGCAATAGTCAAGATCGTCTCCGAAATGTGTTAATTAACGGCCGCGCATTATAGCCGTCGTAACCTCCGGACTCTAATTTGCCAGGACAAGAGGCCAGCGAGCATGCCGCCAATAGCCCCGTACAGATGCGCATTCACAATCACGGGACCGCCACTGCTGCCCTCCGAGCCCGGCAATGGCCCGCTGAATTGCTCCCAGGCGAGCTTTCCGAGCAACAGGAGCGCCAGGATCGTCGTCTCGATGCGGGGCTCCCGGAAACTCAGCACCAGACCGGCAGCCAGGACCCCGTGCAGCGCGCCGGAAAGACCCACATACCATTGTAATTCGGGATCAAGCGTCCATAGCCCCAGGTCAATGGCGGCAATGCTGGCGAGAAAAACCAAAAGCCAGCCGGCAGGCTTGAAAGCGCTACCAACGAGCGTCCAGACGAGCACGAGTCCGGCTGCATTGAGCGCAAAATGCGGCCAGCCCAGGTGCACCAAATGCCCGGTGACGAGACGCCAGGCCTCACCACCACGGATCGCATCGCGTTCAAACGCCAACCACTCACGCGCCGTATCGCCGCCAAGCATCAACGCCGCGGCTACCAGGAGCAGCCCGACCGGTACCTGCCAGGCTGCCACCGGACCAGCTTTTTGTGCTGCTTGCTTACGTTTGATCAACCCCATGTTTGGTATACTGACGTTTAATCAATTTGATAGTCAATTCAGTGGTTTCTCTGGTTATGCGAAGCCACCCTGGAGCATAGTCCGTGAGTCCCAAAATGAGAGCACCGCAGCGCCTGTCCCGCGAACAGGGTTTTACGTTAATTGAGATCATGGTTGTCGTGATCATCATTGGCATTCTGGCCGCCATCGTTGCACCGAATGTTATCGGGCGCGTTGACGACGCCCAGCTCACCAAAGCGAAGGCCGAAATCGCCAATATCGAAAATGCCATGAAGTTCTATCGCCTCGATAATTTCTCCTACCCGACGACTGAACAAGGCATCACGGCGCTGGTGAACAAGCCGACAGATCCGAATATTCGCAACTGGAAGCCCGGCGGTTACCTGGACCGCGTACCGAAGGATCCGTGGGGCAATGCGTACCAGTATCTTAATCCCGGCAATAACGGTGAAATCGATATCTACACCCTGGGCCGCGACGGTCGGCCGGGCGGTGAAGGCCTGGACGGCGATATCGGTAACTGGGATCCGGAATAGCAGCCGCTCCTCGCCAAGCCAAAACACTCATGCCAAAGCACTACCCGCCCCGCGGCTTTACGCTGATCGAGATTCTCGTGGTCGTGATCATCATTGCCACGATTTCATCGATGGCGTTGTTGTCACTGAACCTGATCGGCGACGATCGAGAGCTGGATACCGAACGCAAACGCCTCGCAACCCTCCTGGAGGTGGCGCAAGACGAAGCGGTCATGCAGGGGCGTGAGTTCGGTCTCGAAGTCCTGCGCACGGGCTATCGCTTCGTCGAATTCGATCCGCTCACTTCGCAGTGGAGTGAAATTCTGGGCGATGATCTGTATCGCCTGCGGCAGTTTGCCGGACGGCATGGAACTGGAGCTCTATGTTGAGGACAAGCGCATCTTGCTCGAGGCGGATCCGAAGGTCTTCGAAAAACCAAAAGAAGGCGGCATTTCCATGGAAGTCGACGACTACATGCCGCATCTGCTGGTATTTTCCAGCGGCGAAATGACTGCGTACGAAATTCGATTGCGTCGCGACGCCAACGACCAGGAGCTCGTCATGCGCGGCGATATCCTGGGCGGGATCGAAATGGTGGCTGTGGATGAGTAAGCCATGAAGCAGCTCACGATTCAGTAAGGGGTTCACGCTGGTTGAAGTGATGGTGGCCCTGGCGATTGTCGCTTTTTCACTGACAGCCATCGCGGCGAGCATGAATCAAATGATCGATGCGGCAAACTCGATGCGGGAGCGCACGTACGCAAGCTGGATTGCGCAAAACAAGATTACTGAACTGCGCATGGCCAATGCGAAGCCGGAGGCCAGTACCTCAAGCGGCGAAGTAACGTATGCCAACAGCGACTGGGAATGGCGGGCGGTCGTCGCCGAGACCGGCGTTGAGAATTTCTACCGCATCGACGTGTCGGTCTCGCACGCCGGTAGTGATTACACCATCCGAACCGTAACCGGTTTTGTTGGCGAGCCAGGCGCTGTCGGTCGTGCCAACCAGATCTGGAATCGCGGCCAGCGGTCCAGCGGTGCGACCAATTGAACGTTGTGAGGCAACGCGCATTTACGCTGATCGAGGTGCTGGTTGCGCTCGCGGTTTTCGGTGTGATGTCGCTGCTCGCGTACATGTCCCTGGGGCAGACGCTCAGCAACGCGGACCTGTTGACGGAGCGCATGAACAGGCTGCAGTCGGTGCAGAAGACAATGAGTTACCTCAGCAACGAGTTGCTGCAAACGGTACCGCGGTCGATACGAACGGACCTCGGCGACGTTCCGGTAGCGGCGCTGCAATCGAGCTTCGCTGCAGAATTTGCGCTGCAGCTGACGCACGGTGGCTGGCCAAACTCGGCAAACCTGCCGCGCAGCACGCTGCAACGCACGGCATACCGTATCGAGGAAGGCGAGTTGCTCCGTTTTCATTGGAACGTACTTGATCGCACGGTCAACAACGTACCGGTCAGGACGGTAATGCTGGAGGACGTCTCCAGCCTGACATTCAGATTCCTGCAGTCCAACGGCGACTGGTCTGATCAGTGGCCGCCGTTATCGACTCAGACCGGTGCGACGACGTCGAACCTGCCCCGGGCGGTCGAAATACTGTTGACGCTCGAGGATGAAGGCGAGATCAGCCGGGTTATCGAGGTGTCACCGTGATCCTGCGCTATCGCGGCGTCGCGCTGATCACAGCAATGCTGATTACAGCATTGGTTGGTTCGGTGGCGGCAGGCATGTCATGGGACAATGCGCTCGACGTGCGCCGCACGATGGTCATGCTCTATCGCGATCAGGCGATCCAGGTTGCCGTGGGTTCCGAGGGCTGGGTGCAGAGCATTCTCAAGGATGACGTCGCGAACAGTGAAAGCGACCACCTCGGTGAAATCTGGGCGTCCGACATCCCGCCTCTGCCCATAGACTCGGAGGCGGTGCAGGGTCAGATCTTCGGCAAAATCGAGGATTTGCAGGGCCGCTTCAACATCAATAACCTGATCGATGCGAACGGCCAGGTCGACCAGCCATCATTTGAGCAATTCGAGCGATTGTTGACCGCGCTGGGTCTCGATACGCGGCTTGCCGGGATTGCGGTTGACTGGCTCGACGAGGACCAGACTGAGAACATTCCATTCGGTGCTGAAGATCCGCTCTACACTGGCTTGACGCCTTCTTACCGCACCGCGAACCAGCGAATTACCACCGTCACGGAGCTGGCGGCGCTCGAGGGCATGGACCGCGACAGTTTTCAGATATTGTTGCCGCACGTCACGGCGTTGCCGGAAAGAACCCCGGTCAATGTCAATACGGCGACACTGGCAGTCCTGCAATCACTCGGGCCGAATATCACGGTGGGCGATGCCGAGGGTCTGATTGCACTGCGCGAAGAACAGGGTTTCGTCGACTTTGCCGGTGTTTTCGCGCCGCTCGTCGATCCGGGACTGCAACAGTGGATCTCCGAGTCAACGAGCTATTTTCAATTGAAGGCGGTCGTGCAGATTGATACGGTGCGCATAAGTCTGTTTACTGTGTTGCATCGGGACGCCGGCGGTTCTGATGTAACAGCTATTCTTCGCAGCCTAGGGACTATTTAGTGGGGACCATTTAGCATGGCAGAGTATCTCGTCATCCGACTTCGGCGTTTGCCGGAGCAGCGTGTGGAGTGGATTGCTGTTGATGACAACGGCACGCGCCGTGGCGAGCCTGGTTCCGGCTCCCTCGAGGAGGCGGCTGCACAAGCGGCAGCACGCCCGGTTATCGTTTTGGTTCCCGCAACCGATGTACTGACAACGACGGTCGATATTCCGGTCCGCGGCGCCCGGCTGAACTCGGCGTTACCGTTCGCGCTGGAAGAGAGCCTTGCGGATGACGTTGAGACCTTGCATTTTGCGGCCGGTACCAAACGCGACAGCGGCATACGGCCGGTCGCGGTCGTCGCACGCGCGGAGATTGATCGGTGGCTGGAACGTCTCGGCGCCGCCGGTATTGAGCCCGTTCGCATGGTTCCAGAGAATTATGGGTTGGCGCGTATCCCGGGCACGATGAGCCTGCTCGTGTCTGAAGACTGCGTGATGTTTAACGATGGCGAAGATGTCGAGTTTGTCCTGGAAGGCATACAGCCCAGCGACGCGCTGGTCGCTGCGGGTGCGTTAACTGACCGCGCTCACGATACGGAGAACGCTGAAGATGGCGAAGCGTCCGGACACTTGCTGGTCTTTTGTGGTCCGGAGGACGAGGAACGCCTGTCGCACGAGTGGATTGCGCTGCGTCACGAACTCAGTAGCGTCGACGTTAACGTGTTACCGGACGGTGTCTTGCCGCGACTGGCGGTTACCGTCGCCAGCGGCAGCGGCGTTGACCTGCTGCAGGGGCGCTACGGTGCGCGGACCGATTATGGCGCCTATGTAAAGCCCTGGCGTCGTGCAGCAATGCTGCTGCTCGGCTTGCTGCTGGTCGGGTTCGTCGGCAAGGGTATCGATTATTATCGTCTCAGCGATGAAGAGGCGACCTTGCGCGAGCAATTCGCCGGCGAGTTTCAGCAGTTTCGGCCGGGGGATGCGCGGGAAATTCTCGATCCTGTCAGCGCCGTACGTTCGATTCGGCAAGGGATGGGGGCCGCGACAGGCCCGCAAGTGTTCTTGCCGTCGTTGCAACAACTCAGTAAGGCGATGGCGCAAAACTCGAGCGCTCGAATCGAGACTATCAGCTACCGGGCTGGTGTCATCGATGTGAGGATAACTTCCCCCGACGTCGCGACGCTCGACAACATCCAGAAAATCGTACGTGAATCCGGCCAGTTCCAGGCTTCGATCCAGTCAACCGATCAGGTGGATGATCAGATAAGTAGCCGCTTGCAGATACGTGAGGTGGGCTCATGAAGGACTGGTTCTACAGCCTGGAAGATCGTGAGCGTCTTTTCGTCAGTATCGGCGCCCTGATTATCGTGGTCGCGTTGGTTTACGGTTTCGCCTGGGTACCGCTCGACAAGAAGCACAGCGAGGCAACCGCGAACGTCAGCGACTGGCAACGTTCGCTGGCCGAACTGCGACCCTTAAGAGGAGCGATTACGCAGGCAAGCCGCGGGTCGTCATCCGGCAATGCGAGTCAACGATCGCCCATTATTATTGTGGATCAGACGTTGCGCAGCCGGGGCCTCGAACAATACCGCAAGCGCAGCCAGCCAACCTCGAGTAACGGCATTCGCGTCGAGTTTGAAAACGTGGCGTTCGATGAACTCGTCATCTGGCTTGGTGATCTCTCGGAGCAGTACCAGATGACGGTGCAGGCCGGCAGTCTTTCCGCCGGAAATCGCTCTGGTCCCGGGCGAGTCAATGCCACACTGACGTTGGAGCGCGCTCCTTGATGCACTCTAATCGCGGCTTGTTCACGGCCGCCGTCATTACGCTGGTCGTCGGCCTCGTAGCGCTGTTCCCGGCGCGCGTCGCTTACCATTGGCTGTCGCCAGCTCAATTTTCAGTGAGCGGCATCACCGGCACTGTATGGCGCGGTAGCGCGGATGCGGCGGATGCCAATGGTGTGCTCTTGCGCAACCTCACCTGGAGATTCCAACCCTTACGGCTATTCACCGGCAGCCTCGGTTATAAAATTGATGGTGCGCCCGCGGACGGCTTCATCGAGGGTGACATCTTCGTCAGCATCGGCAGGTCCGTCACTGTCAGCGGCGACAATATCCGTGCCTCTCTGCCCCTGCGGATGTTTGAAAAAGCCCTGAACGTTCCGGGACTTCGCGGGAATTCAAGCCTGCAGTTCGAGCGGATGCGGCTGCGGGACGGCATGCCGGTCGAGCTGGACGGAACGCTCGATATCGCTGACCTCGTCGTGCCGGTGGTTAATGGCGGTTCGATCGGTGGCTATCGAATTGAGTTTTTTACGGCTGCCGACGGGATAAGCGCCAGCCTGGAGGATACCGATGGTGTCCTCGATATCGCTGGCAGCCTGCAACTCAAGGGCGATCGCAGTTATCAGCTACTGGCGCAGGTTGCAGCGAAAGCGACCGCGCCTACCGTGCTGCGAAGTCGGATCGAGCGCCTGCCGGCAGCGAATGATCGCGGCCAGCGTGAGTTGCGCGTCGAGGGCAGCCTCTAGAGTTCGACGAAAGTCTGCAACAGCGGGAAGTACAGAGCGCAACGCGCTGTCGTGCCCGCATACGCATTATAGAGCGTTGCATATTTCTGCAGCTGTGGCTGATAACGCTCGCTTTCGGCCTGCAGAAAACCGGTGAGGTTGCCGCCCTCGTGCGAGCTTGTCTTGTAATCGATTATCCAGTGCTGGTCATTTTCATCAATCAGTACGCGATCCAGGACCACGGTTTCAAGCTGGCCATCCAGCAAACCGGTGAGCGCTAGTTCGGCGCGCCCTTCTCCCTGCAAAATCCAGCGCCCTTTAGCATCTGCGAGCATTTTTTCGAGCGCATCCTCAACGCGTGCCCCGATGGCCGCATTCATCTCGTCGGCGATGCCGAGTTCCTGTAACCAGCGTCGCGTCACCGACCGCAACTCGGGCAGCGAACCGGCGTCGGGTGTGGCGCGTCCGGCGGCCATCAAATGCAGCCAGCGATGCACGATCGTTCCAGCGATACGTGCCTCGTTTCCTACCCAGTAAAATTCGACCTCCTGATTTGCCGGCTCGCCATCGTCGCGCTCGGTGTGCCGTGGCAGGCCATCGACTTCCGGCAACTGCCACGGAGCCGAGAAGCGGCGCAGGACCGGTTGCAGCCAGACGTCCGCGTGTTCGCCGGTCTCTACGTGCACAGCGGTGTCGAACGCTGCAGCGTAGTCAGGTTCGACAGCCGGCCAGAGCATATGCAGCAAGCTGTTGCGCACTGGCGGTCGATAGGTTGCATCTTTGCTCGATACCCCAACATGCCCCACCAAATGCAACGATTTTTGTGCGCGCGTGCAGGCGACGTACAGCAGCCGCACCTGTTCGTGGCGGTCCTTGCCTTTCTCTGTCTGTGCGATGAACTGATGTAGCGCATCTTTCTCAATATCTGCACGAGGTCCGACCGGGCTGATGATCTTGCGCTCTTCACCCGCCTCGTTCGGCAGATCGAACCAGGACAGTACGCGCGCATCACTGCGCCCGGAAACGCGCCCCAATCCGTACAGCAGGACATGCGGAAACTGCAGCCCTTTGGCACGATGCATGGTCATGATCTGCAGCCGCGCTTTCGCATCACTCGATACGCGTTCGAGGTCGAGCACTGCTTCGAGTTCGGCCACGTCGACCAGCGATCCACATTGCTCATGCGCTTCAAGCACGTCAAAAAAGCGATACACATTGTTGACCGCATAGGCGCTCTCAAGAATTGCCGCACCACCGAGCGCTATCCAGACTTGTTCCACGACATCACGCAAACTCGTGGAGCGGCGGGGCGAGGTCAACGCGCGCAGCATTGGCATCGCCGTGGCGATCGCATCGCGGCCATGTTTCGATAACCTTGCCAGCCGGTCTTCGTCCTGCAGCAACTCCCAAACCGTACTGTTTGCAGCATCGACCACCAGTGCGTGCAGATCCGTCCAGTCGAGACCGACCCAGGGCGCCCTGAGAATCGCCAGCCAGGCCAGTCGATCACCCTGATGGACCGCCGCTCTTGTCAATGCGAGGACTTCAATAACCTCCGGCAAGTCGGTTAAACGATCGATCTCGACGGCGCGATAGGGAACTCCCGCCTCGCGCAGGGCTGCCAGCAAGGGCGGTAGTTGCGTGCGGCTGCGCACCAATACCGCCATGTCGTCGTCCGGGTGTGCGGCGAGATTTGCGGTTATTACCTGGCACGCAGTTGCAGCCTCCTGCTGCTTGTTGCCCCCAAAAACCGGATGCACGCAACACTTGCCCTGCCCTGACAGCCCCGGCACGCTGGCCGCCGCCGCATAGGTGACAGCTCCGCTCAATGGATCATCGGCGGCGGAAAAAATGTCAGGGAAAACGCGGTTGAACCAGTCGACAAGATATTCGCCCGACCGAAAATTTCGCCGTAACAGCAAGGGGCTGAGTGAAATACCACCAATCCCGTGTTGCTGCGCGAGCAGGAACTGCCCAACTTCGGCATTTCTGAATCGATAAATCGACTGCATCGGGTCGCCGACGCAATACATGGTGCGCCCGTCGGCCGGCTCCCAGCCGCCCGTCAATGCCTCGAGCATGCGGTATTGAGCAAGCGACGTATCCTGCATTTCATCGATGAGCAGGTGCCGTATCTGGTAGTCGAGCAGCAACGCGATATCGCCAGGCTCATCGGCAGTGCCCAGCACAGCGCCCGCGATCATTGCTACTTCGATGTGATCGGTGGCGCCCTGCTCCGCGAACAGGCGTTTCAGTTCAATGACGGCAAGTGGCAGTAACCGGAAGAGCGCCAGCAATACCCGCCACTGTTCGTCCGTGTATTGCACGGCCGGCAGGCCGCGCGCCGTGTGCAGTAACTCAGCGAGCCCGGCGTCATGGCTCAGACTCTCGAGCAGCGACTTCATGGCCGCTTTCTGCCCATCATCCTTGGCCGGAAAGCCCTGTCGCTTGTCGACGGTCCGACGAAACGTGCCGCCCTTGGTGAGCAGCAACTCGGCCAGCGCAATCCACTGCCCCACGCGGCCCGTATCCGAACCCGGCAACGCTGTGAGGTCGTGAAGTTCCTCGATGCAACCTGGCGCTCCATCACCGGCGCCTAAATTGGCGGCCGCGTAAGCGCACAAAGCAGGCAGTTCGATCGCTGCAGATTCACCGAAAGCATCCGCGGTGCGCTGCAAATGGCTCGATACCGCCGTGGCGAGGTTGCGCTCGAAACGCGCACGCAGCTGGGCCGCCTCGCTACTCGAGATGTGACCGCTGCCAATGAACGGCAGCCACTGATCGCGGCTGCCGAGCATTTGCGAGAGGTACGCAACGTACAAACCCGTATTGGTATCGACGTGTACGAGCACTTCACGCGTGGCATCCTGCGCCGGCCCGCTTTCCACTAACCAGTCCAAAGTGGCGAGCGCAGCTGCTCGATGCAGGTTGCGCAGTTCGGCATCGACAACAACGCGCGAGCCCCGCGCACCTTCCGGCGAAAAAACGGGTCTTGAACGGGCGATGGACGCTTGCAGCGAATCCAGCGTCTGGATGCGCATTCTTCGAGGATTCGCCAGTAACTGCCAGCCGCACTCGCTGTCCCGTCGCAAGGCGGCCTCTGCCAGCGAACGCGTTAGCTTCTGATGTTCCTCTAACGACGCCTCCGCGCGGAGTGGCATTTGCAATGCACCAAGCACGCGAAACTGCATCTCGGCAGCCGCCTTGCGCGTAAAGGTGATTGCGATCACCTCTTCGGGGTTATCGACGACAGCCAGCAGCTTCAGATACCGTTGAATCAGCAGTTCGGTTTTGCCGGCACCCGCTGGTGCCTGCACGATGAAAGAACGTGTGACGTCCAGCGCATCGCGGCGTGCCTGCTGGTCGGCCTGCAACAAGTGCTGCTCACTGGTCACGGGAGAGTTCCGTATAACGGCTCAGGAGATTCAGGGGACGCGCTTCGGTTACGCCCTGCAGCCCATTCACCCGCACATCACCAACACGCAGCGCAGTGCATGCCACGTGCACCAGGCGTTGCCATTCCTCCAGCGTCTGCGCCCAGTTCTCGCTTTTCTTATAGCCGCGGCCAGCGCCATCAAACACGATCTCGCGACTATCGACATTGACCAGCGCGAGCGCGGCCACCTGATCGTCGAGCGCACACGCATAGGCCACCAGCTGAATGCCCCGTGGCTCACCGCCGCCCGTCAGGAAAGGTCGCCGTGCGCCGGTCTTGTAGTCAAGAATTACAATTGAGTTGTCGGGCAGGCGATCGATACGGTCGGTGCGTAGCGTCATCGCTACCCCGTCCTCGCAGAAGTTGAGTTCCCTTTCGACGCTGTCAACCACGAAGTCCTCACGCGCAATATCGGCGGCAACCAGCGCCAGCAACAATTGGCGCAAGCGCTGTTGCTCCAGCGCGAGTAGCTCGTGCAAGACGCTGTCGACGTGCCGCTGCTGGCGGCTGATTGCTTTTGCTACCGCCCGAGAGATGCGTTCGTCAAGATCTTCCTCGAACCAGGTCGCAAGCTCGCTACGCGACGGTCGCTCCGCATACAGACGATGCAGCGCTTCATGAATAATGTTGCCCCGCAACCAGGCAGGAATCCCGCTGGCCTGTGGCTGTAAAAACATCACTCCGAGTCGGCCACGAATAAACGCCGCCAACGGGTCACTGAGCGCCAGTTGCAGCGTATTTGCCCCGCCACCAACAGTTTCTTCCGCGCAGCAATGCTGGCACCGGATCCTCGACCACAGTGAGCGTATTGTTCCGCGCGAATGTCGTGGCGTGCCACCCTGGGTCTGCAAGGATGCCAGGGCTCTGCGTCTCGAACTTCTCCAGCAGGTAACTCGGCGTTTGCTCCGCATCGTCGTCAGTCTCGGGATAACTGTATACGACGCTCGGTGCGGCGCAGCTGAGGTTGTGCAGGGTGGTGTCGGCATACGCCAGGGAATCTGCCGGATCCGCATCCGGCATGCCCTTGCTCCGCTGCAAGCGGCGTGACAGTAACGGTGATGGTGCTGCCTGACGGCGGCCAGTTGGCGGCAGTGACGCCACTGATCCAGATGGCGTCAAACTGCGCGCCCGAAGCCTCGAGCGGGCCGAGTAACTGCACTAATGCAAACTCCGACTCAGGCTGGAAAACCGTTTCCGCTGCCATCAGCCGCAGCCGTTGCAACGCCACGTCGCGACTCATCGACGGGCTGACAAGATCGAGGCGCGCCAGATCGTTGAGGAGGTCGCGCCAGCGATTGACCAGCTGAAAGTCGAGGCTATCGAGGGCACCGGTACCGGGCCACATCATGTCCTGCAGCGTCGCATTGAAAAACGTAGCCCACGCAGCCGGGCTGTCGCGCAGTGGTGATTGCCGGCGTCGCTCCACGAGGTTTGACAATATGCGCGCCCAGTCATCGCTATCCTCGCTGGTCGATGTCTGGCGAAAAGCACGCGCCAGCATGTCAGGCGACCAATGTCTTTCGGGCAGCCGGCGCAATCGCAATTCCACGCGCGAGCGGTCACCAAGATCGGTATTGCCAAGCAGCGGCGAGCGCAGCAGCTGCCCGACCTCGGCCGACGACAGGTCTTTCACCAGCCACCGCAACAGCAGCAGCGCTATCGCCACCGCCGGATAGTCTGCGAGTGCCCGACCGTACGAGACATTAACGGCCTGCTGCAGCTTGTCCTGCGCGTATTGCCAGCCGGGCACCAGGCCCTCGCGCACCAGGCGCGCTTTGCGCTCTGCCTGTTGGGAGAGATTACTACCGATAATCGCAATATTCTGATCGAAGTCCTCTTCCAGCCGTGCGCGTGCCCATGCCCCGGCCGCGCGCATTTCCGCGTCAGCCGTCTCGAACGACTGTAGTGCTATCGATGGCGATACCGCCGGCGTTGGTGCCTTTTGGACAGTGCCGCCCATTGCCGAAATGGCATCGTGCAGAGCGCTTTCTATGGGCCGCGGTCTGTCGAATCCGGCGAATGTATAGACGCCCGAAACCTTGACGTGCCCCGCAAGGATTTTCTCCTGCAATAACGCGGCGACACCCGCTTCATCCATCCAGTTTTCGTGTTCCAGAACCGCCAGGTAACGCCCCGCCACGCGGGCGAACAAACGCTGATCGTCGCTTTGTGCCGAACGCGCCACTTCCTGGATGCTTACCTGCCAGTCGGCGAGCCGCTGCCAGGCCTCCTGTGCCAGTCGCACCAGGCCGTGAATACTCTGCCCGGCATCCGGTAGCTCTTTCGCCAGGCAGCGTTCCCACAGGAGCTGGCTATGATGCTGGTTGATCAACGTGGGTAACGCGGCTTGATTCTCCGCGCTGCGTAAGGCGCGTAGCAGCCAGTCTTTCCAGGAATCAATGGACGGCGCCGCCCACGCCTGGTGGCCTGCGCCAAGTTGCTGCTGATTGAAATGCTGCCGCAGCACTCTCGCCAGGCGGCGGTTCGCGGTAACTACCGTAGCGTCATCATGCAGAGCCTCGCCGAGCCAATCGTACATCGTTCAGGCGTGCTGTCTCAGGCAAGCATCGATACGATCAAAAACCACGTTGAGGGTCTCCGTGTCAGGAAGTGTCGTGATTCTGAAATGATCCGTGTACGGCGTATTGAAACTGCTGCCCGGTGCAATCAGTACGTGATGGTTCTCCAGCAGCTCAAGCCCAAATGCCTGATCATCAAAGGTAGCCGCAAAACGCGGATCGAGTCGCAAGAAGGCGTACATCGCACCCCTGGGTTTCTCGCAGGTCAGAAACTCGCTGTCCTCTACGCGTTCGATAACCGCCTGGCGTGACTGGTGCAGACGACCACCGGGTTTGACCAGGTCAACAATGCTCTGAAACCCGCCCAACGCTGTTTGCACGGCCCACTGCCCCGGCACATTGCTGCATAACCGCAGCGCCGACAGCAGTTCCATGCCGTGAATAAAATCGCCGGCGCGTTCCAGATCACCGCTGAATACTCCCCACCCGACTCGATAACCGCAGGCACGGTATATTTTTGACAGACCTGACAGCGTCAGGCAAACGGTGTTCTCGACCAGTGTGGCCAGCGGAATGAACTCCGCATCGTCATAGACCATCTGGTCATAAATTTCGTCGGCCATGATCACCAGACCATGACGCTCCGCAAGATCGACAATCGCCTGTAGCGTTTCCCGATCATAGACAGCACCGCTCGGATTATTCGGGTTAATGACGACGATCGCTTTCGTGTTGCGAGTCACCAGGCGTTCGATATCCGCAATGTCTGGCAGGAAGCCATTATCAACTCCGACAGCTGTAATGTCGAACGGTGCCGCCGTTAAGCGTGGCGGCGGCACTCCAGAGCGGATAGTCCGGGCTTGGTACGAGCACTTCGTCTCCCGGGTTCAACAGTGCTCGCAGTGACAGATCGATCAGCTCACTGACACCATTGCCGATAAAAACGTCGTCAGCCGTGACGCCTTGAACGCCCCGATTCTGCTGCTGCATCACAACGGCTTCACGGGCAGGAAAAATGCCTTTTTGATGGCAGTAGGGTTCTGCCTGGCCGAGGTTTTCAATCATCGCCAGGCGCATTGTCTCCGGGGTCCGAAACCCGAACAGCCCTGGGTTACCGATGTTCAGGGACAGAATTTCGTAACCACGTTTTTCGAGTTCGAATGCGCGATTGGCAAGCTGCCCGCGTATTTCATAACGAACGCCCTGCAGCGCCGTACTGCTGTGAATTTGCTGGTCCATAAGTGCTGTCGGTTGTTGTCTAAAGCGTCAGATAACGGAGCTCGCGCGCAGCTCTGCGATGGACTCGTCAGAGTAACCCAACCACTCGCGCAATACCTCATCGGTGTGTTCGCCAAGCCGCGGCGGCGCTTTCGAGTAGTGCACCGCCGTTGCCGAGAAATTGACGGGATTGGCAACCGTTGGCACGGGCTCGCCAGCCGAGTTCTCGACGTGACGAACGAGCTGCCGCTCGCGGGCATAATCATTGCTCAGAACCTCGCCGATGTCGTTGATCGGGCCGGCCGGCACGCTGCGCTTTTCGAGCTGTTCGAGCCAGTGTGCCGTCGTCTTCTTTGCCAGCGCATGCTGCAATAGCTGCACCAGCGCATCGCGGTTCGCAATGCGGTCACTGTTGTGTGCATAGAGCGGGTCGCGAGCCAACTGGGGCTCTCCGATGCACTCGGCACAATCTGCGAACTGCCGGTCGTTGCCAACCGCCAGCATCAGGTTGCCGTCCGCCGTGGAAAACGCCTGGTAAGGGACCAGGTTTGGGTGCGCAGTGCCCATTCGAACCGGTGCCTTGCCACCCACGAGGAAATTCATATTCTGGTTTGCCAGCCATGCGACCTGGCTATCGTAAAGTGGCACATCGATGTACTGCCCTTCGCCGGTTATCTGGCGCGCATGCAGAGCAGCCAGGACCGCGGTGGACGCGTACATCCCTGCCATAATGTCAGCGATGGCGACTCCGACCTTCTGCGGTCCGCCCGCGGCATCGTCCGCCGGGCCGGTGATACTCATCAAGCCGGCCGACGCCTGGATCATGGCATCGTAGCCAGGCTCAGCGGCGCGCGAGCCGGTTTGTCCAAATGCCGATATGGAGCAGTAAATCAATCGCGGGTTCAAACGGTGGAGCGCGTCGTAGCCTAATCCGTAGCGCTGCAGCGTACCCACCCGAAAATTTTCCAGCAGGACATCGGCATTGCTGACGAGATCCCGGATGAGTTGCTGCCCCGCCGGTACCGACAAGTCGGCCGTCACCGAGCGCTTGTTGCGATTCGTCGCCAGAAAATAGGCCGCTTCGCGGCTGCTCGCCCGTGCCGAACCAGGGCGGTCCCCATTGGCGAGTATCGTCGCCGGTCCCCGGCCGTTCGATCTTGATGATGTCGGCGCCATAATCGCCGAGCAGCTGACCGGCCCACGGCCCTGCCAGAATCCGGCTCATGTCGACGACACGTAAGTTTGACAGTGGTGTTGGCATCGTTTGCGAAGACTAGCTGATACGCGGGCACTAAAAAACCCGGCCAACCGTAAGGCTGGCCGGGCGGGTCCGCACGGAGATTGCGGATTGCGTGATTCAGTCGCGCGACTATGAGTCGTTAGCGTCTGGATCCAGCTCTTCTACCTCGGCGCCCGGCAACTCCGCGGGCGCGGGTGTGTGTTCGATTTCCGGCTTCTTCTTGCCGTATTGGATAAGCAGGATCTCCTCCTCGTCCGTCGTCAGTTCCTTGATCGATGCGATACGAATCGATTCTCTCTCGAAATCGCCTTTAAATATCAGCTCGCTGAAACTGGCGCATATCCGGCCAGTCGGCGAGCTAAAGGCGATGCTCCAGCTCGAATTCAGCCCGAATGCTCGGCGCTGCAGGCGAACGTGGTAACTGCGGCGGCTGGATCCCTCAACAATGAGGTTCGCTTCATCAAGGACGGTGTATCCTCGGATACTTGACTGGTAGATGCAATCCGGACGGCTCGAATCGGGGTCTGAGGCGGCCCCGGCACAAGCGAACAAACTACTTGATAAAAGCACGATAATACATTGTTTATAATAGAGTTTAATCACTATACTATCCGCCTAAACTGATGGAACTCGCGTGCCACTGGATGACCCGCTTACTGGAATTAGACGCCTGTTCGCGAATTAGTTTACGCCAAATCCGCGTCCACCAACCCCCAATTTCAATGCTCACCACGCCCGATCGGGCGTGCCGGATCTCGAATCCACTCGCTCCAGGATCCGACGTACAGCCGTGGGGGTGAATACCCGGCCTCGGCGGCTGACAGCGCGAGATGACAGGCCGTGACTCCCGAGCCGCACATCACCGCCCAGGACTTTGTTTTGTCGTCGCCGAGGACCACTCCCCAAAGCGCCTCAAGCTCCGCTGCTGACTTCCAGCGGCCATCTGCGGCAAGGCTCACTGCATAAGGCAGATTGAGCGATCCCGGAATATGGCCCGCAACCGGGTCAATGGGCTCATGCTCGCCGCGAAAGCGCGCCGCATCCCGGGCATCGTACAAACTTAAAGTAGGGATACGAGCGGTGTTGCTGGCCAGTTCGGCCGTTGTTAGTAACCAGTCCGGGCGCGGGCAAGCGACAAACTCACCTGGCTCCGGCGTTTCCGTACCGCGAACCGTCGGGTTTGATAACTGCACCCAACGTTCGAATCCGCCGTCCAGCAAGCGCACCCGATTATGGCCGAGCCAGCGCAGCATCCACCACGCGCGGGATGCCAGCGCTCCACTGTCGCTGTCGTACACGACCACTTCTGTCGTGTTACTGATGCCAAGTCGCTTGCAGGTCTCGGCAAACGTCCCGGCAGCGGGTAGCGGATGGCGACCCGTGTCATGCGTAACGGGCGCTGCCAGATCATCGTCAAGATGCGCGTACACGGCGCCCGGAATATGCGCGTCAAGATAGCTCCGGCGCCTGGCGCTGGTGTCGGCAAGGTCGAATCGGCAGTCAATAATGCGCAGGTCCGGTGATTCGAGTCGGGAAGCAAGTTCTTCCACCGAAATGAGATTGCTATCGCGTGTCACATTGTCCCCTTCCAGTTAGCAGTATTGATCTTGTACATGCCCGTGTCGTCGTGGACAATACCAACCCGAATGATCGCGGGTGCCAATCTGGCGTCAGCACAACAACGGAGAAAGAAGTGGACAAGATTCTCGTAGGCCTGAAACGGGTCGTTGACTATAACGTCCGGGTTCAGGTTAAAGGCGACGGCAGCGGTGTTGAAACCGACGGCGTCAAAATGAGCATTAATCCCTTTGATGAGATCGCGCTTGAAGAAGCCCTGCGCATCAAGGAACGTGGCGAGGCCGCGGAGGTTGTGGTCGTGTCAATCGGTACTTCTGAGTCGCAGCAGCAACTCCGAACGGGGCTGGCAATGGGCGCTGACCGCGCCGTGCTGGTCGAGACCGGTGCAGAGCTTGATTCGCTCAGCGTTGCGCGAATTTTCAAGGCGCTGGTGGAACGGGAAAGTGCGGAACTCGTCATTCTCGGCAAACAGGCCATCGACAACGACAACAGCCAGACCGGCCAGATGTTAGCGGCCATCTGGGGGCGCCCGCAGGCCACTTTCGCGTCCGAGATTAAGCTCAACGGTGACAAGGCGACGGTAACCCGCGAAGTCGACATCGGCCTTGAGACCATCGAGATTGACCTGCCGGCCGTTGTCACGGTGGACCTGCGCCTCAACGAGCCGCGCTACGTCAAACTGCCCGATATCATGAAAGCCAAGAAGAAGCCGCTCGAGCAGATCGCCCTGGCGGACCTGAATATCGAGCAGGGGCCTCCCATTCAAGCAACGGCCTTTGAACCGCCGGCCGGACGGCAGCGCGGCATCATGGTTGATGATGTTCCCGCTTTGGTTGCTGCACTTAAAGATAAAGGACTGGTCTGATGACAAAAGTACTCGTAGTTGCCGAACACGACGGCGCAAGCCTCAATCCGAGCACGGCGAAATGCGTGAGCTGTGCCGCCCAGTTTGACGGCGCAGAGATCGATATCGTCGTGTTGGGTGCCAGTGTTGCAGCGGTCGCGACCGAAGCTGCCGCGATCAGCGGTGTCGGCCGTGTCCTGACGATTGAACGAGCGGAGAACACTCCCGCCCTCGCAGCTATTCTGGCGCCACAAGTCGTGGCGGTTGCCGGTGACTACAGTCATGTCTTCGGGCCGTCAACTGCATTTGGCAAGGACCTGATGCCACACGTCGCGGCCCTCCTTGGCGTTAATCCGATCAGCGACATCATGAAAGTGATGGGCACGCATCAGTACCAGCGACCGATTTATGCCGGCAACGCGATCGTTACGGTAAGCGCACCGCCCGAGCACAAGGTTGTCGCTACGGTGCGCACCGCGTCGTACCAGGCCGCAGCCGGCGGCGGTGCAGCGTCTATCGAAAATGTCGCCGCTGACGCCGAGATTCCGCAACATACACGCTTTGTCAGTGTCCAGACCGGGCAGTCTGATCGTCCTGACCTGCAAACCGCCAGCAAGGTAGTAGCCGGCGGTCGAGCACTCGCCAGCGAGGAGAACTTCGGGTTGATTTACAAACTCGCGGACGCGCTTGGCGCCGGCGTTGGCTCGACTCGAGCAGCAGTCGATGCCGGTTACGTGCCGCCGGAAACGCAGGTCGGACAAACCGGCCAGATTATTGCTCCGGCCCTGTACCTTGCCATTGGCATCTCGGGCGCCATCCAGCACATTACCGGCATCAAGGACGCCGGCACGATAGTCGCGATCAACAAGGATGAAGAAGCCCCGATTTTCGAGATCGCCGATATAGGTCTCGTCGGCGACCTCTTCAAAATCGTGCCAGAGCTAACTGACGCCCTCAGCTAGTCCGTTCGGGCGTGCAAAGAAGGTTGGTTTTGCCCCCTCTTTGCACGCGGTGACCGGGCTTACAATGCGCTCAGAATCGCCTCGGCCTTGCTGACCTCGAACTTCCCAGGTGCTTCGACGCCCACGTGCGTAGCCACGCCATCGTCGACGACGATCGCAAAGCGCTGACCGCGCATGCCCATGCCAAATGCGGTGCCGTCCATCTCGAGCCCGAGTGCTTTCGCGTATTCGCCATTGCCGTCAGCAAGCATCATGACTTTATCGCCAACGCCACGGTCTTTACCCCAGGCGTCCATCACGAAAACGTCATTGACGGCCATGCACGCGATCGTATCAACGCCCTTGCCGGTCAGATCAGCCGCATGCTCGACAAATCCTGGTAAATGGTTCATCGAGCAGGTGGGTGTAAACGCGCCGGGTACCGAGACGAGGACAACCTTTTTGCCCGCAAATAGCTCGTCGGTGGAAATCGCTCCGGGTCCCGAATCGGTCATTATGCCGAAAGCGCCGGACGGCATTTTCTGGCCAGCTGAAATGGTCATTAATAATTACTCCTGTTTTGGTATTGAGTTAATGGGCCCAATCAGCAATGATTTTTGACCGGCCTCGTACGACTCAATTCTAGCAGGAAGATTATACCGATGGACTTTGCATTGACTGAAGAGCAGCAGCTGATTCAAGAAGCTGCCCGTGAGTTTGCCCAGAATGAAATTGCGCCGATAGCGGCTGCATTCGACGTGACTGGCGAGTTTCCCGCAGAGACCGTTCGCCAGGCGGGTGAACTGGGTTTCATGGGCATTGAGATTCCGGAGGAATATGGCGGTTCCGGCCTCGACTCGATCAGCTACGTGTTGGTGATGATCGAAATCTCGGCGGCAGACGCTGCTCATGGGACCATCGTGTCAGTCAACAACTCGTTATTCGGCGTGCCCCTGATGGACTACGGCACCGAGGAGCAGAAGCAAAAATTCCTGCGGCCGGTTGCATCAGGTGAAGTGAATGGCGCCTACGCGCTGACCGAGCCGCAGTCCGGCTCCGACGCAGCCACAATGCGATCACGCGCTGTGCGCTCGGCTGACGGCGACAGCTATACGTTGAACGGCAAGAAAGCCTGGATAACGTCGGGACCGGTAGCGCGCTACATGATCGTGTTTACACAAACGGCCGACCACGAGGGCAACGATCTCGGGATCTCGGCGTTTGTCATCGATACGAAGGAACCCGGCTTCAGGGTCGGTAAGACCGAGCCAAAATTGGGTATTCGTGCGTCGGCCACGTGCGAGATTGAACTCGAAGACTACGTTTGTCCGGCCGCAAACCGTATCGGCAAAGAAGGTCAGGGATTCAAAATTGCCCTGACCGTGCTGGACGCTGGTCGTGTTGGCGTAGCCGCGCAGGCTGTTGGTATCGCTCAGGCGGCGTACGAAGCCGCGGTCGAGTATTCGCGCGAACGCAAAGCATTTGGCTCTGCCATCGGCAGCTTCCAGGCCATACAGGGCAAGATCGCTGATATGAAAATGCGCCTCGACGCGGCCCGGCTCCTGACGCTGGAAGCGGCCTGGGCAAAACAACGGGCGAAGACCAGCGGTGCGCGCAATACCCTGAAGTCCAGTATCGCCAAGCTCTTTGCCTCGGAAGCGGCAATGTTCATAACGCACCAGGCGCTGCAGATTCATGGCGGCATGGGGTACAGCAAGGAACTGCCGTTGGAACGCTATTTCCGTGATGCAAAAATCACGGAGATCTACGAAGGCACCAGCGAGATTCAGCGCATGGTCATCGGGCGTGCGGAAACGGGTCTGCGGTAGGGTCTCGTCGCGCTGTAGGAGCGCGCCTTGCGCGCGAGAGGTCGCCCGCAGGGCAGCCTCCTACAGTCGATACTCAATAGTCATTCTCAGCTACATGTATAACCAGTCCGTCCAGCGCGTCTGATATCTCGATCTGGCAAGTCAGGCGGCTGTTGTTCTTACGTTCAAAGGCGGCGTCCAGCATGCTGTCTTCCATGTCATCCATGGGTGGCATCTTGTCGAGCCAGGCTTCATCAATATAGCTGTGACAAGTTGCACAAGCGCAGGCACCGCCACACTCCGCAACGATTCCTTCTATCTCATTGTTGATGGCCCCTTCCATCACGCTATAGCCGTTTTCGACGTCTACCTCGTGTCGGGTCCCATCCGGAGTGATGTACGTAATCTTAGGCATTGGAAATTTCCACAATTAATCGGCGCGCAATTTTAGGGGCGTTGACCGCTTCCGGTCAACGCCCTGGGTCAATGTCCACAATTATAATCGGATGAAAGGTCAGGCCCTGGAAGGTCTAGGCTCGAACCCTTGGCTTTCTTCGCTTCGAGTTGCTGACGCTTCTTCTGCGCCGCTTCCTCCGCCAGGCGAATTTGTCGATTGCGTTCGACATCCGCGTCGATAACCTTGATCCACTGGCCTGCAGTGCGAGCGGAACGAGGCGTCCTTGCTGCCTGCTCAAACGCCGATTTTGCATCACTGTATCGCTTCAGGTTGTAGAGACACATGCCCATGGAGATTTGCAAATTATCCGGGCTCTTCAGGCCGCCTTTGCGGATCGCATCATTCGCGGATGACACACAAGCAGAATAATCGCCCGTGTTCAGGTAAGCATTGGCGAGCCGATGATTCAAATCACCATTCGATGACAGCCTGGCCGCCTCGGTAAGCGCGGGGATAGCTTTCTTGTCTTCCTGAGCAAGAGTCCATGCCTGCGACAGCAACCGGTAATGTTTCTCATTCTTCTGCACCACACCGGCATCCATCTTCTCTTCCAGTAGTTTGGCAGCTTTGTAAGGAACCTCCGCTTGCAGGTAAAGCTGTGCCATCGTCACAAACTCGGTATCTTTCTCGAGCATCCCCTGCGTATGCGCTGCATCATAGGCGTAGATCAGTTTTTCGTCTTCGCCGAGTTCGGTATACGCGCCTGCGAGCGATTTCCAGTAACGGGCTTTCGGCCAGTTCTGCAGCAGAATCTTCTGAATATCACGGACTTTGGCGTAATTCTCTTGCTGGAAATAAGCGAAGTTAAGCAAGCCGTACCAGTCTTCCTTAACCGGCTTGTTGCGTTCTCTCGCAACGCGCATGGCATTTTCGATCGGCGAAATCATCTCTGCGTAGCGATTGAGGTTATACAGAACCTGCGCCCTGAGGATAAAGGGCTCCGGTGCCGGGTTGCTCTCCATCGTGAACCACTTATCCAGACGTGACAGCGCTTTTGAATACTGCTCTTCCATCGTCAGGAGCTGTGCCACCGTAAAAGTCGTCTGTTTCGCCATTTGCTCTTCGAGCGTAGGTATGGCCAGCATCTTTTCGTAGGTACGGATCGCGTTCCCGACGTCGTCCTTGTTGTAGTAGACGAAACCGAGATAATTCAGAACATTCGCCTGTTCGTATTCGGTCAGCTTGTCGGGGTTGTAGAGGTTATTGAGCGATCGCAAGGCACCGTTGTAGTCCTTTGCGTCAACCAGCTCCTGAGCCTTCTGGATCTTCTCGTAGACTTCCTTGCTGACTGCCTGCGCCTGCTTGGTCTTCGTCTTATCGCGATCTTCGTCGGTCGCCCTTTGACTCTGAGCGTTGGCAGTGCCGACAGCCAAAACGCCCACAATCAGCGCCAGGCAAAAACGGGTAGCAATTCCGTGTTTGATTCTGATATTCATGTCAAAAAGAAACCCTCTGTCGGTGCATAAGCAATAGCTTGTCTCGCTCAACCCTGGTCTTACTAAAACAATGCGATCGTTATTCCTCGAGCTGGAATGAAATGCGCGTTTTCACGCCGGCCACCTCGACCGGAACACCATCGACCACTCGCGGTTTGTATTTGAACTTCAGCACGGCACGAATGGCCGCACGTTCGAACAGACTGCTCGACGACTGCAGCACAATCGGGTCCTTGACGGTTCCCGCTGTGGTCACAGTGAAACTCATGTCTACAAAGCCCTCGAGGCCGCGGGATAACGCACGGGCCGGATACACCGGCGCCACGCGGACAATTGGCAAATAGTCACCCTCGGCAATGTTCATGCCACCCGGGCCACCGATTTCGGTATTTGCCTCAACCGTCGGCGCTGCGACCGAAATACTCGGCGCGTCCGGATCGATGTTGTCCATTTCCTGCGGCGGCGTTTCTGGCGGCGTCTCAGGTGGTTTCGGCGGCTTCTCGGGAGTCAGGTCTTCTGTGTTGATGTTTTCGTTGCGCTTTACACGAACGAATTCCAGTTTCGCCCGGTCACGAGGTTTGGTCAGCGCAGCCTTACCTGTCACGATGAGTAATTGCATCACAAACAACAGACTCAACGTCACGACCGTACCGATCACAATCGAAAAAACATAACGACCTATCATGCTCTAACCTCTCCTCAGCGGGCGCGACCTGAACTCTCGGTGCCTCCCGACCTTACTGTTTTGACTACCGTACGAAAGCCGGGTTCCTAATCATTGTCGGTGGCGATTGACACATTCTTGACCCCTGCCGCTTTGGCCGCGTCCATAACCGTCACCAGCGTGGCGTGGGTTGATTCTTCATCAGCCTGAATGACGATAGAGCCCTTCGGGTTTTCAGCGTGTAAGCGTTCGAGCAGGCTACGCACCGCGCGCGGGTCTCTTTTCTGACGATCGATCCAGATCTCATCGTTCGGACTGATAGCGATCAGGATCGAGGCGTCATCCTGGCTGTCGGCGGTCACGGTATCGGGCCGCTCCACCTGTATGCCAGCTTCCTTGATAAAGGTCGCGGTGACGATAAAGAAGATCAACATGATAAAAACGACGTCAAGCATTGGCGTCAAATTGATCTCGTTCTCTTCCTCTTCCTGGTGCATCGAGCCACTTTTCTTTCGCATAAATCTAGTCCTGTTGAGCCTGGCTCATTTCTGGGCAGCTATTGAGCTATTGAGATGCTATAGACGCCCGCGTTACGCGACGAGTCCATCACCGTCACCAGCATTTTGTTAGTCGAGGCTTTGTCAGCTCTTATCACGACAGAACCCTGGGGATTCTCCGCATGCATGCGCTCAATATTTGCACGCAGAGCCCGCGGGTCGATCAGCCGACGATCAATCCAGATTTCGTCATTTGCATTGATCACAACAAGAATGTTGGCATTTTCCGGCTTGCTCTCCGTTACCGGGGCATCGGGTCTATTCACATCAATCCCGGATTCCTTGATGAAGGATGCCGTAACGATGAAGAAGATGAGCATGATGAACACGACGTCAAGCATCGGCGTCAGGTTGATCTCATTTTCATCCTCGTCGGCATGTATGTCATCCAGATGTTTGCGCATCGCGAGTGTCCTTTAGTGATCCATCGTAAGCGAATCCTCGAGGAACTCGACTTCACGTGCCGCTCGGCGGGTTAACAGGGTGACCAGAAGAACGCCTGAGAGCGCGCCTACCATACCGGCCATGGTCGGCACGGTCGCCTGAGAGACGCCGGCTGCCATGGCCCGAACATTGCCGGAACCGGAAACAGCCATCACCTGGAACACGCTGATCATGCCGGTCACGGTGCCGAGAAGTCCCAGCAACGGACACAGTGCGACCAGCGTCTGAATCATGGTGATACCCCTGTTGGTGGCTTCGCTGAACTGCGAAATCATCAACTCGCGAATTTGCGCGGCATTCCATGAACGGCGCTCGGTGCGTGACTCCCAATTGTCATGAATCTGGCGGGACATTGCATTCATCGACGTGCGGAAATACAGAAGCCGCTCGGTGATGAGGACCCACATCAGAAATATGGTCACTGCGATGACCCGGAGCACCGGGCCACCCAGACTCATGAAGTCTCGTATCGCTTCGAAGCTATCAGCAATCCAAAGCATGTTGACTCCTCAGTCGCGTTAGCCTTTCCGTTCGGAGTGCTGAGCCACAAGGCCAGCGCTCTGAGACTGAAGGACGTTGACGATCTTACGACTCTGACCACTAACCACCGTGTGCAGCAATACCATCGGAATAGCTACAACCAGACCGAGTACCGTCGTCATCAATGCCTGCGAGATACCGCCAGCCATCATCTTCGGATCGCCGGCACCGTACAACGTGATCACCTGGAAGGTCTTGATCATGCCGGTAACGGTTCCGAGCAGTCCCATGAGCGGCGCCACTGCGGCAACCACCTTGATAAAGAGCAGCCCCTTGGTGAGAGACGGCATTTCCTTCAGCGCCGCCTCACTAAGTTTGAGCTCCATGGTCTCGGTATCCGCCCCCTTGTTGCTTTCGTAAGCAGCAAGAACGCGGCCCAACGGATTGTCGGTGCTGGCCGTGTCGCGCTTCAGCTGCGCCGTAACCTTGCGGCTGGCGTTGGTAAGCGCAAACCAGCGTGCGATTGCAATCAGGAGGCCGATGATGCCAAGGGCAATAATGCAGTAGCCGACGATGCCGCCCTGCTCGATGCGATCTCTCAGCGTTGGCGATTCGACCAACAATCCGAGGATGCCACCACGAGTTACGTCAAGGCCGAATTCAACGCTGCCGCCATCCGCGGACATCATCGCATCCGTCGTACCCAGGTAGCGACCTTCTGGCTGGCGAACCAACTCAGAGATCGAGCCTTCGCCCGGGTTGTACTCGAGATAGCCGTTATCAGAGACCAGGTTAAACGTACCGACGCGAATGACTTCGGTTTCGCCTTGCTGCCCGTCCGCTTTTGTCACCATGTGATTGAAGCGCACAACGCGACCGGACTCGTAGACTTCCTGCTGCAGCATCCGCCACAGCTCTTCGATGTCTTCGATGGATGCGAGGCTGCTGGCACCGGCCATTTTATCGCCAAGTGCAAACAGGAACTCGTCGCGGTCCGGATACTGGATATCGGTCAAAGAGGCGTTGAAGCGTCCCTGTGCGTCGCCGGCCACGGTCTGTAGCACGCCGAACAGCTCCTTCAAGGCGCCAAGCCGCTCATCCAGGGCTGCCCGGGCAGTGATGATGCCCTGCTGGTTTTCCTCGAAGTTCTGCTCCAGCTTCGAACTCGTGTTTTCCTGGCGCGTCCGTTCGGCACGCGCCTGGTTCAACAACGACTGCTGCTGGTTCTTGTTCTGGGTGAAGGTCGCTTCGCGTTGTCTCGCCTCACGCGAGTCACGCGACTGCCCTTGTTCGATGAGTTTGAGCAGCTCGCCCATACTGCGAGCGTCATCCTGCGCGCTCGCCGTTCCCACAAAACCAAAACTGAGTAGTCCGGCAGCGATTATGAGTGTAATACGTTTCATTTAAGAAGCCTCCGCTGCTGGAACCGGAACGATTATGAGCTCAGGCGCAATGAGCTGCCTGGCCATACGAAGTCCCTTGCGGACTTCGTTGCGCGCTGAATTATCGATGACCCAGTCGCGGGCCTCGTTGTCCCAGCGACCGGTGACCTTGGTGTCGTCAGACTGGAAATAGAGCCCGATGCGGCCGATACGCAACATATTGAAAGCTCGCGTTTCACCGTCGATCGTCAATGATTGCTCATAGAACTCGGACGAAGTGCCGTAATCATTCTCGATCTGGAAAGCCTCCATCACCTTGCGAAATTTCTCCGCAACGCTGACATCGGAACGCTCCATGACGGCCTTGAGACCCTCAACACGCTTGGTGCGCTCCGCCATCAGGAACGGCACGTCAAGCTTCACGGACTGCTCGAGTCCGTCAATCATGCGCTCCATTAGCGGGAAGATCTGGCGGTTAATGACGTCGATCTGGTCCATCGACAATGCGATGTCTTCCAGAACGGCGCTTTGGCCTTCGACCTGAGCCGCCATCAGGCGGTTGTAAACTTTAAGGCCGTCGATTTCTTTGTTTATGCCCCGATACTGGTCTTCGAGAGAACGAGTGCCTTCAACAATTTTGTTGATTCGTTCCTGCGATTGTTGAGCCAGATTTAATCGTCGTTGATCAGCCTGCAAGACCTGATCGACTGTCTGGGCGAAAACGCTGCCGGAAATCGCAAAAACCGTGGTTGCGAATAACGCTGCGGTAATGCGCCGACTGCTGCTTATGCACCGATTCATGAACGCTCCTTAAAGTCGTAATGTTGTTAAAATCTGCTTCAGAGGGATGCAGTGTGTCCGATGGATGATTGCGTTTCGTTCGTTGGCTGTTCCGAAATCCGATACGGACTTCCCCTGCCATTTGTTTTCTGTAATTCTGCAAGTTCCCCTGATACTTACGCGGCAAGAATAACACATGCTTGCAAGATCACCAGCCTAACAACAACATAAGGTACAACCCTCAGGCGATGCCCGAACCAGCAGCTCTAGTCTGATGATCTTCATACTGTAAAAAACAAGTGTTTCTCATTGTGGCAGGAAAATCGTCCGCGACGCAGCGCCCGCCAGCGCCTGCGCCTGTTGCGTCGAGTTCGCCGGAATAAATAATTGTTTTGTTTTAAAAGCTTAGCGGCGCTTCTTAAGAAAGACTGTTTGGTAACAGTCGTAACTGATTAAACAACGGTTGACATCACCAGGGCGTTAAAACATTATTCGGCGCTATGAAACCCGTTCAAATTATTTCGCTGCCAGCTCTCGTATTTCGACTTGCTCTGCTTCTTAGCGGGGGGCATCGCGGGTAGCGCGTATCCATTTTCTGGACATCGTAAACCCCGCATCCAAGAGGATAGTGGGGTTTTTTATTAATTAGATATTGCATCAGGCTTGAGGAAACACCATGCAAATGTACTCGGAAGCAGACGTCGACAACTCCACCCTGGCGGATCGCCAGGTCACCATCCTGGGCTACGGCAGCCAGGGCCGCGCGCACGCGCTCAATTTGAAGGACAGCGGTTTCAACGTTGTCGTGGGCTTGCGGAGCACCGGCAGCAGCTGGGCGAAGGCGAAGGCTGACGGCCTGAAAGTCAAAGAGCCCAACGACGCAGTAAAAGGCGCGACCGTTGTGATGTTCCTGACGCCTGACATGGTCCAGAAGGCGCTTTACAAGGCGGTCGTCGACGATATCGAGCAGGGAGCGACCCTGATGTTCGCGCACGGCTTTGCTGTGCATTACGAGCAGGTGCAGCCCCGCAGCGATCTCAATGTCGCTCTGATTGCCCCGAAGGGCCCGGGCGGTCTGGTCCGACGTCAATATAAAGAGGGACACGGAGTACCGTGCCTGGTTGCTGTGCATCAGGATGCAACCGGCGATGCGCTGAAGATCGCCCTCGCCTATGCGTCTGGCATTGGCGGAGCTCGCGCGGGTGTCATCGAAACCACGTTTGCCGAGGAAACCGAGACGGACCTGTTTGGTGAGCAGGCCGTGCTTTGTGGCGGAGCCACCGAGCTGATCGTGGCCGGATTTGAAACGCTGGTTGAGGCCGGCTACCAGCCCGAAGTTGCCTATTACGAGGTCATGCACGAGCTGAAGCTGATTGTCGACCTGCTGCATGAAGGTGGGCTGCGCAAGATGCACAAGTTCATCAGCGACACCGCCGCCTGGGGCGACATGGTCAGCGGGCCGCGCGTCGTCGACGATACATCGCGCGCTGCGATGAAAGCCGTCCTGAACGATATTCAGAATGGTACGTTTGCGCGCAACTGGATTGCCGAAAACGAAAACGGCATGCCGGAGTTCAAGCGGTTGATGAATGCGGACCTCGAGCACCCAATCGAAAAAGTCGGTGCCGATTTGCGCGGTCGCATGGATTGGCTGGAGGACTGAAGCAACTGACCTGGCTCAAACGTTTTACGTAGGAAGTAAACCGATGTCTGACAAACGCATTCGAATCTTCGATACAACCTTGCGCGATGGCGAGCAGGCGCCAGGCTGCAGCATGACACTTCACGAAAAGCTGCGTGTTGCCAAAGCGCTTGCAGAACTGAAGGTCGACATCATCGAGGCCGGTTTTCCAGCGGCCTCACCGGGTGACTTCGAGTCGGTCAAAGCCATTGCTGATCGTGACTTTGGTCCGATTATCTGCGGACTTGCACGCTGCAATGCAGGTGATATTCAAAAGGTCTACGAGGCAGTCAAAGGCGCCCGCAAACATCGCATCCATGTTTTTGTTGCCACGAGTGCCATTCATCGCGAGCACAAGCTCAAGATGGCGAAGGAAGAAATAATCAAAAGCGCGGTCAGTGCCATCAAGCTGGCGCGTGAGCTCGTTGACGATGTCGAGTTTTCGCCGGAGGATGCCTCGCGCACGGAATTGTCCTACCTCGCCGAGGTAGTGAGCGCGGCGATTGAAGCCGGTGCGAGCACGGTCAATATTCCCGATACGGTTGGCTACACCGTGCCGGCCGAATTCGATCGGCTCTTTCATTACCTGAGAGACAAGGTGCCTGGCATCGATGACATCGTGCTCAGCGTGCATTGTCATGACGATCTCGGCATGGCAGTCGCAAATAGCCTCGCAGCGGTCAATGCCGGTGCCCGGCAAATCGAATGCACGATTAACGGCATTGGCGAGCGTGCGGGAAACTGCAGCCTTGAAGAAGCTGTCATGGCAATCAAAACGCGCGCCGAATTTTTTGGATTGGAAACGGGCATCGACACGACACGCCTGTACCCGACGTCGCGACTGGTAGCCAGTATTACGGGCATGCATACGCCGCGCAACAAGGCGATTGTCGGCGAGAATGCTTTCGCGCATGAAGCCGGCATTCACCAGCATGGCATGCTGCAGCACGCGTCGACCTACGAGATCATGCGGCCTGAGGATGTCGGTCTGAGCAAGTCGAACCTGGTGCTCGGCAAGCACAGCGGTCGACACGCATTTCGTGATCGCGTCACCGAACTTGGTTTCGAACTGGACGAGTTTGAAACCAACCGTGCGTTTCAGGAGTTCAAGAAACTGGCGGACAAAAAGAAAGACGTCTATGACGGTGATATCGAGGCGATCATCATGAACGCTGATGGCGCTACGTCGGGTCCCTGGATACTCAAATCACTGGAAGTCCAGACGCATACGGATCAACCGGCAACGTCTGCCGTGACCCTGATTGGCGAAGACGGCTCGGAGAACATCGAAACGGCCCACGGCGACGGACCTGTCGCGGCCGCCTTTCTCGCACTCGAAAAAGCGACCGGCGTCGAACTGACACTCAAGAATTTCGAATTGCACAGCGCCTCAATGGGTGAAGATGCCCAGGGCGAGGTAACCGTTACTGTCGAATACGAAGGCGCAAGCTATCGCGGTCGGGGCGCGAGCGTCGATATCGTCGAAGCCGGCTGTCGTGCCTGCCTTGAAGTCATTAACCGGATACTGCGTCGCCAGCAAAGCGGCCGCTCCGGCCCGGGCAGACCAACGCCGGAACAGGCAACCATCTGACGCCTGTAATGAAGAAGACGTTATTTGAAAAAGTCTGGTCCGATCACATCGTGGCCGAAGAGACCGCGGCCACTCCTGCCGTCCTCTACATCGACCTGCATATCATTCACGAGGTCACGACGCCGCAAGCGTTCACAGTCCTGCGCGACCGCGGGTTGGCGGTCAGGCGGCCCGATTTGACGCTCGCGACCATGGATCATTCGACACCGACAACACCGGTTCGCAACCTGCGTGATATTGAGATTGTCGGCCCATCTGCTGCCAACCAGATTCGGCAGATGCAAAAAAACTGCGACGAGTTCGGCATCGATCTGCTCGGGTTCGACAGTGATTTGCGCGGCATCGTGCACGTCATCGGCCCGGAACTGGGAGCCACGCAGCCCGGCAAGACCATCGTCTGTGGCGACAGTCATTCGAGCACCCACGGTGCCTTCGGTGCCCTCGCCTTCGGCATTGGTACGACGGAGGTCGGGCACGTTCTCGCGACTCAATGTCTGCTGCAAAGAAAACCGAAGACGCTCGCCGTTAACCTCGATGGGCAGTTGCCGGATGGCGTCTCCGCGAAAGACGTCATTCTCGCGATCATTGGCAAAATCGGCGTCGACGGTGGCACGGGTCATGTCATTGAATTCCAGGGCGCGGCCATTCGTGCGCTCGACATGGAAGGCCGCATGACGATTTGCAACATGTCGATAGAGGCCGGCGCCCGCGCCGGCATGATCGCCCCCGATACGGTGACATTCGATTACCTGCACGAGCGCCCGCGCGCCCCGCAGGGTCCGGACTGGGACGCGGCCGTCGTGCGCTGGCAGGAGCTGGCAACCGATGAGGGTGCGCGCCACGATAAAATAGTCACGCTGAATGCCAGCGAGCTGCAGCCGATGGTAACGTTCGGAACCAACCCCGGGATGGTCGTCGCCATCAATGATCCGGTGCCCGATGGCGGCAATGACCCCAGCTTCAAGAAGGCCCTTGACTACATGCGTGTCGAGTCGGGCAAACCGATGACTGATAAGAGCGTCGACGTCGTGTTCGTTGGCAGCTGTACGAACGGACGCCTGTCCGACATCGAAGAAGCGGCCCGCATCCTGCAGGGCAGAAAAGTTGCTGACGGTGTGCGCATGCTGGTCGTACCCGGCTCACAGCAAGTCAAGAAAGCGGCCGAAGCCAAAGGGCTGGATCGCATTATTCTTGCGGCGGGGGCTGAGTGGCGCGAAGCCGGCTGTTCGATGTGCATCGGCATGAACGGGGACACGGTGCCGCAGGGGAAACTCAGCGTCAGCACCAGCAATCGCAATTTTGAAGGGCGCCAGGGTGTCGGCGCGCGCACGATCCTCGCAAGCCCGGCGACAGCGGCGGCATCGGCGGTCTGCGGTCGAGTTACTGACCCGAGAACACTGTCATGAATCCCGTTACGCGCATCGAGTCGCGCACCGTGGTATTGCCGACCAACGACATCGACACGGACCAGATTATTGCCGCGCGATTCCTGACAACGACCTCGCGCGAGGGGCTCGGGAAAAATGCGTTCTTTGATTTGCGCTACAACAAGGACGGTGCGGAGAACGCGGACTTCCCGCTCAATAAACCGGCCGCCAAGGGCTGCCAGATCCTGGTTGCCGGCAGGAACTTTGGCTGTGGCTCGTCGCGGGAACACGCCCCGTGGGCACTCCTCGACTACGGTCTGCGAGCAGTTATCTCAACCGAGATTGCCGACATATTTCGGAACAACTCCCTGAAGAACGGTTTTATTCCCGTGATTGTCGAAGCGGAGACGCATCGCTGGCTGCTGGACAACCCCGGCGTGCAACTCAGCATCGACATACCGTCGGCGACACTGACGCTACCGGACGGCCGCCAGGTCGAATTTCCGATCGATGGCTTTGCCAGGCACTGCCTCGTAGAAGGTATTGACCAGCTGGGTTTCCTGCAACAACAATTGCCGGCCATCGAACGCTTCGAGGAGACACGCAGTTGGAAGCCGTAATCACGCTCCTGCCAGGCGACGGCATCGGGCCGGACGTTGTCAGCGGCGCACGCCAGGTGCTGGAAGCCGTTGCGCATAAATACGGTCACCGTTTCAAGTTCGAGGAAGAGCTCATCGGCGGCGCGGCCATTGATGCCTGCGGCGAGCCGTTGCCACCAGCGACGGTACAAAGCTGCGAGCGCAGCGATGCGGTCCTGCTCGGTGCCGTGGGCGGGCCGAAATGGTCGGATCCCGGCGCTGCTATACGCCCGGAACAGGGTCTTTTAAAGCTGCGCTCGGTTCTCGGTGTTTACGCCAACCTTCGGCCCGTCAAGATCTACAAGGAACTCGCGGGCGCATCACCACTACGTCCGGACATACTCAAAGGTGTTGATTTGCTCGTCGTGCGGGAACTGACCGGCGGCATCTATTTCGGCGAGAAGACCCGTGACAAGACTTCGGCCAGCGATCTGTGCGTCTATCACACGCATGAAATCGAGCGCATCGTGCGAGTTGCGGCACGCCTTGCGACTGCGCGCCGCGGCAAACTCTGTTCGGTCGACAAGGCCAACGTTCTTGAAACCTCCCGGCTTTGGCGGGAAACGACTGATCGCGTCATGGCAGCCGAATTTCCTGACATCGCCCTGGAAACGCTGCTCGTCGACGCCGCCGCAATGCACTTGCTGAGTCGCCCGAGCGATTTTGACGTCATCGTTACCGAGAATATGTTTGGCGACATCCTGACCGACGAGGCTTCCATGCTGGCGGGTTCGCTGGGCATGCTGCCGTCAGCGTCGCTGGGTGACTCTACCCGCGGCCTCTATGAGCCGATTCATGGCTCGGCGCCTGATATCGCCGGCATGGGTATCGCGAACCCGTGCGGCACGATCGCGAGCACTGCACTGTTGCTGCGTTACAGCCTGCAACTTGAGCAAGAAGCGGCCGACATCGAAAACGCGATCGGCCGCACCATCGCTGCCGGGGCAAGGACGGCCGATATCGCCGCCAACAATGAAGCGAGCGTCTCGACCGAGACGATGACCGCGGCCATCGTCAGTAACCTGGGCGCCGCCTAGCCGCAGACAACCTCGAGAGGCTGTATCGAGACGGCCGCGCGTGACGCCTCGAGCGCTTGCAGCAGATCGGCTGACAGATCCTCACTGCATTCGAGGCCGACCGACAGCCTGACCAGGTTCGGCTTGATACCTGCCGCCCGCAGAGCGTCCTCACTGACCGGTGCATGCGTCATGGATGCCGGATGACAAACGAGGCTCTCCACGCCGCCCAGGGACTCTGCGAGTGAGAAATACTGAAGGTGCTCGACGAAAGCCCGGATAGCGGCTTCGCCACCGGCAATCTCGAAGCTGACCATGCCGCCGAAACCCCGTTGCTGCCGTTTGGCAATCTCATGGCCTGGGATGAGACTCCAGGCCTGGGTAATAAACCGTATCGACCAGATCGTGTTCGTTCAGAAGATCAGCGAGAATGCGTGCGCTTTCCTCGTGCTGGCGAATTCGCGGATGCAGCGTACGAATGCCGCGCAACGTCAAAAAGCTGTCGAACGGTGCGCCGGTAATGCCGATACAGTTGGCCCAGTAACTCATCTGTTCGGCAAGCTCTTCCGTCGCTGCGATGACGCAGCCCCCGACCACGTCGCTGTGCCCGTTGATGTATTTCGTGGTGGAGTGAATCACCAGGTCGGCGCCAAACTCGATCGGGTTTTGTAACGCAGGCGACAAGAACGTGTTATCGACAGCAAACAGCGCGCCGCAGCCCTTGGCAATAGCCGCGATTTTTTCGATGTCAGAAACTCGCAGCAGTGGATTGGATGGCGTCTCGGTCAGGATGATCTTCGGCCCACAAGCACATGCTTCTTCAAGGTCCTCCAGATTCGTCTGATCGACGAACCGCACATTGAAAAGCCCTTTGCGCGACTGTTGTTCGAAGAGCCGAAAGGTACCGCCGTAGCAGTCGTGCGGTGCGATGATCGTGTCACCGGGTTCCAGCAGCTGCGTCAGCAGCGTCAGGGCCGCCATGCCGGACGATGTGACTACCGCGCCTGCCCCACCCTCAAGCTCATTGAGCGCATCGGCTAACGCGTCTCGCGTCGGGTTGCCCGAGCGCGTGTAGTCGTATTCTCGTTTCTCACCAAACCCGGCAAACGCAAAATTTGAGGAGAGATGCAGAGGCGGTACTACCGCACCATGTTGTGTATCCGATTCTATGGACGCACGCACGGCGCAGGTCGCTTTACTGGCTGAGGATGTCATTGTCGGTCTCCGCTGGTCGATTCCAATACCTTCTCATCGGAACCCTGCGAAGCCCGCAAGGGAGGGAGTTCTGCCCTTCGTCCGATACGTGACCGGTTCGTTGCAGTAACCCTCATCTTTCGATGCTTTGGCGAATTTCGCTTAGCACCGCAGGAGTTGGCACCTTTTCGGAGTGGTTAGCTCCGCTGGTTGCCCCGGCGTCGTCGGGCCTATCCCTCGACCGGTCTCGATGAGTAGCGGTGACTGTATGACAGCCCGGGCACCACGGTCAAGTCCCTGTTTTCAAACTATTTAGTTTCATCGGTATTTACTTTCAGAATTCACTATCCCACGGGGGTTGTCATTCTTCAATTAATGCATTAGTGTACTAACACGTTAATACATTGATTCATTATGAAACCAAATCGACACGACACCGAGCGGCAGCAGAAAGCGGCCGAAGACCAGCTTTTCGAGGCACTCATCAGCCTCGAGAACGTGAATGAGTGTCGCTCATTCCTCAAGGATCTGTGCACGCCGGCCGAGCTGCAGGCCCTGGTTGACCGCTGGCAGGTGGTTGCATACCTGGGCCAGGACCTGCCCTACCGCAAGATCCACGAATTGACGGGAGTGAGTGTCACGACCATCGGTCGGGTCGCACGTTTTCTAACCGATGGTTTTGGCGGCTACCGCACCGCAATCGAACGTACCCGCCACGCCAGTAACAACACCCGCGCGTCTCACTAAGGAACCCCCATGGAAAACAAAGAGCAGCGCATACAGATTGCGGTGCAAAAAACCGGCCGTCTGACTGATCACTCGATTGACCTCCTTGAGCGATGCGGCCTGAAAATCACCAAGAGCAAAGACCAGCTCATCTGCTATGGCGAGAACATGCCCATCGATCTGCTGCTGGTCCGCGACGATGACATTCCGGGGCTCGTCATTGAGGACGTCTGCGACCTCGGCATCGTCGGCCTGAATGTTGTCGAAGAGAAACGCCTCAACCTGCTGGCGGAAGGACGCCAGGCGCTCTTCAAGCAGATTTACGAGCTCGATTTCGGCCATTGCCGGCTGGCCCTCGCTGCGCCGGACGGCGCCACCTATACCGGACCAAGTTCGTTGCAAAATACAAAGATAGCAACAAGTTATGTCGGTATTCTCAACGAATTTCTAAAGAAAAATAACGTCCAGGCAGAGACCGTGTATTTCTCCGGGGCCGTGGAGATTGCGCCGAAGCTCGGCCGCGCCGACTTCATCTGCGACCTGGTTTCCACCGGCAGCACGCTGAAGGCCAACGGCCTCAGGGAAGTGGACCGACTGCTCGATAGCGAAGCCGTTGTCATCCAGACCCAGGCGCCGCTTGGCGACGAGAAGCAGGCGCTGGTCGACAAGATTTTGCAGCGGCTCGACGGGGTATTGCAGGTTCACGAGAGCAAATACATCATGCTGCACGCGCCCCGCTCGGCGCTGCCCGAAATCCGCAGATTACTGCCGGGCTCCGAAGCGCCGACCGTGCTGCCGCTGGACGGCGTCGACGACAAGGTCGCTGTGCACGCGGTTTGTCGCGAGAACGTGTTCTGGGAGACGCTCGAGAACCTGAAAGCGGCGGGTGCCAGCTCGCTGCTGGTGTTACCCGTTGAGAAGATGCTGGCCTGAATGATGAAGATCGCGATCAACCAGTGGTCAGAACTCGATAGTGCGGCGCGAGACGCGTTGCTCGAGCGCCCCTCCGTCGCGGACGATGACGGTATTCGCGCGACGACCGCCGCAATCATTGCGCAGGTGCGGGCCGGCGGAGACACCGCTTTGCGCGAGCTCACGCTGCAATTCGATGGTGCTGATGTCAGTGATCTGCGCGTCAGCAAAGCCGAAATCGAGGCCGCTATTGCACAACTGTCCCATGAGCAACTGGCCGCGATCGATCTCGCGATCGACAACGTGCGCCGCTTCCACGAACAGCAGCGGCCGACCGCGATCAGGGTTGAGACCATGCCCGGCGTCGTCTGCGAGAGAGTCAGCCACGCGCTGGACGCGGTCGGACTCTACGTACCGGCCGGCACCGCGCCGCTGCCCTCCGCCGCGATCATGCTTGCAGTGCCCGCCGCAATTGCCGGCTGCCCGACGCGTATTCTGTGCACACCGCCGCAGTCGAATGGCGCGGCCAACGCAGCGGTGCTCGCGGCCGCGTCGCGCGCCGGGGTCACCGAGATCTACAAGGTCGGTGGCGCACAGGCCATTGCAGCGATGGCCTACGGCACGGAGAGCATTCCAAAAGTCTGCAAGATATTCGGCCCGGGCAATGCCTGGGTGACCAGTGCCAAGACCTTGGTCAGCATAGACGCACACGGGGCTGCCATCGACATGCCGGCAGGACCGTCTGAAGTCCTGGTGATTGCTGATGACACTGCCTCTGCCGAATTCGTGGCCTCCGACCTGCTCTCGCAGGCGGAACATGGCAGCGACTCCCAGGTCGTTCTTGTGACCACCAGCGCAGCGCTGGCCGAGGACGTTAACGTGGCCCTGCAGGCGCAGCTTGCCGACCTCAGCCGCGCCGAAATTGCGTCACTGGCCCTGGAGCACTCCAGAATATTCCTGGTTGATGACCTCGATATGGCGGTTGCGCTCAGCAATCAATACGCTCCCGAACACCTGATACTCCAGGTCGACGAGCCGCGTACGGTCTTGCCACAGCTGCGCAATGCCGGCTCGGTGTTCGTCGGTCCATGGACACCTGAAGCCGTTGGCGACTATTGCAGCGGCACGAATCACGTCTTGCCCACCTATGGGTTTGCCAGAACCTACAGCGGCCTGGGCGTCGACCAGTTCATGCGCCAGATGACGATTCAGGAATTATCACGCGAGGGCCTGGAGGGTATCTCACCGGCGGTATTGAGCCTTGCCGGGATGGAGGGTCTCGATGCCCACGCGGCGGCCGTCACCATCAGGCTTAAGGAACCGGCATGAGTCTCGTGGAACTTGCCCGCCCGGAGATTCAGGCGTTGCACGCGTACGCGGCAGCGCAGCAGGTCGACGATACTATTCGGCTGAACGCGAACGAGTCGCCGCGTCGTGACCGCGATGACCGCTTTCGGCGACCGCTGAATCGCTATCCGGAAGTGCGGCCCGGGCAGCTGCAGGCCGCCCTGGCCTCGCGCTTTGGCTGCGACACTGACCAACTGCTGGTGACGCGCGGCTCCAGTGAAGCCATTGACCTCCTCGTACGAACGTTCTGCCGCGCCGGGCGCGACAGCGTATTGACGACCTCGCCCACCTTCTCGATGTATCGGCACTACGCCGCCGTGCAAGGGGCCAAAGTCATTGAGGTGCCAACCCATCCGGAGAAAGACTTCGCCATTGACATGGATACCTTACTGGCGGCCTGTGAAAGCGATACGCGCCTGATCTTCATCTGCTCACCCAACAACCCGACCGGCACGACCGTGCCGCGCGCGGACCTTGAAAAACTGCTGGAAAAACGTGCGAACCGTTCGGCCGTTGTCGTGGACGAGGCTTATATCGAGTTTGGTGATGCGGCGAGCACAGTCGAATTGCTCAAGCGTTACCCCAATCTGCTGGTCCTGCGGACTTTGTCGAAAGCGCTCGCGCTGGCTGGCGCTCGCTGTGGGGCGGTCATCGGGCAGGAACCTGTCATCCGCATGTTGAGCGCAGTGCAGTCACCCTATGCGCTGGCAACCCCCGTCGTCGAGTGTGTCGAGGATGCGCTGCAGAACGAGCGGCTGACGCAAGCCGCGGCAGCCGTCGAGGGGATCGTCGCCGAGCGCGAGCGCCTGATCGCAACCATAGCGAAGTACGACTTCGTCAAACGGATCTGGCCCAGCGCGGGCAACTTTTTCCTGGTGCAGGTAGCCGACGCGCAGCGGGTCATGCAGCACTGCGCCGAGCGCAGAATCCTGCTGCGTTACTTCGGTGGCGATCTCGCCGATTGTGTTCGTATATCGGTAGGCAGCGTTGCGGAAAATGATGCATTACTAAGCGCACTCGCCGAGCTGGAGGAGCAATAACGATGGCCGCGAAAGTACTGTTTGTCGATCGCGACGGGACACTGATCGAAGAACCGCACGACTTCCAGGTGGACGCGCTGGACAAGATACGCCTGGTGCCCGGCGTCATGCCCGCTTTGCTCGAGCTCAAAAAGCACGGCTATCGGCTGGTGATGGTAAGTAACCAGGACGGCCTCGGCACTGCAGCATTTCCGCAGGTCGATTTTGACAAGTGTCACGACCATGTCATGAACCTGTTCTCGAGCCAGGGGATTACGTTCGATGACGTCTTTATCTGTCCGCATTTGCCTGCCGACAACTGCGAGTGCCGCAAACCGCGAACCGGATTGCTGACGCGTTATCTTGCGGCGACCGACATCGATCTGGGCGGCTCGGCAGTCATTGGCGATCGGCAAACCGATATGCAGCTGGCTGAGCGCATCGGCGTGCGCGGGCTCCTGATCAACGCAGCCGATGAGCCATCGCTGAGCTGGCCTGCACTCCTCGAGGAGCTTTGCTACGCAGACCGGGTTGCGGTCGTCGAGCGCAACACGAACGAGACCCGTATTTCGGTACGCGTCAACCTGGATTCCACCGCGCAAACGGCGATTCATTCCGGCATCGGGTTTTATGATCATATGCTGGAGCAGATCGCGCGCCACGGCGGATTCGGGCTGACCTTGCGTTGCGACGGGGACCTTGAGATCGACGAGCACCACACGGTCGAAGACACCGCTATTTGCCTGGGTACCGCGTTGCGCCAGGCACTGGGTAACAAGGTCGGTATCGGGCGCTATGGTTTCCTGTTGCCGATGGACGAGAGCGAAGCGCGCGTGACGCTCGACCTGTCGGGTCGCTCCGCGTTCAAATTTGTCGGACAGTTTCCACGTAGCAGCGTCGGTGAAATGTCGACTGAGATGGTCGAACACTTCTTTCACTCGCTGGCTGACTCGTTGCGTGCGGCGCTGCATATCGAAGTCACAGGCCAGAACACCCATCACATGATCGAGGCGTGCTTCAAGTCAACCGGCCGAGCCCTGCGGCAAGCCATTGCACGCGATGGCGCGGAGCTGCCATCGACCAAGGGCACGTTGAGCTGATGCGATGAGTCGGGTTGCGATCATTGATAGCGGCGGCGCCAACATTGCGTCATTGCTCTACGCCTTCGAGCGGCTGGGCCGCGAAGCGGAGCTCACGACGGACGCGACGATCATCCGCAACGCCGAACGCGTTTTGTTGCCCGGCGTTGGTGCAGCAAAGGACGCGATGCAGCGGCTCCAGGACGCCGGGCTCGTCGACGTTATTCGCGAGCTGGAACAACCCGTTTTGGGCATATGCCTCGGTATGCAGCTCCTGCTTGAAGGCTCGGCGGAGGAAGATGTCGCGTGTCTCGGCATTGTGCCGGGCGTCGCTGCGAAGCTCGCAGTGTCAGCGGATTATCCAGTGCCGAACATGGGCTGGTGTGCAACGCACAAGATCGGGGACGACGCCGTCATGGAGGGAATCGATGACGACAGTTTCTTCTATTTTCTGCACAGCTACGCACTGCCCGTGTCCGACGTAACCATCGCTACGGCGGAACATGGCCAGCCTTTCTCTGCCGCGATTCGTTACAAGAATTTCGTCGCCACCCAATTTCATCCGGAGCGCTCGTCGGCCGCCGGCGCACGATTGTTAGAGAATTTTCTGGGGTCGAACGCATGAGGATCATTCCCGCTATTGATCTCAAGGATGGCGCCTGCGTGCGATTGTTCAAAGGCGATTTTGACCAGACAACCGAGTACAGCTCGGACCCGGCGGCGATCGGTCGGCGCTTTTCAGCGCTGCACGTTCGCGATCTGCACATCGTCGACCTGGATGGCGCGCGCACGGGCAAACAGGAGAATCGTGCGATCGTCGCAGAAATTGCAGCCGAATCGGGGCTTGAGATCCAGCTCGGCGGTGGCATTCGTAATCGCGATGTCGTTGCGCAATGGCTAGCTCATGGGGTCAGCCGCTGCGTCCTTGGCAGCGTTGCCATCAAAGAACCCGACACGGTAAAGCCCTGGATCGCAGAATTCGGTGCCGAACGTATCGTCCTCGCCCTCGACGTCAAAATCGATGAGAGCGGTCTGCCCATGTTAACGACGCATGGCTGGACACAATCGGCCGGCGTGTCTCTCTGGGACTGTCTCGATACATTACGCCGACGCGGGTATACAGCATGTCCTGTGCACCGACGTGGCTCGTGATGGCGCCATGACCGGGCCGAATTTCAGCCTGTACCAGGAAATTCTGGAGCGCTATCCGACGCTCGCTCTGCAAGCCTCCGGCGGCGTACGTCATGCCGATGATCTCAGGCAGCTGCAGCGACTCGGCCTGCCGGCGGCGATCACCGGCCGCGCCCTGCTGGATGGAGCCATCAGCGACAAGGAGGTTGCGTCATTCCGGCAAAACGCATAATTCCCTGTCTCGATGTGCGCGACGGCGTGGTCGTCAAAGGCGTGCAGTTTCGCAACCACCGCATCGTGGGTGACATCCTGGAACTTGCCGAGCGTTACTGTGCCGAGGGCGCGGACGAGCTCGTGTTCTACGACATCACCGCAAGCCCGGACGATCGCAGCGTCGACCGCAGCTGGGTCAGCCGCGTGGCACGTGTGCTGGATATTCCCTTCTGTGTCGCCGGTGGTATTCGCAGCGTTGCGGCGGCGGAGGATGTGCTGAACAAAGGGCGCGGACAAGATCTCGATCAATTCGCCGGCTTTGGCAGACCCCAACCTGATTACCGAGCTCGCGCGCCGCTTCGGCTCCCAGTGCGTGGTGATCGGCATCGACAGCCGTGAAGAACACGGCGACTATGCCGTGTACCAGCTTACCGGCGATCCTGACAAGACCGCGACTGCTGAACGGACGACACTCGAGTGGGTGCAAGAGGTGCAACGCCGAGGGGCCGGAGAAATAGTACTCAACTGCATGAACCAGGATGGTGTACGCGAGGGTTACGACGTGGCCCAGCTGGCCGCCGTCAGGCAAGTCTGTGACGTGCCACTGATCGCGTCAGGTGGGGCCGGCGCCATGAGTCATTTTGTGGACGTCTTTGAACGTGCGCGCGTGGACGGCGCTCTGGCCGCGAGTGTCTTTCACAGTGCGGAAATCAACATTGGCGACCTCAAGCGCCATCTCGGCGATCACGCCATTGTCATGCGAACCTAGGAGCCGTTTGTGAGCAATTCTGATTTGATGTTTCTGGCGAAACTCGAAAACATTGTGCGCGAACGCCTGCAAAATCCGCGCGATGAAAGCTACACCGCCCGCCTGGCGGCCGCAGGCGCCAAACGCATTGCGCAGAAAGTCGGCGAAGAAGGTGTGGAGGTTGCGCTCGCTTCGGTCACCGGCGACAAAGACGAGACCTTAAACGAGGCAGCGGATCTCGTTTATCACCTGATCGTCCTGCTGGCCAGCCACGACCTCAGTCTTGCTGACGTTGCCAACACGCTGGAATCGCGGCACGCTGGCTGACGTCCCGACACACCCATAACGTCTTAACCCGCAGCGGCCAGCGCCTGCTCCAGGTCCGCAATAATGTCGTCGATGTGCTCGATACCGACACACAGTCGAATCATGTCCGGCGTCACACCGGCAGCGTCCAGTTCTTCTTCCGACAGTTGTCGGTGCGTCGTGGATGCCGGGTGCGCAGCCAGCGACTTGGTGTCGCCGATATTGACCAGTCGCAGGAACAGGTTGAGCGCGTCGTAGAACTTCACGCCGGCATCGAAGCCACCTTTGATGCCAAACGTCAGCAGTGCCGAGGGCTTGCCACCCGCGTATTTCAGCGCAAGCTCAAAATACGGCGACTCCGGCAAGCCGCCAAAGTTGACCCAGTCAACACGTGGATGCTGCTGCAGGTATTTCGCAACGGCTAACGCGTTTTCGCAATGGCGCTCCATGCGCAACGGCAGTGTCTGCATGCCTTGCAGAATCAAGAACGCGTTCATTGGGCTCAAAGCTGCGCCGGTGTTACGCAAGGCCACGGTGCGCACACGGCCGATGTAAGCCGCCGCTCCAAACGCTTCGGTATAAACAACGCCGTGATATGAATCCTCAGGCTGCGTCAGCATGTGGAAACGCTCAGCATGCTCCGCCCACGGAAACTCACCGCTATCCACGATGACGCCACCGAGCGAGTTGCCATGCCCACCCATGTACTTGGTCAGCGAATCGACAACAATGTCGGCGCCCCACTCTATCGGCTTGATCAATGATGGCGTTGCCACCGTGTTGTCGACGATGAGCGGCACGCCATTGGCGTGCGCCATTGTCGCGAGCGCCTCGAGATCCACGATATTCCCCGCGGGGTTGCCGATCGACTCGCAAAAAACCGCGGTCGTCTTGTCATCGATCAAAGCCTGCATGGCAGCGACGCTATCGTCGGCCGCAAACCGAACATCGATGCCCTGGCGTGGCAGCATATGTTTGAACAATGTGTAGGTGCCGCCGTACAGCAGCGGCACCGAGACAATGTTGTTGCCTTTCTCGGCGATATTCAGAATCGAGTAGTTGACAGCCGCGCTTCCGGACGCAAGTGCGAGACCGGCGATACCACCCTCGAGTGCCGCGCATCGCTGTTCGAGTACATCGACCGTGGGATTCATGATGCGCGTATAGATATTTCCCTCAACGGCCAGGTTGAACAGATCCGCCCCGTGCTGCGCATTATCGAATTCGTAGGCGACCGTCTGATAGATAGGCACCGTTACCGATTTTGTCGTCGGGTCCGATTTGAAACCGGCGTGCGTAGCGAGTGTCTCGTCTTTCATTGTTGATTCCTTGCGTGAATACCAAGAGGGTCTTTGGGGTCGATATCGTCCATGAACTGCTTTGTCCTGTCGAGATTCGTCGTTTGATAGACGAGGCCCAGCCAGTTGTTGACGATCGCTTTCGCCGTATCGCCCCACGTATTGTCGAGCAGCGGTTCAAAGACCTGCTCGTCGAAGTCTGGCAGCGGCTCACCGCGCTGCAAACTGTTTTTTGCACTATCGATATAGGCCGCAGCTATATGCTCCGCCTCGCGGCTGAAGTAATGCGCCGGGAACGGCGGCGGCGAATCCAGCTGCCCACTGACGTACCGCAGGACTTCACGCTTGTACTCTTTGAGCAAGCTGTTGTAGTCATACTCCGGATGCCCCTGAAAATAGATTACCCGGAACTGGTCGGGGCTGATTGCCAGATGCACGCCGCCGTCCTCACTCTCAGCCAGCACCGTCAGTCCTGCCGCCTCGAGTTGCTCACGTGAAATATCGTTATGGCGTGAGTGCGGCGCGTCGAAGCGCGTGTTGATCTCACGCAATAGCGGGTGTTGTTGCAGACGGGTGCGGTGACTGTAGACGCCCCAGCGCTTGGCAGGCAGGGGTTGTCTTTCAATACCGTGCAGGTGTTTCAGCAGCGCATGGGTCGCAAGGCACGAGCAGAGTATGGAGGTCACGTTGTTCTGCGCCCAACCAACAACCTCAAGCAACGGCTCCCAGAACTTTTCCTGCTCCAGATGCGGGTTCGCAACATTTGCACCGGTGATGATCAGCGCGTCCAGACCCTGCTCACGCAGTTCTTCAAAAGAACTGTAATAGCGCTCGATGTAAGTCCTGGTTGCGTCACTGCGCTCAAGTGCTGGCAAGGAGAACGGGTAAACGAAGAACTGGGCAATCCGATTGCAGCTGCCTACCAGCCGAATGAACTGTCGCTCCGTCGCCTGCAAGGCCGCATCCGGCATCATATTGAGGAACCCGATATGCAGTTCGCGAATATCCTGGTGAACAGCACGATCGAGGCTCAGCATTTCGTGCCCGCCCTCGCGCAAATCGGCGAACGTGGGTAAATCGGAATGCGCAACGAGCGGCATCAGTCGCCCGAGATTGCCAATGCGCGCTGGAAAGCCTCGCGCGCAACACAACGCTCGCCAAGCATCCAGATAACGCGCATCGACCGCGTCTTGGGCGTCCAGAACAGCTTCATATGACGATCTCCTTGGCGACGTCGCGCCGATTGTAGTTCGAGCTCATGACATGACCGTAAGCGCCCGCGTTCGCAATCAGGATAATGTCACCCTCGACACTCGGCGGCAGCAAACGATCGCTGCCGAGACGATCCCCGGTCTCACAGATCGGCCCGACGACAGTAACGGTCTCAGTCGGAGATTCATCGACGCGTGAGAGATTGACAATCTCGTGGTACGAACCGTACAGGGCTGGCCGGATCAGCGAATTCATCCCCGTGGCGACACCGATATATCGCATATCGCCCTTGCCTTTCACCTGTGTCACACGCGTTAGCAGCACGCCGGCACGAGCCACGAGGTACCGTCCCGGCTCAAGCCACAGCTGGTACTGCGGATACGCCTCGCGGATACCCGCGAGCGTTTGGTCGAGCCGTTCGAGGTCAAACTCGGCATCGCCCGGTTTCTCCGGCACGCCAAGGCCGCCGCCAAGATCGATGGTCTTGACGGCCGGAAAGTGCTCCGCAACCTGCACCAGCCCCGCGCTACCTTGCGCCAGCTATCGGGGTCGAGGATGCCGCTCCCACTGTGCGCGTGGATACCGATGACTTCGGCACCAGCGGCATCGACGAGGCGTCGCAACTCCTCGATTTCAAACCGTGGCACACCGAATTTCGAATGCACGCCTGCCGTCTTGACGTGCTCGTGATGCCCCCGACCCTGCCCTGGATCAACACGAATAAACAGCTTGCTGCCCGCAAATAACTCCGGCCATGCCTGCAGCGGATACAGGTTGTCCAGGGTCACCTGCAGGTTTTTCTTGAGCGCCCACTCGTACTCTGCGCGCGGCGCAAAATTCGGCGTGAACAAGACCCGGGCAAGATCGAAGTCGGGCACCGTTTTCTCGAGCCACTCGATTTCACCGGGCGAGACGCACTCGAAGTCGACGCCGGTTTCTGCCAGGGCGCGCAATAGCTCTGGATTGAAATTTGCTTTCACGGCGTACAGGATGCGGTCAACATTGGCCAGGCCCAGCAGGCTCTGCGCCGCGGACTCGACGCTTTCTCGATCGTAGACATACGCGTTGAGCTCGGTTGCTGCGACCTGCAGCAACTCGGCTCGCTTTTGCATCCACCACGCATCGGCCATGCGGGTTTCGAGTTTGTCGGCCGCGAACAAGCGCTCCCAGCTTGCACCGAACACCTCCGTCGCTCCCGTGCTTCGAATCACCGAGGCGTGCAATTTACTCACGAGCCTGGGACCTTGCTGGCGATCCACGACAAAGGTCAGATTCAAGTCATTCGACGCCTGCGACATCAGGTGAATGCGCTCCTCCTCAAAAACCTCGAGCGCGGGCGCCAGGCGCGGAATGATGGTGCGAATCTTGCGGCCAACCAGGCTGACGCACGAACAGTTGGGAATCAATTTGACGTGGCACAGTGCCTGCAGATCCTCGATGAGCGCTGCCTCAATATCGTCGGACAACATGCCATCACTGGTATCGATGGATACCGTCACGTTCGTTTCCGAAGTCGACACCAGATCGACAGAGACTCCGTTATCGCTGAACGCGGCAAACGCTTTGGCAAGAAAACCGACTTGCTGCCACATACCAACGGTCGTCATCGACACCAGTGTCATCCCGTTGCGGATACAGATGCCTTTGACATGTGGCTCGACCTCATCAGTAGCCGAAGAAATCACCGTTCCCGGCACTTCGGGCGAACGCGTGCTGCGAATGAACAGCGGGATACCCGCATCGCGCACCGGCGATATACACCGCGGGTGCAACACGGAGCTGCCGGCAGACGCGAGCTCCTGCGCCTCATCAAAATGCAGGGCCACCAGCAATCGCGCCGAAGGTACTACCCGGGGGTCAGCGGTGAACATGCCCGGCACGTCGGTCCAGATTTCGAGCCGGCGGGCCTGCAGCCTGGATGCAAAATAGGCAGCCGACGTATCGGATCCACCGCGTCCGAGCAATACCGTTTCACCGTTCCGATTTCTCGCAATGAACCCCTGCGTCAGGATGACCTTCGCCCGCTTGCCCAATGCCGCCTGAATTTTCGGGTCGACCCCATAACCGCAGGTCGCTGAAAGATAGGCATTGGCCGGGTTGCGATTGTTGCGGTGCTCACTCTTCAAATGGTCACGTGCATCGACCCACTCGACGGGCAGTCCGCGGTGCTTGAGATACGCGGCGCCAATACGGGTGGCCATCAGCTCGCCCAATGCCATCACGCGCACGCGCACTCGAACGCTCACTTCCTTGATGAGACGTACACCGGCTACCAGCTGGTCGAGCTGCTGCAGCGACTTTTCAAGTAGCGCATGCCCATCCAGATCCAACGCGTCAGCAAGTGCGTAATGTTGTCCGCGTATTTGCTCCAGGATTTCACCGGGATCGCCGGCGACGGCTGCATCGAGGACTGCTTCGAGCGCGTTTGAAACCCCCGCCAGCGCCGAGTGCACGATCACGGGTCGGAGCCCGGCGTCGAGGCGGCGCTCCACAAGCTCAGCGATGGTTTCCCAATTCTCGGCGGTCGCAACACTGCTGCCACCGAACTTCATAACCACCCATTCGGAACGAGCAACGGCGTCTGGCGCCCCCAGGATGCCGCTGTCCTCAAATTCTGCTTCAATCATCGCTTCGCTCATTCAGACGTTTCGCACCCGGCTGTCAAAAAAAAACCCGCGAGGAAACTCCTGGCGGGTTTGCTGACAAATGTCCGGACTTTTATTGGTAGCCGGTACAATTGCCGTGCGCACCCACGCACCTCTGGCGCGCCATCTCTTGTAAGTGTTTTTTAATATCGACCAAGTCGATACGTTGGCACTTTACGTGGGTGTCGGAAAATGGCATTTCTGAAGTAGAGCGAATACGCTGGAAAAGGTCAAGTCCTGCGGCGATTATTCGTCCCAGGCAGGCGGAATGGTCACGGCGCCTTCCGAGGCCGAACCTACCTCATTACGGTATTTCGCCAGCACACCACGCGTTACCGGCGATGGCGGCCGGCGCCAGCTCGCGCGGCGCTCTGCCAGCTCGGCGTCGCCGATCAAAACGTTGATTTCCTTGTTTTCCGCATCGATAACGAGCAGGTCACCGTCCTCGATCAGGGCGATGGGGCCACCCATCGCGGCCTCCGGAGAGACGTGACCAACGACGAAACCGTGGCTACCCCCGGAGAAACGGCCATCCGTAATGAGCGCCACGTCGGCACCGAGCCCTTTGCCGATGATCGCCCCCGTGGGACTCAGCATTTCGCGCATCCCCGGCGCCCCTTTGGGCCCTTCGTAACGAATGACGACAACATCGCCGGCTTTGACACTGTTGTCGAGGATCGCCTGCAGCGCCTCCTCTTCGGAATGAAACACCCTGGCTGTGCCCTTGAAGTGCAGCCCTTCCTTGCCTGTGATCTTGGCAACCGCGCCTTCCGGGGCAACATTGCCGTACAAAATGGCCAGGTGGCTGTCCGGCTTGATCGGGTCGTCGAAGCTTCGAATGATGGTTTGGTCCGCGGGATAGTCTTGTACCTGGGCCAGGTTCTCGGCCAGCGTTTTCCCCGTGACCGTCATGCACTCGCCGTGCAGCAAACCCTGCTCAAGCATGCGTTTCATCAGCGGCTGGATGCCGCCGATTTCGATCAACTCTGACATCAGGTACTGGCCGCTGGGTTTGACATCCGCCAGCACCGGCACCCGTGCACCGATGCGCGTGAAATCATCCAGGGACAGCGGCACGTCGGCTTCGCGGGCAATCGCCAGCAGGTGCAGCACCGCGTTCGTCGAGCCTGCAAGTGCGATCACGACCGAGATCGCGTTTTCAAACGCCTCCCGGGTCATGATATCCAGTGGCTTGATATCCTCGCGAATCAGATTCATCACCGCCTGACCCGCGAGCCGGCAGTCGGCCAGTTTCTGTTCGGACACGGCCTCCTGCGCCGAACTATTGGCGAGACTCATCCCCAGTGCTTCGATAGCGGACGCCATGGTGTTGGCCGTGTACATTCCGCCGCAGGCACCCGGGCCTGGAATTGCGGTTTGTTCCACCTCCAGCAATTCGTCGTCCGATATCTTGCCGGCCGAACGTGCACCGACTGCCTCAAAAACAGAGACGATGTCGCGGCGCTTGCTGCCGGGTTTGATGGTGCCGCCATACACGAACACAGCGGGACGATTGAGTCGCGCCATCGCCATGACGCAACCGGGCATATTCTTGTCACAGCCGCCAATCGCGATAACACCGTCGAAGCCTTCGGCCCCGACCACCGCTTCTATGGAATCGGCGATGATCTCGCGAGAAACCAGCGAATAACGCATCCCCGGAGTACCCATGGAGATGCCGTCCGACACGCTGATCGTGTTGAAAACGACGCCCTTGCCACCGGCGTCGCTGGCCGCCTGCGCCGCTTGCTCTGCCAGCCCACCGATATGCATGTTGCATGGCGTCACCATGCTCCAGGTCGATGCAATGCCTATTTGTGGACGTTTGAAATCGTCTTCGCTGAATCCGACGGCGCGCAGCATCGCGCGACTGGGGGCCTGTTCGACGCCATCGACGACAATACGCGAATAGCGCCGCATATCTTTCTTGCTCATGCTGTGTGGAAACTCCGCTTTGAATCCGACACGGACAGCGTGTCGACGCGAAAGTCTAGCAGCAAATCACGGTGCTTGCGGATCGTCGTCGCGAATCGTTACCAATATTTTCTGGTAGCCGTAAACGCTCGGCGCCGCGGCCGTATTGACCAAACGCAGGGCGAACCGCTCGTCGCCTTCAACGACGGAGTCCTGTACCAGTGGCACGAGCAGTCGTGCAGTGCGCTGCCGGGGTCCAAACGAGAGCAACAAGGAGCCAGGGGCGAAGTAGTCCTCGCCTTCGGTCGCGGACAGGCTCTCAACTGCGTACCTGATGCTCAGCGACTGATCATCTGCATTGAATCGCATCACATCGATCTGCACGGCTCGATCAGACTCATTTACAAAGGCGCGATCAGCGGAGAAACCGATCGCGTTCAGGGGTAGCGCCGGTTTGGTCACAGGCTTCTTGACATCCTCCGGTATGACCGGAGCGGGCTCTTTCCTTACGGCGACCACCAAGGGCGTCTCGATCGACATCGGTTCGTCGACCATCAGCGCTACTTCGGGCGTAGATTCTGCCGCCAGCGCCGGTGCCTCAGCAACTGGCGCGGGTGCAGCGACCAGGCCGATCTCGGGCTCAACCAACCCCGTCTTTACTGTTACGCCGGCCAGCATGGCCATGCCGCTGATTGCGGCAATGATCCACCGATGGCTTTTCGATGCGGCTGGCGAACCGCGTTGCGCCCCGACATCACCAGTCCGTTGCTCGGCAGGACCTTCTTCCAGCGCCGCGACAAAGTCGCTGACGCAGTGGTAGCGAGATTCCCTTGCATACGATAATGCCTGGCTCATTGCGCTCCACTGCAAGTCCGTGAATCCCTGTGGACGCTGCGGCGACATTTCCGCCTGAGAGGCGTCCGCGGCGTTGCGCGGTCCGAAAACCCGGTAGCCGGCAACCAGCCGGTACAACAGGCAAGCCAGCGAAAAAATGTCGTCGCTGGTCACCGGCGTTTCACCACCCAGCACCTGCAGGCTCGAATACGCCATTGCCCCGACGAGCGGGCCACCCGACGCTGCCCGGCTCTCGCAGAAGCCGCTGCCGAAAACTCGCGAGACCAAAATCGAATAGCCTGGCGTCGCCGTTTGGCATGATCATGACTTTGGCAGGATCGATACCGCCGTGAACGATGCCGCAACGATGCGCGTAGTCCAGTGCTTCACCGAGCTGCCGGACAATGCGAAACGCGTAAACGCGATCAATGTGCCGCGCCTCGGCCGAATCCAGGATGCTCGCCAGGGTGCGACCGTCGAGCCATTCCACAGCAAGATAGTAGTGATCACCCTCGTGATCAAAATCGATGAAGCGAGCAATGTGCGGGTGCGCCAGGCAGCGAATCCTGGCAACTTCTCGTTGCAGCCCTCGCAACTCGGATTCCTGTGCCGCAAGCTCGGGTGCCAGGACTCGAACGGCGACTCGCGACCCGTCGAGAGCCTCGTCAGCGAGCGCACGATCCGACGCTTTATAGACGACACCAATAGTCGCGTCGGCAACAACTTCCTGCAGCAGGAAACGATCGCCGAGCAACGAGCCAACGTGCGGCTGCTTGGCAGAGTCCTCCGGGATTATGTCGTTTTGTGCGGCCATCGTAGTACCTGAAGTCTACTTCGACAGCGCCTTTTAGCCCCGGAACTGGTCGTCAGATTACTTTGCCGGGATTCAGGATGTTCTTTGGATCAAGGGTCGACTTCAGGCGACGCATCAGCGCAAGCTCAGTACCGCCACGATAGCGCTCAAGGTAGCGTTTCTTTGACCGACCGACGCCGTGCTCCGCGCTGAAGCTGCCACCGAGTGTCGCCACGAGATCGTAAATGGCCATAGTAATTGTCTCTCCGACCTCAACCCATTGCTCCGTCGTCAGCTCACCGGGCAACTGCACGTTGTAATGCAGATTGCCGTCACCGACGTGCCCGAACGCTAACAGTTGGGCATCGGGCATCAGGTCGGCCAGCAACGCGTCACCCCGCACGAGGAATTCCTGCATCTTGCTGAGCGGCACTGAAATGTCATGCTTCAGTCCTTTGCCGTGCTGTCGCTCCGCGTCCGCAATGGAATGCCGCAGGTGCCAAAGCTGGTTCGCCTCCGCCGAGTTTTTCGCAATGACAGCGTCGACAATGAGTTCTGCTGCGGAATCGGACAGGAGTGCATTCTCCAAAATCTCCTGCTCGCCGTGTGTCGCAACCTGCATTAATACATACCACGGATGCGGATCGCTGAATGGCAGCCTTGCGCCCGGAATATGGCGCTCAACGAGCTCAAAAACGGGGCCGGATACGAGCTCGAATGCCTCGATGCGATCGGCAAGTGCGGTCCGCAGTTTGGCCAGTAATCGCACCGCGTCGCCACTCTCGCGCAGGGCGATTAACGCGGTTGTGAGCTCGCCCGGGGGTGGGAACAGTTTCAAGGCGGCGGCCGTGATAATCCCTAACGTGCCCTCACTGCCGATGAACAGCTGCTTCAAATCGTAGCCGGCCGTGTCCTTGCGCAGGCTGCGCATATTGCTCAGCACGGTACCGTCAGCCAGCACGACCTCGAGACCCAGAACCAGGGCGCGCGCCGTGCCATAGCGAATCACATTGAGCCCCCCGGCATTCGTCGCCAGGTTGCCGCCAATCTGGCAGCTGCCCTCGGCGGCCAGGCTCAATGGAAAATGCAGCCCGGCATCGGTTGCCGCTGCCTGAATGGTCGCGAGCACGCAGCCCGCCTCCACCTCGATCGAGTAATTGAGTGCATCAAGCTCACGGATACGATTCAGCCGCTCCAGTGACAGCACGATCTGCTCTCCGGATTCATCGGGTACCGCGCCCGCACACAGGCTGGTGTTGCCACCCTGCGGCACGATCGCCACGCCCGCATCGCTGCAGGCCCGCACGACCGCTGCCACCTCGTCGGTCGTCGCCGGTGCGACCATAATCGGCGCGCGTCCCACGACAACGCCGCGCCATTCAGTCAGGTATGGCTCGAGATCGTGTGCGTCGGTTTTCCAGCCGCGCGGGCCGACAATGGCTTTGAGAGACTCGAGAAACTCAGTCATCGAAGATCGCCTGCGACGCAAATGTTTCCCAATCAATATTACTGCCGCACATGATGAGCATTACACGCTTGCCGCGGAGTTCAGCCCGCAAAGGCCCGAGTAATGCCGCCGTACTGGCTGCACAGGCAGGCTCAACAGCGATTTTCATGTTTCGAAACAGGAACCCCATGGCCTTCTGCATTTCGATGTCTTCGACCAGCACCATCCGGTCAACGTGCAATTGCGCCAGTACGAAGGAATACGGCAACGCGTAGGGCGAGCCCAGGCTATCGGCAATGCTGCGGATTTTATCGATGCCCTGAGGAGCACCGCTCTGCAGGCTTCTGGACAGTGTATCCGCACCCGTCGGCTCGACGCCGATGACCTCGCAACCCGGCCGTAAACGCTTCACAACATTCGCGATCCCACCGATCAAACCGCCGCCGCCGACCGGCACGACAACTGCGTCGAAAGCATCGCTTTGCTCGCAAATCTCGAGCCCAACGGTGCCCGTGCCGAGCGCAACCAGCGGTCCTTCAAACGGGTGCACGAAGTAGCGACCCTCCTCTTTCCGGATGCTCTCGGCGATCGCAAACGCCTCATGAACATCATCGGCAAAGACGACCTCTGCGCCGTACTCTTTGCAGGCCGCTACGCGCGCCGGGTTCGACGCCCGCATCATTACGACCTTGGCAGTCGTCGATAACGCGGCTGCAGCGAAGGCCGTGGCGATGGCATGGTTACCGGCACTGACGGCAGTGACGCCGGCCGCCAGTTGCTCCGGCGACAGGCTGTGTACCGTTGCCAGCGCGCCGCGCGCCTTGAAGGTCCCCGTGCGTTGCAGGAATTCAAGCTTGGCGAGGACCTCGGTATCACCCCCGATTGCGTCGTTCAATAGCCGCGCAGCGCATGACCGGGGTATGGACGATCGTGCCGCGCAGCTGTTCGCTGAGGGCGCGAACCGCGTCGATTTCAGGGCCGGCGGCGCTCATTTATTATGTTAACTCCTGTCAAAGCGTTTCCGCTTAATGTCTTAAATTTAAAAGTCATACGCACACTTTCTAATTATACTTGCGATGTGTACCAGACTTGATTAGGTTGAGCGCTCGAACTGTGGCAGAGATTGGCGGTTCGCGAAAGTCGCTACGGGCAATAGCATGGAATTTGAAAATTTGTCGCAATCCGGAATTCGACGGGTTGCTGACTATTCTCCTTACCTCGATCAGCTGGCCGGGCTGGCCCAGCAGATGGGCCTGCGGCAGCGCAGCAATCTCGTGCAACTCGAAAAATCCCTGCATGACCAGTGGTCATTGGGCGAAAACAACATCCTGAGCTGGTCGACGCTGGATGACGGCGTGCTTGATCCTGGTCGTGCCGCATTACGCGATCGCAGAATACACGGCGCCGCGCCCCAACGGCCTGCCGCCGCGCCTGTCGCCACGGTTCATCACCGAGCTGATTTCCGGCAATCGGCGGCTTTCCATCACACAAATGCAAAAAGTGGCCCGCTTGCTGGAAGTTGAACCGGTCCACGTTGTCTTGCGGCAACCCTTAAGCGGCACGAGCGTCGAAACCCAGATCATCGAGAAAATGATCCGTCGTTACGGCATAAACTATGTCGCCAGTCGTGCCGTTACGCTGTTCGATATCGTCGGTTTCAGCCTGCTGACCCCGTTCGAGCAAATGACACAGCTCAATAGCCTCTCGTATTCGCTGAATTCCGCGCACGCCAAGATGCTCGCGCGAAATGTCGACCTGAATTTTGCCCGCTCGTCCAGTGGCGACGGCTTTTATGTCTGGAATCGCGATGACGGGCTCGAAGCCAGCGTCAATTTGTACCACCTCATGCACATCGTACTGGCAGACAACGCGATCGCCCGCAGCAAGACCGTGTCAAAAGCCGTACCCCGGCTACGCGCCTGTTTCCACGTGGGCAGCTGCTACGAGTTCCATCAGGCCGAGGGCCTGAATCCAACGATGCAGGATTTTATCGTCGGCGACGTGACCATCGAACTCGCGCGCATGATCGATGCCGCCCAACCGGGCCAAATCCTGGTCGGCGATTTCATGGCGGTCATCGATCCCGAGGACCGCGAAAACGCGAACTTCGTGGACCCCAATATCGATGCCGTAAAATTCCTGGAGCGTGCGCAGGGGAATCTGTCGCAGCTAAGCGGCATGGAGTTCGCCGGTGAACGGGTCACCGCAATCAAGTGCTACCTGACCGGTGAGGAAGTCGGTGGCGGCGCATTCTCGATCCGTCGCCTCGTCATCAAGGATAAACACGGGCTGTCGCGTGTCGCGTTTAATGCGAAGGTGAATATCTATCGTGAAAGCGCCCAGCCAATTCTGCTGGGCATTCAGGACAAGAAACTCCGGCTTGGCATTACCGCCTGATCATCAACTCGAGTCTACCCAAAGCATGAACAGATCAATCAGCGATTGGGGCGGTAACATTGCCGCCTTCATTCTCGTCATCGTATTTAACTGGTTATCCAACGCCCTGCCTTTCAATGGCCAGAGCCAGACGGATATCGCTGCAAAATACCCGTCACTTTTCACGCCCGCGGGCTTCACATTTTCGATTTGGGCCGTAATTTACCTGGCGCTGCTGGCGTTTATTGTCTATCAGGCACTGCCCTCACAACGACAAAACGCATTGATCGCACGCTTGAGCGTGCCCTTCAAAATCAGCTGCATCAGTAACGCCTTGTGGCTCGTCGTTTGGCATTACGACCAGATAGTGTTGGCACTGCTCATCATGCTGGTGCTCCTGGCATCACTGGTCATTATCTATCGAGCGCTGCTCGCCGAAATAACCCGCTCGACGCTGCTGCAACACCTGGTTCTATATTTGCCGTTCAGTCTTTATACGAGCTGGATCAGTGTCGCGACAATCGCAAATATCAGCATTATTCAAACCGGCTATGGCTGGGACAACGTGGGATTGACCGCGGTGAACTGGACGCTGCTGAAACTTGCGGTTGCTGGCGCGGTTGGTGCAACGGTGGTTCTAAAAACGCGCGATGCCGTTTTCGTACTGGTTACAGCCTGGGCTGCTTATGGTATTGCCGCCAAACAGGCAGCAACGCCGACCATTGCCGGTGCTGCGACCATGCTGGCGATGCTGGCGCTGTTACTTGCTGCCCGTGAAGCCGCAGCAAGATTGCGGGAACGGGAAGTTCCCGGATAAATGCTGACCAACTTATTTGAGGTTCGCCAGATCGAACCCGCAGGTTTCTGATAGAGGCGCAGCCCAAATTCCGGCACGATTGCCAGCAGGTGATCGAAGATGTCTGACTGGATATCTTCGTAGACAGCCCATGCGGTCGTGTTTGTGAAGCAGTAAATCTCCAGCGGATAGTCCCTCCGGCCCCGGGCTGAGCTGGCGAACAATCAGCGTCATGCCTTTGTGGATCTGCGGGTGGTTCTTCAGGTAGTTGTACGCGTATGCGCGAAAAGTGCCAACGTTCGTAAGCCGCCGTGTATTCACCTCAGAATCTACCTCGGTCGCGAGTCCCGTCATTGTAGTCGGCCAGCTCCCGTTCCTGTTCCTAATGTGATCCTTTAGTAGTGCGAAACGCGTGAAATGATCGACTTCGTCCTGCGTCTGGAAGCGGATCGACGACACGTCAATATAACATTGCGCGCTTGATCCGCCGGGCGCCCGACTGCGACATGCTGATCCTCGGTCAACCAGCCCTGATGAACGATACCCGATCTCGGGATGCGTGCCTGATCGAACTCGTCACGGGAGAAGGTTTAAGCGTTACGTCGACAATCGCGACGCGAACCTCGGCAGAGCTGAAGCAAACCTCACTATCCAGATTGTCTGTATCCGGCCCCTGATAATCGACGCATTGGTAGTGTCGTGTGTATCGAATTCCGAGTGGCAGCCCGCAAACACCGGGTTGACCGGTGTACTGATGTCGATCATATGCAGCCATCCGAGCACAGGTATTCGTTCCTACCGCATAGGCAAATCCGCTGTCCTCATTGATTGCCAGGTTGTGCGCATTCTCGAAATCGGCGTAAACAACATCGGCAGCAAACACCTGCGGCGCGACAAGTCCCCGCAAGCGCGTCAAATCAAAAACCTGCATACCGTGTGCACCCGCATTATCCGCAACAACATATGCGTGATCCTGATAGACCTTGATATCGCGCCAGGCGGAATCCACGGTTTGCGTTGGCAAAATGCCGAGATAGATCGGATTCTCCGGATCGGAGATGTCGACAAACGCCGTGCCGTTGGCCATGCCCATCAGGGCATATTCTTTATTGGATGCGGCATCAAACCAGCCCCAGATGTCGTTGCCCAGCCGTACCGCCCATCGCCTCGAGCGACACGCGTTTCCTGAGCGAGATTCCTGAGCATGGAAAATCGCCAGCCCTGTCCGTCGACGCAAGTCTCGGGGCCAGTCGCCCAGTCCCGGCGCAGGCGGCGGTGGCTTCCAGATCGGGCGCTGTCGTATTTCCACTACCACCGCCTCCGCAAGCCGAAAAAAATGCGGCTACGATCAATACACAAGAGAACTGTGCAATCGCTTTCATAGATTCATCCGGGCTCTTGCAGCCAAGTGGATAGCTGGCCATACACCTCTGGGTGATCCAGGAGGTCCAGGTGCCCCATCCCGTATCCAACCCACTGGCGATTCCTCGGAATGTCCAGCCTGCGGGCGCTATCACGATGTCGTCCGAGCGCACTGTCTAGCGGCACCAGCCCGTCTCCGATCAATCGCTCGCTGAGCCGGCTGCGCTTTGCTGCACGCACCGCCGCTGCCGCATAGCATTTCACGCCCGCGGGCAGCGGTACGATAGCGTCCCCGTCCGCGATTGCGCCATGGCGCAGGTCGGTGATACCCGCACTACGTGCCTTGCTTAAGCGTGTGAATGGAATCGAGTACGGGCTCAATTGCATCACAAGATCGAGACCATGACCGCCCCGCTCCAACGGCGCGCCGTGATGCGGCGTACCGAGAAATACGAGCTTACGAAGAGTTTTCGGCCAGGCATGCCCTGCCTCGCGCGCGTGATGACAGGCGCTGCGAGCAACCAGTCCTCCCATGCTGTGGCCAATGATGACGAGCTCGTCGAGCGGCGCCGACCAATTCCCGATTAGTGTCTCCAGCATCTCTGCGAGCAGGCGACCATTGCTCGCAATGTGCAGACCGCTGTTGTAGCGCAAATAGAGCGGCAGATATCCCTGTTCATCGGCAAGCGCTGCGCCATGGTCGTGTTCGTTGCGACGCCACTGCCGGTCGTTCATGCAAAGCCCGTGCACCAGCACCACGAGCTTGTTAGCGGGCGTCACATCACCTTGCTGCTCTATGACACGCATTGGATCCTGCAGGTCCACGCAATGGCCGCGATAACGCAGACTCATGTCGATGGCCAGCGGGTTTCCGGTCCGCAGAAGATAGTCCCCATACACGCCGTTTGCCGCGGATCGGTACGCGTCCAGGCTCGGCGAGGACTCGCCGACTGGCAGCAATGGTGTGACACCTGCGAATCCTGCATCGACAGCCCGTCCAACGAGACGGATACCGCCTCGAACACAGCGATAGACAAAACCGGTAATGCCGCGCGGCCGATCGGCCGCGGCAACACCCAAAGGTCCTGGCCGCAGCTGTATGGTGCGATGCATTGTCTCGACGACCTCGGCGATTGAATCTGTCGCGTCGATTGTCATGCGCGTGGCGCCGCGGAGATCCGACAGCTGTGAGCGATTCGGGATAGGCACGCCGATCATCCTTCGTTGTTAGCCGAGTGGCGGCTGGTAACCACAGTATAGCGGTCGTTTAGGCTGGATATAGCGAGGGACGCGGCAACAGGGGAGATTAAAGAGCCTCTGACAGCTTTTTTATGTTGACTAAATTGGTCGGGGCGGGGAGATTCGAACTCCCGACCCCCACAACCCCATTGTGGTGCGCTACCAGGCTGCGCTACGCCCCGACCGATGTTCGCCCCAAGGGCGCTCCTACAGGCAGCACGTTACGTGCCGACCGATGATTCGCGCCCAAGGGGCGCTCCTACAGGCAGCATATTACTTGCCGCAGCTACGGAAGGAAAGATAAGAATCTAGCGGCGCAGGATCTTAAGAACTTCTTCAAGTTCCGTGCGCATCTGCTTGATTATCTGCTGACTTTGCGTGACATCAGACTTGGCATCATCGCCAGTCAGGCGCTGGCGTGCGCCACCAATCGTAAAGCCCTCGTCATACAGCAGGCTCCGGATCTGGCGGATAATCAGCACGTCCTGACGCTGGTAATAGCGGCGATTGCCGCGGCGTTTAACGGGCTTTAGTTGTGGGAACTCCTGTTCCCAATACCTGAGGACGTGCGGCTTTACAGCGCAGAGGTCGCTTACTTCACCAATGGTGAAATAACGCTTACCAGGAATTGGAGGGAGTTCGTCGTTATTCCCCGGTTCCAGCATAGGCTTCCACTCGGGCCTTTAGTTTTTGTCCTGGTCGGAATGTCACCACGCGACGTGCGCTAATGGGAATTTCCTGACCGGTCTTCGGGTTTCTACCAGGACGTTCTTTTTTATCCCGAAGATCAAAATTTCCGAAACCGGAAAGCTTGACCTGTTCACCAACTGCGAGTGATGCACGCAGCTCCTCAAAATACATGTCGACCAGTTCGCGCGCTTCTCTTTTGTTGAGACCCAGTTCATTAAACAACGACTCGGCCATTTCTGCTTTTGTCAGTGCCATTGAATTTAGTCTCTTAGTTCGGCGGCGAATTTTTTCTTTAATTTGCTGATCGCCGCGGCCATTGCCGCGTCTGCATCTTCGTCAGTAAGGGTGCGCGAAGTTGCCTGTAAAATCAACCCAATCGCGACGCTTTTTCGTCCTGCTTCTATGCCCGGACCCGTATAAATATCAAAAATTCGGACATCCCGGATCAACTTGGCGGCGCTCTCCCTGATCGCCGCGATTAGCGCGTCAGCGGTGATAGTCGCGTCGACTGATTACGGCGATATCCCGTCTGATTGCAGGAAAACGGGAAATGGGCGCAGCGCTGGGCGCGCTCGCTGCGAACGCCATATCGGCGTCAAGCTCGAATACGTACGCCGCTCGTTTAAGGTTGTAACGCTTGGCGACGCTGGGATGCAGCTTGCCAAGCAACCCGATCACGCTGTCGCCGCGACGAATCTCGGCGGCCTGTCCATCCTGCAGGGCGGGATGACTGACGGCGGTGAAGCTGATTTCATCGTGCGACGCGGCCAGTAGCAGTAGCGCTTCGATGTCCGCTTTTATGTCAAAGAAATCGGCATTTCTGGTCTCGCTGCCCCATTGTTCCGGCACGACAGAACCACTGACCAGACCACCGACTCGCAGCGTTTCAATAGTCTGTTCGAGCGTGCCTTGAAATGTCTTGCTCGCTTCAAACAAACGCACGCGATCTTGCTGCCGCGCAAAATTCGATGCCGCGGCCGCCACCAGGCCGGGCCACAGCGAGGCGCGCATGACGGACATTTCCGAGGAAATCGGGTTACTCAGAACCAGTTCCGATTCGACGCCGGTAAATGCCTTGTTCGCTTCGGCATCCACAAAACTGTAGGTCACCACTTCCTGGTAATCACGTGCCACTAATGTTGCAGCGACACGTTCAATATCGATCAGCGACTCGGTAACCGTCTCCAGCGGTTCGGCAGCAAACGCCGTCGTTTCCGGAATGGAATCGTAACCGTGAATACGTGCAACCTCTTCAATCAGGTCTGCTTCAATCTCGATATCGAAGCGATGGCTCGGCGGAGTGACTTGCCAGCCGGACTCGACGCCAAGGACTTCCATTTCCAGACCCTGCAGAATCTGCTCGATTTCTTTGTCGTCGATTGCAATGCCGAGCAGCAGGGCCAGGCGCGCGCGACGCAAAGTAATAACCGGACGCGCCGGCAGGTAGTCAGTGTTTGATTCAACGACCAAAGGCCCGGCTTCGCCGCCTGCAATCTCGATGAGCAGCTCGGTGGCACGCTCCACGGCGCGGCCCTGGCCCTCCGGATCGACGCCCCGCTCGAAACGCAATGAGGCATCGGTGTGCATGCCGTAGGTACGCGCCCGACCGGCCATGAAAGCCGGCGGCCAGAAAGCGCCCTCCAGGAACACGTCCGTGGTTTTTTCAGTCACGGCGGTACTCAGGCCGCCCATAATCCCGGCGATGCCTATAGGGCCACTGTCGTCGGTGATAATGAGCGTTTCCGGGTTCAGCTCGACCGTTTTGTCGTCCAGCAGGGTAATTTCTTCGCCTGCTTTCGCGAGCCGCGGCCGAATCGGGCCCTGCAACAAACCGCGGTCGTAAGCATGCAGCGGCTGGCCGTACTCGAGCATGACGTAATTGGTGACATCGACCACCGGCGAAATAGCTCGCAGGCCGGCACGCCGCAGGCGCTCAGTCATCCAGGTCGGGGAAACGGCCGCAACGTCAATGCCGCGAATCACGCGCCCGGCAAATCTCGGGCAGCCCGCGGGTTCGATCAGTTCGACCGCGTGCGTATCTTTAAGGGTGGCCTTGACCGTCTCGACGGCAGGATTTTTCAGGCTCGCACCCGTCAGCGCTGCAACGTCGCGAGCGATTCCAAGCACACTGAAGCAGTCGCCACGGTTCGGCGTCAGGTCAAGATCAATGACCGCGTCGGGCAACTGCAAGTAATCAACCAGCGGCTGACCGACCGGGGCATCTTCCGGCAACGCAATGATGCCGTCGGACTCGTCGCCCAGCCCGAGCTCTACTGCCGAGCAGAGCATGCCATTGGAAACGACACCGCGGATCTTCGATTTGCGCAGCTTGAGGCCGCCTGGCAGCGTTACGCCCGGCTTTGCTAGCGGGCTCTTCATGCCCTGTACGACGTTAGGAGCACCACACACGACATCGACAAGGTCGCCGCTGCCGTCGTTGACCTGGCAGACACTCAGGCGATCCGCATCCGGATGCCTGGCCACTGCCACGACTTCGGCAATAACAACCGCCTCGATACCGCGACCTTCGTACTCGATGCCATCGACTTCGTGACCGAGCATTGTCAACTGATGACCAAGCGCCTCGGTATCGAAGTCCGGATCAACCCATTCGCGTAACCACGACTCTGCAATCTTCATCGCCGCTACCTGAACTGCCGCAGAAAGCGGAGGTCGTTTTCGAAAAACGTTCGCACATCGCTCACACCGTAGCGCAGCATCGCGAGACGATCGATGCCCATACCGAACGCATAGCCCGTGTATTTTTCCGCATCAATGCCAGCACTCTCGAGCACCTTCGGATGCACCATGCCGCAGCCCAGGATTTCCAGCCATTTGCCCTCACCCCACGAGACATCCACTTCCGCTGACGGCTCCGTGAAGGGAAAGTAGGACGGCCTGAAACGCAATTCGGCCTTGCGCTCGAAGAACGCCTCGACGAACTGGTGAAGCACCGCTTTGAGATGGGCAAAGCTGATGTTCTCATCGATCACCAGGCCCTCGACCTGGTGAAACATCGGCGTATGCGTCTGATCGGAGTCGCAGCGATAAACGCGGCCCGGCGCAATGATGCGAATCGGCACGCCCTCTTTTGCCATCGAGCGAATCTGCACCGGCGACGTATGCGTTCGCAGGAGCTTGCCGCCGGGAAAGTAGAACGTGTCGTGCATGGCACGCGCCGGATGGTCCTCCGGAATATTGAGCGCCGTGAAATTGTGAAAATCATCCTCGATTTCAGGCCCGGAACGAACGCCGAACCCTGATTGCCGAAAAATCTTTTCGATGCGCAACCGGGCGCGCGAGACAGGATGGTAGCCGCCAATCGACTGGCCACGTCCGGGCAATGTCACATCAACAGCATCCGCCGCAAGCTTGCTGGCGAGTGCTGCGGACTCGAGGTCTTCACGACGGGAGTTCAGGCGCGCCTGGACATCCTGCTTCGCCTTGTTGATTGCCTGGCCGGCTGCAGGACGCTCCTCGGCCGGTAACTGGCTCAGGGATTTGAGCCGCGTGGTCAGCTCGCCCTTTTTGCCCAGGTACGCGACCCGGACCGCGTCCAGCGCGGCGAGATCGGCTGCCGCGTCAATAGCCGACGCGGCTTGATCGAGAAGCTCGCTCAGTGACTGCATGACAGGATGTCCGAACCCTCCGCGTCTGGCAGCGTCGGGTTCAGCGACATTCAGCTGGCGGCTTGCTCGAGCCCGGCCTTGGCGGCCTCGGCGATCGCACCAAATGCGTCCGGATCATGCACAGCGATATCCGCGAGCACTTTGCGGTCAACGGCGATTTCTGCACGATTCAGACCATTGATCAAACGGCTGTAGGACAGACCGTGCAACCGTGCGGCCGCATTGATACGCGCGATCCACAGTGCGCGAAACTGGCGCTTGCGCTGCCGACGATCGCGATACGCGTACTGGCCGGCCTTGATGACAGCCTGTTTGGCGGTCTTGAATAATTTGCTGCGTGCGCCGTAGTAGCCCTTCGCTTTACCGAGGACTTTCTTATGGCGCGCTTTGGCGGTAACGCCACTCTTAACTCTAGCCATTTCTCAATCTCCTCTTAGCTGTAAGGGAGCATGCGACGCACGCTCTTTACGTCGGCATCAGCGACCTGCTCGGTAGAACCGAGATGACGCTTACGCTTCGACTTCTTTTTGGTAAGGATGTGATTGAGATGGGACTGCTTGCGTTTATAGCCGCCGTTGCCCGTCTTACTGAAGCGCTTGGCCGCGCCCCGGTTGGTTTTCATCTTCGACATGTCATTTTCCTTTTAGCCTTGCTACGTACCGTCAAAATGCGGCCGCTGCAGGCGGGTAGCGCCGTCCCGGTTGTCAAACCGTTGGGCTGTTACTCACTTTTTCTAATGCTCGCTGGTTAGTGCGCTAGTGTTTCTTTGGCGCAATTACCATGATCATCTGCCGTCCTTCCATCTGCGGCATCTGCTCAACGGAGCCGTACTCTTCCAGATCATCCCTGACCCGAGCCAGCAGCTTGGCACCCAACTCCTTGTGTGCCATCTCCCGACCTCTGAATCTCAACGTGACTTTGGTTTTGTCGCCATATTCAAGAAATTCCACCAACTTGCGGAGCTTGATCTTGTAGTCACCTTCGTCCGTTCCCGGACGAAATTTAATTTCCTTTACGTGAACCTGTTTCTGTTTACGCTTTGCCGTCTGGTTTTTCTTGTTTTGCTCAAACAAGTACTTGCCAAAATCCATGATGCGGCAAACCGGTGGATCCGCCATCGGCGAAACTTCCACGAGGTCGAGACTTTCACTGGCAGCCAGCTCGATGGCTGCTGCAAGCCCCATTACTCCGGCCTGCTCGCCGTCAGAACCGATAACTCGTACGTCGGTTGCCTCTATTTCGTCGTTTCGCCTGACTCGCTTTGTAACTGCGATACCAAAATCCTCCAGAATTTCATTAGGTTTCCCCGCGTCGAACCACGCCAAATGATCGCGCCCAGTGCGGGAACGCGATTCTATATAGCCAGATGCGAATAAACAACAGGGAAAAGCCCGATTTCTTCAAAAAAATCAGGCCCCTTCAAAAAAATGGTGGGCGATAGTGGTTTCGAACCACCGACCTCCACGATGTCAACGTGGCGCTCTACCCCTGAGCTAATCGCCCGGCTCGGGGACGCGTAAGATACTGAAGCGTCTGGGCGACTGCAAGCGGTATCAGCCCGCCTTCTGATGGGCCAGGCCAAGCCCCTCCTCGCGGATGTAGCGGATCTCGTCGCGCAGGCGCGCTGCCTCCTCGAATTCCAGGTCGCGGGCGGCCTTGAGCATCTGTTTTTCCAGCTTGGCAGCCCGTTTCATCAGCTGCTCGGTGCTCATCACAGCATACGCAGCCCGCTCATCCGTCACCTTGTGCCCGGTCCTGCCCGGCACCGGATAGGCCGCCTCCATGATATCCGCCACCTGCTTGATGATCGATACAGGGGTGATGCCGTGCAGCTTGTTAAATTCGAGCTGTTTGTCCCGTCGACGATCCGTCTCATCCATCGCCCGACGCATCGAGCCCGTTATCGAATCGGCATACAAAATGGCCTTGCCGTGGACGTGCCTCGCCGCCCGGCCCATGGTCTGGATCAATGACCGATCGGAGCGCAGGAAGCCCTCCTTGTCCGCATCCAGGATGGCCACGAGGGAGACCTCGGGCATATCGAGCCCTTCCCGCAGCAAGTTGATGCCGACCAGCACATCGAAAGCGCCCAGCCGCAGATCGCGAATAATCTCGGTTCTTTCCACGGTACCGATATCCGAATGCAGGTAGCGGACCCGCACGCCATGCTCGCTGAGGTAGTCGGTCAGGTCCTCCGACATGCGTTTGGTGAGCGTCGTAATGAGGACCCTCTCGTTACTGGCCACCCGGGCGTGGATTTCCGACAGAACATCGTCGACCTGGGTCTTGGCCGGTCGCACTTCGACTTCCGGATCAACCAGTCCCGTTGGTCGGACGACCAGCTCAACGACCTGATCGGTATGTTCCTTCTCGTAGTTCCCGGGTGTCGCCGACGTGTAGATCGTCTGCGGCGAATTTCGCTCGAATTCATCGAAGCGCAGCGGCCGGTTATCGAGTGCCGAGGGCAGTCGAAATCCGTATTCGACCAGCGTCTCCTTGCGTGAGCGGTCACCCTTGTACATGCCGCCCAGCTGCGGGATGGTCACATGGCTTTCGTCAACCACCAAAATGGCGTTGTCCGGCACGTAATCGAATAAACACGGCGGTGGCTCGCCCTCGCCTCTGCCCGACAGATACCGCGAGTAATTCTCGATGCCCGAGCAATAACCGAGCTCCCTGATCATCTCTAAATCAAATAAAGTACGTTGCTCAAGTCTTTGAGCTTCCAGCAGTTTATTGTGCTTTCGAAGGTAAGCGAGGCGCTCCTTAAGCTCGACCTTGATGTGCTCGCAAGCCTCGAGCAGACGCTCTCTTGGCGTCACGTAATGGGTCTTGGGGAAGATGGTGAGCCTGGGTACCCGCCGCAACACCTCACCGGTCAGCGGATCGAAATACGACAGTGATTCGACCTCGTCGTCAAACAACTCGATACGGACCGCATCCCGCTCCGACTCGGCGGGAAAGACGTCGATGACATCGCCACGGACCCGGTAACAGCCCTGCGACAGATCGAGCTCATTGCGCTGATATTGCAGCTCGGCCAGGCGCCGCAAGATCTGCCGCTGATCGATACGGTCGCCGCGCACCAGGTGCAGGACCATGCTGAAGTAGGCTTCCGGATCGCCGAGGCCGTAAATGGCCGACACCGTCGCAACGATGATGGCGTCGGGGCGTTCGATCAGCGCTTTGGTTGCCGACAGGCGCATCTGCTCGATGTGCTGATTGACCGATGCGTCCTTCTCGATGAACGTATCCGAACTCGGCACGTAGGCTTCGGGCTGGTAGTAATCGTAATACGAGACAAAGTACTCGACGGCATTGCGTGGAAAGAACTCGCGCATTTCACCGTACAGCTGCGCAGCCAGCGTCTTGTTGGGCGCCAGGATAATCGCCGGGCGCTGCAGCTCCGCGATCACGCTCGCCACGGTGAAGGTCTTGCCGGAGCCGGTTACTCCCAGTAGCGTCTGCCGTGCCAGCCCATCGTTGAGTCCTTCACAAAGACCGGCAATGGCGGCAACCTGGTCGCCGGCCGGCTCAAACTCCGATACCAGCGTCAGCTGATCACGCGCATCGACGGTCTTGTTGGGAAGGTGGGTGGATTCACGTACCATAAGTTTCTGTAAGTCCGAGGCAATCGAGTGAGTTTATCAGTTTCGAAAAGAATGGCAGCCGTGCGGCCCTCGCCAACCGGGGCCGTCCTGTCGCTCGCGACCGAACTCCGCGCGGCGGGTCGTGACATCATCAGCCTGGGCGCTGGCGAACCGGACTTTGACACGCCAGAGCACATCAAAGCAGCCGCGATTGCCGCCATTCATGCCGGCGAGACCCGGTACACGCCTGTCGACGGCACCGCGAGCCTGAAAGCCGCAATCCAGGGCAAGTTTGCTCGCGAAAACAACCTGGAATATTCACCGCAACAGATCCTGGTCACCAGCGGTGCGAAGCAGGCGTTGTTTAACCTCTGTCTCGGGCTGCTGGGACCCGGTGACGAAGCCATAATCCCGGCCCCCTACTGGGTCTCGTATCCGGACATGGTGCGCCTCGCCGGCGCCGAACCCGTGCTGATAGACGCCGGCATCGAGCAGGATTTCAAGATCACGCCGGCCCAACTGGCCAACGCGATAACGCCCGCCACGCGACTTTTCGTGTTGAACAGCCCCTCCAATCCCACCGGGGCGAGCTATACGTGTGATGAACTCAAAGCACTCGGTGCCGTACTGGACGAATATCCCAACGTCGTGATTGTCGCCGATGATATTTACGAACACATTTATTGGGGCGACGAACCCTTCGTCAGCTTTGCCGCGGCCTGTCCAAAACTCAAAGACCGCACCGTCACGACGAACGGGGTATCCAAAGCCTACGCAATGACGGGCTGGCGCATCGGCTATGCCGCCGGGCCCGAGACGCTCATCACGGCGATGAAGACGGTGCAAAGTCAAAGTACCTCGAATGCCTGCAGCGTGTCGCAAGCCGCCGCTCAAGCGGCCCTGGACGGCGACCAGGCGCCGGTAGCCGCAATGAATGAGGCTTACCGCCAACGGCACGACTACTTCATCGCTGCACTCAACGAGATCGATGGCTTCCAGTGCCGCCGCGGTGAAGGTGCGTTCTACGCTTTCCCGCAGGTCGGCGGCGCGCTGCAAGCGCTCGGTCTGGAGAACGATATCAGCCTCGTGGAGTTGCTTCTGAAGGAGGCCGACGTCGCCTGTGTGCCGGGTTCCGCGTTTGGCGCACCGCAATATCTGCGCCTCTCGTTTGCGTGTTCCATGCAGACACTCGAGGAGGCCATGAAACGCATAAAACGCGTCGTGGCGGCTTGACACAAGCCCGGCGCTGGACCAAAATCCCGGCCCGCACCTGTTGATGGTGCAATTCAATTCCCCGATAGCTCAGTTGGTAGAGCGTCTGACTGTTAATCAGAATGTCCGTGGTTCGAGTCCGCGTCGGGGAGCCAAATACAAAAAGGCCTTCGTCAGAAGGCCTTTTTTTTGCCTGGCTTAATAGCCGATTGCCGATCGCCGAACTTGTTAATCCGCGACTAACCCTTGCAAGTGTTCGCGAAACCGCGGCCCGGTCTCCGGATGGGCCAGCCCGAAGGCCACCGTCGCCTGCAGGTAGCCCAGTTTGCTGCCGCAGTCGTAACGTGTGCCGGTAAACGAATAGGCGTAGATCCACTGCTCGCTCAGCAGTTGGGCAATGCCATCGGTCAGCTGAATTTCTCCGCCCGCACCCTGGCCAATGCGTTCCAGTTTGTCGAAAATCTCAGGCGCAAGCAGGTAGCGACCGACAACCGCCGAAGTAGACGGCGCCTCCTCCGGCGCAGGCTTCTCGACAATCTGCGTAATTCTTCCGCTACCGCTATCGTCAATAGCGACGATGCCATAGCTGGACGTATTTTCACGCGGCACTGTTTCGACGGCGACAATACTCCCGCCATGTTGTGCGAATTCGCCCGCCATCTGGGCGAGACACCCGGGGCTACCGGCAATCAGGTCGTCAGCGAGATGTACAAAAAACGGTTCATCGCCAACGGCTGGGCGGGCGCACAACACTGCGTGGCCCAGTCCGAGCGGTTCTCCCTGCCGAATGTAAATGCAGGAAACACCAGGCGGAACGATATCCTGGATCGAGTGCATCAACTCGTCTTTGCCAGCATCCGTAAGTGCTCGCTCGAGCTCTGCGTCCTTGTCGAAGTGATCCTCGATCGCGCGCTTTGAGCTACCGGTGACAAACACCAGTTTAGTGACGCCGGCCTCGATGGCTTCCTCCACCGCATATTGAATCAGCGGTTTGTCCACGATGGGCAGCATCTCTTTAGGACTGGCTTTTGTCGCAGGCAGGAATCTTGTGCCCCGACCCGCAACCGGAAAAACGGCCGCTCTGACTTGTCTGGCCAACTGCGCTCTCCAAACGAATTATGTAAACCCGGATGATAGCCCAAATACCCTGTTGCCCGTGATGACAGAGTTCACAATGCGCTCATCCGCCGCACTCATCACCTTCGAGTGCAGCGGATGAACGCGGGCTCAATGCGCCTACTTCTTCTTCTCGGCGGCGACCTTGATATCGTCCTTGTTAAGATCGAGCGTACGCTCGCCAATCCCTTTGACCAGCGTCAGGTCCTCGGCCGAACGAAAAGGTCCGTGCTTTTTGCGGTACTCGACGATCGCTTTAGCCTTCGAAAGGCCCACACCCTTTAGTTCAGCAGCGATGGATTCGGCATCCGCAGAATTGACATTGACCGGACCGGCCAGCGCGCACAGGGGCAGCAGCATAGCGACCAGTGCCACCAGGTTAATCGAGGTTTTCATCATAAGCTCCTTTTCGTGATGATCAGTCCGCGAAGATGCGGTACCGAGGAGTTTATGAAAAACGGGCGCGCACGCCGCGGCGAGTTTTTATGCAGTTGTTCTGG
>CAWJHR010000004.1:0-177203 GCA_963842765.1 uncultured Gammaproteobacteria bacterium | reverse complement strand
GCACAGTGTCAGGCGGTCAGACGAGATAATTGTTGGCGAGACATAAAGCGAGCGCCGACGAGACAGTCCGCCAACAATTATGTCGGCTGGTCGCCGAAGGGCGCATGAGTTGGGGGGTTAGCCGCCGAAGTTGACCCTGGCTTCGAGGTTGGCGCGCGAATCGGCGTGCGACATTGCCTCTTCCATGGTGATGGTGCCGTCTTTGTAAAGCTGCAACAGCGCATCATCGAAGTTCCGCATGCCCTGCTCACCGCTGTCCCTGTGGGCTTCCTTGATGCCCGAAATATCGCCCTTGAGGATCAGGTCCTTGATGTGCGGCGTATTCAGCATCAGCTCCACGGCGGCCACGCGTTTGCCGTCACGGCCGCGAACCAGGCGCTGTGACAGGATAGCTCGCAGGTAGTGAGCAAGATCCATGAATACCTGGGCATGCTGCTCCTGGGGGAACAGGTTAATGATGCGATCCAGCGTTTCCGGCGAGTTGTTCGCGTGCACCGTTGCCAGTACGAGGTGACCGGTGCCCGCCATATCCAGAGCGGCGCGCATGGATTCAATATCGCGAATCTCCCCAATTTGAATCACGTCAGGGGCCGCGCGTACGGCGCTCTTCAACGCCCGTGCATACGACTTGGTGTCGATGCCTACTTCACGCTGATTGATGATCGACTTTTTGTTCGGGTGCAGAAACTCGATCGGGTCCTCGATCGTGAGAATGTGTGACGAATGTCGTTTCATTTCGGTGATTAACCATCGCAGCCAGCGTTGTGGACTTGCCGGCGCCGGTGGCGCCTACCATCAGGATCAGTCCGCGCCGCAGCATCACCAGGTCTTTGAGTTCTGGCGGCATGCCGAGATCGTCGAGCCGCGGCAGATCCGACGTAATGAAGCGCAGCACCATTGCGACGCTGCCACGCTGATGAAATACGTTGACGCGGAAACGGCCAAGGCCCGGCTCAGAGAGCGCAAAGTCAATCTCGAGGTCCTTGTTGAACTGCTCCAGCTGCTCTTCAGTCATGAGTTCCAGCGCCGCCTGCCTGACCATCTTCGGGCTCATCTCGAGACTGTTGACTGGCATGATCTTGCCTTCGATCTTGATCTTGGCCGGCGAGAAGGGAGCGAAAAAAAGATCAGAAGCCTTTTTTTCGACCATCAGTTTGAAGAGCGGTTTGACGTTCATCGTTTAATCGGTTCTCTGGGGTTTAAAAAGTATTGGCCGAATCTTCTTCCAGAATTCGCAAGGTCTGCGAATGCCGCTCTTCGCTCACCATCTTCGCGCTTACTTTCGAGTTTGACGCGCAGTCTAAGCTCGTTCTTGGAGTCCGAATTGCGCATCGCTTCTTCGTACGAAATGGTGCCATCCTCATACAGCTTGAACAGCGCCTGATCGAAGGTCTGCATGCCGAGGCGCGTCGATTTCGACATGATCTCCTTGATCTGGCTGACCTCGCCTTTGAAAATCAGGTCCTGTACCAGCGGCGTATTGAGCATGATCTCCATCGCGGCGATACGACCGATACCGCCTTCCCGTGGTATCAGGCGCTGCGCAATGAATGCCTTGGTATTCAACGACAGGTCCATCAGCAGCTGCTGGCGACGCTCTTCGGGGAAGAAGTTGATAATGCGGTCCATGGCCTGGTTAGCGCTGTTGGCATGTAGCGTTGCCAGGCACAGGTGGCCGGTCTCGGCAAACTGGATGCCGTATTCCATGGTTTCTTTGTCGCGAATCTCGCCGATCAGGATGACGTCCGGGGCTTGCCGCAACGTATTTTTCAGTGCCGCGTGCCAGGACTCTGTATCAACACCGACCTCGCGTTGCGTTATCACGCAGCCGTTGTGCGGATGGACATACTCGACCGGATCTTCGATGGACACGATATGGCCTTGGGAATTTTGGTTGCGGTGACCGATCATCGCGGCCAGCGTCGTTGACTTACCGGAACCGGTGCCGCCCACGACGATGCAAAGGCCGCGCTTGTTCATTACAACGTCTTTGAGAATCGGCGGTAGATCCAGTTCTTCCAGCGTCGGGATTTCCGTGGTGATCGTGCGCAGTACAGCGCCAATCATGCCCTGCTGCACAAACGCACTCACACGGAAACGGCCGATGCCCTGCGGCGCAATCGCGAAGTTACATTCTTTGGTGGAATCGAACTCTTTGATTTGCTTGTCGTTCATGATCGACCGCACCATGATCGCCGATTGTCCCGCCGTCAGCGCCGAGTCCGTCGCCTTGTGGACGGTACCGTCGACCTTGATTGCGGGTGGAAAACCGGCCGTTATAAACAGATCCGAACCATCACGTTCAATCATCTTGCGCAGGAGATTCTGTGTCAGTCGTACCGCTTGTTCGCGTTCCATTATTCTCGTGCTCCTGCCAGCGTCGCCAAGTATTCGCCGACTCTAAAAATTCTCTTTATTGACTGCACGGAAGCGCGCTTCTTCCTTGTTAATCAGTCCTTTATTCAGCAATTCAGTGAGGTTTTGGTCCAGCGTATGCATGCCGGAACCCTGCCCCGTTTGAATCGCCGAGTACATTTGCGCGATCTTGCCCTCACGAATCAGGTTGCGAATGGCGGGCGTGCCAATCATGATTTCATGCGCCGCGATACGTCCACCGCCGACTTTCTTCAGCAGTGTTTGCGAGATCACCGCGCGCAGCGACTCGGACAACATGGATCGAACCATTTCCTTTTCAGCAGCAGGAAACACGTCGACAATACGGTCGATGGTTTTTGCAGCCGAACTCGTGTGCAGCGTGCCGAATACGAGGTGTCCGGTTTCTGCGGCGGTTAGCGCCAGACGAATGGTCTCGAGATCGCGCAACTCGCCAACAAGAATCACATCCGGATCTTCGCGCAGGGCTGAGCGCAGCGCTTCGTTGAAGCCCAGCGTGTCGCGATGCACTTCGCGCTGATTGATCAGGCATTTCTTGGATTCGTGTACAAATTCGATGGGATCTTCGATCGTCAGGATATGGTCTGGCTTGTTGTCGTTGATGTAGTCGACCATCGCTGCCAGCGTCGTGGACTTGCCGGACCCCGTCGGCCCGGTGACCAGCACGATACCGCGCGGGTGCATCGAGACGTCTTTGAAGATCGCCGGTGCCCCGAGGTCGTCCAGGGTCAGGATGTCCGAGGGAATCGTCCGGAAGACCGCGGCCGAACCGCGGTTCTGGTTGAACGCGTTGACGCGAAACCGCGCCAGCTTGGGTATTTCGAACGAGAAGTCAGTTTCCAGAAACTCCTCATAGTCCTTGCGCTGCTTGTCATTCATGATGTCGTACACCATGCTGTTGACATCCTTGTGGGTAAGCGCAGGCATGTTGACTCGCTTGATATCTCCATCAACACGAATCATCGGTGGAACACCACCCGACAGGTGCAGGTCTGACGCGTTATTTTTCACCGCGAATGACAATAGCTGGGCAACGTCGACGGCCATGTGTTTCCCTCTTGGACAGCGCTCCGGATTTACCATAACCCGGAGCTGGTTGAGCCTAGTATAGCGAAGCACCCGGACTAAAACGTGATAAGAGTCACGGAAAACCTAGCGTTAATCCGCAATTTGCTGGCAACCGCAGCGGCCGGGGCTGATCGTGACCCCGACAGCATCAATTTGCTTGCCGTCAGCAAAAAACAGCCCCTGGAGAAGATCCTCGAGGCCGCGGCCGCGGGGCAGCGGGATTTCGGCGAGAATTTCGTCCAGGAGGGCCTCGACAAGATACAGGCGGCGTCCAACGCGGACCTCGCCTGGCACCTGATCGGGCACCTGCAGAGCAATAAAACACGCGTCGTCGCCGAATACTTTGACTGGGTGCACACTATCGACAAGCTGAAGACGGCAACGCGCCTGAGCCAGCAACGACCGGCGCACCTTAAGCCCCTCAATATCTGTCTGCAGGTGAACATCGACGACGAGCCCGGCAAGTCAGGTGTGCCCGTCAATGATGTGCGCGCGCTGGCCGTGGCGTGCGCGGAGCTGCCCGGTATTCGCCTGCGTGGCCTGATGTGCCTGCCGGCAATACGCGAGGGCTTCGCAGCGCAGCGCGAGCCCTTTGCCAGGCTGCGGCAAATTTTCGAAGATCTGCAGCCTGAGGGTCTGTCCCTCGATACACTGTCGATGGGGATGAGCGGCGATTTTCGTGCGGCTATCGTTGAGGGCGCCACCATTGTGCGCATCGGCACAGCCTTGTTTGGCGAGCGAACCTGAGGATCAAGAGAGCACCATGGACTACGGAAAAGTCGCCTTTGTCGGCGGCGGCAACATGGCACGAGCGCTGGCGGGAGGCATGTTGGCCGCCGGCTACGAACCCGGCCACATACTCATTGCAGAACCTGTCGCGGAAAATCGCAGGCGACTGGCAGAGGAACTGCCCGGCGCTGTCATTAGCGCTGACAACGAACAGGTTGTCAGCAATGCGGCCTGCGTGCTGTTTGCCGTAAAGCCGCAGATACTGTCTGCCGTTTGCAGGCCACTTGCCCCGGTCATGCAGCGGACCCGGCCGCTGATCATTTCGATCGCCGCCGGCGTGCGCAGCGATGATATCGATAGCTGGCTTGGTGGCGGCCTGGCCGTGGTGCGCGTCATGCCGAACCAACCGGCGCTGCTACGGCTCGGCATCTCCGGGATGTACGCCAACCGGCGCACGACGGCCGCACAACTCGAAGCCGCGCGCAGCATTATCAAGACGACCGGACCCGTCATCGCGGTGCCGACGGAAGCTGACATCGATACGGTCACAGCCGTCTCTGGCACCGGGCCCGCCTACTTCTATTTGCTCGTCGATATGTTGGTGAAAGTCGCCGAGGAGCTGGGGCTCGACCACGATGCTGCGCTCGCCCTGGTTCTCGAAACCGCGCGCGGTGCCGGCGAAATGGCAGAGCAGTCCGGTGAAACCATGGACACGCTGATCGCTCGCGTGCGCTCCCCCGGAGGTACGACGGCAGCGGCATTCGACTACATTGATAGCACCAATTTTCGTGATATCTTCAGCGCTGCCGTCATCGCCGCGCGTGATCGTGCGGTAGAGCTCGCCGACCAGGCGCACGCTGAAAGTCAGGACTGACAATGCCATCAAACATCACCTCAGCCATTGTGTTCATCGTCAATGCCGTCACGAGCCTCTATCTGCTCGTGCTATTGCTGCGCTTCTGGATGCCGTTACTTACAGGCTGACTTTCGTAATCCGTTGGCACAGGGCATTTTGCGCCTGACCTCGCCCCTCGTCGTGCCGGTGCGGCGTATCGTGCCGCCTCTCGGCCGCCTCGACACGGCGACCGTGCTGGTGGCATTTGTTATTCAAACTGTGACGGTTTTTCTGCTACTGGTCATCGTCGGACAGACGGCGGGCTTCGTGCCGATCGCCGTTACGGCGGTCGTCAAGCTCGTTGTACTATCGGTCAACCTGTTTGTGTATGCGATATTTATTCGCGTCATCCTGAGCTGGGTGGCACAAGGTGGTTACAACCCCGCAACCGCCATCATCACCACGCTGACAGAACCGGTGCTGCGACCGTTTCGTCGGGTCTTGCCGCCGATGGGCGGTTTCGACCTGTCGCCGATTCTCGCCATCATCCTGCTGCTGGCGGCAACCATTGTCATCAATGGATTCAAACCGTTAGGCCTGTAGCCAAATCACTGGACGCATTCGCCCGCCACCTGTACGTAAGGCATTCCAGCCAGCGGTGCGCCCTGAAATATGCCCGATCCGCGACGATTAGTTTATAGTTGTAAAAAATACGGGGGCTAGATTCATGCTGATAATCAGGACACTGCTCTGCTTTTCACTGCTCGCACTGGCCGCGGCTTGCGGTGGGCCCGGGCCTTCCGCCGACGTTCCGGATGCACGACCCGCCGGGGCTTCCGACGCTGATATCGGGTCACACGTCGTCCACTTCAGCGCTCAGACAACGGACCAGTTGCCGCGCGAGATTGCACAGGCGTATCAGATCCAGCGCAGTCCGGAACGCGCCATGGTCAACATCTCAGTGATCCGAAAATCGGACAATGCCGCAGTCACCGCCAAGATTACCGTCAAGACCCGCAATCTGACCCAGCAGTTGAAGAACGTCGAATTACGACCGATCACGGAGCAGAATGCGATTTACTACATCGGCGAAACCAAGGTCGCGAATCGCGAAACATTGATTTTTGAAATCAGCGTCCAGCCTGAGGGTGTCGATCGGCCGTCAGAAATTCGTTTTCAAAGGCAGTTCTACACCGATTGACAACACGCTCGTCGAGCACCAAATGGGCGCATTCGCGCACTATTTTTCGTTTCGTCAATAATCTGGAAAAAAACCCGGTAAAAAGCGGTCTATACAGGTTACGTCCCTTTAGAACATGTGTTATCGTCGCGCTGCATTTGACGCGGGTCTAGCCCGTTCCGCCGCGAGCATAGCTCGCTTTTCTTCTTTTAGGAGTTAGTTTTTCATGGCAACGAATACCAAAAAGCCACCTACCAAATCCGAAATTTATGCGAAGATCGCCGACGATACCGGTCTTACGCGCAAAGATGTTGCGGCCGTTTTCGAATCATTAAACGGTCAGATCAAAAAGAACCTCGGCGGTCGCGGTGCTCCCGGCATGTTCACCGTTCCGAGCCTCTTGAAATTGCGCGTCGTGAAGAAGCCAGCTCGTGCAGCTCGCAAGGGTGTCAACCCGTTCACCGGCGAAGAAATGATGTTCAAAGCCAAACCTGCCAGCAAAGCTGTCAAGGTCACCGCGCTGAAGGCATTGAAAGACATGGTCTGAAGGTTTTTCTGACAGACCTTAAGAAAGCCGGGCTTGCCCGGCTTTTTTTATGCCTGCGCTGACGCCGCGTCTGCGCCGCCAACAAACGCAGTGACGGCTGCGCGAAGCTCGCCAAGGCGGCCATGAAAAAAATGCTCGGCGCCCGCGAATACTTGCAGCTCGGGACCAGGCTGTAACGTATTCAGCCAGTCGATGGTTTCCTCGACGGTTACGAGTTCATCCTCGTCGCCCTGCACGATCAGCCAGCGACAATCCGGTTGACCATCGAGACCGTTGGCAAACCTTGAGACCGCGGGCGCCACGCTCACGAGACCGCTAACGGCGCCAACCATGGCTGCCCGTACGGCGATCGCAGCGCCGAAGGAAAACCCCGCCAGCCACAACGGCTGCCCGGCATACCGCGCACGCATCCAGGCAATCGCCGCGAGGGCGTCATCAAGTTCGCCGATACCTTCATCGAAACGCCCCTCACTTTGTTCAGTGCCACGAAAATTGAAACGCAGTGCCGCAAATCCCAGCCGCACGAAACTGCGGGCCAGCGTATGAGCAACCTTGTTGTGCATCGTGCCGCCGTGTTGCGGATGGGGGTGACAGACGACGACCGCGCCTTGCGGGGCGCCGTCCGCCGGCTCCTCGAGCAGCGCCTGCAGTCGCCCGGCCGGACCGGCGATGAAGAAGCGCTCGGACTTGGCTTGATTCCCCATGGATCTCTCTTGAGCCGGCTCGAGACGAGTGGCTTAGTTAGTGGTTATTGCTGTAAAATTATGACCTTATGAAATATTGGCCGCTACCGAAAGGGCCGGCAAGACACAACTGGTGACGTCATGAGTTCCAGTATGGACCTCGAAGCGCAGTATTGCGCTCACAACTACCATCCTCTGCCCGTCGTTCTGGAGCGCGGCGAAGGTGTTTATGTCTTTGACGAGGACGGCAAGAAATACCTCGACATGATGAGCGCCTACTCCGCGGTCAGTCACGGCCATGCCAACCCGCGCCTTGTCCGGGTCGTGCAGGAACAGGTCGCACGACTCAATATCGTGTCGCGCGCCTTTTATTCGAACACTCTGGGACCGTTCCTTGCACGTGCCTGCGAACTGACTGGGCAGGACATGGCGCTGCCGATGAATACTGGCGCCGAAGCGGTCGAAACCGCGATCAAGGCCGCGCGCAAGTGGGCGTACACAGTGAAAGGCGTGCCCGATGACAAAGCCGAGATCATCGGCTGTAACGGCAATTTCCATGGCCGCACGCTCGCCGCAGTGGCCATGTCAGACGAGCCGCAGTACCGGCGCGGATTCGGTCCATTCCCGCCGGGTTTCATCAATGTTGAGTACGGCAATATTGACGCGCTCGAAGCGGCAATCAATGCCAATACGGCAGCGTTCATCGTCGAACCCATTCAGGGCGAAGGTGGCATCATCATTCCACCCGCCAACTACCTGAAAATGGCCGCGGATCTCTGCCGGGAAAACAATGTGCTGCTGATCGCCGACGAGATACAGACCGGGCTCGGGCGTACCGGCAAACTGCTGGCCTGCGAACACGACAATGTGCGGCCCGACGGCCTGATCCTCGGCAAGGCGCTCGGTGGCGGTATCCTGCCCGTGTCCATGTTCCTTGCCCGCCGCGACGTAATGAACGTGTTTACTCCCGGTGATCACGGCAGCACGTTTGGCGGCAATCCGCTGGGCGCCGCGGTTGGCCTCGAAGCACTGAATATTCTCGTCGACGAAGACCTTGCCGCTAACAGCGCAAAGATGGGTGACTATCTGATGCAGCAACTCCGCGCAATCGATTCACCGCTGATCCGTGAAATCCGCGGCAAGGGGCTGTTTGTCGGCATGGAGATCGATCGACACCAGGTCAGTGCACGTGCCGTCTGCGAAGCGCTGATGACGCGTGGCCTGCTTAGCAAGGAGACACATGAAACCGTCGTCCGTCTTGCGCCGCCTCTCGTTATCAAGCAAGCGGAACTCGATTGGGCCGTCACTCAAATCGCCGCAGTGCTCGACGCCATCGCCAAGCGAAGACGTGCCTCTTGAACAACAGCAGCAGGAACCGATAAATGCCCGAAATCACCTTCGTTTATTTCGTACTGCTGGCAGCGGCGGCATTGATTGGTTTGATCGTAGGCTGGATTGTCCGTGGTAGTCGCGCCGTGCATGAAAGACGGGCCATTAACGCAGGGTGGCAGGAACAGCTTAAGGAAGAGCGCGGTGAAATGGAGCGCCTTGCCAAGCAGAACCAATACCTGATGGACCAGAACAGCCAGTCGCAGGCGTCCAGCCGACAGGCAATGAAGCGCGCGAAGGATTTGTCGGACGCCATGCAGGAAGCCTATCAGCGTCGCAATGACATGCGCCGCAAACTCAAAGCTATCCGCAGCAACCTGGAAACGGCCGTCTCGGAGCACGAAAAGCTGAAAAAGAACATCGCAAGTCAGGGTGGCAAGGACACTGCAGGCAAGGACAAGGATGACAAGATTTTTCAGCTCAGCCGTGAGCTGGACGACTGGCAGCAGCGCCTGCCGCCGCTCATAGAGCGATACCGGGTTCGCGACGAGGAGGCCAAACAGCTGGAAGCAGAGCTGGCCGAGGCCCGCGCCCGCATTGTGAAACTCGAAGAAGACAGCAATTCACGGGTCGAACCGGTGCTGCATCCGGAGGTTCTCACCGACGGTCACGATGCATCCAATGACACTATTGATAATGAACGGCTTGATCCATCGGACGCGGATAAATCCGGCTCTAATTCACGCGACCGCCTGCAGCAGATCAAAGGCATCGGACCTGCGCTCGAGAAGACCTTGAACGAAATGGGTATCTACCGCTTTCACCAGATCGCCAGCATGAGCGATTACGACATCAACCGGGTGGCCGAGCGACTCAAGGGTTTCCACAGCCGCATCCATCGCGAGGACTGGATAGGACAGGCGCGCGAACTCGCCGCGCAAAACGCCAGTGCATAGGCATGTTTTGCCGCCCCCTTCGTATAGCAGTACTGACAGCCACTCTTAGCCTCGGTGTCCATGGTGTTGCTGCGGCGGAATCGGCTGAGCTCGCCGTAACGAAGCCAGACCAGCCTGCCAGCGTCGCCGTACTGTGCGCACGCGCGTTCGCGGACCACGATGCCGGGCCGGTGAATTTTGACGAGTCCGCAACGACCTTTCGCAGTTCGGCAGTGCCGGTGTTACAGCGCATCGTCGCGCTCGCCAACGCCTGTCGCAATGCGGCGATCAGGATAACCGGACATACTGATTCGTCGGGCGACGAGCGTTGGAACGTGCGCTTAAGTCTCGCACGCGCTGAGGCCATCGCGGATTACCTGGTGCAACAGGGTATTGCCGCCGAGCGGCTGATCGCTACCGGCGCCGGCTCATCGTCACCGGTTGCCGATAACACGACACGCTACGGTCGCGGCCTGAATCGACGCATCGAATTTGCTTTTATCCCGTCTCCTCCGGGCTCGTCAGATTAACGAGCTCGATCTCAAACAGTAGCGTCGCGTTAGCTGGCACCGGCGGTTTGCCGCGCGCACCGTAACCGAGCTCTGGTGCGATCTTGAGCTCACGCGTTTCTCCGATGAGCATGCAGGCGACACCAAGGTCCCATCCTTTGATGACCTGCCCCGCACTCAGTTGAAACTGGAACGGCCGATCGCCCCCTGATGTCCAGATCTCTGTGCCGCGGCCGCCGGCAGCATTCTCGTCGTAAAGCCACAGGGTGGTATGCACATCGGCGTAGTCACCGGCCACAGCCGCGCGGCCATAGCCTCGCGAGGTAATCGTGGCCGTCAGCCCATCTGTAATCGCGACGACGCCATTCGCGTCGGCGGACGGACAGCCTGTTGCCGCCGGTTCCGCGCTGATCGGTTTGTCCTGGCCGCATCCCGTCAATATCAGTGTGGCAAGGGTTGCCACAACACAGTACCTGTTCATGTATCTGATTCCTTGAAATCGAGAGATGCCGAATTGATGCAATAGCGTAGCCCGCTGGGCTGCGGTCCGTCTTCAAAAACATGACCGAGGTGTGCGTCGCAGTTGCTGCAGACCACCTCAGTGCGAACCATGCCATGGGCCTTGTCGCTAATGGTCTTCACCGCGTCACCGGCAAGCGGCAACCAGTAACTGGGCCAGCCGGACCCGGAATCGTACTTGTGCTCCGAGGCGAACAGCGGCGCTTTGCAGCAGACGCAGGTGTAGGTGCCGTCGGCCTTGTGATCAACGTACTTGCCCGTAAACGGCCGCTCCGTGGCTGCTTTTTGCGTAACCTGGAACTGTTCGTCGGTCAATTTTTCACGCAAATCATCGTTCGCTGGGCTCTTACTCATCGTGTTTTTCATCGACTTTTCCGGTTTCGGTATTCAACAACAGCTTGTTGATACGCTGCACGTACTGGGCAGGATTGTCCAGCTGCGATCCCTCCGCAAGCAACGCATGGTCGAGAACAACGTGCGAGAGGTCGTCGAAGCGATCGCTGTCAGTTTCCGCCGACAACCGCTCAACCAGCGGATGCTTGACGTTGATTTCAAGAATCGGCTTGGACTCCGGGATCGTCTGGCCGCTAGCCTCCAGCATGCGTCGCAGCTGCGGATTCAGATCCGTATCAGCGGCGACGACGCAAGCGGGTGAATCGACCAGGCGTCGACTGACGGTGACGGATTCAACACGGTCCCGCAACGCCTTCTTTATTTTCTTTAACAACGCCTTGTGTTCTTTCCCGGTGGCTTCGGGCTCGCTGCCCTCCTTGTCGTCCGGCAGCTGCAGCGCCGACTTCGCTACGTCGACAAGTTCCTTGCCGTCATACTCACCAAGTCCTTCCACGACCCAGGGATCAATACGATCCGTCAGCAGCAGCACCTCGAGACCGCGGCTCTTGAGCTGCTCGAGGTGCGGGCTCGCCGCCGCCGTTGCGTAGTTTTCGGCCAGCAGGTAGTAAATCTTGTCCTGCTCGGCGCCAGCCCGCTCCACATAGTCCTGCAAGGACTGGTCCTGCACGTCGCTACCGTCGTGCGTGCTGGCAAAACGTAGCAACTTCGCGAGCTTGTCCTTGTTGGCGTGATCTTCGACAAGGCCTTCTTTGAGAACCTGGCCGAACTCTCGCCACACGCCCCGGTAATCGCCATTGTCGTCATTGTCCGCATTCGCCAGCTTGGCGAGCATATCCAGAACGCGTCGTGTCAACGCGCCGCGGATCGCGGTGATCTCCGGGCTCTGCTGCAACAGCTCGCGCGATACGTTAAGCGGCAGGTCGGCAGAATCCACGATACCTTTGACAAAACGCAGGTACAGCGGCAGGAATTGCTCTGCATCGTCCATGATAAAGACGCGCTGCACGTAGAGCTTGAGTCCTCGCGGTGCCTCGCGATTCCAAAGATCAAAAGGCGCCGCCGTGGGAATGTAGAGCAGGCTGGTGTACTCACGCTTGCCTTCGACGCGATTGTGACTCCAGGTCAGCGGGTCGGCAAAGTCGTGCGACAGGTACTTGTAGAACTCCTTGTACTCGTCGTCAGTAATATCAGAGCGAGACCGCGTCCACAGCGCTGTGGCCGAATTGATGACCCGCGTTTCCGGTGTTTCGGCGCCGACTTCAAGCACGGATACCGGAAAGCCAATGTGGTCTGAGTACTTGCGGATCAGCGCTTCGATGCGCATCGCTTCGACGAATTCGGTTTCGTCTTCCTTGAGATGCAGCGTGACGCGCGTGCCGCGTTCGGCACGCTCGATATTCTCAACTGAAAACTCGCCCTGCCCATCGGACTCCCAGCGAACGGCTTCGCCGGCCGTCAGTCCGGCTCGACGTGACTCAACGGTTACCTTGTCGGCGACGATGAAGCTCGAGTAGAACCCGACACCGAACTGCCCGATGAGTTGGGCATCGTGCTTCGTATCGCCCGTCATCGTCTGCAGAAATTCGGCCGTACCAGACCTGGCAATGGTGCCAAGATTATCGATCAGCTCGTCACGCGACATGCCGATGCCGTTGTCGACGACGGTCAGCTGGCGGTTCTCCTTGTCGACCTCGATGCGGACCGACAAGTCGGCATCATCACCCAGGAGCTCGGGACTGGCTATGGCACTGAAGCGTAGCTTGTCAGCCGCATCCGATGCGTTGGATATGAGCTCACGCAGGAATATTTCCTTGTTGCTGTATAAGGAATGGATCATCAGCTGCAGAAGCTGACGGACCTCCGTCTGGAAACCCAGTGTTTCCCGTTTCGAACTTTTCGCCACGCGCAGAACCTCTTTGCCAAAGGCTCAGACCATATAGGCGAATAGGCTGAATTCAAGCCCGGGCGGCGGGTATTTAGGAACGTATCTTAGGTGAGTTCAACGACTGACGGATGCCAGGAGCCAGCAACCGCAGGCCCAGCACCACAATCAAGACGGCGCAGGTTGCCAGCGCCGCAACTGGATAGGTGATCGTAAGCCAGAATGCTGCTGCCGTAACCAGGAGCCCAAGAGCGGCCCGCAGGAGCCTGAACAACAGACGGCGGAAGCTTTCGTGCAGCAAACCGAACGCGCCGGCCAGGTCGTCAATATCATCGAAGTATTGCAGGAATCGTTCCAACGCCTTGACTACCGCACGACCGTCAGGCGCGTCGCCGCAGGTTCGGAATCGGTGCTGAGATCTTCCGCTTCCAGCAACGCGTCGTTCGTCGACTCTTTGGCATGCGCAATAGCGCGGTGGAATAACTCCCAGCGTTGTCGCGCGGACTCATTCGTGAGCGCGTCGACGGCGGAGTCAGTTGTTTTTTGCTTATTTGACATACTACGGAAACGAGGCTGGCCAATCGTTAGAGGTGACTATAAGAGCCTCGATTTTCGCTGGCCGTGAGATGCATCACAGCTTGTCATTGATTTTTTAAAACACACCGCCGGATTATCAAAAACAGGACCTGGTTCCGGCTGCAAGGTTGAACTACCGCACAGTTGACACCCACAAAAAACGCCGACGAGTTGTCGGCGTTTGATGGGTACCAGGTGCACAAGAGAATGTTCGCTTCAGTCGTTATCAGAATCTTTGATCCAGTTGCGTTTCACATGGTCGGACCAGTCACGGTAGCCTTTCCAGGTGTAGACCGACGGGTCGATGCCGACACGGCGCGCTTCTGGGGCAGGCGCACTGCTTACCCAGCGACGGTATTGCTGCCAACCGTCCGCATCGTTCGCGGCCGGTGGCGCATTATCCACCACGGCATCTTGAAGTTTGGAATCGTGTTCGGCATCCGTTCCGAAGCGATCGACCCATCTTAAATGTTTGCTATCTGGCATTGAGTCTGCTCAGTCAGTCCTTTGAACATATGCTATGTCTTGTCAGCGCAGATGCACAGGAACTGGATCACAATGCGAAGGGTCGTTTTTCTTATATAGATCAGATAGTTAATAACCCGTTTTACTTAATCTGATAACACGGTCGGTATTCACCTGCGGATATCTTCATCCGTCGCTGTGCAACAAAGTCCGTGAGCAGCCGATCCAGCAGGTCCATGATGCGCCGCGAGCCGTTAATCGTGAATGGACCATGTTGTTCAATCATGGCCGCCGTATCATCACGCACGTTCCCCGACACAATCCCGGAAAACACGCGCCGCAGGTTCGCCGCAAGCTCGTGCGCCGGCATGTCGTCCTCGATAACCAGTTCGGCCATCGACTCGTGCGACGCAACAAACGGCTGCTGAAACTTCTCGTCGATTTGCAGTCTCCAGTTAAAATAATAAGCATCGCCTTGTTGCTTGCGAAACTGGAGTACCTCCTCGAGTCCCGCGTTCATTTGCCGCGCGACTTCAGCAGGATCATCAACAATGATGCGGTAACGTTTGCGCGCCGCGTCCCCAAGCGTCGCGGCAACAAATTTGTCGATTTGTCGAAAGTACCGCTCGGCTGATTTCGGGCCTGTCATGATCATCGGAAAAGGCTGGCTGCTATTGTCGGGATGCATCAGCACGCCGAGCAAATAGAGAATCTCCTCGGCCGTACCGACGCCGCCGGGGAAGACAATAATGCCGTGCCCGAGACGCACAAATGCTTCGAGTCGTTTTTCCATATCCGGCATGATTACCAGTGAATTGACGATCGGATTCGGCGACTCCGCCGCAATGATGCCGGGTTCGGTGATACCAATATAACGACCGCCGCGGAGGCGTTGCTTGGCGTGGCCGATCGTCGCGCCCTTCATTGGCCCCTTCATGGCGCCAGGGCCGCAGCCGGTGCAGACGTTCAGGCCGCGGAGGCCGAGTTCGTAGCCGACCTTTTTTGAATAGTCATATTCGCTGCGGCTAATCGCGTGTCCGCCCCAGCAGACGACGAGGTCGATGTGTGCGGGCAGCGATAACAAGCGTGCGTTGCGTACGATATGAAACACGGCGTTCGTGATGCTTTCCGAGGATTTCAGGTCGAAACGCGGATCATCGATGATCTCATTACGCGTGAAGACGATGTCGCGCAGCACTGCAAACAGCAACTCGCGCGTGCCTCGAATCATGCACCCGTCGACAAACGCTCGCGCCGGCGCCTGCTTTAACGATACCTTGAGACCGCGGTCCTGCTGAATGAAGCCGACTTCGAAATCGCTGTAGGTCTCCAGCAGCTCGCGCGCATCGTCCGTATGGCTGTCCGAGTTCAGAACGGCCAGCATGCAGCGGCGCAGCATCGGGTAAAGCCCGCCAGCACCGCTGCTTTTGAGCTGGTCAACCTCGAATTGGGAAAGGACCTCGAGGCTGCCTTCCGGCCAAACCTCAGCGTCGATGAACCTTGAATCGGTTCCCATTGCGCTCAACTACTCACGTTACGGACGAATTTCGATCGGCGTATTCTCGTCCGTCATGAGCCAGATATCGATCATGTCCGAATTGGACACCGCGATACAGCCGTTGGTCCAATCCTGCGTGCGATAGTAAGTCTCCGAGTACTTCGGCTCGTTCGGCTGTCCGTGAATCATGATCGCACCGCCAGGACTAACGCCCTGCTCCCGAGCTTCAAGCACATCATCGCTATTCGGGTAGGAAACGCGAATGGAAAGAAAATAGTCGCTGGACGGATTGCGACGGTCCAGGGTGTAGTTGCCTTCCGGTGTTTTGAAATCACCTTCGCGCTGCTTGTCGCCAACCGGCATGATGCCGAGAGAAATATTAAACGTCCGGAATACCTCGCCATCCCGCAGCAGGTGCAGCGCGCGAACTCCCTTTTCAATAACGACCTTGTCGGCCGTCGGAAACTCGCCGGCCTGGATCGCCGCCGGACCGAGCAGCACCACGCCTAACAGCAACAGCCGTTGGCAAAACGACGTCAGTGTCCGAATCTTGTTCATGGTCTGCGGCATGGCGGCTTCATAGCGGGGAATCGTAACAAAACTGGGCAAACGGTAAAACGCTCAGCGTCACACTATACATTGCGTCCGACGATCCAGCCGATCGCAAAGCCGACACCGCCGGCAACCAGCGTATAAATCGGCAGATAGCGAAACACTCGATCGGGGTACTCGGCATCCGTGAACATGCCGTTCAGGTTGACGTTATAGGCATAGTGCAGGTACAGCGACAATCCGAGCGCCGGAATCGCGAAACCCAACGTCGCAAGCGGCAGGCAAAAACCGCTGCCTGACCAGGTGCCATTGCCGCGGTATAGCGTCAGCCACGACAGAATGAGCAAGACCAGGAGCGGCACCAGGTTGGCGAGCAGGTAACGATCGTGCTGCTGTACCTCGCGAAACCAGAACGCGGCCGCGACCGTGATCAGCAACACCGGCAGCAACCGCACGGGCAGCACAGCCCGGCTACGACTCATGGTGCACGCACCCCATTAGCTGCGGTCGACATCGGCGAGTACCGGAAAGCGCACCGTCGTGCCCGGACTGACCCGCTGCACGTCGACACCCGGATTGTACTGGCGAAACAGCCACAACGGCACGCCGTACTCACGCAGTGAGAGAATCCAGATCGACTCGCCGCGGCGTATCGTGTGCTCGGCAACATCTGTGATGATGTGCTGGCGAAAGTACTGATCCTGCTGCTGGCGGTGGTAATCGATACGTCGCCGTTCGAATGCCTCCACATCGACCTTGCCGAGATCGAGCTTGATCCGCTGCCCAACCACGAGCGACCGGCCAAATCGAAGACCGTTTATGTCGCGCAATCGCTGCGTCTTGATCTCGAGCCAGTCGCCAAAATGACCGAGGGTTTCGAGCGGCTGCACCTCGATACTGTTGTCCTCCGCGACCGTGTAGTCGCTCGGATCCGAAAGCAGGGCCGGCAGCGCCGCGACGGTTGGTGCCAGATCGTCAGCCATGGCAGCCGGCGTTACTTCGCCAATCGCCGCGCTCGCCAGCGCTTCTTCGTCAACGACGGCGACTGGTTCTGCGACGACAGGCGGCACGGTGGCAACCTCGGGTGGCGTGGTTGCGGCGGCAGCCACCGTTGCGGTCGGGAGCGGCCCTGCGGCGGGCAACCGAATACGCTGCCCGGCACGTATACGGTGACTGCTGCTTAATCCGTTGAGCATCACCAGTGTCGAGACGCGTGTGTCATACGCTGCGGCGATCTGCGACAACGTGTCGCCGCGAGCAACCGTGTGAAACATATCGGGCAGCTGTTTATTGAACGTGCTGGATGCTGGCAGCGCGGCCATTTCGGTAGCGAGCGGCTCACGCAACGCGTCGTTCGGTAGTCGCAGCGCATAGCCCTTGGGAATGTGTTTGCTACCCTGCCAGATCGTCGCCTGCAAACCGGGATTGTGTTTCCTAAGCTGCGCTTTCGGTACACCCAGCGCCTGGCTCAGATCGGCGGCTGAAATATAGGCCGGCACGCTCGCAATTGAATAATCAACGGGCGTTTCATATTGAATGCCGGGGAAATAACGCTCGGCATTCTGGTCAACCTCCTTCGCGGCAAGGAAGGCGACGTAGAAATTTCGCGAGGCAAAGCCGAATGTGCGGCCCTTGTAGTTGCGCAGTATGTCGACATAAGCGGTATCGCCGAACTGCTTCATCGCTCGCCTGACGCCCCCAAGGCCGTGATTGTACGCGGTGATGGCCATGGGCCAGTTACCGGTCAGCGAATAGTTGTAGGCCATCAGCTGGCCAGCGGCCCGCGTTGCGGCAAACGGGTCATTGCGCTCATCGATCACATGATCGACGCGCATGAAACGCCGGCCGGTACTGCGCGTGAACTGCCAGATGCCGGATGCGCCAACGTGCGAGCGCGCGTCCGGATTGTAGGAAGACTCAACGTGCGGCAGCGCAGCTATCTCGATCGGCACGCCCAGCGCCGTGAACTGTTCATTGACATAGGCGCGCCATCGACCTGAGCGCTGCAGCCCGTCGCGAAATCGTTCCTGCAGACCTTGCTGATAACGAATGCGCTTTGCGGCTGCCGCCAACGTGTCATTGCCGACTCCGGCAGGCCACAACGCAAGGATGCGCGCCTCTTCATCACTGAGTTGCTCACGCTTGCCGCTCGCCAGCACCCGCAAGGCCGCTTTTATTTGCTTGCGCCGTGCAGCGACGCGGCGCTGTCGTTGCTTTCGAGACAGCGCAGACGGCATGGCAAGCCGGTCATAAATAATCGCCAGATTTCGATTGTCGTGCAAAACTCCCTCGTCGATTGAGTATTCGGTGAAGATCTCAATCCAGAAATCGACGTCCGGCTGCAGCTCCGCCGGCTGTGGGAATAGCTCCTCAGCAATTGCCGAGCTGCCCAGCAGCAAAAGCAGCACCATTAAGTAGCGTCTGAAGTCTGTCATCCTGGCAAGTTCATTGGCGTAACCGTTCGCATCGATCAATGCATCGGAAAATACGCTATTTGTACCTGCCATTGCCAGCACGCGTTGCAGCGGCGCCACGTCCGAGTAAACTTGAGCTCCAATGACAGGCGCACGCAAACCGCTTTCCAGTTTTTGGGCACCACGGTACTGGCCGGTCTGGCTCGGCATGGGCCTGCTCCGCGTCGTTTGCCTGCTGCCACATCGCCTGGCCCTGGCTATCGGTCGACTGCTGGGGCGCCTCGTGCACAGCATCAGCGGCTCGCGACGAGCCGTGGTGCGGCGCAATATCGAACTGTGTTTTCCGGATCTGACGGCAGCGGAGCACGACGCGCTGGTTTATCAGCATTTCGAAGCGCTGGGCATGATGCTCATCGAGATGGGGCTCGGGCGCTGGGCCAGCGACCAGCACCTGTTATCGATCACCAAGCTGACGGGGATTGAGCACGTAACGAACGCGCTGGAGTCCGGTAACGGGGTCATTCTCCTGAGCGCGCATTTCACGACGCTGGAAATCATGGGCCGGGTGCTGTCACTCAACATGCCGCCTTTCGATGCGGTCTTTCGGCGCAACCGCAGCGAATTCATGACGGAGTTACAACGTACAGGCCGCGAGCGCTCCGCCGAATTCACAATCGAGAAGCGCGACATCAAGAAAATGGTGCGCAGCCTCCGCAAAGGTCGCTCCGTCTGGTACGCACCGGATCAAAGTTACAGTCGCAAAGGTGCTGAGGTCATTACGTTCTTCGGCGTGCCCGCCATGCACACGACGGCAACATCCACGCTCGCAAGACTCGGCAATGCGACGGTCGTGCCGTTTTTTCCGCGACGTTTACCCGACTCCACTTACGAACTGACTCTAATGCCGGCGTTACAGGACTTTCCGAGCGACGACGCAACAGCCGACACGCGCCGCTACCTCGACCTGCTGGAGCAACACGTGCGCACCTGTCCAGAGCAGTACTTTTGGATACATCGGAAGTTCAAGGACCTGCCGGCTGACTACCCGGATTATTACGCCGACCTCGACGCCTCGAAGTAGCCTTTGAGCAGCTCCTCCCAGTTACCGCGGGCGGAATTGCACGTCCCGATCGAGTCGCGTAATTTTGAGCAGCGAGCGCTGCAGCCGCTGCAACGATTGCTGCTGCCACGGCCCCGGGGGTCGCAACGCACCTTTATCGAAGTCCAGCATCCAGAGGCGGCCGTCTTTATCGATCTGCAGATTGTAGGCATTCATATCAGCGTGATAGACGCCGGCCGCGTGAAACTCCCGGATCGCTTTACCCAGCTCATGCCAGAATTCCACGCCGAGGCCGTTACCAGCGATGTGCTCCGATAAAGACACGACGGAGCGCAATCGCACGGTGATGATATCGGCGGTGTACGACATGCCGCGTCGACAGTAGCGTGCCGCAACCGGCTGCGGAACCCGCATCTGGCGTGCCGAGAGCTTTTGCAACAGTCGCCACTCCATGAACGAGCGAGTCCTGTCCGCGCCGGTAAAGACGTAGCGGTCGCGCACCCACCGGCCAACCATCCCGCCGCGCAGATAATGCCGCAGTACGAACTGGCGCGGCACGTTACCGATGAACATCGTATTACCACGGCCCGCCGCGCGCAGTCGGCCACTCACCGCTTCTGCGTGGAGCCAACCTTCAGGCGTGAAGCACTCATCCGAAATCTGGTTGATAAGGGTCTTATCGTATACGATGGCGCCGGTCGCGGTTTTCTCGACGTTTTCGGTCAAACTGCCGGTCCTTTGATGTCGACTTGTCGGATTTGATGATGCCCTATTTAGCCGTTCAATCGAAGCCGCAGAACATCTGCGTGGTTCGACTGTCGGCCATTGGCGATACCTGCCATGCGCTGGCTGTGGTGCGCCGCCTGCAGGACAACTGGCCGGCCGCCACCATCACCTGGATCATCGGCAAAACCGAGGCCACGTTGATGGCCGGCATCGAGGATGTCGAGCTTATCATCTTCGACAAATCCAAAGGCCGGCACGCTTACGACGATGTGCAGCGACAATTTGCAGGCCGGCGCTTCGACGTTGCGCTATGCATGCATGCCTCGATGCGCGTCAACCTGCTGTGTCGCGCCCTGCCCAGCGACGTACGTTTGGGCTACGACAAGGCTCGTGCACGAGACTTCCAGTGGTTATTTACCAATCAGCGTGTGCCGCCGGCAAAAGAGCAGCATGTCCTCGATGCCATGATGTCATTTGCAACCGCGATCGGCGCTACCGAACAGCCACTGCGCTGGGACCTGCCCTTGCCCGACGATGCGCAACAGTTTGCGGCGAAACACACAGATCCTGCCCAACCCACAGTCGTGATCAGTCCATGCAGCAGTCAACGCAGCCGCAACTTTCGTAACTGGAGCGTTGACCATTACGCGGCGGTCATTCGGCATTTGCAGGAGCGACACCATTGCCGCGTATTGCTGACCGGCGGCAATTCCGACCTTGAAAAGGAGTACGGGCAGGCGCTTTGCAATGACGCGACGCCGGGGCTTCAAAACCTGGTCGGCCAGTCGACGCTGCCAGAGCTCGCTGCTCTGATCCGTGCCGCCGACCTGGTCATCTGCCCGGACTCGGGGCCGGCGCACATAGCGACGGCGGTTGGCACCAAGGTGCTCGGACTGTTCGCGACCTCGAATCCCGCGCGCACAGGCCCCTACCTGTCACGCGATCTGACCGTCAATCGCTATCCCGAGGCACTGCGTCAATACCTGAACAAGGACGTCAGCCAGGCGCGCTGGGGGGCACGCATACGCCACCCGGAGGCTATGGGATTGATAACAGTTGACGACGTTATAGACAAAATCGACGTTTTTTTCGGTAGTTAGGCGTATTTACTGACAATTTCGCCTAACGTGCATTGGCGCCCGCTGCCGCGATGCTCGCAAGTATCACGGCCGGGGCAATGCCGTGCAGACAGTTCAGGTGGCCAAGCGGGCATTCGCGCTTGAAACACGGACTGCACTCAAGGCCCAGGTAATGAATAGTGCATTTGGCCGTCAGCGGCGGCGTGAATCCCGGCGACGACGAGCCGTAAATGCTGTGCACGTGACTGCCAACCGCTGCGGCAATATGCATCAACCCGGAGTCGTTGCTGACAGCCTGCTCGCATAGCGCCAGGAGGTCTATCGCATCCTCAAGGGAGGTTTTTCCACAGAGGTTCTGCGCACGGCCTTGCTCTGCGATGACCGCGCCGGCTGGTGTATCTTTCGCTGAGCCGAGTACCCAGACCGCGTAACCTCGCTCGTCGAGCGCACGCAGCGAGCTCCGCGAAATGTTTGAGCGGCCAGCACTTGGCCGGCCCGTATTCGGCGCCCGGCATCATCGCGACCACCGGTCGCTCCGTCGTTAGCGACAGCTCCTTGAGTAACCGTCTCTGATGCTGCTCAGAGACCGCCAGCGCAGGTTCCGGAATACTGTCAAAAGTGCTGCCTTCGCTGCCGCCCAGCGCCACAAAGCGCTTGACCGTCTGGTCGAGAATGGCCTTGTCGAACGGCCGCGTGTCGTTAATGATGAAAAACCGGGATTCGCCGCGATACCCGGTACGCGTCGGAATTCCCGCAAGCCAAGGAATCAGCGCAGCCTTGAATGAGCGTGGCAACACGATCGCATGGTCATAGTCTTCGTCACGCAGCGTAGCTGCGATTTGTCGGCGCTTGCGAAAACCAAATTCTCCATGCCCGGTTTGCGAGGCAATGCCGCGCCGAATTTCCGGCATGCGCGCAACGATGGGCAGTGACCAGGCCGGCGCCAGCACGTCGAGTCGCCCGCTCCGGTACCTCGGCCTTCATTCGTTTGAAGAGGGCCTGGGCGATGACCATGTCACCGACCCATGACGGCCCGACGATCAGGGTTGCGGACGGTCGCAAAGCTGGTCCAGGTAGTTTTTAACGCCCACCTCGACGGTTCGAAACTCGACATCGCAGCCGGAGGCACGCAGCTGCGTTAAGTCTGCCTGCGTGAAACTCTGGTACGCGCCCTTGAGGTGCTCCGGAAATGGCACGTAGCGGATCTTGCCTTTGCCATGCCACGCGATCACCGCATTCGCGACGTCATTAAAGCTTTGCGGGCTACCCGTACCCGCGTTGAAGATCCCCGAGACGCCGGGATGATCGAAGTACCAGAGGTTGACGTCGCAAATGTCGTCGATGTAAACGAAATCGCGCAGCTGATCACCATTACCGTAACCGTCGGTCCCTTCGAACAGGCGCGCCTCGCCCTCCGCAATGACCTGGTTATTAAAGTGAAACGCGACACTCGCCATCGGCCCTTTATGCTGCTCCTGGGGTCCGTACACATTGAAATAACGCAGACCGACTACCTGGCTGTCGGGATTACTGGCGACACGCCGCACATAGCGATCGAATTGCAGCTTTGAATAGCCGTAAACATTGAGCGGGTTCTCGAACAGCGGGTCTTCGATGAACTGTTTGGCGCCACCATAAACAGCCGCTGACGATGCGTAAATATACGGCTTGCCGTGCTCCAGGCAGTAATGCAGCAGAGCCTGCGAATACGCATAATTGTTGCGCATCATGTAACGGCCGTCCCACTCGGTGGTCTCCGAGCAAGCGCCCTCGTGAAAGATCGCCGTGACGCCGCGCGCGAAACCCTTGTCGGTCTCCAGCCGCTGCAACAAATCGTCCTTGTCGAGGTAATCGGCAATTGGCAGCTGCGAGATGTTGACGAACTTGTGGCCGTCCTTGAGATCGTCCACAACAACGACGTCATCATGTCCCCGGTCCAGCAAGGCCCGGACCAGGTTGCTGCCGATAAAGCCGGCGCCGCCGGTGACAATATGCATGCTAACAGTGCTCCATGAGCTTCAGACGACCGCAGGCTGGGCGTCGTCTGCCAGTTGGTACTCCGCGCCACAATAGGGGCATTTGGCCTCGCCCGTCGTTTCAACAGGCAGATAGACCTTTGGATGCGAGTTCCAGAGGTACATACCAGGCATCGGGCAACTGAGCGGTAAATCGCTGCGGCGGACGCGATATTGATGCTGGGCGTTTGCCGGAATCAGGTTTTGGTCGATGGTTCCTGCTTTGGCGGCCACGTGCTTCCTTATCGCTGGTCAGGTGAGGCGGTGATTATAAGCATTGCGGTGCGCCGCGACCATGCTCAGTCAAGCCATTGAGCCCAGGTCTGGACGACAAAACTCCGCTCGTCGGCGAAATGATCGACCCTGAGTAACGTCGGCCGATCGTCGAGGACCCGGTGATGCTGTCGCAGGCGGTAGCTGCGGTAGCAGTCCTTGAGACGTTCGGCAACTGATTGCTCAACGCAACCCGCAGCGGCCAGCGCATCCAGCTGGCGAATATTGTCGGAGTAGAAGATCACGTCCGGATGCTCTTCCGCATGCAACAGCACCAGGTACTGAACAAGGAATTCGATATCGCCGATACCGCCCGCACCGTGTTTGAGGTCGAAGCGCGACTCATTACTTTTGTCCAGCTCTTTGCGCATGCGCTGACGCATCGACATCACATCGTCACGCAGCGATTCGCGCTTCACGCGGTTGATCAGCGTATCGCGGCGAATACGCACGAACTCGTCGGCGATCGTCTTGCTGCCGGCAACTGCGCGCGCCCGCAAGAGTGCCTGGTGCTCCCAGGTCCACGCATTGTCCTCCTGGTAACGCTCAAACGCGTCGGTACTGGTTACCAGCACGCCTTTTTGGCCGTCCGGACGCAGCCGCATATCCACTTCGTACATGGCGCCCGACCCCGTTTGCGTGGTCAGAAAATGCACGAGGCGGCGCACCAGCCGGCCGTAGAACAGGCTGTTATCCAGTGCTTTTTCGCCATCGGTCACCTGCGCCTTGCCAGCTGAGTCGTGCAGAAACACGATATCGAGATCGGACGCATAAGACAGCTCGAGGCCACCGAGCTTGCCGTACGCGATAATGCCGAATCCGGCGTCACGTCTGGCGTCGCCAACGATGCAGGTCGGTTTTCCATGTCGCGCCACAAGGTCCTGCCAGGCAACCTGTAGCGCCGCTTCCAACACGACTTCGGCCAGCCAGGTCAGGCCATCGCTCACTTTCATGATCGGCAAGCTGCCATTGAAATCGGCCACGGCGATGCGGAATATCGCCGCTCGTTGAAACTCGCTGGTGATCTGTACCCTGGCTTCGCTGTCGGCGTCGGCGTCCATACCGAGGCGCTGCTGCAGCTCTGCCTGCAGTTCGGCTTTGGTGACCTCACCTGAAAAAATGCGGGGGTCCAGCAGCTCATCGAGCAACACCGGGTGACGCGCGATCTGCTCGGCGATGTAACCGCTTCTCGCGCACAGGTCGACGAGCCGTGTCAGCGCCGGCCGGTTTTCGTTGAGCAGCGCAAGGTATGCACTGCGGCGCAGTATTTTCTCAATGACGGTCAGGGTGCGCGCCAGAGCAACGTCCGAATTGTCGGCCTCGATGACTGCCGCCAGCAGCTCGGGCATGAGGCGCTGCAAGCGCTCACCAGCGACCGAGTCAATCTGACGGGTACCTGGCGCACTGGCAAATGCAACGACGCGCCGGGCAACCGCGTCGGCATCTTTACAGCCTTTGGCGCCAAGAATTTTCGCCCACTTCTCGATTCCGGCGTTTGCTTCCCATGCGGTCGCGAACTCCTGTTGCCGGGGCGAATCCTCTGGCTGGGCACGAAATGCCACTCGATCGAACTCGGCTGCGATCGCGTCACGATGCCCGCGCAGGTCCGCAGCAAAGGCGTCCCAGTCCGGGTAGCCCATCGCGAAATACAGCCTGGCGCGGTCGACGGCATCCGTCGGCAATTCATGGGTCTGCTGGTCCCGTATCATTTGAATGAAGTTCTCTACGCGACGTAGAAAACGGTACGCACTTTGCAGTCGGTCAGCTGCCTGCTTGCTCAGCCCCCGGCTGCCAACAAGTTTTGGCAATACCGTCTGCAGCTCGCGTCCCTGCAGCGCCGGTTCGCTGCCGCCGCGAACCAACTGCAGAGACTGAACGATAAACTCGGCCTCCCGAATGCCTCCGGGCCCAAGCTTGATGTTGTCCTTTAGCTCGCGGCGCTGCACTTCGGCCGAGATCAATGCATGCATGCTGCGCAGTGACTCGAAGACGCCATAGTCAATGTATCGCCGGTAAACGAAAGGCCGGATCAGGTTGTTATCGAGGTCGTCGATGACAGCGGCAGCGGGCTGTGCTCCCGCGATGCGTGCCTTGATGTACGCGTAGCGCTCCCAGTCGCGGCCATGCTGCAACAGATACTCTTCCAGCGCCGCAAAGCTTAAGACCGGCGGACCGCTGTCACCAAAAGGGCGCAAACGCGTGTCGACGCGAAAGACGAAGCCATCACCGGTTAGCTCATCGATCAGTGCGATTATGTGGCGTGAAAGTCGACCGAAGTATTCCTGCGCGCTGATCTGCTTCGCGCCGTTTGTCGTACCGTCATCGGTGAACAGGAAAATCACGTCGATGTCCGATGAGAAATTCAGCTCACGGCCACCGAGCTTGCCCATGCCCAGAATGACTAACGATACGGGCTCTCCGGACGCATCGACAACGCACCCGTATCTCGCCTCGAGCAGGCGCTCTGCCTGTGCTGTCGCTGTTTGCAGCATCGTATCCGCAAGGCGTGACAGCTCACCGAGCGTCTCATCAAGGTCCGCCAGACCGGCCACTTCGCGCCAGATGATGCGCAACATCGCGCGATTTCGTGCGCGTCGCAATTGCGATTTGACAACGTCAATCTCAGCGTCGTCATCGATAACGTCGGCCAGGATTTCGGTCGCGTGTGCGTCGTCCATTGACTCGGCGTTTTCGATCAGCCAGGGCCACTGGCGCAGCGCGACCGAACCGGCAAACTCACTGCAGGCCACAACTTTGCAAAGCGACTCGATAACGCGCTCGGGTAGCTCTGCCAGGTCGTGCTGTTCATGGAGCCGCTCGAACCAGGACGTTACCGCGGTGCGAAGTATCGGCGGCACCGCATCGAGCGCCGCGGCGATACGCTGATCGACGCTATTTCCCATAACCGCAGTCTATCGAAAATCGACCTTTGGGGGTCGGCGACTGCCGGGAATCAGGAAGCGGCTGCGCTGGTGGTTTCCTGCAACTCGGCCAGTACGGGTTCAATCGGGATGGGTTTGCCGATGTAGTGGCCTTGCGCGTAATCGACGCCGATCTTCTTCAGCAGCTTAACCGCGGCTTTGGAGCCGACGAATTCGGCGACAGTCTTAAGCTCCATCACCTTGGCAACCTCGGTAATAGCGGTGACCATCGATTCCGAGATACGGTTTTCAGTAATATCGTGGACGAAACCGCCATCGATCTTCAGAGTATCGACGTTAAAGTTCTTCAGGTAAGCAAACGAACTCAGCCCGGCACCAAAATCGTCGAGCGATATCGTGCAACCGAGCTCTCGTAACGAATCGATAAATTCCTGCGCCTTCGCGAGGTTGGTCACAGCGGCCGACTCTGTGATCTCAAAGCACAGGGTTGACGGCTCGATGCCGCTCTCAGTAATTTGCCCTTCGATAAATGCCAGGATGTCGTCATCCGCCAGTGACTGGCCGGAGAGATTGACGGCAAATGTCACGTCTTGTGCAGAGATCGCATCTATGTTCTCTGCAATTTTTGCCAAGACCTCCGAGACGACCCATCGATCGATCTGCGGCATCATCTGGTAGCGCTCCGCCGCCGAGAACAGTGCCTTGGTTGGCACATGGCCGCCGTCACCATCACATAACCGCAGCAGCACCTCGTAGCGCGGCGCGGCCGGCTTGTTTGCAAGACCCTGCAGCGGTTGTACGAGCAGCTCGAAGCCATCGCCATCGATTGCTCTTTGTATCTCTGCAACCATCTGCATATCGTCGAAGCGCCGCACAATGCTCTTGTTGCAATCATCGAAGACTTCGATGCGGTCGCCGCCGTAATCCTTGGCGGCCTCGCAAGCCATGCGCGCTGTCGTTAGCGCATTGCCGTCATCGCCGTGCTCGCGTGAGAACGCCGCGATGCCAATGCTCATCGTCACCTGCAGCGACTTGTCACCGTCCAGGTAACGCAGGTCCGCACGTCTGTCGCGAATCTGGTTGGCATAGTCGAGCGCTTCCTGCGCATCGGCATGGGTCAGCAACATGCAAAAATCGTCACCGGTAATGCGCGACAGAACTGCGCTTTTCGGCAGATCCTCTTCGAGCAGCTGTGCGAAGCGTTTAACAACCGCATCGCCCGCAGCGTGGCTGATACTGTCATTGACGAGCTGCAGATTATCGAGGTCAAAATATATAATCTGGTGCGCGTCCTCGTCGGAGTACAGTGACTTGTAAGACTCGTGCAGCTGCGCCTCGAAGCCCTTGCGATTCATCAGACCTGTCATGGAATCGAAGGACTGCGTGATAACGTACTCAGCTTTGCGCGCGATCTGGGCCATGAAACGCTGGTCGCGCAGCTGGAATTCGCGTTTATCGATTTGTCCAAGCTGCGCCAGCACGCCCTCCACATTGCCCTGCTTGTCCAGGATCGGGCTCATTAGCGCCTGAAACCCCTGCCCGGCGGGGCTGTCGGAATGTGATAACGGTGGGACATTAAAGATCACCGGCTGGCGCTGCGCCGGCAGCTTCGGAATCAGCTGCTCCAGAAGGAAGCCATCGAGCGCTTTACGATTGACGTCCTTCCAGCTTGAGTGCGTGGCGCTGATACGAATACGTTTGGATGGAATCAGCAGCACGCTATAGCAAATCCCGATGTAGCGACCGCTTTGTCCGACGAGCTGCGCAAGGTTCGAGTGGCCAGATGACGGACTGTGGATTTTTTCGTCGATTTCGTAAACGAGCAACAACTCTTTCTCGATTTCGTCGCGCCAGTAGTTGGTATCGCCGAGTGTCTGATTGACGCGGACATTTTCACCGATCAACTTTGCTGCGGGCTCGAGAATAGTCTTTAGCAGCCGCGGGTCAAACGAGGATTTTGAGCCTGCTGATTGCGAAAAAACGCAGATGAGAATGGCGAGCATTTCGCGATCGTTACCGAAGACCGGTAACACCAGCGAGGTGCGCCCGGATTGCAGTGATCGTTTCAGCGCCTGATCGCTTCTTGCGAGGTTTGAGATGGTCTCGTCGAGCAATTCGGCAACGAAACCGTCGATCTCGCGGTCCGCGACGCCGCTCGTAGTCCAGACGCCGTTGCGGGCCAGATCGTACAGGCAAAAGAGCTCGGCTTTGGGTACAAGCGTGTGCAGCAAGGCCGCGGCCTTGCCAGTCTTTTGTTCTGACGCGAGAGTATGCGCTTCTGCTGCCACTACGGCTCCAGGCAAAAATTGCCCTATTCCAGTGCCGTAAGATGCCAGCAAACGCCCGGTGTGGCTGTGACTCAGGTCTCAGCCGCCCTTAAAATGTTTCAGACGCAATGATGCCAATGCTCGGTTTCAGCGCCATTGCCGCGCCCCGGGCGGGTGCGGCTGGCCGAAATTACTGGCTTGCCAGCCAGTCGTCGTCGGAGCCCTCGTTGACGCCCTCGAACAGCGGCGTGCTGAGGTAGCGCTCGCCGGTGTCGGGCAGCATCGCCAGGATAACCGAGCCCTTGGGCGCTTTCTCCGCGGTAATAAGCGCCGCCTTTAGCGTCGCACCGGCTGAAATGCCCGTGAATATGCCCTCTTTCGCGGCAAGGTCCCGCGATGTCTGGATTGACTCGTCATCACCCACCGGCACCAGTTCGTCGAAGATGTCCCTGTTCAGCACGTCCGGGATGAAATCCGGCGTCCAGCCCTGAATCTTGTGGGGGCTCCACTCCTTGCCGGCCAACAATGCCGCGCCAGCGGGCTCGGTAGCAACGATCGTTACTTCAGGTCGGGCAGCTTTGATAATCTCGCCCGCACCCGTCATCGTGCCACCGGTGCCGTAGCCGGTTACCCAGTAGTCCAGCCGCCGACCGGCAAAGTCGGAGAGAATCTCGGGCCCCGTCGTTTGCCGGTGAAACTCCGGATTCGCAGGGTTCTCAAACTGGCGCGCCAGAAACCAGCCATGCTTGGCAGCGAGTTCTTCCGTTTTCTTCACCATGCCGCTGCCGCGCTCGGCCGCGGGCGTCAGTATTACTTTCGCGCCCAGCCCACGCATGATCTTGCGTCGCTCAACCGAAAATGCATCGGCCATCACGGCAACGAACGGGTAGCCTTTCGCCGCGCAAACCATGGCGAGTGCGATACCCGTATTGCCGGAGGTCGCCTCAATAACCGTCTGCCCGGGCTTCAACGTGCCACGCTTTTCCGCGTCTGTGATGATGGCAAAAGCGAGCCGATCCTTGACGGAAGCCATTGGATTAAAGGACTCGACCTTGACGTACATTTCGACGTGGCCGGGCGCCATGCGATTGAGACGAACAACCGGCGTTTTGCCGATGGTTTCAAGAATGTTGTTGTAGATCATCTTCTTGTCCTTGTTTTGTGACGATTGCAAATGTGTAACATAAATGGCGCCGCAATGCCGCGCCGCGAGTACGTTGCGGCTGGGCAATGGCGCTACAGGTCAGGCACAATCAAAGGGTTGCCGTCGAACCCACCGGTGCTGGCGGTACTCATAAACAGGAAGCCTTAAGATTCACGCATACCGATGAAGTTACAACAACTGAAGTACCTCCTCGCGATTGTCGATAATGGACTCAACATTACGGCCGCGGCTGAGCGCCTGTATACATCGCAACCGGGCGTCAGCAAGCAGTTGAAATTGCTCGAAGAAGAGCTTGGGATGCAGCTCTTTACGCGCAAAGGCAAAAGCCTGGACGGCGTGACGAGCGCCGGCGAGAAAATCATTGAACGAGCGCGGGTCATCCTGCAGGAAGTCGAGAATATCCACACGCTCGCATCGGACTACCACGAGGAAGAAGAAGGCTCGCTGTCTATCGGGACAACGCACACCCAGGCGCGCTACGTCTTGCCGGAGATTATCGGTGAATTTCGCAAGCGCTACCCGAAAATCGGGCTTGATCTCCACCAGGGCACGTCCGAACAGATTGCCGACATGGTTACGACCAACACGCTCGATTTTGCCATCGCGACGGGGTCGAAGGAGTTGTTCTCGGATTTAACGCTGGTGCCAAGCTACTGCTGGGACCGGTCAATAATTGTGCCGAAAGGGCACGATCTCTGTCTGCTCGATCGACCGCTGACGTTGCATGATCTCGCCGCTTACCCGCTGGTTTCATACGTATTCAGTTTCGGCGGACAATCCTCGTTGAAGCGCGCCTTTGCTGAACAGGGACTGGAACCGGAAGTGGCGTTCACGGCCCGCGATGCCGACGTTATCAAGACCTACGTTCGTATGGGCCTGGGTGTCGGCATTGTGGCGAGCATGGCCGCCGACTGCTCCGACAGTAAGGACCTCGAGGTTATCGACGGAGCTGGCTTGTTTCCCCGCAGCACGACCTGGATCGGATTTCGAAAAGACGCCGTAATGCGACGCTACACCACCGATTTCCTGTGCCTGTTTGCGCCGCATGTTACGCCGGATCAGCTTGAACAAATTCGAAATGCGTCCTCGCAGCGCGAGGTCGATGAACTATTCGTCAATCTGCGCCTGCCGCTCCGGGTTGGCTGCGCGGACAACATCAACGAATCGGCCTGATCCAGAGACGGCGCGGTCGAGAGACGGCCTGGTCGCGCTCAGTAAATCCTGATACCGCCATGACGTTTGCGGATGCGGTGATCGACCCACCAGTTGCCCAGCAGGAATCCGGCGATCAATACGACGGCCAGCGCCACCGCCACCCAGCTTAGCGGCAGACTTCCCTTGTAGCGCTCCTGCAGACCACTCAAACTCTCGTTCTGCTGCTGCAGGTCGGCCACCTCCGACTGCGCATTTGCAAGGCTCGCGCTGAGCTCATCTCGCCGGCTCTCGAGCGCGGCTATCGCCGCTGCGGGTTCGGCCAGTGCCTCTTTGGTCGCGTTGAGCTCGTGCACGCAACGCATCGCGCTCGGCGATCGTCTCGGCCACGATAAGTCGCGCCGGTTTGTCGCTGACAAGGTAGGCCGCTTTGACGAACCCCTGCATGCCATCGGGCAGCTGTACGTTGGCATAGCTGCCGTCACGATAAAGAACCTCGAGCGCCTGGCCACTGTCGAGCATGCGAAATGCCCGGTCGCTGGTGTTCTCAGACTGGTGGAGACCCAGCCGCAGATTGTCGGTTACGTAAGCCGTTTCAGCCACCGCTGTCAGTGGCAGCATCGTCAGAATTACCACGGTCAGATTTACGAGTGCCAAGCGCATTGTCGCCCTCCATTTGTCCGAAGCGAGTGTACACCATGCGCCTGGTTTTGCCGGCGACTCATCTCTCATATAGCCAGCGCAACAGGGCTTCCTGAACTTCTTCGCCAGGCCCGCGATGCACGTCGGTGTGGTTCTGCAACGCGACCAGTGCAAAACGCCGCCCGGATCGTGACTGCAGGTACCCGGCAATCGCCGTTACGTCATCCATCGAGCCGGTCTTGAGGTGCGCCTGGCCGATAAGGTCCGTATTGCTGAAAACGCCGCGACAGGGTGCCATCCAGTCCCGAGAGTGACAGCGACGCAGCGTATTCGGGCATGTACGGCTGGCGCCAGGCAAAACGCAGCAGCGAGCCCATGTCACTCGCGGTTATTCGTGCTTCGCGCGAAAGCCCGGCCCCGTTCGTGATCGCCAGGGCCGAGGACGCCAGTTTCTTCGTCGTGAGCCAGTCCGCAATGACCTTGCGCCCACCCTCTTCAGTACCGGGACTGCCGCTGACTTCAGCCGACAGCGTGTACAGCAGCTGCCGCGCCATGACGTTGTTGCTGTGCTTGTTCACGCGCGCAATCATGTCCGTAAGCGGCAGTGAATCAAATGACAGGAGCGGTTCTGCCTCAGCATCGGCAACGACGTTGCCCCAGCCGCCATTGAACTCACCGCCGGATTCACGCCACAGCGTCTTGAACAGGCCATAGACGAAAGCGTTATGCGACAGCGCCGTGCGATCCATGGCGTAACGTTTGCAGCCTCTCGGGAATTGGCCGGAGAAAGTGACTTTATCGACCGCGCCATTGCTCGTGATCGTAATACCGCGCTGGAAGCCGCGGCAGCTGCCCTTGCGCAAGCGCAACCGGTTGTCGACCTGGAGATTATCGAGTGGCGGCTCTACCTGCACGTTGACCGCGCCAGCCTCCTGGTCCGGTTCGAACCAGTAACGCACGACCTTGAAGTTCATCAACAGCGCGTTCGGCGCGACGTTGTACGCGCGTAGCGGCTGACGATCGAAAGCCGCCGGATCGTAGTCGCCAACTGCGAAGTAACTGTCATCGATCAGCAGGTCGCCCGTAATCTCGCGAATACCGGCATGACGAATATTGCGCAGCAACTGCCACACGCGTTCGGTCACCAGGAACGGATCACCGTAGCCCTTTAACAGCAAATCGCCTTCGAGCTTGTCGTCAATAATCTCGCCGTTTGCATACACGTCGGTTTTCCAGCGGTAGGCAGGGCCCAACGTGTCGAGCGCAACCAGCGTGGTAAGCAGTTTGACGGTCGAGGCCGGGTTACGTGGCTCGTCGTCGCGCCACCGCAACAGCACCTCACCGGTCTGCAGATCCTCGACGTAAATACTCAATGAATCGGCCGGTAAGTCCCGAACCTGCAAAACGCTGCGAATACCCGCGGGCAGCTCGTTATCGTCGGCAACCGCCCCGCTCAATGCTGGCAGGCACAGCAGCATGATCAGCAGCGGAGTGCTTAAGCGCATGGTTCTGCCGCGGCGAGTCTATTCTGCATCTGTTGAATCCAGTGGCGGTAAATGACGCTGTAACGCACGGCTTGCCGCGCGGTGAATGGCCCAGGTCAAAATGACGATCGCGATGATTCCGGCGGCCGCAATCCAGTAACCAAGCTCGGACGGCGTCGCCTCACCTGACAGTATCTGACCGAGATCGCGCGCCAGGGTGCCAAGATACACATAAAGGACGACGGCCGGCAGCATGCCGAGAGTTGTCGCAAACAGGTGAACTCTTGGTCGCACCGAGGTAATTCCGTACGCGTAGTTCAGCACGTTAAACGGGATGACGAGTGACAAGCGCGTCAATATGACGATCAGGAAAGCCTCTTCGTGCAGACCTTTTTCGATTGCCTGCAGTCGCGGATTGCCCGACACCCGCCTTTCTACCCAGTGCCTGGCACCCTTGCGCCCCACCAGGAACGCGCACTGCGCACCGGCAGCAATGCCGATGGCGGCAACCGCAACGCCGGACACCAGGCCAAACAGGTAACCGGCGATCATCATTGAGACGGATCCAGGAACAAACAACACGGTCGCAATCACGGCAATGACGATATAGGCCACCGGGCCGATAACAGGATGTTGCTGCGCCCAGCCGACGGTCCACTCGATCCAGTCGGCGAACGGCAGCGCGTAAAGTCCGTAGACCAGTGCCAGAAAAACCGCGGTAATCGCTATTCTGTTGACGACGTCGCGCTTCACGTTGTACTCGGGGCTGTCATTGCGAGCGCACCGGCCGCTTGATTTTGTAAGTGCGCAGCCGGTCGGCCAAAGTGGTCGGGCGTACACCCAGCAATTCGGCAGCGCCACCCTTACCCGATACGCGCCAGCCCGCCAGTTTCAGTGCCTTGATGATGTTCGTTTTCTGCAGTTCCTTTATCTGTTGCTCGGTCAAAACGACGGCCGTTTCCGGCTCGTGTGCGATAGATTCGCCGCCCTCCGGTTCGAGGCCCGGCATCGACAGATCCAGTCGCAGCACCTTGCCCTGGGACAGTATGACCGCGCGTTCGATGACGTTTTTCAGTTCCCGGATATTGCCCGGCCACGGATAGGCTCGCAGGTGCTCGGTCTGTGCACGCGTCAGCGTCAGCAGGTCGCGACCGAAATCCTGGCAGGTTTGTTCGAGGAAATGCTGCGCCAGTTGCACAATATCTTCGCCACGTTCCCGTAGCGGTGGTACGTCTATGGGAAACACGCTCAGGCGATAGAACAGGTCTTCACGAAACTCACCTGCAACGATCAGCTGCTCGAGATTCTTGTTGGTCGCCGCAATAACGCGCACGTCGACCGACCGTGTGATGTCGTCTCCAACGCGTTCAAATTCGCTCTCCTGCAGAACCCGTAATAACTTGCCCTGCAGTTCCAGAGGAATTTCGCTGATTTCATCCAGGAAAATCGTACCGCCGTCGGCCAGTTGAAAGCGCCCGATGCGATCCCGGTGCGCCCCGGTGAAAGCACCCTTCACGTGTCCGAAGAATTCGCTTTCGAAGAGCTCCTTCGGAATCGACGCGCAGTTTACCTTGACCAATGGTCCGGCAGCACGCGGACTGCGCAGGTGCAAGGCATGGGCGACCAGCTCCTTGCCCACGCCGGATTCGCCCTGCACGAGCACGTTGGCGGGCGTTTCCGCGACGGCTTCGATGCGGTTCAACATGCGCCGCAGTGCCGGGCTCGTGCCAACGATACGCCCGAAATTCATCGCGACATTGACTTCCTCACGCAGGTAATCGCGTTCGCGCTCGAGCTCGTCACGCAAGCGTGCATTCTCGGCAAGCGTCTGGCGCAACTTGCGCTCGGCGCGATTCCTTTCGGTAACGTCTTTGGAGGCGACCAGCATGTGGTCAACGTTGCCCTTCTCATCATTATGCGCGATTGCCGACATGACGAGATCGATGACCTGCCCGTCCTTGGCCACCATCTGGCGCTTGAGATTGGTGAACGCGCCTTCCTTGATCAACTGCTTTAGCCGACCCTCCGCGTACAAGCGACGATCGGCGCTGCTGAAGAAATCCGTGATCGGGCGCCCGATCACCTCATCACGCGTGTAGCCCATTTTCTGCAGCCAGTGATCGGTCACTGTCACGAGGTGGCCTTCTGCATCAACCGTGTGCAACATCGCCGGCGTCTCACGATACAGGGTGCGGTATCTGAAGTTGATTTTGGCCTCGTCCGAAATCTCCGTGTACATCGCCACCGTGCGCAGGAATTCACCCTCGCGGTCATACTCGACCAATGCATTGGTCACACATTCAACGACCTCACCTGAGCGCGCGACCAGGCTGACCGGCTTGTTTTCCAGTTTGCCGGTGCGACGCAACGCCGGGCGTAACTCGTTCTTGACGCGTAACGCCGTCTCTGGCGTCGTAAATTGCTCGGGCTTGTGGCCCACCATTTCGTCACGCTGAAAGCCAAGACGCGTGAGCATCGCGTCATTGACGTCGAGGTAAACGCCGTCTTCCGCGATCGAAGTCGCCATGACCGGAGCCTTGCGGAACAGCCATTGGTAGTCGTCTTGCGTGATCATCGGCGCATCATATACGAAATTCCGTAAAGTATCTTACGATTTATCGTAATTTACGAATTTCCGTTACCCATCATTATTCGTTAACTTATTGATTTAACGCTCTTTCTCAAGTTGGCACGGCTTGTGCATTGAGGAGGCCAGGGTCGTTACACCTCGCGGCTCAGGGGCACGAATACTGATTTGACGATTACCGGCAGCGGACGCTGCTTGTAACACCACTAAGGACAGACTGATGAAAGCTAAGCACATTGAATCCGGACTCGCTTTACTTGGCGCGCTGGTTGTATTGATCGGCGTCACATTTGCCGCCAGTTCGGCGTTTGCCGCAGAGCCGGTCGCAGACCGCGTTACAGCCGTTACCGCCGCTGAGCCGCTGGCAGTTGCGATCGCCGGCGCACGCGCAGCAAATGCAGAAACTGCGGCAGACGCCGCTGCTGCCATTGCGCGTGACACCGTGCTCGGACTTGATATCCAGTTTGCAGACCGCACATCCAAGTTAACGGTAAGCGCTGACTAAGCGCCTGCCGGTATCACCGGTGCTTTGCGGGCGAGGCTTCTCCCCCCCTGACAGCCTCGCAGGCGGCATCGACCAAGCTGAAGTGGATTTCGGCTTACAGAGCCAGGATGGCTCGGCGGCACCCCCTTGCCGTTTTGTTTCGGGCGCCGGAGACCGTTCCGTGTCGGATCGGCCCGCTGATTCATCTCATGATTTCAGTTCTCCGGCGCCCGTTCTTTTTAATGGCTGACGCCAGTTATTTCGCTGCCCGCTGCTGTGCTCTTCAGCGCGCCGTGCGAGGTCTTTCGAGTTTCGGTTGCTGATCGACTGGCGCATTCGCTTGAGCCACAGGCGCGCCCAGGCGAATTCTATGCTCAAGATCGCGAGTCCGACCGGAATCACAACAATGGCCGGACCGGGCGTTACCAGCATGATAACGCCGATGAGCAGAACCGTTGCACCCACGACCGCGACAACCAGTCGGCGAGCCGCTTTATACGTCCGATTCACAACTCTCCTGATCAACTCACGCTCCGGAAATCCTTGATTTTGCGCTGCGCTATCGTAGCCTTGTCAGTATGAACGGATTATTAGCTTCGATTTTGCTCGTAGCCGGGCTTGGGCGTGATACCCCTCCTGCCCGGTGCCACAGACAAACTTAACGTACAGGCACTCGAGGCTGTCACGCAAATCGCGCCACATGCGGCCGGCGAGCGAAAAATCCACACGCCATCCCTGACGTTTGCGTTGCGGGTGGACTTTAGTTGTGCAAATGATGCCGCAGCAGCACTCAGTGTCGGCATTAGCGATACCCACTACCGCCATGTGCCGCAAGCTGGCGACGCCGCATATCTGGCCGTCATCGAGGTGGCCGCAGAGCAGATAGCACCGATTACAACAGGTAATTTTTGCGTTGTTGGCAGCGCCGAGGACAGGGCAACCCTGTTACTTCATGGCGTCGCCACTGCCCAGGTTGCATTGCGCTGCACCTCTGGCGAACACACGGCAATGCGCATTACCAGCACCGCACTGCCGCTGCGCCTGATATGCGCAGCGAGTGTGGCTCAGGAAGCCCCACCCGCATCGGACTGATTAACAAGGTGGCGTTGCAGAAACTCCAAGTGACCGTTGCCATGCGTCATCGGCCGCGTTCCTGTCGTAATTCGTCGCATCCTTGTTCGCGAATCCCTGGCGAACACCGTCGTAAATCTGAATGTCATGGTCTTTCCGCAAGCGCTGCAACGCGCCCCGGAACGCTTCGACAGACTCTTTTTTTACACTGCTGTCATCGCCGGCAAACAGACCGAGCACAGAGGCACTGATCGGGCCTAACTTCTCCTCATCCGCTGTAACCTGCGCGTAATAGATAACCACAGCGGCAATATCATCCGGCAGCAGCAGCGCCGTATTCAGCGCCCAGGTGCCGCCAAAACGCCAGCCTAACGTGGCAACTGCAGGAGCGCCGGCGGTTTCACTGACGAATCGGTAGGCACTGCGCAGCTTCTCGCTTGCTGACTCAGGGTCCTCGACCACCGACAGCATCAGGGCGCGTGCCTCTGATGGCGTTGTTGCCGTCTTGCCGCCGAACAGGTCAACGGCAAACACGATATAACCGGCTGCAGCCAACAGGTCTGCTTTGGCACGGACGTTGTTATCCAGCCCCCACCATTCGTGGATCATGATGACCGCGGGCAGTGGCTCGAACATATCTGCCGGAGCGACGAAATAGCCGTACACGAGTTCGTCACCGACCTCCGCGTACGGCATGCTTTCCGAAATGACCTCGCGCCCTTCTGCGTCTGCCGGAATATCGCCCCGGTTGTTGGCGCTCGGTCGCGTCGCTGCCGCATCAATCTGACTGCTGCTTGAATCACCGGATTGGTCCGCGCCGCAGCCCATAAGCAACAAACTGCTCAGGATTATGACAACGAACGCCCGGGATATTGGCGGCCTGGTGGTGTTCATACGGCTAACCTGCATTATTTTGGTCTACACGGCGAGAATCCGATGCTGGCCGCTTAGCTGACGAAAGCCAGTGTAATCGAAATACCGGATCAGGAACTACTATGAGCTTGCTCTTTGCCGAGCGGGGCCACGATTGCCGCTGCGACAGGACGCGGCGCATTGACTACCACTCGTCATCATCCTCCCATTCTTTCAATTTGCTTTTGTCTACGTCGCGCCACTGCTCGTCGCTCAGTCGCATGTATTGCAGTACCTTGGCGATCGTATAGATGACAATCAGCGCAATCATGATTAGCAATAAGATGAGGCCACTCGGCATCGCACTGTCTCGCTCGGCATCGGTCGCACCAGCTTAACACCTGTGCTGGAAACAACGTGCAGCGTGCGAAAAATTTCATATCAATAATGCAAAACGTGACCTGCTTCGAGGCCTGGCCGAGCGCGGCGTATTACGGTCAGAGTTATGTTCCGACCCGTGATCAATCTCCTCACGAGCCTGCCGCTCGCCGCACTGCCGACCTTTGCCGCTGAGGCCGAGGTACCGACCGGCATCACCGGGGTCGGACCGGCGATCTTCATATTCACGATCGCAGGGGCGTTGCTGCTGACCCTGGTGCTGCGTTCAGCAAGCAGCTACCTGGCGCGCATCGTTACCACTCGGCTCGGTCGCTGGCGCGTCAAGCACACCCTCGACAGACTCAACACCAACGTCTTGCACGATTTCATTCTCCCGGGCGCCTACGGCGGTCTCGTCAGGATTGAGCACGCCGTACTGACCGCCGGCGGCATTCTCTGCCTGCAGGCCAAACACTGTAATGGCGTCGTTTTTGGCGAGGCTGATGATGCGCAGTGGACCAATGTTGACGGCGTAAACCGCCAGCGATTCCTGAATCCGCTAATTCAGAGCGAAAGTCGCCGGCGTGCAATGCAGAACATCGTGGCCGAAGTCCCGGTCGTAAACCTGGTCGTCTTTACTGGCGCCGTCGAATTCATGGCGACCTTGCCAGACAACGTCATTCACGTCCGCGAACTCGAGAAGGCGATCGAGACTCTCGCGTTTGAACCCGGCCAGATCGAAGACTGGGAGGCGCTTTGGCTGACCATGAAGGCGGCGGCCCGCACCGACGTCGATTCGCGTAAAGACTATGCGGCCCAGGTGAGCTTCGGCTGACAACACCGGGTCCCCGGCGCCACGATCGATGATTTATACTCGGTCGCTCTTTTCCCGCATAAGGCGAATCGCATGCAAGCGACCGAGGCCCTGATTTCCTCACCCATCGGTGTATTGGCCGTATTGTGCATCGTTGCTGCTTTCTTCTTCTTACTGGCGCAGGTGACGAAGGCGAAGCTGTTTAACTTTATCCCGCCGCTGCTGTTCATCTATGCCACGCCCGTGTTTCTGAATAACCTCAACGTTATTCCCAGTGACTCCGTCATCTACTCCGGGCTTAGCAAATTCGCATTGCCGGCGTTCATTGTACTGATGCTGATAAAAGTTGATGTACCCGCCGTGATTCGGGTAATGGGCAAAGGTGTGCTGGTCATGCTGATGGGTACCGTCGGTGTAATGGTCGGCGGCGTTGTCTCTTACCTGCTCGTGCATCAGTGGCTTTCCGATGATGCGTGGAAGGGATTCGGCACGCTGGCCGGTAGCTGGATCGGCGGCACGGCAAATATGCTCGCGACCAAGGAAATGCTCGGTGCGTCTGATGCACAGCTCGGGCTGGCTGTCATTGCCGACAACGTCGTCTACATCGTCTGGCTCCCGCTGCTGCTCATGTCGCGTGATTACGCCGACAAATTCAACCGTTGGGCGCGGGTACCCGAAGATCGGCTCAAAGCGATGGACGAAGCGGCCGCGCTGCACGTCGAAGATGACACCGCGCCGACGATGCCTCAGTACCTGTACCTCGCTGCCGTCGTATTTGGAGTATCCGCAGTCGGCCATGCGCTCGGCCCGGGAATTTCAGAGTGGATCGCAACCGTCAGCCCAACACTGGCCGGCGTATTCTCAGAGACGACGACGCGTATTCTGCTGGTCACAACACTGGCGCTGTTGCTGTCGACAACGGTGGCATCAAAACTCCCCAACTCCACGGCCATAGGCACGGCACTCGTCTATATCTTCGTCGCGGGAATGGGTGCTCGGGCCTCCGTCGCGGGCCTCGCCGAAGCGCCGGCATTCGTATTCGGAGCTTTCATCTGGATTTTCATCCACGGGTTGTTCTGCCTTGCAGGCGCCTGGATTTTTCGCGTGGACATCCATAGCGTCGCGATCGCCTCTGCCGCCAACATCGGCGCTGCGGCGTCGGCACCGATCGTTGCGGCACATCACCGGCCGAACCTCGTGCCTGCGTCCATACTGATGGCACTGCTCGGCTACGCGCTTGGCAACTACCTGGCGCCGCTCACCGGTCAGCTTGCGAGAATCGCCGCGGGCCAATAACGATGTGGATGCGCCGGGCGAAATGGGCAGCAGGTATCGTCGTGGTGACGCTGGCGGTGGTTGCCACCGCATTGGTCTTGCTGTGGCGCGATCGCCCTGAGCTCTATAGCAGTGCGTGGGAGGCCCCGGTGCCCGCGAGCGCGGCGGCTGCCGATAACGTTACGGTCACCTGGCTCGGCGTCACGACGCTGCTGTTCGATGATGGCGAAACGCAGATACTGATTGACGGTTTCTTCTCGCGACCGTCGCTTGGCGACATGATTTTTGATCGGCCGGTTGCCAACGATGCTGCAACGATCAATTACGTGCTGAACGAATATGGCATGCGACGACTCGCTGCGATCATACCGACACACTCTCATTTTGATCACGCAATGGACGTTGGCTCGATCGCCAATCGCAGCAGCGCGTCGATTTTGGGATCCGCGTCAACGGTCGCCATCGCCCGCGGCGCCGGCGTTCCCGAGGATCAGATCACGCTGGTCAGCGACGGCGAGCGCTACACTTTCGGTACATTTCGATATCACGTTGTTACCGTCGACGCATGCCCCGATCGGTTGGCGAGCAGCAGTGCCATTCGCTGGCCGTATCGAAGCGCCGCTCAAAATGCCACAGCCGGTCAGCGCTTTCAGAGAGGGTGGTAGTTACACCATTGTCGTTGCCCACCCCCAGGGCACGGCCGTGGTTCAGGGCAGTGCCGGTTTCCCTGACAAGGCGCTGGAGGACATTCCAGTCGACGTTGTATTGCTGGGCGTTGGCGGACTGGAGACGCTGGGTCGTGATTACGTTGCGCGGTATTGGCAAACCCTGGTCACCGCAACCGGGGCTCACAGTATTTACCCGATACATTTTGACGACTTTACGCGCCCGTTCGGCGAAATCGTGGCAGCGCCACGTTTTCTCGGCGACCTGGAAGCCACGGCACAATTGTTCACCGAATTGCGGGATCGATGGGATACGAATACGAAGCTGGTTCTGCCGGCGTTCGGCGTGCCCATGGCAATCTATGTGCCGCCTCGCCCCGATACCTGATCGTCAGTCAACTGATCCAGCGATTCGTGGCCGGCGATCAGCGCTTCTTTTTGCGTACGACTCAGCCGCTTGACGCGATATTCAAGCCTTGATGCGAGCGCACGGTCGCCGACTTCCCGGGCATATTCCAGCTTGAGCGGCTGCCGGCCGCGCAGGTACTTGGCGCCGCGCGGCCCGGACTCGTGTTCGGCCAGGCGTTTGTCCACGTCGGCCGCGATGCCGGTGTACAAGGAGTTATCGGCGCAGCGCACGATGTACAGGCTGAACACCGGAGCCGGCATGCTCAGGCCGCTCCCTGCTCGTCGAGAGACCGTTGTAACAACTCATCCTTCTCCCGCCAAATATCACCAATCCAGCGGTGCACGCGGCGCCTGAATTCGCGGTCCTCCTGGTAATCCCCCTCGAACAGCCACTGCTCGACCGGCCGCTCGCGCACGGCAACGTGCGCCTCGACGTGTCCGCCGCAGCACATATCCCAGAACCGTGCCGGACCGTCCGGATAGACGATCGTCACATCGAGAATGCTGTTGAAGAGCGGGCCCATGGCGGATAGCGCCACCGCAAGACCGCCTGCGCGCGGTGGTAACAGATGTTGGTACGGTGAATTACGACGCGCGCGCTTGGCTTCACTGAAACGGGTGCCTTCTACAAAGTTGATAATGGAAGTCGGCGTATGGCGAAACTTTTCACAGGCACGTCGCGTTGTTTCGAGATCTTTGCCGCGCATATGCGGTTTGCGAGCAAGATATGACCGCGAATAACGCTTCATAAACGGCATGTCCATTGCCCACCAGACGATGCCGAGCACCGGAAACCAGATGAGCTGCCGCTTGATAAAGAACTTCAGGAACGGGACGCGCCGGTTGAACACTGTCTGCAGCAGCAGGATATCGACCCAGGCTTGGTGATTAACCATCACCAGGTACCAGCCATCGCGCCGCAGGTTATCGAGTCCGCTCGCCCGCCAGTCGATCGAGGCCCCACGCTGCAGGAGTGCCGAATTGACACTGATCCAGTTTTCACCAATTGCCATAATGACGCGGGTCAACGCGCGACGCAGCGGCGCTATCGGCAGCAGCACCTTGATGACCGCCAAAATCAACAACGGGGTGGACCAGAAGATCGTGTTGATCGTAAAGCCGGCAAACACGAGGATGCCGCGCAAATTGCGTTTGAATGCTCTCAATGGGCCACTTGTCGGAAAGGCGGAACGCGTATTCTAGCCCGAATCCGCCGTGCGGGGCGTAATCTTCACGCGCTTTACGGCCCGCTGCTGTGGCGTTACCATGCGCCGCGCCCATGATTTCCTCGGAGAACAGCGAATGACGACCGCAAAACGCATTGACGGCAAAGCCAAAGCCGAACAACTCGCTGCATCCATCACAGAACAGACCGCCGCACTAAAAAAAGAACACGGTATTCAGCCGGGCCTGGCTGTCGTGATCATCGGCGACGATCCGGCCAGCCAGGTGTACGTGCGTAACAAGAAGCGCCGCGCCGAGGCCTGTGGCTTTCACTCGGTGCAGCACACGCTGGCCGTTGATGTCCCGCAAGCCGATGTCCTCAAGCTCATTGACGACCTCAACACGGACAGCACGATCCACGGCATCCTGGTGCAACTCCCGTTACCCGATCACCTCGACGAAGAGACGATCACGCAGGCCATCCTGCCCAGTAAAGACGTCGACGGTTTTCATTTCATCAATATCGGCAAACTCACCGCCGGGCACACGTCGGATGCGTTTGTCCCGTGCACACCGGCCGGCTGCATGCTGATGGTCGAGGACGAGCTGGGCGCTGACCTGTCGGGCAAGAACGCCGTCGTCATCGGCCGCTCGAACATCGTCGGCAAACCGATGGCGAGCCTGCTCATGCAGCGACATGCAACCGTGACCATCGCGCATAGCCGCACGCGGGATCTCCCCGAAGTTGTCAGCCGCGCTGACATTGTTGTGGCGGCAGTAGGCCGGCCCAACATGGTCAAAGCCGACTGGGTGAAACCGGGTGCCGTGATCATTGATGTTGGTATCAATCGCGTAGAAACCACCGTTGATGGCGAAACCCGGTCCAGGCTGACGGGCGACGTCGATTACGAGGATGCCGCCACGGTGGCAGGCGCAATTACGCCGGTTCCCGGTGGCGTCGGTCCAATGACGATAACCATGCTGATGTTCAATACCCTGCGCTCGGCGCGCCTGTCGGCCGGACTGGCCAGCTAACGACCGATGACGCCTGGCAACGATAGTTTTCGCACTATCTGGTTACACCCGACTGACGCATCGGTCGTGCAGATTATCGATCAGCGCTGGTTGCCGCACGAGTATCGGGTCCACGATCTGCACACCTGGCAAGACGGTATGCGCGCCATCGATGAGATGTATGTGCGCGGCGCACCACTCATCGGCGCGACCGCCGCATGGAGCCTGTACCTGGCGGCGGCTGCCGGCGATTCACCAGCCACCAACGTGCGCGAGGCCGCCACCGCGCTGCTGCAGTCCCGACCAACCGCCGTCAACCTGCGCTGGGCCGTCGAACGGATTCTGCAGATCGTCGCCCGGATGCCTGCCGATGCCGATGTCGCCGCGTTGCTGCGCGCCGACGCCGAGGCCATCTGTGATGAGGACATCGCGATCAGCCGGGGCATCGGCGAGCACGGAGTCGCGCTGCTCGAAGCCATCTCGAAGAAGAAAGCAGGGGCGACGGTCAACGTACTGACGCACTGCAATGCGGGGGCGCTCGCGACGATAAACTGGGGCACGGCGACGGCACCGATCTATTTCGCGCAGCAGCGCGGCATCGACATACATGTCTGGGTCGACGAAACGCGGCCGCGCAACCAGGGCTCGCAGCTCACGGCCTGGGAACTGGCGAAAAGCGGCATTCCGCATACGCTGATCGTCGACAATGCCGGTGGACACCTGATGCAGCATGGCCAGGTAGACATGGTCATCACCGGCACTGACCGAACGACGCGCTGCGGCGATGTTGCGAACAAGATCGGTACGTACCTGAAAGCGCTGGCCGCGCACGACAACGACGTGCCGTTTTACGTCGCGCTGCCCTCCACCACGATCGACTGGGACAGTCGCGACGGGCTCACCGAAATTCCGATCGAGGAGCGCGCCGCCGAAGAAGTCAGTCACATCTACGGCGTCATCGACGGCAAGCCCGGCGTTGTCCGCACCACGGCGGCGGACACGCCCATCAGCAACTACGCTTTCGACGTGACGCCGGCACGCCTGGTCACCGGCCTTATCACCGAACGCGGCATCTGCCCGGCGTCTGAAGCCGGCCTGCTCGGTCTCTTTCCAGAGCAAAGCTCGTGATGACGATCGATGAAGGTTATGTCAAATACCAGAGCTTCTGGACCAAGGCGCCGATACCGCATGCTGCAGCCGCCGACGAGCTCGAAACCTGCCGTCGACCGTTGTTTGATGCCGGCCTGATTGGCCAATACGAGGAATACGGAATCGGCTACGGCAACATCAGCATCCGCTGCGGTGGGCCCGGCGAATTCCTGATCAGCGGCACGCAAACGGGCCACATCCCGACCACCGACAGGACGCATTATTCGCAGGTCACATCGTGGAGTGTGCATGGCAACAAAGTGTGTTGCGTCGGTCCGGTACAGGCGTCGTCAGAAGCAATGACGCATGCGGCAATTTACCAGCTTGACCTCAATATCGGCGCGATTGTGCACGTACACAGTGGGCAGTTGTGGCGGCACTACCTCCAAAAGGTGCCAACAACGAACCCCGACGTCGCTTATGGAACGCCCCAGATGGCGGACGAATTTCGCAGGCTCTACCGGGATACGGAATTTCGCCAGACAAAGCTGGCCGTTATGGCCGGGCACGAGGAAGGGTTGCTGAGCTTCGGCACCACACTGGCAGAGGCCGCGGACAGGGTCCTCGAACTACAGGCAGCGCTCCAGCGACGGCCATCGTAACGCTCGATTCAGGTTTGCAGATCCAGAATGCTTGCGAAGAAATCGACAGTTCGCTGCCACGCCAGTTTTGCGGCGTCCTCGTTGTAACGGGGCGTCGTGTCATTGTGGAAGCCATGATTGACGTCCGCGTATTCATGGTTCACGTAGTCGTGATCCGCGGCGAGTAACGCTTCTTCAAAAGCGGGCCAGGTAGCATTCACGCGCTCATCGAGACCCGCATGGTGCAGCAGCAATGGTGCTCGAATGGCAGGAACGTCCGCCGGCGTCGGATGACTGCCGTAAAAAGCGACGGCTGCCGACAGGCTCGGCACGGTAACCGCCAGGCGCAGCGCCGCCCAGCCGCCGTAACAAAAGCCGACAGCACCGACTTTCCCGGTGACGTCAGGGTGCCCCTGCAGAAACTCGACGGCAGCGACAAAGTCCTGGAACATCTCTTCGCGATCGCGCTGCCGCTGCAACGTGCGTCCATCGTCGTCGTTACCGGGATAACCACCGAGTGGCGTCAGCGCATCCGGCGCAAATGCAATGAAGCCGGCGACGGCCAGCCGTCGCGCGACATCTTCAATGTAGGGATTAAGACCGCGGTTTTCATGGATAACGACAACCGCCGGCAGCTTGTGCTGAACCGCCGCCGGTCGTACGAAATAGCCTCGCATGACACCGGCACCATCGGGTGATGCGTAGCGCTTGTAGCCTGCCGTAATCGAACCATCGTCGGGATCAACCTGTTGCGCCAACGCGTAATTCGGGCTCAGACTCGCGAGCAGTGACGCTGCGGTGACGCCGCTGGTGGTGAATGCAGCGGCCCGCTCGAGAAAATCCCGGCGAGAGATCTGGCCGTGCACATAGCCGTCATACAGGCTAAGAACTCGACGATCGATTGCGGTTTTTTTATGCATGCCGGGCCCCGTGGTTCTGACTAGCCGCTGATGTACTGCTCGAGGTGCTGAATTTCTTCCTGCTGTTCCGCAATAATTGCCTGTACGAGATCGCCTATGGAAATCATGCCGATAACTTGCCCGTCGGCAACGACCGGCAAGTGCCGGATCTTGCGCTCCGTCATCACGGTCATGCAATCTCTCACAGTCTGCTCGACTGTCGCTGTCACGACATTTGACGTCATAATCTCTCCGACTTTCGTCGTGTTGGAAGACCGTCCCTTAACGATGACCTTGCGGGCATAATCTCGTTCCGTGACGATGCCCTTGAGCACCTGGCCATCCATCACCAACAGCGACCCTATCGAGTGATCGGCCATTAGCGTTATCGCATCGAGCACCGATGCGTCCTCGGTGATCGAGATAATCGTTCCGCCTTTGCTATCCAACAGGTGCTTCACAAGTTTCATGCTGTCTCCCCATTCCACGCCGCGTTCATAGTGCACTCGATTCTAGCAGCTTCAGGGGCGGTCGGCCCCGGTACGAAAATGCGCCAGCCTGGCCTCGAGCTCTCGCGCAGGAAGCCATTGACCGCGCAGCATCACGCCATGGATTCTGCGGCTGTTCGAAATGTCCAGGAGCGGATTTGCGTTGAGCAGCAGCAAGTCTGCGTCTTTACCCGTTTGCACGCTGCCGGTGTTGGTGCCCAGAAACTCGGCAGGCGCCGTCGTGCCGGTCTGCAACGCCTCAAACGGTGACAGCCCGCTCGTGACCAGCAGGTCCAGTTCGCGATGTGCCGAGAAACCCGGAACGTTAAATACCTGTGGCGCATCGGATCCAAGCAACAACCGCGCGCCGGCGCGATGCAGCGCGAGTATCAACGAGCGCCTGATCTCTACGGCCAGGCGCGCGACTTCCGGATCGAAACCGGTTTCGCTCCATAGCTTGTCCTTATCGGCCATCCACTGCAGCAGCGTCTTCTCTGGGCATGTACTGCATTTCCGGGCGGTTCCGCAATGCATCGGCCGAGAGCTCCGACAAGCGATGCTCAATCAGTGTTTGCGTCGGTACATTCCAGGTGCCGGCTGCCGCGGTGGCAGCCGCAAGGGCTTCGATACCATCGGTATCCAGCTCGGCAGCCAGCATGACATCAAAAAAACCCCCGTACCCGCCAGCACCCGAACTATTCGCCGGCAGCAGTGCGACAAAGTAGCCGTCGAGATGATCGATCGCTGCCATACCCAGCTGCAATGCGATATCCAATCCTGCTGCTACCGGCACGTGACCCGAGTACGGCATGCCAATTTCGTTGGCCGTCACTGCGACCGCCGAAAATTCCTCGGCACTGAGCCCCGGGTGCACCTTGATGAAGTCGTAGCCCGCTGCTGCCTGCCCGCGAACCTGGCCACGCGCATCACTGGCTCCATTGACGGTACGCCCGTTCAACGAGGGCCCTGCGGTCACCAGGCGTGGCCCGAAAATCTCGCCGTCGAGAATCTGTTGTCGCAGAACCAGGTGAGAGCGGTGGCCCAGCGTGCCGCGAATGGTGGTAATACCGTTCGCAACAAACAGCGTGAAGTACCGATCGAGCTCGCTCGAATCTGCGGCGGGGACATGCGCATGCATTTCCGCCAAGCCGGGCATCAGGTAACGGTCCGTGCCATCAATCGCCAGCGCATGTCGCGGAATGGGCACATCATCCACGTTCCCGATGGCCGTGATAATGCCGTCCTCGACCAGCACGGTTTGCGCCGGCAACACCGTTTCAGTCGTCATCGGTACAACATTGACGTTGATAAATGCGGTCGTGTCTGCCGCCACGTACGGCGACGCCAGCAGCGCGGCCGTAAGCAATAGAATTTTGTGCATGCAGACTTTCATCAATGCGCCTCTGCAACGCCGGATCTCACCTGCGCGAGCTTCTCATCGCTAATGTTGCCGCCACAAATAATAACCGCAACCGTCTGCCCTGATAACACCTCGGCTCGTTGCAGCATCGCGGCAACCGCAACACCGGCAGCCCCCTCAATCGTGTCGTCCAGGTTATCCATGAACAGCCGCATGGCAGCGGCGATTTGCGCCTCGGTCACGATAACAAACTCGTCAGCGACGGCTTGGGTGATGGGAAATGTGATGGCCGCCTGCTCTATACCGCCTGCCGTGCCATCGGATAATGTCTCGTCACTTGGCAGGTCGACGATTCTGCCGGCCGCAACCGAGTGCGCCATGATCGCGGACGCCTGCGGCTGGCATGCAAAAATTCGCACGTCCGGATTATGCGTTTTCAAGACACTGCCGATGCCGCTGACAAGGCCGCCGCCGCCAACGGCGACGAAAACAGCGTCGACCTCGGGCAGCATCTGTGCAATCTCGATGCCGCAGGTACCCTGCCCGGCGATGACTTCCTCATCGTTGTATGGAGAGACGTAAAAAAGGCCGTGGCTGCTCGCGTAGTCCCGCGCATGTGTCTCTGTATCCAGACCATCGCTGCCAAAAAAACGAACCTCGCCACCGTAGCGACGAATCTTTTCGATTTTTGCGCTCGATGTCGCCTCCGGAACGAAGATAACGCCATCCATCTTCAGCTCCTGCATGGCACAGGCAACGGCGGCGCCGTGATTACCGCTGGATGCAGTCACGCACCCCGCGGCGCGCTGCTCGTCTGTCAGCGTCAGCAGCCGATTGACCGCACCGCGCAGCTTGAAGGACCCGGTACGCTGCCGGTTTTCCATTTTGAAGTGGATATTGGCACTGAGCAGCTCGTCGAACGCGCTGGAGCACTGCAGTTCGGTTTCGCGAATGTACGGTGCAATTCGTAAAGCAGCTGCTTCGCAACGCCCGGCGGTATCGGCAATCAGCGTAATCAGCTCAGACCTGGTCAACGCTGAAAGTGTCGCAACTATCCGGCTCCCCCGACCGCAGACCGGTCCGGAACCAGCGTTGGCGTTGCGCCGATGTGCCATGCGTAAACGACTCGGGAACAACCGTGCCGCGGCTCTGCCGCTGCAAGGTATCGTCACCGATGGCGCTGGCCGCGTTGAGCGCTTCCTCGACGTCGCCCTCCTCGAGGATATTGCGCGCCTTGTCGGCATGGTGTGACCAGACGCCGGCCAGGCAGTCGGCCTGCAGTTCCAGGCGTACTGACAACGCGTTGCCCTCGGCGTCGCTCAAACGTTGTTTCATCGAATGGACCTTGCCGGATATGCCCAGCAGGTTCTGCACATGGTGGCCGACTTCATGCGCAATGACGTAGGCCTGGGCGAAATCGCCAGGCGCCTGGAAACGCGTGCGCATCTGGTCGTAGAAACTCAGGTCGATGTAGGCCTTCTTGTCAGCCGGACAATAGAACGGCCCCATCGCCGCCTGCCCCAGACCGCAGGCCGACTGCGTCGAGCCAGTAAACATGACCAGCACCGGCTCCTCGTAGCGGCGACCCTGCCGGGCAAAGAGTTCACGCCAGACGTCCTCGGTGTCGGCGATAACCACAGACACCATGTCAGCGAGAGGATCGTTCTTGAGGTCCTCGGCGGACGGCTGCGTGCCGCTGGTCGACGCCGACTGACCGGACTGCACACCCTGCAGCAACGGTGTTGGGTCGACACCGAAATACATGGCGACCAGAACCAGCACGATCGTGCCGATGCCGCCACCCAGCAATCGCGGCGCCGTACGCGAGCCGCGCCGGTCTTCTATATTTTTACTCCGTCTTCCTCCACGCCAACGCATGCTCTGCTCCATTCAATCACAATCGACCATTGTCAGACATCGGCGACCGCTTTGACAAATCGGGATAGTTCCTACATCTGCCCCTCGATCGGCAGAAAGCTCATGAGCCGAGTCTTGAAACGCCGCCACCACGTCGTTTTGGGCTCGGTCGTGATTACCTCGTCACCACTGCCAGTGCGCAACAGCCATTGGAGCCGGCCTTTCGGTGAGAGTTCCAGCTTGTAGGCGATCTCGGGCAGCGAATCGAGAATACTCTCGGACATTTCACCAGTCAGTTCCGTGGAATCGACGGCCAGCCCCATCTCGGTGTTCAGGTACAAAGATCGCGGATCCAGGTTAAATGAACCAACAAACAGTTTGGTCCGATCGACGGCGGCGATCTTGGAGTGCAGTGTCAGGGTCGTTTTGGCATCGGTGGAATCGACATGCGGTCGTAGCTCATAAAGCTCGACCCCTTTCTTTAGCAGAGGCTTGCGATATCTCGCGTAAACCGCGTGCACACTGGAGTGATTTGTGGATGCCAGCGAGTTACTGATAACAATGACACGCACGCCGCGACTGACCAGGCCTGCCAGAAATCGGACACCCTGCTTCTCGGGAACGAAGTAGGGCGAGATGACAATCACCTCGGTCGTTGCGGCCGATACCATCTGTTGCAGGAAAATGCTGGTAATACTGGCGGGACGCGGTCCCAGCAACCGGACCTTGTCAGGATAGTCCAGCACCACTGACGCATTGGCCGCGACGAGCGGCAACCTGCCCTCGAGAATATCGCGCGCCAATGTGTCATCGACGCTTTGGAAGAACGTGCCGCCACCGTGCCGCTCAACATACCGGCGCCCCTCCGCGGTGCTGTCCTGAATTGATCCGTGCGGCACCAGGGCATCAAACACGTTAACGGGAATGGCTTCCGGCGAATTCCAGTACTCGTCGAAACCGTCGGACACATCGTCCACCACGGCCCCGATAGCCAACAGGTCCTCATCAATGAACTCGGTGGCACCGCCAGTGCGAAAATATTCATCGGCCAGGTTTCTGCCACCCACGATCGTCACCTGGTTGTCGACGGTGAACGACTTGTTGTGCATGCGGCGGTTGAGGATATTGAAGTTCGCGATATAACTGATCAATCGGGAACGGCGCCGCGGGAAGGGGTTAAAGACGCGTACCTCGATATTCTCATGATCATCGAGCGATAACAGGCCGGCGTCGATTTCGTTCGTCAGCGCATCGTCCATGAGAAGTCGGATACGGACTCCGCGCTCCGCCGCAGCGGCCAGCCGTAGCCCAACCAGGTTGCCGCTGACGTCGTCGCGGATCAAATAGCTTTGGATATCCACGCTGCGTTCCGCTCGATCGATCAGGCCGAGGCGAATACCGAGCGCGTCGCGGCCAGAGTCGAGGCGGTAGACGCCGCAATCGGTATCCACATCCTGCAGCCAACGCTGCGCCGCACGCCCGAGCTGAGTGCTGGCGGTGTCTGCGACCTTCCAGCTATCCTGGCGCTCCGGCAGCTTGAAGAACTTCCGGTACTTCGGCGGCAAGCGCGTGCCCACCAGTGTGGTTAGCATTCCCATTACCGCTTGAAGTTAACAGAAAAACCGACATTCAGGTCCTCCCGGTGATGCGCCGCATCGCGGTAACTACTGTCAGCCCAAGAAGCAGCAGCCAACCAAACGACCCGCCGCCCCCTGAATTGATGACAACCTGGGTGGTTGTGCCAGATGGCGCATCATACGTTGTGTCCTCAAGGGGCAGGAATGAGAGTTCGGAGGTTTCATCCGGACCGAAGCTCGCAACCAGCGAACCGTCGAAGGTGTCGTACAGCTCGATAAGGATGTCGTAGTCGCCGGCCGGGTATCCGGTCACCAGTTCGGTCTCGATGACATACACGTCGGTATCTGACGCGCCGTACAGAGTAAAGTCGGCGGTTACCGCGTACTCATTCCAGGGCCCGTAATCGAGGCTTAAGTAGGTGACCGCGTAAACATCAGCAGCCGTGTAAACAGTATCGGCGTCAAACTCAAGTTCGATACCCGTGTAATAACCATCGCCGTCACTATCGGCGAACAGCGTGACATACGCATCGTAGAACCAGAATTCGGTGTTCAGCGCCACCGCGTTGTTCGCCGACACCGCTTGCTGCGTCGCAGCAGCCGACTGCTTGCCGCGTTTGCTGTCCTTGGTCAGCGCGTCATACGTATCATGCGTTGCTCCATTGAGCACCACGCCGCGTTCGCTGGCGAGCCCCTGATTAGTGACGCTGATTCGGGCATCAGTTTCTGCGGCCAAAGCGGTTTGGCCGGCAGTTGCTAACAGGCTCAGCAGCAGAACAGAAAAGATGGGCTTTAGTCGATTGGGTTTTTTCATGACCGTATCCTTTGTGGGCTTACGGTTTCATTAGAAGCCCTCCACGCTGAATCGGTGCTGAACCTGTGGGCTTCGGTCATGTTCCATGCGACCATGTTCAGTTCACGTTCAACTAGCCGCACTTCGGTTCATTTATGATTCAGCTTTCTCCTGACGATCATGTTGGCAAAGCGATCGCCTGGATTGGGCTGGTCAATGGCTACCGCGCGGTAACCTGGCTCGCTTATACTCTGGTACGTGACCACAGGATGACGTTATGCAGACCCTATTTATAATCGTACAGATTGTTGTTATCGCCGCCGCAATCGGCTTCGGTTTCCATTTTTCCAGAAAGCGGATCGATCACTATTTCTCGTCCCGTCCGCACCTGAAGTTCAGGTATCAGCTACTGCAGATCGGCGGCATTCTGCTCGCCGTCCTGCTCATTATTCTGTTCGTGCCATTTAGCGACACGCTGCGCGGGCAGCTGCTCAGCCTGTACGGCCTCATCATTAGTGCGACCATTGCTTTGTCATCGACCACGCTCGTGGGCAACATCATGGCGGGGTTCATGCTGAAGGCGATCGGTAGTTGCCGTCCCGGTAACTACATAACGGTCGGCGATTACTTCGGCCGCATTTCCGAAATGGACATGCTGCACACGGAGATTCAGACCGAAGAACGCGACCTTACGACGCTGCCGAACCTGTATCTCGTCACTCACCCGGTGCGAGTGATGCGACAGTCCGGCACCCTGCTGTCGGTCGACGTATCACTCGGCTACGACGTCTCGCGACACAAGATCGAGGAACTGCTCGTACAGGCCGCTCTCGATACCGGTCTCGAGACGCCGTATGTACAAATTCAGCAACTCGGCGACTTTTCCGTGAGCTACCGGGTGTCGGGGTTGTTGAAAGACATCAATAACCTGATCGACAAACGCCGCGATTTGCGGGCGCGCGCGATGGACGCGCTGCACCAGGCCGGTATCGAAATCGTGTCGCCGAACTTCATGAATACTCGCGCGCTCACCAAGAACCAGACTTTCATCGCGAAAGACGTTAAGAAACCCGTCGTCGCGACCACGTCTACCGATTCGATCGTTTTCGACAAGGCCGAAAAAGCCGAGTCAGTGTCGAATCTCAAGGAAAAGCTTGCGGAAATCGAGACTCGCATCAGCGACGGTGATGCCAAGAAAGCAAAACCATCGAGCGAGCAAGGTCAAATCGCCGCCAGTGACGAAAAAGAAAAACTACGGGCGCAGGCGGAGAAACTTAGCGAGTTGATTGCGCGCCGGGAAGCGAAACTCTCGAAGGACTAGTCGACGTCGCCGGCGACCAAACCAGCCAGCTGTGACGGTGTAACATTCAACGACGTAACTACGTTATCAAAGAAGTCCACTTCGAGAATGCTGACAGTCTGGTCGCTGCGAAATACGTCAGCCAGCGCTTGCACCGTCTCTACGCGATGCGCGGTCGACATCTTCTTGCTAACCGACTTGAGATATTTGACCAGCGTCGCTTCGGCGTACAGATCGGCACGCGCGGCCACGCGGATATCGGCCGAACTGAAATTTTCGCCAGTATGTTTTTTGAGAATTTCGCGTATGCGGTCGACTTCGGCCGCCTGAATGTTGATGTCGGCATCAGCGGCACGCGCCAAGGTCATCAACAGTACTTCCTTGAATAGCTCACTTTCTGCTTCTGCGCTGATCTCTGAGCCGCCAAATATTTTGAGTACGTTTTTCAGATCCGCAATTGCCATAGACATTCTCTCTTTTTGTGTTTTGTTATGCGGCCTTGAGTGCCGCAACGCTGGCATAGTCCGGAGTATACACTGCAAGCTGTGCCGGGTTGCTGCGAGAACCGAGGCCGGCTCACAATAATAACCCACAAAGCGCCTTAATTTAAGGTCGGCGCGAAAATGACTTTTTCTCAAGAATTCATTTGCTTACGCGACAAATGGACGCCAGTACGGCCGCGAAATCGTCTATCTCTTCGAACGTGTTGTAGTGAACCGGCCCAACGCGTACCGCGCCGCCCGACTCGAGGATGCCCAGCGTTTTTGCGACCTCGACCGCGTAGTTATGGCCACTCCACACGAAGATATTATTGTCGCCGAGGGCTCGCGCAATGGCGTCCGGTGCAACGCGGTCATGCGTGAAAGCGACCGTGGGGACGCGCCGTTCCATTGCATCCGGCGATGTGATGCCCTGCACGGTGACACCGTCGATGGCTTCGAGGTTATTAATCAGCCGCTCCGCAACCGACTGCTCGTAGGCGAGCAAATAATCAATGGCGGCATGCACGGCCTGGCGGCGCCCCGAAAAATGCGACCAATGATCCATATGCCCAAGCGCCATCGTCTGACCGATTCGGGCGAAATAATCGATGACGGCACTTAGACCAGCGCAGGCTTCCGGGCTGATCGTGCCGGTCTCGAAGCTGCCCGGGATTTCCGACGGGGCCGGTCGCACCTTGTAGGGCTCCAGTTGCTCGAGGACGTCCCGGCGTCCCCACAAGATGCCGTAGTGTGGCCCGAAAAACTTGTAGCCCGAGCAAGTCAGAAAGTCGCAACCGAACTGCTGCACATCGGTTGGAACATGTGGCGCAGACTGCACGGCATCAATGAAAGTCAGGACACCGGCCGCGCGTGCTTTGGCACAGATTGCGGTGACGTCATTGATCGTGCCGGTCAGGTTACTGGCACCGCCAACGCATAGCAGACGTGTCCGGTCGGTCAGCAAATCATCAAGAACCTCCAGATCAAACTCGAAGGTCTCTTTGCTAAAAGGCAGCCACTTGATCTTGATACCGCGGTCACGCGCCATCAGTGCCCAGGGCCACACGTTGGCATCATGGTCCATTCGCGACAGCACAATTTCATCGCCAGGTTTTAGCCACTGCCCGATCGATCGCGACAGGTGCAGCGTCAGCGTCGTCATGTTCGGACCGAAGATGATTTCGTCGTCCGACGGCGCGTTTAAAAAATCGGCCATCGCGCTGCGCGCGCCGGCGACCACCTTCTCGGCTGCGGCTGACGAAGCGAAGTAGCCACCGAGATTCGCGTTTTTGTGTAACAGCGTATCGGCCACCGCATCGGCCACACTTTGCGGCACCTGGGTGCCTGCCGGGTTATCGAAATAAATACGCCGGACGCCGTCGTCCGTTATGGCCAGGGCAGGAAACTGCGACCTGACCGATTCGAGGTCAATTTGCATAGGTTTTTTCAGTCCTGCGGCTTGCCGCCCCATTTTTCGCGGTGCGCATCTTCGGCGCGCTGCCGAACCTTCGCGTGCCGGCGTGTCAGCAACAGCGAATTCGGATCGCAAACGTCCGGTCTGATGATGCCAAGGTCACTGGCAGCGTCGAACAGGCTCGGATACCAGCGCTCCCAGTTTGGCAATAAGGCTTCGACTTGGTCCCGAAGAGTCATGACGCAAATGTAACCGAGCCGCCGGACTATGACAATGACGCAGCTCTAGTCTTCGAGCATACGAATCCCAAGCATGCAAACTGCAAGCAGCAGCGCACCAAGCACCACGGTCTGCGCCTGCGGAATGAACTCGGCAATGATGCCAAACAGCTCTTGCGGCAGCAGTGCAGATAGAGAAGCAATCAGCGTCACAAATGCAGTCAGTGGTTTGATCGCAATTGCCCCGCCAAGCAGCGCTGCAACAGGCAACGCCAGGCGACGCAGCCAGAGCCGGCGACGAACCTTGCCCACTACCCTGACACTAAAGCCATCGTCAGCAATCGGCGGCGCTGCAAACATCGACTCCAACAGCCGGTCTTCTGCGTCCTTCATCCTGTCAGCCATGTTGATGATCTTTGATATCAAAACTAGTCCTGATCTTTTGTTTACCACGAAAAATTACTGATTTCACTGTTCCTACCGGCAAACTGGTCGCATCACTGATTTCCCGGTGCGACAGCCCACAGGCATAAGACATCACCATGATGGCGCGCTCCTCGTCGGTCAGCACCGCCAACAGCTTTTCGAGATCACCGACCTCGTCGGCCTGCACGCTGTAGTGTCTGTCCTCGATCTCAGTCACATGCCCAACCTCTTCCAGAATTTCCGCATAGCGTTTCGATTTTCGCTTCGACTGCAGGAAGGTCGTATACGCAACTTTCAGCAGCCAGCCGATGAACGATCCCCGGCCCGAAAAAGTCTGTAGCTTGTCCCAGGCATGCATGAAGCAATCCTGCGACAAGTCGTCGGCCAACGTAATATCGCCACTCAGCTTGCGCAGAAAATTCCGCACCTGTGACTGGTGCCGGCGCACCAACTCGCCGAAAGCCCGGGTGTCCTGTGCGGACACGACCCGGGCGACGAGCTGGTTATCTTCGGCGGCGTGCAAAGCGAATCAGTTCCTTAAGTGCTGCGGCCAGTAAAAAAGTGCAGGATCATGTAAGCCACCCCGATTGCAAACGGAAATGCGGCGCCTGCCAACAGGCCGCGCAGCGCATCGCCACCGTCATCGGGCACGGCAAAGCCGATCAGCACGAGTCCAACCGCCACGGCCAACCAAATGACGCCAAGACGCAGGTCTTTATCCGGGGCCGCTTTGGGATGACCCAGGCGATCGATGATCTCGGGCGTCAGATCCTGACCCTTCTCGAGCGCGACTCGCAGCGTCTCCTGCATCTCACGACGCGAACGGTATCGAAACCAGAACAACAAACCGAACACAACGGCCAAACTTGCGAACATCACTGTGGGTACGATTACTTCAACCACTTCAGTTACTCCATTTTGTTGATGAGAATTGCTTTCACCCGGTAGATGCCTCACAAGCCGCCTTTGGATGCAAAATTATAAGTTATTGTTTTTACTGACTTTAATTATAGCAGTTATGAACGTCGCCGACCGAAAACGGTCGTGTGGGTGCCCGGTCGGGGTCAACCATTCTGAACAGACACCGTTGTAATCTCAACGCCGTGCTGCTGCACTTGGCGTCGAGGGTTACTGTATGACATTGAAAAAAGCCGTAATTGCCACCAATCGCTTCGGACTTGGCGCCACTCCGGGCGACCTGCCGCGTGTGGCCAGGCAACCGGCGGCCTGGTTGCTGGATCAGCTGCAGGGCCCGCATCGATCGCCGCCAGAGATTGCGCGCTTGCGCGATTCCGCCAGCGTGCTGGTCGAGGTCCAGGACCTGCGGCGCAGTCAGCGCGAGATGCAGCGCAGCGGCAAAGAGATCGATCCTGATGAGAAGTATGGACGCATCGTTCGCGGTCATTACATCGAACAATCTGCGGCGCGCTACCGCGCGGCAATTAGCACTGACACACCGTTTTTTGAAAGACTCGTGCATTTCTGGTCCAACCACTTCGCCATCTCGGCCGACAAACAGCCACTGCCGGCGATTGCGGGACTGTTCGAGAACGAAGCGATCCGGCCGCACGTAACCGGCAGGTTCGCCGATCTGTTGCTCGCAGCAGAGCAGCACCCGGCGATGATTCTTTATCTTGATAACCAGCGCTCGATAGGACCTGATTCAAAATTGGCGAAGCGCGCCAATCGACGGCAGAACCGGCAGGAGTTCGGCCTGAACGAAAACCTCGCGCGTGAAATTCTCGAACTGCACACGCTGGGCGTCGACGGCGGTTACTCGCAGCAGGATGTCACTACCTTCGCAAAGGTCATCACCGGCTGGTCGATTGGCGGCGCAAACGAGCGTGGGCGTTTCGCTGATGGTGAGCCCGGCAGGTTCGAGTTTCGCGAGAACATTCATGAGCCTGGCGACCAGACGCTGCTCGGGAAGAACTATCCAGCGGCCGGCATCAAGCAGGGAGAAGCGGTGTTACGCGACCTGGCCGTGCATCCGTCGACGGCGCGTTTTCTGGCAACCAAGCTCGCGCGACACTTTGTTGTCGATGAGCCGCCGGAGGCGCTGGTGCGACGCCTCACCGACGCGTACCTGAACAGCGATGGTGACCTGTCAGTCGTTTACGAAGCGCTGATTTCTGCCGAGGAATCGTGGCTGGCGATTAACGCCAAGTACAAATCGCCACACGACTTCGTTATTTCAACACTGCGCGCGTTTGATCATGTTCCCGACCGGCCACAGTTTGTTGTTGCCGCGCTCGACCTGATGGGCCAAACCCCGTATCGACCCGGCTCGCCGGAGGGCTGGCCTGATACGGCGTTGCAATGGGGCGGTGCAGACGCTTTGTACAAACGCATTGAATGGTCGAATACGGTAGCGCGCCGGGTGGGTTCCCGCGTAAATCCGGTTGAGCTTGGCCAGGCAGTCCTGGGCCCGGCGTTTGGAGTCGAAACACGCAAAGCCGTGGCGCGCGCGGAGAGTTTTTCGCAGGGCATGACGCTATTGCTGGCCTCGCCAGATTTTCAGAGGAGATGAGCATGCTCAGGCGCAGGGATTTACTCAAAACGATTGGCCTCGCGGCAGTCGCCAACAGCTTGCCGGGCGTAGCGTTCGCCAAAGCCGACACGAAGTCGCGATTTGTTCTCGTGGTCTTGCGTGGTGCGGCCGATGGCCTGGCGATCGCTGCACCGTATGGCGATGAGCACTATGCGAGCACGCGCGGCGAGCTGGCGCTGCCACCGCCTGGCGCCGAAAAGGGGCTGCTGAAGCTCGATGGCCTGTTCGGCTTGCATCCCTCCCTGGCCGCGGTTCATGACAGCTACAGGGCCGGCGACGCCCTCATCGTGCACGCCGTCGCAAGCCCCTATCGCGAGCGTTCGCATTTTGACGGACAGGACCTGCTAGAAAACGGTGCCAATCGGGTTGCGGCACTGCGTGACGGCTGGCTCAACCGGGCACTTGCGTCGATAGGCGGCCACACCACGCAGGCAATCGCGCTCGCGCAAAACGCACCGCTGGTCCTGCGCGGCGACAACGCCGTCACCAGCTGGGCGCCGTCGCGTCTGCCGGATGCTGATGACAGTACGCTGCGGCGCCTCCAGGATCTGTACGCTGATGATGACTTCTTTGCCAGCCGTCTTGAGCAAGCACTAACGTCGCAGGATATTGCGAGCGGCATGGGCAACATGGACAAGCAGCGCGCACGCGGCAACGAAGCACAGCAGTTCGGTGAACTGATGAGCGCAGCGGCGCGTTTTCTGACGGCCGTCGATGGCCCGAACATTGCGGTCGTCGAACTCGGCGGCTGGGATACCCATGCGAACCAGGGCACAACGCAGGGTCCACTGGCGAATCGATTGGCGGCTCTCGATCGCGGTATCGCCAATTTGCGTGACGGGCTCGGCAGCGCCTGGGAAAACTCCGTTATCGCCGTCGTGACCGAATTTGGACGCACGGTGCGCGTCAACGGCACGCGCGGCACAGACCACGGCACCGCGACGGCCGCGATACTGGCCGGCGGTGCGGTGCACGGCGGCAAGGTACTGGCCGACTGGCCGGGCCTGGCGACCAAAGATCTTTTCGAGGGCCGTGATCTGCGTCCGACAACCGATATCCGCAGCCTGTTCAAGAGCGTGCTGCTCGAGCATCTGGGGCTGGCGCCAGGGTTTGTTGAAGACACGGTTTTTCCAGACAGCCGGTCAGCCGCACCGCTGAAAAACCTGATCCGCGTGTAGACCCATCTGCCCATGGTGGGCGTTTACACCGGGCATGAATCGCATTTTCCAGTTAAGTCGCCGCCTGCGTGACCCGCGCTACTACCAGATTGCCGTACTCAGCACACTGCTCTGCTGTGGTGTGTTCGCGCTTGATTTCGGTGTCCGCTGGCAGAACGCCACCGCAATCGTCATCACGGCACTTGGCACGCAGCTGTTGTTCACGCGACAGCTGCGGTTACCTCACTTCGATCCGCTCAGTCCGCTGATCACATCACTATCGCTCACTTTGCTGCTGCGCGCAGACACGATGATGCTGGCAGCGTGCGCTGCCGCGATCGCGATTGGCAGCAAGTTTCTTATCCGCTACCGCGGCAAGCACGTATTCAATCCTGCTAACGTGGCCATCGTACTGATGATGCTCGCGAGCGAGCACGTGTGGGTTTCTTCCGGGCAATGGGGCAGCGCCGCAATTTCTGCGCTCGCACTCTCGTGCCTCGGCCTGCTCGTGCTGACGCGTGCAAAGCGCGCCGAAACCACGGTCGCATTTCTGCTGGTGTTTGCCGCGATGTTATTTGCCCGCGCAAACTGGCTCGGCGACCCGTTGGCGATTCCGGTGCATCAGCTGCAAAACGGCGCGCTACTGATCTTCGCGTTTTTCATGATTTCGGATCCGAAGACCACACCGAACACGGCGTTGGGCCGCGTGTTGTTTGCAACGCTGGTCGCCAGTATCGCCTACGTCATTCAGTTCGTTTACTACGTGCCGAACGGGCCGATTTTCGCACTGATCATTGCCGCACCATTTGTGCCGCTGCTCGACAGGCTCTTTACCGGGCACCGCTACGAATGGACTCGTAAAACGGCAGCGCCGCATCGGCGCCGCCGCCATCCAACTTTATCAGGAGCTTCTCAATGAGAATTCTCGTCACACTTCTTGCTGCTGCACTGACCGTCGCGATCACGACCTCGGCACAGGCTTTCTGTGGATTCTATGTCGCGCGTGCCGACACCAGCCTGTTCAACCGCGCATCGCAGGTCATAATCGTTCGCGACGGCAATCGCACGGTCATTACCATGGCCAACGACTTTGAGGGGGATGTCTCGGAATTCGCCGTCGTCATTCCGGTTCCGACATTTATCGAACGCGAGCAGATCAACGTCGGCGACCGGGCCATCGTAGAGCACCTCGACGCTTACACCGCACCGCGACTGGTTGAGTACCACGATGCCAACCCGTGCACACTTTACGACCAGCGAATGCGAATGGAGATGGACGGCACGGCCGTGCCGATGGCCAGCAACGAGATGCTAAAAGCTGCCCGCGCCCGGGGCGTCACAATCGAGGCCAGCTACACCGTCGGCGAGTACGACATCCTGATCCTGTCGGCATCGCAGAGTGACGGGCTCATTCGCTGGCTGGATGATAACGACTACCGCATTCCGCCCGGCGCTGAACGTGTCGTCGCCAGCTATCTGAAACAGGACATGCGCTTCTTCGTCGCGAAAGTAAATGTCGAAGCACAGTCAAAACTCGGGTTTCAATACCTGCGGCCGCTGCAGGTCGCTTATGAAAGCAAGAAGTTCATGCTGCCCATTCGCCTTGGCACATTGAATGCGAACGGCAAACAGGAACTTTACGTGTATGCGCTGACACGGACGGGCCGCGTGGAGACCACCAACTATCGAACGGTGAAGATTCCCAGTAATACCGATGTGCCGGAATTCGTGCAGGACGAGTTTGGCGAGTTTTACCGCGCGATGTTTGCGCAACAGGTGCAAAAGGAAAATGAGCGGGCCGTGTTCCTGGAATACGCCTGGGACATGGGCTGGTGCGACCCCTGCGCAGCCGATCCGCTGAGCAGCCAGGAACTCCGCCAGCTTGGCGTGTTCTGGCTGGATGATCGCGACGAGACCAAGCCGCGCCGTATCGCCCCGCAACCTGCGCAGAATGTCTTCGTGACACGACTGCATGTGAGCTATGACGCCGAACATTTCCCGGAGGACCTTAAGTTTCAGGAAACCGGCGACCGACAGAACTACCAGGGGCGCTACGTGATACGACACCCGTGGAAAGGCAAAACGAGCTGCGACACGTCGGTATACGATGCCAGTGTGCGCGAACGCCAGGAGCGCGAAGCACAACAGCTCGCAAACCTCACCGGCTGGGATATCGAGACTATCCGCAACAAGATTCCGTTTGCCGGCGGCAACCGTCCGGACTCGAACAAAGAACCGTGGTGGAAACGGATCTGGGGCTAGCGGTAACGGCTCTGGAGACGCTTTAGCTCATCGCCACCGGGGACCAACTCTTCGAACGGCAACTGCGCCAACGGGGTGTCAACATTGCCCATCAGTTCGTGCATTTCCTGCCGGTCTTCATTGACGTAGAGCAACCCGGTGGTAATTTCGCCGGCATTGAAACGCTCGCGAAGATATTGGAACGCCGACGCGCGGCTCGTCGGGTCATACCTGCCATCGACCTTGCGCAAGAGTATGGTGTCACCGCCGCGCAGGTGGATCGGCATAGCCTCGCCCTCTTTATAAGAGGCCTTGATCTCTTCAGTCGGGTGCACATAGTCAACATTGACAACGTGATTATAGAACTTGCGCGTGTGCGCGTAGCTCTTCGTCGAGCCTTCGTGATCATTGAACGTTACACAAGGACTGATGATGTCTACCAGCGCGAAGCCGGAGTGCAGCAATGCGCCTTTCAGCAAAGGTACGAGCTGCTCCCTGTCGCCGGAAAAACTCCGTGCAATATAGGTTGCGCCCAGACTGAGTGCCGTGCTGACGGGATCGATGGGCTCCTGCTGGTTTGGCAAACCCTTCTTGGGCATGCTGCCGATATCAGCGGATGCCGAGAACTGGCCTTTCGTCAGCCCGTAGACGCCATTGTTCTCGATGACGTAGCACATATTCAGGTTACGCCTGATCGCATGCACAAACTGCCCGACACCAATCGACAGCGAGTCGCCATCGCCCGACACGCCGATATAGGTCAGGTCCCGATTGGCTGCGTTCGCACCGGTGGTCACCGAGGGCATTCGTCCATGCACCGCGTTGAACCCGTGCGACTGACTGGCAAAGTACGCCGGCGTCTTCGACGAGCAGCCGATACCACTCATCTTGGCCAGCATGTGCGGTTTCACGTTGAGCTCATGAACCGACTGGACGATCGCCGCCGTTACCGAGTCATGCCCACATCCCGCGCACAACGTCGATACGGCACCCTCGTAATCGCGCGTGGTCAGGCCCAGCTCGTTCTTCTTCAGACCCGGATGAGCAATTTTTGGTTTTGCTATGTAACTCAAAATAGTATTCCTGTATCAGGCCGCCTGGCCCTTGGCGACTTCCTCGAGCACCTTGTCGACGACGAACCCCGCAGTGAGCGGCATGCCGTCGTAATGCAACACGGGCACCAGCTTGTTCTGGTCCGCATTGATGTCTGTGATCAGCAAAGTGCGCATTTGCGCGTCGCGATTTTGCTCGACCACGTAGACAACATCATGCTGACTGATAAATTCACGCACCGCGTCAGTGAAAGGAAATGCCTTGACGCAGCAATAGTTGAGACCAATGTTCTGGCGCGCCAGTCGATCCAGCGCTTCTACACATGCACCGTCGCCACTACCGAAAGTCAGGATGCCTGCCTTGTTCATTTTCGAGTAACGAACTTTTGCTTTCGGAACCATGCTGCGAGCGGTTTCCCACTTGACGAGCAGGCGGTCCATGACATCCTGATAATCGGCCGAATTTTCAGTGTAAGCACCATACCGGGTATGCCCGGAGCCGCGCGTAAAATAGGCTCCCTTCGGATGTACACCCGGTAGCGTGCGATAGGGAATACCGTCGCCATCAACATCCAGGTAGCGATAGAACTTGTCCATCTTTTCAAGCTCTTCGGCGCTATAGACCTTGCCGCGGTCCGCCACGTAATCGTCATCCCACTCGAACTCCGGCACCATCCAGTCATTCATGCCGATATCGAGATCTGACATGACGATGACCGGGGTCTGCAGCCGTTCACTGAGATCGAATGCCTGCGGCGCCATGTAAAAACACTCTTCCGGATCTGCCGGGAATAGCATTACGTGTTTGGTGTCACCGTGCGACGCATAAGCGCAGCTGATCAGATCGCACTGTTGCGTTCGCGTCGGCATGCCGGTCGACGGTCCGGTGCGCTGCACGTTAAAAATGACAGCGGGTATCTCGGCATAATAGGCGAACCCGATAAACTCACTCATCAATGAAATACCGGGACCACTCGTCGGCGTGAACGAACGTGCGCCGTTCCAGTTAGCACCCAGAACCATGCCGATGGCGGCCAGTTCATCTTCCGCCTGAATGATGCAATACGTGCGTTTGCCAGTCTCTTTGTCAACGCGATACTGCGCACAAAACGTACGGAAGGCATCCATCAGTGACGTCGATGGCGTAATCGGGTACCAGGCGCCTACGGTCGCGCCGGCGTACACGCAGCCCAGTCCAGCGGCGGTGTTGCCATCAATGATGATGTGGCCCCTGGTAGCATCCATCTTCTCGACTTTCATTGGCAGCGGGCAGGGAAAATGCGCCTGTGCATAGTCGTAACCCAGCCGTATCGCCTCCATATTCGACGCGATCAACTTTTGCTTGTCCGCGAACGTTTCTTCGAGCAGTTCGGTAATGATGTCGAGGTCGATATCGAGCAGCGCGGCGACGGCCCCGACATAGGCGATGTTCTTCATCAGGATGCGAGCGCGAGCGCCGTCGAAATGCTCGTTGCACATTTTCGAGAAAGGAATGCCGATGACCGTGATGTCCTCACGATTCAGCTGCCGGCTGCGCGGCCAGGTTGAGTCGTAAACCAACCAGCCGCCCGGCTCGACCTCTGCCATGTCGTGATCGTAGGTCTGGGCGTTCATCGCCACCATCAGATCAACGCGATTCGAGCGGGCGTGGTAGCCGGCGCCCGTGACGCGAATCTCGTACCAGGTTGGCAGCCCCTGGATATTCGACGGGAAGTAGTTCTTGCCGACAACCGGAACGCCCATGCGAAAAATCGACTTGCGCAGCAGGCCGTTCGCACTGGCTGAACCAGTGCCGTTAACCGTGCCAATCTTGATAACGACGTCGTTTACCGTTCCCACGAACTTGTCCTTTATGACCCGGACGCGCCTGTTGCGCGCTTGGGAGGAGCAACCGGCTGCTGGTCGGCCGCGTACGGCACGAGCAAAACCGACTTCTGCATGTCCCAGGCGCCGGTCGGGCACCGTTCAGCACACAATCCACAGTGCACGCAAATGTCTTCGTCCTTGACCATGACCCTGCCGGTCTGGGGCAACTCGGCAGAAACATAAAGCGCCTGATCGGGGTTGTTAGCGGGCGCGTGCAGCCGTGTCCGCAGGTCGTCTTCTTCGCCGTTATGCGTAATCGTCAGGCAATTCACCGGGCAGATGTCGAGGCATGCATCACATTCGATGCAGAGCTTCGCAGCGAACACCGTCTGGATGTCACAGTTCAGGCAGCGTTCGACTTCTTCGATCGTCTGTTCGGCAGTGAATCCGAGCTCAACTTCGATATCGAGCTTCTTGAAACGCTGTTTGAGCTCAACGTGCGGCATCAGGCGCCGCGAGGCCGGATCGTAGTCGTTGGAATAGCTCCACTCATGCATACCCATTTTCTGACTGACCAGGTTCATCCCCATGGGCGGGCGATCCTCGATGTTCTCGTCATGGCAGTACTTGTGGATTGAGATCGCAGCCTGGTGACCGTGTTCCACAGCCCAGATAATATTCTTCGGGCCGAACGCCGAATCGCCACCGAAGAACACACCCTCCCGCGTGCTCATCATGGTTGTCTCATCGACGACCGGGCATTCCCATTGGTCGAATTCGATACCGAGATCGCGCTCGATCCACGGAAATGCGTTGTCCTGTCCGATCGCGAGAATCACATCGTCGCAGGGAATTATTTTCTCGCCGGTGACCGTGCCACGATCGATCCGACCCTGCTCGTCGATGTTGTACTCCATCAGCTCGAACTTCATGCCGACGAGCTTGCCGTCCTTGAGCACAAACTCTTTGGGCGAGTGGTTGATCAGTATCTCGACATTTTCTTCCTCGGCATCTTCGAGTTCCCATGCAGACGCCTTGAAGAACCCGCGTGGTTTGCGCGCCATCACCTTGACGTCCGAGGCGCCCAGGCGCAACGACGTGCGACAGCAATCCATCGCCGTATTACCAACCCCGATGATCAGGACGCGTTTACCAATCTCTTCAGTGTGCTTGAAAGCCACCGACTCGAGCCAATCGATGCCGATGTAAATTCGATCAGAATCATAACGGCCGGGAATCTCGAGATTCTTGCCGCGCGGTGCTCCGGTACCGACAAATACCGCATCGAACCCTTCATCGAGCAGCGCCTGCATGCTGTCTATTGGGTGGTTGAGTTTAAGATCGACACCCATGTCGAGGATGTAGCCAATTTCCTCATCGAGCACCTTTGGCGGCAGGCGAAACTGTGGAATGTTGGTGCGCATCAGCCCACCGGTCGTTGCGAGTGCCTCGAAGATTGTGACTTCGTAGCCCATCGGCACTAAATCATTGGCCACCGTCAGCGAGGCACAGCCCGCACCGATCAGGGCGATCTTCTTGCCGTTGCTGGTGCCGGGTGCTTGCGGCAGACGCTCCGTGATGTCGTCACGATGATCAGCGGCGACGCGCTTGAGACGACAAATCGCGACCGGTTTTTCCTCGACACGGCCGCGACGACAGACGGGTTCACAAGGTCGATCGCACACCCTGCCGAGAATTCCCGGGAACACGTTCGACTTGCGATTTTCCATGTACGCATCGCTGAACTGACCCTGTGCGATCATGCGAATGTAGGCCGGCACATCCGTATGAGCGGGACAGCCCCACTGGCAATCGACTACTTTGTGAAAGTAATCAGGATTTGCGGTATCAGTTGGCTTCATGCAAATGACAAACCGGTTGACTCCCTCGTGCCCGCGTACAGGTGCGCCTGAAGATTTGCGCTAGCATAACCGGATCGATAGGAAAGTAAACAATTTCAACTAGCTGTGGCGCGCCCGGTTGAATTCGAGCCGCTGGCCAGCCGTGCTGCCCGTCAACTTGCCATCCGCATACACGACGGTGCCATTGACGATCGTCGTATCGATGGTTGAAGTAAACTCATGTCCCTCGAAAGGCGACCACTGACATTTGCTGAGCAGATTATCCTGCTGCACCCGATACGGCCTGGTGGGGTCGACGATAACCAGGTCGGCGAACCAACCCTCGCGCACGTAACCGCGGTCGATTACACCGAACAAATCCGCCGGCGCGTGGCACGCGCGGTCGACTAACAGCTCAACGCTGATCTGTCCGGAGGCAACCAGATCGTACAAAGTGAGCACGGCATGCTGCACCAGCGGCAAGCCGGCTGGCGCGCGGAAATAGTCGGCGTCTTTCTCATCGGCCGTATGCGGTGCGTGATCGGTTGCAATGATGTCGATGCGACCTTCGTTAAGTGCCTTGATCAACGCCTCGCGATCCTGCGCGCTCTTGATCGCCGGGTTGCACTTGATCTTTGATCCGAGTTCGTCGTAACGCGACTGGTCGAACCATAAGTGATGTACACAGACTTCCGCAGTGATGCGTTTCTCGGCACGATGCGCACTGGAGAACTGCGGCATTTCCACTGCTGTCGTCAGATGCAAAACATGCAGCAGTGCGTCGTGACGCGTCGCGAGCTCGATCGCCATTTTCGAGGACTGCAGGCAGGCGGCAGCGGAGCGTATGACCGGGTGCTCGCTGAACGGCACCTTGTCGCCATACTTGTCGCGCGCCGCTGCCTCATTCTCCCAGATGGTGGGCGAGTACTCGCAGTGCGTGGCCACCATGACGGGTGCGTGCTCGAATATCTGCTCGAGCGCCGCCCTGTTGTCGACCAGCATGTCACCGGTCGAAGCGCCCATGAAAATCTTGATTCCGCAGGCTTCGTTGATCTGCAGCGCTTTGACTTCTTCGATGTTGCCGTTGGTCGCGCCGAGATAAAAACCGTAATTGGCCGTGCAGCGATTCTCCGCAAGCACGTATTTGCTCGCCAGCGCCTCGCGCGTGGTCGTTTGCGGACTGACGTTCGGCATATCCATGAAGCTCGTAATGCCACCGGCCACCGCCGCCGCCGACTCCGTGGCGAGATCGCCCTTGTGGGTCATGCCGGGCTCACGAAAATGCACCTGATCATCGATCATCCCGGGCATCAGCCACTTGCCGTCGGCGTCGATGATGCGGGTGCGCTCGGACGCAGGAATGTTGCTGTCGATGCGGGCAATGCGCTCGCCATCGAGCAGCACATCGACATCCTGCACCTGCGCCTCATTGACGAGGCGCGCATTCTTGATCAGCAGCTTGCTCAAGGAATAATCCTCAGTGGTCGGGTGCTCGGTCGGTCTGCGTGAGCCAGGCTGCATTATGAAAGGGTCCGGCCATTATTGCCACGTTGAGTCGTCACTGGCCTTTGCGGACTTGCGCCGGGTGTGCGATAACCGCGGTGTCGCCGCCGCATTGCCTATCGATGAACAATCCTGACTACCTTGACCTTATTCGCAGCGCGAACGTATATGACGTTGCGCTGAAGACCCCGCTCGAAGCGGCGAGTAATCTGTCGGTGCGCCTCGGCAACACGATATTGATGAAGCGCGAAGATCTGCAGCCGGTGTTTTCTTTCAAACTGCGGGGCGCTTATAACAAGATATCGCATCTGCAGGCTGCGGAGCTCGAACGCGGGGTCATCTGCAGTTCCGCCGGCAACCACGCCCAGGGTGTTGCGCTTGCCGCGCAGCGTCGCCAGGTAACGGCCCACGTCGTCATGCCCGTCACGACACCGTCGATCAAGGTCGATGCGGTCAAAGCGCTGGACGGACAGGTCATTCTGCATGGCGACACTTACGATGACGCCTACGAGCACGCCTGCATGCTGGCCGAATCAAAAGGGTACGAATTCATTCATCCCTTCGATGATCCGTATGTGATTGCCGGTCAGGGAACCATAGGCGCCGAGATTCTGCAGCAGGCTGACGGCGATATTGATGCGATCTTCGTGCCCATCGGCGGGGGTGGCCTGATTGCCGGCATTGCCGCCTATGTGAAACAGGTGCGCCCGGCGATTCGCATCATCGGGGTCGAACCAGACGATTCCGATGCGATGCGGCAATCTCTCGAGGCCGGACACCCGGTAAGGCTCGAGCACGTCGGGATATTCGCCGATGGCGTTGCGGTACGCCGCGTTGGTGACGAGACCTTTCGCCTGTGCCAGCAGTACGTCGACGAAATAATCACCGTCGATACCGATCAGATCTGCGCCGCGATTCGCGACATTTTTGAAGACACCCGCTCAATCGTCGAGCCAGCCGGCGGCCTGGCCGTGGCGGGCGCGAAGAAGTACATCGAGGAGCGCAGCGTCACAGGACAAACGCTGGTCACCATTTCGTGCGGCGCCAACGTCAACTTCGACCGTTTACGCCACATCGCTGAGCGTGCAGCCGTTGGCGAGCAAACCGAGATGCTGCTCGCCGCCGAGATACCGGAAAAGCCCGGCAGCTTTCGACAGTTCTGCGATTCGATCGGCCGCCGTAGCATTACTGAGTTCAGTTATCGCTACGCCGACGCGGACAAAGCGCACATCTTCGCCGGCGTGCAGCTGACGGGTGGCCGGCGCGAGCGTGACAGCCTGCTCGCCCAACTGCGAGACGCCGGGTTCCCGGTTGAAGACTTAAGCGACAATGAAATGGCCAAGCTGCATGTCAGGCACATGGTCGGCGGACGGGCACCGTCAGTCGGTAACGAACGGTTGTTTCGCTTCGAGTTCCCTGAGCGACCCGGCGCGCTGCTCGATTTCCTGGACGCGATCGGCACCGAGTGGAACATCAGCCTGTTCCATTACCGCAATCACGGCTCGGACTATGGCCGCGTACTCGCCGGGATCGACGTGCCGCCAGAAGAAACCGGGGAACTTGAGTCACACCTGGCCAAACTTGGCTATCCACACTGGGAAGAAAGCGATAATCCCGCCTTTTCGATATTCCTTTCCTGAGCCAGACCTCGTTTTTTTGCCTCCGAACTGCAACCATATCCGCGATGGCAGCATCCTTAGCCTGTATTGATCGTAATCTCACCTCCGGCCAGCTGCCGGGGCACACATGGGGACACAACGTGAAAATCAAGAAATTTGCAGTTTTACTCTGGGCTTTTCTGTTGGCGACGGCTGCCATCGCTGGTGAAGAGCATCGCACTCATATCAAGATTGCCCTGGACGATGCCGTTAGCGGCCAGCAGTCTTTCATGTTCGACAGCGACGATGCCGGGTTTGACCTGCAGAGCCTGGCCGTCGGCGAAACTCGCGCCGTGACCGATGCGTCCGGCAATGTCGCAAATGTCTCGCGCACGGAGGCAGGCTTCGAGGTCGAGGTGGCCGGTGAGACCATTAGTTCTCGGTGATCTTGGCGCCGACGAGGATTTTGCGATGCACATGCACGATGATGCGCATGCCGTCGATGTCGATACTGACGTTATGATAGAAGGCGCCAGGCAGATCAGGATCGTCAAAACCGGTGACGCCGACAACGTTACGATCATCTCGGGCGGCGCTATCGATGAGGCTACCCGCCAACGAATTCGCGAAGCGCTGACGTCTGCCGGTGAGGGTAACGAAGTCGAATTTATTGATAGCACCGAATTCAATACCAACGGCGCACACAAAGAAGTTCACATTATCCGGAAAGAGGTTGACGTAACAAACTGAAAACCCCTATGGCTGTTTGTTTCGTACTGACTGGCGGTGGCATTTGCCACCGCTTTTTTGTTTACCACATCTCGCGCAGTCGAGCGCCAACATCAATGCGCTTGTCCGAGCACGCACCAACCCCGCTTGAAATACCTTCCGGGCGGCCGCGGAACTCCTTGCCCATCGTCGCCAGCAGCTGCTCAACCATAAAGCGGCTGCGCGCGCCGTACACGTGTTTGTCGCCCTCGCGATGCTGCTGCGTAACATGAAACCGCAGCGGCGCCAGCAGCGATAGCGACTGTTTGGCGCGCGTCATTGCGACATACAACAGACGCCGTTCCTCTTCGATCAACTCGGGCTTGCCGGTCGCAAACTCGGACGGGAAGTTGCCGTCAGTGACATTCAATATGAACACAGCCTCCCATTCCTGACCTTTCGCCGAGTGCACGGTCGACAAAATAAGGTAGTCCTCATCCTGCAGCGGATCGCCCGCCTGGTCGCCGGCGGCGCTCGGCGGATCAAGCGTCAGTTCCGTCAGAAATCGCTCCCGCGTTGGATAACGGCCGGCAACCTGCTCGAGCTGTTCGAGATCAGCCTCGCGCGTTTCGAGGCCGTCATACAACCGCTCCAGGTGTGGCTGGTACCAATGGCGAACCGCCGTTAACTGCGCCTGCCAGCCCTGGTCGTCGAGCTCGGCGCAGGCCAGTAATTCCAGCAACCGGCAGAACGTCGGCCAGTCTGTCGCCGCCGCGGTCGGCGGCTGAAAGTCGCGTAGCGAGGTGAGCTTATGATGCGCGAGAGTCACGTGTTCAAAACAGCGCGTGGCACGCGCCGGCCCCATGCCGGGCAGGAGCTTCAGAACGCGAAACGCCGCCACTTCATTTTTCGGGTTTTCAGCCCACTTCAGAACCGCCAACAGGTCTTTCACGTGTGCGGCCTCGAGGAACTTGAGACCACCGTATTTCACGTAGGGAATATTGCGCCTCACGAGTTCCAGCTCCAGGCGGTCGCTGTGATGCGAGCCCCTGAACAGCACTGCCTGCGCTTTTAGATCGATGCCCTCTTCACGATTCTTCAAGACCTCCTCCACCACGAATTCTGCTTCCGCATCACCGTCTTCGACGGTGACATACCGTGGTCGAGCCCCCTCGTGGCGGTCGGAGTAGAGATTCTTGCGATACTGGCGTTCGCTGGCAGCAATCAGACAATTGGCGCTGTCGAGAATTGGCTGCGTCGAGCGGTAGTTCTGCTCCAGCGTAATGACTTTAGCCGACGGCATGAATTGATCCGGGAAGCTGAGAATGTTCTCGACTTCCGCCGCACGAAAGGAATAAATAGACTGCGCGTCATCGCCGACCACCGTCACGCCAACGCCGTCCGGTTTTAGCGCCCGCAGGATATTTGCCTGCACCAGGTTGGTGTCCTGGTATTCGTCGACCAGCACGTGATCAAAACAGGCGCCGATCTCCTCGGCGAATTCCGGTTCCGCAACCAGATGACTCCAGTACAACAGCAAATCGTCGTAGTCGAGTGACTGGCTTTGCTGTTTGCGAATGACGTATTGCCGAAACAGCTCGGCGAGTTCATCAGTCCAGTCCGCGCACCACGGAAAAAACTTGTCCAGCGTATCGCCGAGCGGCTGCTGTGCATTGACACAACGCGAGTAAATCGCGAGGCACGTGCCTTTTTTTGGAAACCGCTTGGCAGTGCGCGTCAGTTTCAGTTCGTGACGCACAACATCCATGACATCGGCCGCGTCACCTCGATCGAGTACCGAGAATCCGGGATCCAGTCCGAGATTGTGTGCGTAGCGCCGCAGCAGGCGGTTGCCCACCGAGTGAAACGTGCCCGACCAGGGCAGTCCGCCCGGCGGCAGCGGCGGGCCTTTGGCGCCCGGTGTGGAGGCACGTACGATCGACTCGACCCGGCGCGTCATTTCCTGGGCCGCGCGCCGTGTAAAAGTCAGCAACAGTATGCGCTCAGGACGAACGCCAGCGATCACAAGGTGCGCGACGCGATGCGCCAACGTCATGGTCTTGCCAGTCCCGGCGCCGGCAATGACCAGCAGCGGCCCGGCGCAAAATTTCCCGGGCTCGCCCGGCTCACCGTACTCGGCGGCCAGTCGCTGCGCCGCGTTCAGCATTCCGAGGTGATCAAATTCCTGTTCAGCCAGCTGCACGGCAGACTCCCGTAAAAGTCTGTATTTTTATACAGTACTGGATATATTTACAAGGGTAGCCGGCAGAAATCCTCGATGGCGGCCGCCAGCGCTGCCGGCGCCTCGAAATGCGGCATATGACCGGCATCATCGATTACTACCCGCGCCGCCTCTGGATACAGCTCATCAGCGTCGCCGCTGTAGTCGCTGGCGAACGACCTTCGCGCGCCCGAGATCAGCAGCACCTCGGCCGTCGTTGCCCGCCAGCACGCCTTCGCCTCGGCGCGTCGATACAGTATGGGGCTGGGGAGCCGGTGACGCGGGTCCGCGCGCAGCCGCACCTGGCCGTCCGGCTCGCGCGTTGCCCATTCCCGCGCGACAAAGTCGGCAGCGGCGGCCGACATGCCAGGGCTACGTTTGCGGATACGAAACGCCAGGGCATCAAAGTCAGCGTACCGGGCAAACCCGGATTCACTGGCCTGCGCCAGAAGCCACTCCCGGTATCGCTGTGGGGCATCGGCCGGATCCGAGTCCTTTAGCCCGAACCCCTCGATATTGATCAGTGCCCGCACGCGCTCCGGCATCGTGCCGGCATACAGCGAGGCCACGTTGCCACCCATGCTATGGCCAATCAGCCGTACCGGGTGCTGTGGCGAATAGATGTCGAGCAGCGCTTGCAGGTCTGCAAGGTAGTCAGGGAACCAATAGCTGGTGCAGTCGCAATCGCTGCGACCAAAGCCACGCCAGTCCGGCGCGACGACCCGCCAGGGCTCTGCCAGCTGGTCGACAACGAACTGGAAGGTCGAGCCCGCGTCGGCCCAGCCATGCAGATAGACAAGCAGCGGTGCATCCGGGTCACCCCACTCGCTGACAGCGTAGTCAACGCCACGAATGCGATGTGCGCAATCTCGTCGCTGCACGAGCGGTTGGTAGGAATCTGTTCGAGTCATCAGGCAATGGTTGCACAATCGACTCATACGCTGCACGGCAAAACGCGCATTACGCTTTTGTGCGTCAGGTCGTGTATAAAAGACTGACTGAACACACCGACCACGCGAACCACTTTAAAGACAGACTGAATGACCCTCGAAATTGCACTGGTCCTGGGCATCCTTGCCATTTCGCTCGTACTTTTTATCAGCGAAGTCATCCGTATGGACCTCGTTGCACTGCTGGTGCTGGGCGCTCTTGCCGTCACCGGCCTGGTCGACTCCAACGAGGCCTTCGCGGGCTTCAGTAACAGCGCGGTCATTACGGTCTGGGCCATGTTCATTCTCAGCGAGGGGCTGACCCGCACCGGCATTGCCGATGTCATCGGTCGGCAGGTCATGCGCATTGCCGGCCGTCGCGAAATCGCGATGATCGTCGTCATCATGATCACCGGCGCCGTCCTCTCCGCGTTTATGAATAACATCGGCGTCGCGGCGCTCATGCTGCCGGTCGTCGTCGAGGTTTCCAGGCGCACCCGAATTCCGGCGTCGCGCCTTCTCATGCCGCTGGCGTATTCGACGCTGCTTGGCGGCCTGATGACACTGATCGGCACGCCGCCCAACCTGCTGATCAGCGAATCGATGGTGCTCAACGGCTATGCGCCGTTCAAGCTGTTCGACTTCACCCCGCTGGGCGGCGCTGTCATGGTTATCGGCGTCATATTCGTCGCACTTTTCGGGCGCTTCCTGCTGCCGACACGCCGGGCAGAACGCGACAAGCGCGTCAGCCAGCGCAGTCTCCGGGCACGCTACAAGTTGCAGGAACGCACCTTCATGATGCGTGTTCCTTTCGATTCCGTTCTCGTCGGCAAGACGCTGGCCGAAAGCCGGATCGGAGCCTCTACGGGTTTGATTATCCTGTCGTTGCTGCGACATGGCCGCAGCGAGACGCTGCCCGGACGACAAACGATTATTCGTGGCGGCGACGGCATCCTGGTGCAGGGGCGTCTCGACCAGTTCCGCGAACTCAGGCGCTGGAGCGACCTTGTCATCGAGCGCGAGGCGCCGGTGCTGAAGTCGATGGTTGCATCCAAGGTCGCCTATGCATCCGTGACGATTGCCGATGGCTCTCCCGTCATCTCCGAACTCGTGCGTCATGCAGCATTTCGGTCACGCTATGACGTTGCCGTAATCGGCATCCTGCGCCGCGATTCCTATCGCATGACCAATCTTGCCTATGTGCCGATCAGAAAAGGCGACACGATCCTGGTGCAGGGCGAGATTGATTCCGTGGCGCAACTCGAGAAGTTCCCGGACTTTGACAAAGTCGAAATTTTCACGCCGGAACAGCTGGCCGAAAAGGACCTGGGCGATGAGCGCATGTTTGTCGTGCGCCTGCCAAAAGACAGTGGTCTCGCCGAAGAGACATTGGAGAAGAGCCGTCTTGCCGACGTGTTCGATTTTCGCGTACTTGCCATCTTCCGCGACGGCGAATTGACGGTCATGCCGCACGGGGACCAGGTGCTGCTCGGTGGGGATCTCTTGCTCATCGAAGGCCAATACAGCGACCTCGACGTCTTGCGAGGCCTGCAGGAACTCGAGATCGACACGAAAATACCGGCGAATGTCTCGGAATTTGATTCCGAGCGATTGACGTTACTGGACGCGACCCTCGATCCGCGCAGCACGCTGGCAGGACGAACCGTTGGCGAGCTGAATTTTCGCGAGCGCTACGGCATCGAGCTCGCGGCCATTGAGCGCGAAGGCGAAACGGTGGGTACCGAGCTGGCCAACGAGCGCCTGCATATTGGCGATGCGCTCCTGCTGCTCGGACCGCGCGATCGCCTGCAACTGCTGTCATCCGATTCGGACTTCCTCATCCTGACGCCCCTGGGCCAGAAGCCGCCCGATACGCGCCGGGCACCGTTAGCTGCAGCGATAATGCTCGGCGTCGTCATCACGGTCATGCTCGGGTATGCCCCGATCTCGATCGCCGCGGTGATTGGTTGCACGATCATGGTACTGACGGGCTGTCTGAACATGGAGCAGGCCTACCGTGCAATTGACTGGCGCGCGATCTTCCTGATCGCCGGCATGCTGCCGCTCGGCACTGCGATGCAGGATACCGGGGCCGCCACGTATCTTGCGGACCAGGTCATGAACCTGCTCGGCGACGCAGGACCGTGGCCGGTCATCATGGGTCTTTACATCCTGACTGCTATGGCAACCATGATTATTCCGACTGCCGCGCTCGTCGTCCTGATGGCACCCATTGTCCTGTCCGCGATGGCGGACATGGGTCTCGCGCCGGAAACGGCGATGATGGCCGTGGCGATGGCCGCCTCGGCAAGTTTCACCAGCCCGATATCGCACCCTGCCAACATCCTCGTCATGGGCCCCGGTGGCTACCGCTTTATCGACTATCTCAAAGTCGGCGTGCCACTGACGATTGTCGTTTTTATTACGGTAATGGTGTTGTTGCCGAGGCTGTGGCCGTTAGTGCCGGCGTAAGGTCCGATGAATTTGGCACACGAATTTGAGCTACAAGGGAAATGATGCCGTGACAGACAGAATCGTAATCGCCGGCGCAGGTCATGCGGCCGGGCAGGTCATTACGACCTTGCGGCAGCTGAAATTCGCAGGCCAGATCGTGCTCATCGGCGACGAGCCCTGGCTTCCCTATCAGCGGCCGCCTCTGTCCAAGAAATTCCTTGCCGGCGACATGCCGGCAGAGCGTCTGTTTGTTAAGCCACCGAGCTTCTATGACGACCCGTCCATCGAGCTGCGACTCAGCTCGACGATTACGGCGATCGATCGCAAAACAAAACAGCTGCAGTTAAAAGACGGCGAACCGGTTGCGTTCGACAAACTTGTCCTTGCGCTGGGGTCGCGCGCTGTAAAGCTCCCGGTTGCCGGCGCGGACCTCAAGGGTGTGCACTACCTGCGCAGCATTGCGGACGTCGAGGGCATACGCACCGACCTGGAAACGCGACGGCGCCTCGTTGTGGTCGGCGCGGGTTACATCGGCCTCGAAGTCGCGGCCGTGGCGCGTCAGCGCGGCCTGGACGTCACGGTCGTGGAAATGGCCGACCGTGTTATGAGCCGTGTCGTGTCACCCGAGATTTCGGATTTTTACCAGATCGAACACGCCAACCAGGGTGTAACGCTCAGACTCGACACCGAGGTCACCGAATTGCAGGGCAAGAAACGGGTGAAGGGCGTAGTGACCAATTCCGGAGAAACATTACCCACACATTTCGTCGTAATAGGCATCGGCATCACGCCGAATACCGAACTTGCCACCGACGCCGGGCTCGATGTGGACGATGGCATTGTTGTCGATGAACACGGGCGCACCAGTGATCCGGACATTTTCGCGATTGGTGACTGTACCCGCCATCCGAACGGCATCTATGGTCGCAGCCTGCGGCTCGAGTCGGTGCACAATGCACTGGAGCAGGCGAAAACAGTGGCGCACAATCTCTGTGGCAACGAGATGACTTATTCTGAAGTCCCGTGGTTCTGGTCGGATCAGTACGACCTGAAGCTGCAAATAGCCGGCCTGTCAGAAGGCTATGACGAGGTGGTGATTCGCGGCAATCCGGCGGAGAAATCCTTTGCCTGCCTGTATCTCAAGGACCGCCGCCTGATCGCGGTGGATGCCGTTAATGCGCCGAAGGAGTTCGTGCAGTCGAAATCGTTAATCGCCAGTCACGCGATTATCGACACCGAAAAGCTGGCCGATTCGACCGCGGAGCTTAAACAACTGGTTATTCGCGAGTAATCGCTGACAGCGGCTAGTCAGTCGCTGTAACGTTATCCGACGGCATTTCGATCAACAGCCTGCCCTCCGCGGAGACCGGGCCCTTGTCAGTTGAGTAGGCCTGCACGCTCAGTGACTCGACGGCTGCCATGCTTTGGCCCAGCAGCGATCCGCCGACGCCGGTCACCCTGGCGACGCCGAGAGCACCGGGGCCGGTACTCAGATCGCCAAACCATTTGCCCTTCCAGCTATTCGCGGAGTTGCGGTAGGCGGGAACAAAAACGTTTTGAATGAACGGCCAGTAATTCTCCGACTGTTCGACGAAGAGGCTGCCGCGACCCGGCAAATGTACATACCAGGCACTGTCGACGAGAGCCTCACCACGCAACAGATTTGTGCGTTCCGAGCGGGATGAAAACTTCACGCCGATCCCGGCCGTTTGACCGCGCGCGTCACGCATTTCCGTGACCATTACATCGGTCAGTTCGACCGTGCCTTCCCGCAGCAGCCTGATGCCCTTGGGATGCGGCTGCAGTCGCACTTCACCACTATTTGTAAACGCGATAGTTTTCGTTGGCACCACCGTGTAGCTCAGCGATGTCACTGCTGTGTCGCCAACCGACAACGGCGACAAAGTACGATCGGCAACAAATGGATTATTAAGCAGAACGATGATGAACAGCGCCACGCCGCACAGTAAACCGAGAAGCAATGAGATTGCATATTTCATCATTGCTGGTCCACCTGGCTAACGTAGTTAGTGAGCATCTCAATGCGCCCACCGGCGACGCCCTCATCGGCGGAGTCATCCGCTACCCAGCGCACCGCCACCGAACCGCGGCGCTTCGCAAACTCGCGTGATCCCGCGCGCAGGTCCCCCCGGCGCGCACCGTTCAGCGTTGCCTGGGTTTGTACACTAATCAACTGCGAGCCCCGTGCCGGGAGGTGGAGCAGCCAGTCAGTACTGGTTGCGCCAACTTCGGAGTTCTGCGATGCAACGCCGATAACGACGCCACGCTCATTGCGAATTTTGTAGAGCTCCACCCCGATGGGCTGCAGAATATCCGCACCGGGCCAGTCCAGCGTGTCCGGCAACAGCAAGTCCTGGCCGGGCTGCCTTGCCAGAATGCGATCAGCTGGAACGTTGATATAAAACGACTCGACGTTGCCGCCGTTCGTCGCTACGGAAACCAGCGAATGTTCGCGCTGCTGGTCGACGAGCGGAAATGCGTAGAGCGCACCGGCCGTCGCCAGGACGCCCAGCACAAGTCCAATGATAAAGGTCTTCAACAAACGCTTGCGCCTCGCCAATAGCTGTCAAAGCAATACAGTAGCTCGGAAGTTTAGTTAAATAGACCCATACCGCATAATGAAACCGGCGTTTTTGTGACGGAGTGCACAACAATCCACTGCCACAGTGCGCTGTGAAGCAGAATTAGCCATTCGGTAAGAGCCGGCGGGGTATTCGCCGCAGACCCGGCGCCGCTACAATGCAGCGGTCTGCGCGACGCAGGATGGGAGCTGTGAGCTAATGACGACGCCAGTCTGCCTGTGGTCAGGACCGCGGAATGTGTCCACGGCGCTGATGTACAGTTTTGCACAACGCCGTGACATTCGTGTTGTGGACGAGCCCCTCTACGGTCACTACCTGCGCTCGACCGGCGCAGCACATCCGGGTCGCGCGGAGATCATCGCCAATATGAACTGCGATGGCGACGCCGTAATGCAGGCGTTGCTGCGCGAACAGGCCCGGCGACCCTCGGTACGTCTGTTTTGTAAACACATGGCGCATCACCTGGTCGAAATCGATCTCGACTTTCTGAACCGAACAAGCAATGTCTTTCTCATTCGAGACCCGCGCGAGATGCTGCCGTCGCTAACCATTCAGCTCCCCGAAGCGCGCCTGGCCGACACCAGCCTGAAACAGCAATGGCAGCTTTTCAGCGAGCTTAGCGACGCGGGGCAAACGCCGATGATTCTCGATTCGCGGGAGCTGCTGCTGGATCCGGAAGGCGTGCTCATGCAGCTCTGTCGGCATCTGCGCCTTGATTTCGACCCCGCCATGTTGCGCTGGGAGCCTGGCCCGATCGCCGCAGACGGCATTTGGGCGCCACACTGGTATGAGGCCGTACACCGCAGCACCGGTTTCGCGCCGTATAGTAAGAAGGACTATTTTCCTGCCGAACTCGAGGCGCTCTATGAAGACTGCAAGCCCTGGTATGACAAATTGTTCGAGCACGCGCTCAAGTCACGTGCGAGTGGAGAGTAAACGGTGAACCTGCCCGATTCCCGCAACGCTGACATCCTTGTTTTTATCAACGGTCAATTGCGGCCGCGCGCTGAGGCCTGCGTCTCTGTATTCGATAGCAGTGTGCAGGGCGGGGACGCGGTCTGGGAGGGCCTGCGCGTTTACAATGGGCGTATTGCCGAGCTGGACAGCCATCTTGCGCGCCTGCAGAACTCGGCCAAGGCGCTGGCTTTTGCAAATGTACCCGGCAATGACGAAGTACGTGATGCAATCTTCACCACGCTCGAGGCCAACGGCATGCGCGATAGCGCGCACATTCGGCTGACGCTGACGCGTGGCGAGAAAATAACTTCGGGCATGAATCCGCGCTTCAACCAATCGGGCTGCACGCTCATCGTGCTGGCCGAATGGAAACCGCCTGTCTATTCAGACGATGGCATTCGTGTCATCACCGCGTCAACACGACGCAATACGCCCGAGTGCCTCGACTCCAAAATCCATCACAACAATCTGCTGAACAACATCCTTGCTGCGATCGAGGCCAACGTCGCAAACGTTGATAGCGCGGTGATGCTGGACGTCAATGGCTTCATATCGGAAACCAACGACACCAACCTGTTCCTGGTGCAGCACGGCGCCGTGGTCACGCCGCACCCGGACAGCTGCCTGCCCGGCATTACGCGACGGGTAATACTGGATCTATGCTCACGGCACGACATACGGGCAGCAGAACGAAACCTGTCGCTGACCGAGCTGTATACGGCCGATGAAGCGTTTACCAGCGGCACGATGGGCGAGCTGACGCCGGTCCTCGAGGCCGACGGGCGCATGATCGGGGACGGCAAGCGCGGCCCGATGACTTGCCGCTTGCAGGATCTCTATCGCGATTACGCCTATGCACACGGCGAGCCGCTGCCATTCTAGTCAGCAGTTCGAGAAGTACCGCTGCAGGTACTCGCCGAGGCCAATGTCGTCGGCGTCCTCGATAGCTTGCTGGCGGCGCCAGGATTCGGCGACTTCTTTCTCGAACTCAGCTACCCGCGACTCTGTCAGCGGCGTGATCGAGGCGAAATAATCCGCATGACTTCTTGCCAGGGCAAATGAGTACTCGAAAAAGCTGCTTTTAGTCTTCTTGAGTTCGTCCAGCATGCGGGCCGATGGCGTTAACAGCGGATCCTCGACAGCCTGCAGCTGCTGTTGCACGGCCTGGCTGTACGTACCCGACGCATCGCCCTCATCGATAATTTCGGCGACTGACTGCACGCCCTCCAGAATTTCGCGTGCCCAGACTTTGACTGGCACGGATTTACCGCCACGCAGCAGGCGGTAATCCGGGTCACGACCCTGCTTCGCCGTGCCCGTATGGTTCACCCTGATTTCCTCGAGTTCCGCATCGGTGAGCAACGGACTTTCTTCCAGCACGCAATAGACCAGGAACGCCTCGATAAATCGCATCGTGTTCTGGTTGATGCCGGAAGGATCCAGAGGATTGATGTCGAGCGATCGGATTTCCACGTATTCGATGCCATCACGGCGCAAAGCAGCCGTTGGCTGTTCGCCGGACTGCGCCACTCGCTTCGGGCGTACCGACGAATAGAACTCGTTTTCGATTTGCAAAAGGTTGGCGTTTAGCTGCCGGTACTGGCCGTTGCTGCGCACGCCAATCTTCTGGTAAGCCGGCTCCACCGTGCAGATAGCCTCGCTCAAATCGCGCACGTATTCGTCGAGGTGATTAAGCGAGATATTGATACGCGACTGGTTTTTGTTGCTGTACCCGATGTCACTCATACGCAGTGAAGTACCAAACGGTGCGTACAACGTATTTGTATCGAGTGACTCCAGTTTTGCACCGGCGGCGCTTGAGAACGATTTGCACAACGCCGGCGAGGCACCAAACAAATACAGCACCAACCAGCCCATACGACGAAAATTCCGTATGAGTCGCAGGTAATGTTCGGATTGGAAATCACGCGGCGACTGCTCATCCTTCTGCATTTCACGAAAGACATCCCAGAAACCGCCGGGTAACGAATAATTAAAGTGAATACCGGCAATCACCTGCATCTGTCGGCCATAGCGATAGCCAAGACCGCGGCGGTAAATGGTTTTCATACGGCCGACATTGGATGAGCCAAACTGCGCCAGGGGGATACCGGCATCTTCCGGTATCAGGCACGGCATGCTCGACTGGCCAGAGTAGTTCCTCACCCAGATTCGCATACGTAAACTGATGAATATCGCAAAGACACTGCAGTGCCTCCCAGGTCGTCTCGAATGCCGGCGTCACGAACTCGAGCAGGGCCTCGGAAAAGTCTGTCGTGATGTAGCGATTGGTCAACGCAGACCCGAGGCTCTCCGGATGAGACCTGGTCGAGAGGTAGCCGTCCGCACTGATGCGCAGCGCTTCCTTTTCCACGCCTCTCAGCCCGCCATGAATGGCGGCGCCGCCGACGCTTGCGAGCGCAGACAGGCGCTTGTCGAACAGTTGTGTCACGTCCTATCCCTACCGATTTTTTTCAGCGCAGCGCGCATGTCCTTTTACCATAACAGGTGGCTGCTTGTAGTATTCTAGCGTCCCAGCAATAATTCTAAACTTTGGAGTCCAGCCGTAATGAACGAAGCCAAGAGACGTCGTCTGCGCGATCGTCTGCCCGGTACCGCAACACTGATCAATCAGGGCTGCAAAATATCCGGCGCAATCAGCGGCACGGGCAACTTTATGATCAGTGGTGAGGTCGACGGCGATTGCGACGTGCAGGGCACGGTCACTGTATCGGCCGACGGCCTGTGGCTGGGCACGATCAAGGCTGAATCCGTCATCGTTTCCGGCCGTGTCGAGGGCGACATCATGGCTGACGGCAAGGTCGAGATTACGGCCACCGCGAAGATCATCGGCACCGTCACAGCGGAAGCTATCGCTGTTGCTGAAGGCGCCATTGTGGATGGCGTAATGCAGACGACAGGGCAGTCCGAACCCATTGCTTTTGTCGAGAAACGCACCTCGGGCACCTAGGGGGCAGATTCCCTGAGTGCGGCGCGCCCGCCCGTTAATTGGTCCGGGGTGGACAATTTAACACCGCAAAGTCCGTGCAGTGTTATAATCCGGCATAAATACGGGCCGAATAATAACGAATAAGATGATCGGCAATCGCTTTCCACGTTTCCTGCTCCTCGCAACAACACTGAGTGTTCTTGTGGTTGGCGTCGTATTGGCCATTTTTTACGGCCAATACCGCTGGCTCTCCGAGGAAATCTCCGCAACAAGTTCCGACGAGCACTACGAAGTACTGCAAGGTACTTTCGAGCGCAACGCCGAGTGGCAACTGAGTCTCGTCGGCGATGCTCTGATGACGGGAGTTACGGACGGCGACAGCGCTGCCTGGCCGGCACTTCTAAATCGCGCATTGGCAACAAACCCTGACCTTGCCGGACTTCGGTTCACCAGTGCAGAGCAACAATCCTGGGAAAGTGGCAGCATGCCAGTGGACGCCAGCGTGCCGGGCAAAACCTGGACGGCCGAACGCCTGATGATCTCGATGCCCGTTGTCAAAGACGGTGTCGAGTTTGGAGTTCTCAGCGCAGCCTTCTTGCTGGATGAGTTACGCGCAGAATTAGTCGCCTTCGAGGACGAGCTAAGACTGCATGAGCTTGAAAGCCATGGCGCAACTTACTTCTGGGTCGGTGGCGGAACCTTGATTGTGCTGCTCATGTGCGCTGGCGCCGTCTGGATTTTTCTTCGCGACCAGTCGCAGCGCATTCGACAGCTTAAGAACCGAAGCGGAAAAATTGCGCAACGCCGACTTCGGCGACCGGCTGCCCGTGACCCAAAACGATGAAATCGGGGCTCTGGCTGCCGTTTTCAACGACATGCGCGATCGACTGCGCGAAACCACGCATTCGAGAGACTACGTCGACAGCATTCTGTCCGGCATGAACGAAGCCATCATTGTCACATCGGCGACGGGCACGATTCTGCGCATCAATGATGCAACAACCCATTTGCTCGGCTACGAAGAAGCGGAGCTTGTCGACACATCAATCGATTTCATCGTGGACGCGTCCCAGGCCCGATCGCTGGCAGATGACGCGCCCTCTGGTCTGCCGAGAGATTCCGTGTTTCAGTCCAAGTTCGGTGATTCGATACCGGTATCCTATACGTGCTCAATCATCAACGGGCGCGAGGGCGAGACCAGAAACCGTATTTATGCAGCACAGAATACGACGGAGAAAAGGCGCGCCGAAAAGCGCATTCGCTACCTGGCCCGTATCGACTCGCTGACCAAAATTCCGAATCGCATGCAGTTTCAGCATTTGCTGCAGCGCAGCATCGCGCGTGCGCGACGCGCCGAAAGTTCGCTATGCCTTTTTTACGTGGACATCGACCACTTTAAGGATATCAACGATACGTTTGGACATATGGCCGGCGATACGACGCTGGAAACCGTCGCGGAGCGCTTGCGCAAGACGGTGCCTGAAAAATCCATTGTTGGCCGGCTTGCCGGCGATGAGTTTGCGGTCATCGTCAACGGCCTCAGCCCGTCCGGCCCCGGCGTCCACGAATCCCGCAGGCTGGCGAAAAAGATCCTCGATGCTCTGGCCGAGCCGTTCTTTGTGCAGGGTCATGAGGTTTTTATGACCGCCAGTATGGGCGTGGCTTATTACCCCAATGACGCGCCGAATGTTATCGATCTGATTCGGAATGCTGATGCGGCCCTGTATCACGCGAAGAAAGACGGCGGGAATACGTCTTCATACTATGCGCCTGAGATGAATGAAGCGTCGGTCGAACGACTGATGACCAAGAGCAAACTAAAGCGCGCATTCGAGCGCGACGAGTTGTTCGTGCACTACCAGCCAAAATACAACCTCAAAACCGGAGAGGTGTTTGGTGCCGAGGCGTTGGTTCGCTGGGAACTGCCGGAGCGAGGAATCGTATTGCCGGCCGACTTTATTCCCATCGCCGAAGAGACCAGCCTCATTATCGAAATCGGCGAATGGGTTCTCGATAAGGTCTGCGAAGATTTCCGAATCTGGCAAAGGTCCGTGCCCTCGCCGGGCAGGGTATCGGTCAACCTGTCGCTGCGACAATTGCGGCAACGCAATTTCATCAAGCATATCGGGGCTATTTTGCGGGGCCACGAGGTATCGCCGACGTCGCTCGAACTCGAAATCACAGAAACCACGTTGATGGAAAACCCGCAACGTACGATAAAGCTCCTCGATGAGCTTTACGGGCTCGGTCTGCACCTCGCAATTGACGATTTCGGCACCGGCTATTCTTCGCTTAGTGCATTGCAGCAATTTCCGATTAGCACGCTGAAAATCGACCAGTCGTTTGTCCGCAATATCGTGACGAGCCCCGACGACGCGACGCTGGTTGACACCATTATCCAGATGGGGCGCAACCTGAACCTCGATGTCGTTGCCGAAGGCGTCGAGGAAGAGGCCCAGCTTAACTTTCTGCAGACCCTGGGCTGCAACTACGTGCAGGGGCTGCTGTTCGGCGATCCAATGAGTGCGGATAACTACCTGGAATTGCTGCTGGCTCAGGCCGACGGGACAGATACGTACCGGGCGTTATTTGCGTGACGACGATGTTCAGGCGCCGTTCAGGTTGACGCCTGCAAACTAGCGCATAGCATCCATAAGTGCATGATTTTCCAGTCACTCTCAGCCTGCTTCACTCCTCACCCCCAACGTGATTAAATATCGCATCGTATTCATTGTGCGCGTCCGGCGTTTCGCCTGCCGCAGCACTGGGAAGTAAAACTATGACGAAGTTATTGCAACTACTCGTAGCGACGGCCGGCATTCTTGGCGCATCGCTGGCGCTGTCCTGCGACTACCCCGAACGCACGGACGTGCCGGATGGCAATACTGCTACCAAGGATGAAATGATTGCCGGTCAACGCGACGTGAAGTCCTACATGGCCGCCATGGAAATGTACCTTGCCTGCATAGAAACCGCCGAGCAGGAAACTGTCGCTGGTGGTGCTCTCGATGAAAAAGCGAAGCAGCAGCGCATCGCCATGTTCAATAAGAAATACAATGCGGCTGTTGAGGCGATGAATCTTATCGCCGAGCAGTTCAACGCTCAGGTACGCGCCTACAAAGACCGCAGCCAGTAACTGGCGTAGACACCGCTTGCCAGGAATAAGCGCCCGCTCAATGGCGGGCGCGTTGCGTTATCGTCAGGTGCGATTGGTGGCAGCTACTTGAGGTTATCGATCTCTTTGCCGAGGTCGTGTTTGTTCTCGGTGACAATGCGCTCCAGCACTCGAATACGCTCCTCCAGCCGCTCTATCTGCGCCAGCGTTTCTTCCAACTCAGGATCCTGCGCTGCACTTTTGGCATTCTTGACCTTCAGGTACTTCTGGATCGTGTCTGCCGTGAAGACGATTGCGACAATACAGACGACGTAAAACAGTGTATTCATTGGCCGGTCCCTGTTTTGTTATTCACAGTTTTCGAAATTCCTGCTCGAGCTGAAAGCGCGGCGAGGTGACTTGTTTTTCCAGTTCAGCCAGCCGCTGATCGAGCGTCTTGTAGCGTGCCTTGACGTCCTTTAATGACGGTCCCGTCGCTACGGCTGCAGGCTCTTCCATGCGTGCGCGCTTCTCGGCACGACGTCGCTCGCGTCGGGTTTGCCTGCGCGATCCTGAACGTCCAACGCCCCAGCAACGATAACCTGTCTCGAAAGCGACGTCGTCTCGACCTGACGCGGCCGGTATGAGCATTACAGCAGCCAGGTAAGCAATAACTGCAAAAGGCATCGCGGTAAGGAATGCGATGAACGCCAGGATGCGAGTGACTTTCAGGTTGAGTCCAAAATACCCGGCCAGTCCCGCGCAGACACCGCCGATGACGGCGCGATCAGCATCTCGATAGAATCCTCGTGCCGACGCGTTGCTATATGAAGTCATGATCGTCCCCAATAATCACTACCGTATCGCCGCCAGAATTCATTTTCAGTTCTGCGACCGTAATACACCAGCGGCCTCTCCTTGATTAACAAGGTCGCCGCCAGGTAAAGGCCAGCAGTCAGCCAGAAGAACAACAACAGGCTGATTACGGCGATCACTCTGACCGTGCCGACCCGGAAGTTGAAACGATCCGCTATTCCGGCACACACGCCAAATACCAGCCCGTTTTCCCGGTCGCGGTAAAATCCTCTTAGTGGCCCGAAATCCATGTCCCAGGTGTCTCGACTCATTCCTTGCTCCTCTATCGGTTGATCGGGCTACTCTGCCTCAGCGTGTCGGTTTGTGTCCGCGGCAACCCGTTCCTTCAAGTCATTAAACTCCTTGCTGACTGACTCTTCCGCTTCAAGACTCGCAAACTCGTGCTGGATGTCTTTGGGCAAGCCCAGGTCATAAGCCTCGACGCGACCCTCAACATCATCGATGCGTCTCGTATAGGCCTCAAAACGAACCATGGCATCGTCGATCTTGTAGTCGTGGATTTTCTTGCGTGCGGCCAGTCGGCTACTCGCGGTCTTGTGGCGAGCGAGTAACGATTTCTGACGAGTCTTCGCATCTTGGAGCTTGCTCTCGAGTCGGGCGATGTCATCGTTCAATTTGGTCAAACCGTCCTCAACCGACAGGTAATCCTCTTTCAGGATGTCGACCGCACCGGCGACGCGCGACTTTTCAACCAGCGCCGCTTTCGCCAGGTCCTCTCGGCCCTTGCGCATGGCGAGCTCGGCCTTCTCGCTCCAGTCATCCTTCTCCCGATCGAGTGATTCGATCTTGCGGTTCAGGTCTTTCTTGTCAGCGATGGAGCGCGCCGCCGCTGATCTGACTTCGACCAGCGTGTCCTCCATTTCCTGAATCATCAGCCGGACGATTTTTTCCGGATCCTCGGCTTTGTCGAGTATCGAATTGATATTGGAGTTCACGATGTCGCTAAATCTCGTGAAAATGCCCATGTTTTATCCTCTTTCAGGTGAATCCTGGTACTTGTAATGCAGCATTCGTGCCAAGACCATTAATAATTACTTAACTAATTGTTTTTTAACAATTTTGTGTATCGCATGGCACCCTGGCGTCGACCGCAGAGTTAGTGTATATTTACTAATTATTAGCCTTATACGCTAACTTATGGCCTAATCTTCGCATGCCAACCAGAACTGAAACACAACCAATTATTGGCGAGGCACCGGCATTCCTGGAAATGCTTGAGCATGTGTCGCGGGCCGCACCGCTGTCCAAGCCGGTCCTGGTCGTCGGGGAGCGGGGCACGGGCAAGGAGTTGCTCGCGTCGCGCCTGCATTTTCTTTCCGAGCGGTGGGAGCAGCCAGTCGTCAAGGTCAACTGTGCGGCCCTGACCGAGTCGATCCTGGAATCCGAACTCTTCGGTCACGAAGCCGGCGCATTTACGGGCGCGGTCAAAACCCATATCGGACATTTCGAGCGCGCTGACGGCGGCACGCTGATACTCGACGAACTGGCAACCATCTCGTTGCGGATGCAGGAGAAGATCCTGCGTACGATCGAGTATGGCGAAGTTCAACGTGTTGGCGGCACTGATACCTTGCAGGTTGATGTGCGTATCGTGGGATCGACTAATGCCGACCTGCAAGCGCTGTCCGCGGCAGGACGTTTTCGCACGGATCTGCTGGATCGTTTGGCATTCGACGTGATTACCGTGCCACCGTTGCGCGACCGGGTCGAGGATATTCTGCCGCTCGCGAACGCTTTCGCAATCAATATGGCAAGTGAACTCAAGTGGAGTTATTTCGCGGGCTTCAGTCCACGTGCATCGTCGGCGTTACTCAGGAACCGCTGGCCAGGCAATGTTCGGGAACTCAAGAACACGATTGAGAGAACGGTGTATCGATCACCCGATCCGGAACAGCCTATTACCGAACTGGCACTGGATCCCTTCGACTCGCCATTCAAATTGACGCAGCCGGTTGTTGGCGAGGAAAAATCGGTAAAAAAGGCCCGCCGGGCGCCGTTGCTGCCCACCAACCTCGTGCAGAGGCTGGTCGATGTGGAGGCAGGTCTGCTGGAAGCAGCCCTGGAGAAGTCGAGATTCAACCAGCGGGTTGCTGCCGAATTGCTGGGACTCAGCTATCACCAGTTTCGCGGCCGACTCAAGAAACTCGATATCAGCAGCAAGCCCTGACCGATCTCCAGAGAACAGGCCTCCAGAGAACGGCTGTCGACATCAGCTCTCGTCGCGATACCGGCGCACGTAGATGGCCGCGGTCACGAAAATGCCGCAGACAATGACGCCCGTCCACAGCGATACGCTGGTGAGAAACTTCATGACATCGAGTTGTGCCAGCAAGCTCACGAACTCCTCGTTCACCCGCAGCTTGTCTTCATCAAAGAACGACTTGAGGTCCATGCCGCGGAACAGTGGAATCATCCCGCCGCGACCGAACACGGCTTCTGCGAACATCCCGCTGCGCAGGAAAATGACCTCCACTAACGGTATGAGCACCAGCGGCATGAAGGCCATCAAGAGCGGCGAGCGCTTTGTATAGGCTGAGACGAACAAGAACCAGCCAACAAACGGCGACATCCAGAGCGCGGTGGCGAGCATGACGATCAGCCCGGCCAGCCAGTTGTCCAGGAGCGGTACAGAACCCCAGATCAGCAGCCCGGCATCGCCGCCCTTGGCGCTAACCCAGAGGCTGGTGACGATCAGGTTGACGATATGGGTGGCAATGACCGCGACAATCGTAGCCAGGGGAATAACCAGCAACGCGGTCGCGAGCTTGGCCAATACCGCCTCCGCATCGGTGATCGGCAGCGACCGCCAGAACAGGATGCTTTTGTCTTTGCGCTCCGCGTACAGCGAATCGAGTGTGTAAAAAATGGTCAGTACGCCGGCAGCGAACAGGAACAGCCACGACGTACCGATGAAGAACCCGGTCAAAACGACCTTCCGCTCGGCATCGCCGGCCAGGTTGGTCGCACCAAAAATTGCGAGATCCAGTTCTTTTGCGAATCCGCCGGCGAACATCAGTGCGGCCAGCGTACCCAGGGTCACGATGCTCGCGATCGCCACCGGCGTAACGTAGATCGAACGATGCTCCCAGATTTCCCGCTTCAGCAGTGCCGTCAGATGCCCGATCATTTGCGTGCCCCTTTGACTTTCGCCACGAACAGATCAGCCACCGACGGCGTGCGCAGCTCGCCAAGACCGCTGAGGTTTTCCCGGCTCACGCCTTCGAAAATAAATACCGACTTGCCAAACATTTCGTTTTCCGCGATCGGCCCTAACCCCCTGGCCTTTGTCGCTGCTTCACCGGAGCTCATTACCTCAACGTACTGATCAGCCAGCGCGTCCATCGTTGCATCCAGCAAGATCTTGCCGTCGTTAATAAACATGATGTCAGTCAGCAGGTTCTCGATCTCCTCAACCTGATGCGTCGTTATCAGAATTGTGCGTTGCTCATCGAAGTAGTCATTGAGGAGATTCGCGTAAAACTCCTTACGGAACAGGATATCGAGCCCCAGGGTAGGCTCATCAAGCACCAGTAGTTTCGCGTCGATCGCCATGATGATCGAGAGATGCAACTGCGTCACCATGCCTTTGGACAACTCGCGGACCTTTGCATCGGAGCGCACTGACGTTTGCTGCAGAAAAACCTCGGCACGTTTGCGGGAGAAGTTTGGATGTATAGCTTCGACGAAATCGAGGAGCTGGGTAACGCGAATCCAGCGCGGCAACACGGCAACGTCGGCGATGAAACAGATATTCCGCATCAGCTCCTTGCGCTGCCGGAACGGGTCGAGACCGAGCACGGACAAATCACCGTCACAGTCGGTCAGGCCGAGCACAGCCTTGAGTAACGTCGTCTTGCCGGCACCATTCGGCCCGATCAGTCCGAGAATTCTGCCCTCTTCTATTTCAAAACTGACGTTATCGACGGCGCGCACGGCACCGAAGTGTTTTGAAACGCCGCGGGCATTGACCAAGCTTGTCATTCTTCCCCTCCAGCATCCGAGTTTGATGCGACCTGCTTCAGTAACGCATCTGTATCCAACCCGAGTCGTTTAATCGTTGCAAGCACCATCGGCCATTCCTTCTCGATAAATCGTGCCCGCTCATCCTGCAGTAACTTCGACTGAGCGCCTTCATTGACAAACATGCCGCGGCCGCGTTTTTTCTCGACCAGCCCTTCGTCGACCAGCTCCTGGTAGCCCTTGAGCACGGTCAGCGGATTGAGTCGGTATTCAGCAGCAACATTCCGGACCGATGGCAGTACATCGCCGTCCGTCAGAACGCCCTCGAGAATCATCGTCACTACGCGATCACGCAGCTGCCGATAGATTGGCTGGTCTTCATTCCATTTTGGATCCATAAATTCGCGGTTCCTGTCAATCGTCGTCGAACAATAGCTGTCTGATCTCGGCCGAAGCATCGATGGAGATTGCCAGGGGCGGGATATCGAAATGCGCACTCACGCGCGCCTTCAGCGGTAGTTCGGACTCCTGCCCGGCAACGACCTCCGCTTGCTCCATAGTGGCGACCGCGGCCTGATAATCCGTGGCACTTGCCTGCGCGGCGACCAACGCGACGATCATCAGGAGCATGATGGTGAGGCTGACTATGTCGTTTATTGAGGGTGCTGTTCTTGACATGGCTTCCTCCCGGACCCAACCGGGTTAAATTGAATGTTAGTGGAGTGGTGTTGTAGTTAACTATAACACTAACAACTCGGATTGCAAGCTCCTTTTCCTCTTTTTGACCCGGCGCAAGCCCCCGCCACGTTTATTCCAGCTGAACTTGAGGAAATCACGAAAGGTGGCGGTAGCAGTGACATCGGCGGTAAGTACAGCTTCACTTTGCAGTCGGGCGGCTCTGGCCTATGCTCCGCGTATGAGCCACGTTCCGGACGACGGTGCGCTGATGCTGCGGTACAAAGATGGCGATATCGCCGCTTTCGAGACCCTGTATCGGCGCCATAACGATGCGTTATATCGCTATTTGCTGCGCCTGTGCCGGCACCGCGAGTCGGCCGAGGATATCTTCCAGGAAGTTTGGGGGAAGATTATCAAGTCGCGTGACAACTACCGGGTCACGGCTAAATTCACGACCTTTCTTTACCGCGTCGCGCACAACTGTTTTATCGATCATTTGCGGCGCAACAAACGCCATGCCAATGGGCTCGAGTTCGACGTGGACCAGCATGCCGGCAGCGACGATCAACCCGACATGGATACCGAACGACTGCTGGCCAAAGAGCGGCTGGCCAAGGCTTTGCTCGACCTTCCGGACGAGCAAAGGGATGTATTTCTGCTGCACGAAGAAGCGGGGTTGAGCATCGATGAGATCGCGTCCGTTACCGGCAGCAAACGTGAGACGGCAAAAAGTCGCCTGCGGTATGCCGTCAGCAAACTGCGCGATGCCATCAGTGAACCGGTGAGCCAAAATGACGAATGATCGCGATAACATGACGGCTGATCCGTCGGTCTCGGCAACCTACCGCCAACTGGCCGATGAGAGGACTCCAGCCGGTCTGGACGAAAAGGTACTGCAACAGGCCGCCGCTGCGCCGCGCATACCCGCGGGCATCGGCAGGGCCTGGATGAAGCCGCTCGCCTGGGCGGCCACCATTGGTCTCAGTCTTGCCATCGTCCTCGAAATGACGCAATTGCCGCAGGCACCGCTGGACATCGATGTCGTGGCGCCGCCGGCGCCAGCAGACGAGCGCCCTGCCCGGGTGCCTGCCAGCACCGAACCGGCGGCAGCAAAAGAGAGCCGCAACACCAAGCCCGCCAGGCACCGCTCCGAGTCGGGTGCTATCGAAGCATCCAGGGCACAACCGATGGCGCCGGCACAGGCACAGGCACGGAGACCACACAGGCGACCGCACCCGAGCCCGCGCCGCTACAGGACCGCGAATCGACTGACTTGCAGCCGCTTGCCGATGACGACATGACCCCGGACGCCCGCGGCGACGAAGTTGCTGGCACTGCGGCCTTCGCCGTACGCGCCGAGCGCATGCTGCTCGAGCCGCCATCGGCCCTTTGCCCGGAGTCGGTGCGTGAGGTCGCCGAGGACTGGTACCAATGCATAGAGATGCAAAAAAACGGGGTGCCGGCGGCGCGCATCGCGGAAGAACTCGAGGAATTCCGCAAGAGATTCCCGAATTTTCAGGTCCCGGATACAGAATAGGTAATCAACACCAGTGCCTGACGTCGGCGCTGGTGCTAAAATTGCCTTCGCAACTCTGCGCCTAGCTAAGCAGGAAACCAACAATGAAAAAACCCGTTCGCGTCACCATTACTGGCGCTGCTGGCCAAATCGGCTATCAGCTCGCCTTTCGTATTGCATCAGGACAAATGCTGGGCAGTGACCAGCCAGTCATTCTGCAACTCTTGGAAATTCCGCCGGCGCTGCCGGCGTTGAACGGCGTTGTCATGGAATTACATGACTGCGCGTTTGCCACTCTGGCGGGTATCGTCGCTACCGATGACCCGAACGTCGCCTTCAAGGACAGTGACTATGCCTTGCTGGTTGGCGCCCGCCCGCGCGGCCCCGGCATGGAACGCAAGGACCTGCTGGAGGCAAATGCCGCGATTTTCTCTGTACAGGGTAAAGCGATCAACAAGCACGCCAGCCGCGACATTCGCGTGCTCGTTGTCGGCAATCCTGCCAACACCAACGCGCTGATCGCCAGCAGCAACGCGCCGGATATCGACGCAAGCAATTTCACGGCCATGACGCGGCTCGACCACAATCGTGCAAAAGCGCAGCTGGCGGCCAAGACGGACTGCCACGTCAATGACATCCAGTGCATGACAATCTGGGGAAACCACTCGGCGACGCAGTATCCGGATATCAACCATGCGACCGTAAAAGGTGGCAAAGCAAGTGACCTCGTTGACCAGGCCTGGCTGAAAGACAAATTCATTCCCGTCGTCCAGCAACGCGGGGCCGCCATTATTGAAGCTCGTGGCGCTTCCTCGGCCGCATCCGCAGCGTCTGCCGCGATCGATCATATGCATGACTGGGCGCTCGGCACACCAAAAGGCGACTGGGTGAGTATGGCTATTCCCGCCGACGGCAGTTACGGCATCGAGCCAGGCATTATTTACTCGTTCCCGGTACGTTGCAGCGGCGGTCGCTACAAGATTGTCACAGGGCTCGCCATTGATGACTTCAGTCGAGCGCGCATGGACAAGACCGAGGCAGAACTCCGCGAGGAGCGCGCCGCTATCGAAGGGTTGCTCTAGTAGCCGCGTTGAATAGCTGGTTTATTCACTTTCGTACGAGGAGTACACAACATTGTCCGGATTGATCGTTAGCTTGCTCTGGCTGCTGCTGTTCGTTGGCGGTGGAATTTATCTCGCCTATCAGCGCACCGACTTGCGCACGTCGACGATCGCCGCCGGTATCGCGGTGCTGGCTTACTGGATATTCGGCGATGGCGCCGTGCTCTGGAAGCTTGTCCTGACGCTGCTGTTCGGCCTGATGGTCATCCCGAACCTGATCGATGTCCGACGTGAAAAGATCACCCGGCCCCTGCTCGATGTTTACAGGAAGATGCTGCCGTCCATGTCAGATACCGAGCGGGAAGCGCTCGAGGCTGGCAGCGTCTGGTGGGATGGTGAGCTGTTCTCCGGCATGCCGCAGTGGGACAAGCTGATGTCCTTCCCGGCGCCGAAGCTGTCTGCAGAGGAGCAGGCGTTTCTCGATGGTCCGTGTGAAGAGCTGTGCCAGATGCTCGACGATTGGGAAATCTGTCATGAACTTGCGGACCTGCCAAAGTCTGTCTGGGAATTCATCATCGAGAAGAAATTCTTCGCCATGATAATTCCGAAACAGTATGGCGGGCTCGAGTTCTCCGCGTACGCAAACGCATGCGTAATAACGAAACTGGCAAGCCGCAATGCGACAGCTTCGTCAACGATTGGCGTACCCAACTCCCTCGGACCCGCGGAGCTGTTGCTGCACTACGGCACCGAGGAGCAGAAGAATCGCTACTTGCCGGGGCTCGCCGCGGGCACCGAAATCCCGTGTTTTGCGCTCACTTCGCCGCAGGCAGGCTCGGACGCAGCGGCGATCATCGACAAGGGCATCGTCTGCAAGGGCAAGTGGAACGGCAAAACGATCACCGGCATTCGTCTGACCTGGGACAAGCGCTACATCACACTGGCGCCGATCGCCACGGTGCTGGGACTGGCGTTCAAGCTGTACGACCCGGACCACCTGATCGGCGACACCGAGGACTACGGCATCACGGCCGCGTTAATCCCGACGGACATTCCCGGGCGTCGAGTTTGGTCGACGACATATTCCGCTGTCGGTTCGCATTCCAGAATGGCCCGACCTCCGGTAAAGACGTGTTCGTGCCGCTTGACTACATCATCGGCGGCCCGGAAATGGCGGGCAAAGGCTGGAAGATGCTCGTCGAGTTGCTGTCCGTCGGTCGCGCCATCACGCTGCCTTCAACGTCGTCGGGCGGTGGCCAGGCAGCGAGTTACGCTACCGGTGCCTACGCGGTTATTCGCAAGCAATTCAATACCTCGATCGCCAATTTCGAGGGTGTTGGCGAAGCCCTGACGCGCATTGCCGGGCACACTTACATTATGAATGCCGCGGTTGCGGTAACTGCCGGAGCCATCGACCAGGGTGAGAAACCCGCGGTGCCCTCCGCCATTCTCAAGTACCACTGCACCGAACTGGGCCGCAAAGTAGCGAACGATGCCATGGACGTGCACGGTGGCAAGGCGGTCATGATGGGCCCGAATAACTATCTTGGCCGTCCCTACATGGCAACACCGATTGCCATCACGGTCGAGGGCGCGAATATTTTGACGCGCAGCCTGATCATCTACGGCCAGGGCGCGATTCGCTGCCACCCGTTCGTGCTGCGCGAACTGCATGCTGCCGCTGACACCGACGAGGATCGTGGCCTGATTGAGTTCGACGACGCACTGTTCGGACACATCGGCTACGCGATCAGCAATATGGCGCGCTCATTCTTCCTGGCGTTGACGCACGCGAAGTTCAGTGAGGTGCCACTGAATACGCCCACACGTCGCTACTATCAGAACATCAATCGCTACAGCGCGGCGTTCGCGCTGGCGTCGGACTTCGCCATGTTGACACTGGGTGGCGCATTGAAGAAACGCGAACTCCTGTCAGCACGTCTCGGCGATGTGCTCAGCTCGATGTATCTTGCCTCCGCGGTGCTAAAACACTTCGAAAACCAGGGCCGTCGCGCAACGGATTTACCGCTGGTCGAATGGTCGGTACATACGCTGATGTACCAGGCACAGGAATCACTGCACGCCTTTTTGCGCAACTTCCCGAACCGCTGGATAGCAGCAATGCTGCGGTTCTTCATTTTCCCGCGTGGCCGTACCTACTCCGCTCCGTCGGATGAAGTTGCGGCGAAAGTCGTCGATCTCGTCACAACGCCAGGCGAGGCGCGCGAGCGCTTGAGCACGCTGGCCTACACAACGCTGGAGCCCGGCAATCCATTGGGCCTGCTGCAGGAAGCACTCGAACTGACGGGCGAGGTGGCACCACTTGAAAAGCGGCTGCGCCAGGCACACAAGGAAGGCCTCATTCAGTCGAGCTACTTAGGCGAGCAGATCGAGGAGGGGGAAAAGGCGCAGGTCATCAGCAAAGCCGAATCGCGGACCTTGCGCAACTACCATGAGAAGGTGCTCGCGCTGCTTGATGTCGACGATTTCTCTCCGGATGAGCTTGCACGCGTGCCGCGTGACACCGCGCCGGCACCAAAAAAGGCTGCTAAAAAACCGGCCAAACGTGCAGCCAAAAAGAAACCGGCTGCGACCAAACGAAGCGCGGGCAAAAGCACAAAGAAAAGCTGATTCGGTCGGATGACGGAACGCGCCGGGCCAGTTCATGAGTCAACGTTTTTCGTCCATCACGAAGTCGCCGCCGAGTTTCAGGCGTGGCTCGAACAGTTTGTTGCGGCATCCCTGCAGCACGATGGCATCACATCCGCGCACCACTGGAACGTAACCTCCGGGCAAGACGGCGTTACCACTACCATCCTGCAGATCGGTTGCCGCGATAACAGCGCGCTGGACGAACTGCTCGATACTTATTTCGCCGATATTGAAATCAATCTGGCGGACGCTTTTGGCGAGAAGGCCAGCGTGCATGGACGAGCACTGCGCGAGGACGACAGTCGCGAGATCAACACCGTCGGTAACCCGGACTGCCTGAATTGCGGCGCGCGACTGAGTGGTCAGTATTGCGGCACTTGCGGTCAGCGATCCGTCAGTCGACTGATCAGTATCTGGCAGCTCCTTGCAGAAGCTTTCGGCGATCTCTTTGAACTGGACTCGCGTCTGTGGCGCACGCTGCGACCGCTGCTGATTCGTCCCGGGCAATTGACTCGCGATTACCTCCTGGGCCGTCGCGCACGCTACATGCCACCGTTTCGCATGTACCTGGTGCTAAGTTTGATTTTCTTCGTCGTCGCGTTTTTCGATCCGCGGGGCGATCTCGGCCTGCTATTCGAACCTGCGCCGCTCGACGCAGTCAGCGAAGAGCTCGGCGCCTCGCTCGGCGATGATGACAAGACCTTGCAACCGGACGCGACGGACCCGGAGGCACAGTGCGATATCGAAAGTGACAGCATTGCCGACTGGCCGGACTGGTTCAAACGGCGGCTGACGCCAGCGCGACTCGAAGCCGTTTGCAACAGCGTGCTGGCCGATGAAGGCGCCACGTTTATCGACCTCCTGGTCGACAACGTACCGGTGGCGCTGATCGTGCTGCTGCCACTGATGGCGCTGGTGTTGAAAATTCTCTACCCGCTATCGCGCCGTTATTTTGTGGAGCACTTGTTGTTCGTCGTGCACTTCCACGCGTTCTTCTTTCTGATTCTGACGCTGCAGATACTGTTCTCGCGCACGATGGCTCTGCTTGGCGTGCCGGAGGCCGTATCGGTGCTGGTTATCGTCGCAGCCTCGCTCTACATACCGGTGTACCTGTACATGGCGATGCGCCGCGTTTATGCTCAGCGGCGTATTTTCACGATAATCAAGTACCTCGCGCTCATGGTTGCTTACTGGTTGGGCGTATCGCTTACGATGTTCGGCGCAATCACGTTCGCATTGCTTGCCGTCTCCACCGGCACCGGGGGTGCCCAGCCATGAAATCAGAGCGCCAATCCGCCGGTCGCGTCGGCCCCGATCACCGTTACCGTGCAATAAGTAGTTGAGTGATAAGGCCTGGCACACTAAAATCGCCGGGCTAACCAGACTGCAGCTATGAACCAACATTCACCTCAAAAATCGATAGGCATCAGCGGCCTCGCCGCCTACCTCCCGCCGTACCGCGTATGGCTTGAGGACTGGTGCGATTGGACGGATAACCAGTGGCCCAAGATCCGTGAGGTTGTCGGGCGCAGTTTCCGGGTTCGCGGCCCCAATCACAGCGTATATACGATGGCGGCTACCGCCGTCATGCGCCTGATTGAACAATATGATGTCGACCCGCAGCGCGTGAAGTTCCTCGGGCTGGGCACCGAATCGAGCACGGATAACTCCGCCGGCGCCATTGTTGTGAAGGGGATGGTAGACGAGGCGCTGATCGCTCGGGGCAAGCCGCCTATTTCGCGCAGTTGCGAGGTGCCGGAGTTCAAACATGCCTGCCTTGGCGGTGTTTATGGCATGAAAGGCGCGATTCGCCATCTTGCGCTGGACGGCGCCGGCAGCCAGGCAATTGTCGTCTGTGCCGACATCGCGGAATATGCGCGTGGCAGCTCGGGTGAGCCGACCCAGGGCGCTGGCGCCGTGGCGATGCTGCTCGAGGAAGACCCGCAGCTCGCGATTGTGGACCTGATTGGGTCCGGGTCCGCCTCCGACTATCGCATCATGGATTTTCGCAAGCCGATGCTGCGTTTTTGTGGCCAGGACCGCTCCGAGTCACACCAGGTGCAGGACTTCCCGGTTTTCAACGGCAAGTACTCGACCACGTGCTATATCGACGAGACCTTGCACGCATTGCATGACATGTACGTCAAGCGCGGTCTCAAGGCCAGCGACTACTTGAGGTCACTGCGGACCGTCTTCATGCACCGCCCGTATCGACGCATGCCGGAGACCGGCTGGGCGGTCTCGTACCTGTTTGCGCTCGGAGAGGGCAACGCCGAGGATCGAGCCGAGCTCGCCTCTTACTGTTATGAAGCCGGCGTCGATGTGACGGCGGTACAAGCAGAGATGCTCAGCAAACCAGACGTCGCGGCGCTGGCAGGCCCGGAGACACATCAGTTCGAAGCCTATCCCCTCTCCATGGCGGCATTGCGCGCGTTCCGTGCTTCACGGCACTACCGCAAAGAGATTCTCGACAAAATGGCGCTGGGCAGCGACATGATGCTCGATCTGGGCAATCTATACACGGCAGCCCTGCCCGCATGGTTGGCGGCCGGATTCGAACAGGCGCTCGAAGAAAATTCACTGCGTGCCGGTGAAGAGGTGCTCACGCTGGGTTACGGCAGCGGCGATGCCGCTGAGGTGATTCCGTTCTTCATGGCGGATGGCTGGCGTGAGGCTACGGCGAAGATCAAGTTCAACGCGGCGATGCAGCTGGCTGTGGACCTCAGTCAGGAACAGTACGAAGCACTGCACGATGGACGGCGCGTTGCGGGTGTCGACTACCTGCCAAACAACGAGTTTGTTATCGATCGCGTCGGCAGCGCGGAAGATCGCCATTTCAGCGACATGGGCATCGAGTACTACAAATACATCGCTTAACTGACGTCGCAGTAGCGCACCAGCTGCTCACGATAACGATCACGTAACTCATTCCATTCCTGCTTGCACCAGGGCGTGAAGCGCTCCGGGAAGCCCGCCAGCTCAGCCTCGAAGTCCGCAACAGCAACAAACTTAAGGCTCGCGATCTCACTGTCGTTCGGTTGCACGTCGTCAGGCGCTCGCCCGAGATAGACATGGCATAACTCGTTTTCTGCGCCAGCCGCACCGAAGTCTGCCGTGTAGCAAAAGTGATAGACGTGCTCCAGAGACGTTGCGAAGTTCAGCTCGTCGCGCAATCGGCGCTGGGTCGCAATCTTCAGGCTTTCGCCGCGCCGCGGATGGCTGCAGCAGCTGTTCGACCAGTAGTCGGGCCACAGGCGCTTGTTGCTGCTGCGCTGTTGCAGCAGCAGTTCGCCCGCATCGTTAAACAGGAACAACGAAAATGCCCGGTGCAACACGCCGGCGCCGTTATGACATTCGCCTTTCGAAAGAAAGCCGATCTCGTTGTCCTCGCGATCGACCAGGATCAGCTCTTCATCCTCAGAGGACACGATTCTGTGATGCGCGCTCACTGCTTCAGCACCATGACCCGGTAGCCGGCCTGCTGCAGCGCTTCCTGCACACGCTCCAAATTCGTTGGGCACAACGCCACGACCGAGCCGCCGCCACCGCCACCAGTGAGCTTCGCCCCTGCGGCACCGGCCTGCCTGGCAAGCGCAACGATGTGTTCCAGTTGCGGCGTTGATACTTCGATAGCATTCAGCAATCCATGACAAATGTTCATTAGCAATCCCAGCTCATCATAATTGCGAGCCTGCAGCAATTCGGCGCCCGCCAGACTGAGTGCATCGATCTCATCGAAGATCGCGTCATACCGTGCCGGCGATCGCCCGTACCGTTGCCTGACACCCGCCACCTGCTCGCTGGTCAGTCCCGTCTCGTGACTGCTCGCGATGAGCAGCGGCGGCACTTCTTGCAGCGTCAGCCATTGGGTTTGCAGCGATCCCTCATTGCGAAACAACATCGGCTTTGCATAAGTTGAGATCGTGTTATCAACGCCTGAGGGCGTGCCATGTGCGAGTTTTTCACAGTCGAATGCAATCTCGTTGACGCGCTCATCATTGATATCGATGTCGAGGTAATGGCAAAACGCCCGCGTAACAGCGACGGCGACGGCTGCGGACGAGCCCAGCCCCATCCCTGGCGGCAGGGTGGAATTCACGTGAATAGCGTAGTCACCAAGCGGCTGCTGTAGCCGCTTCAGGATAAGGCCTATTGCAGCGTCGATGCCGGTTGCTTTGTCGTAATCAAGGTCGCGCGCGATACCCCATGCCGGGATTGCCAGGGACGTACCCCCACTCGATGATTGCACGCTGGCATTGACCGCATCGACAAGGGGGATGGCCAGCGCATGGCGACCGTAAACCGCCGCATGCTCGCCCAGCAGAATAACTTTGCCCGCTGCCGTGCCCATCGGCGCTTCCTGCTCGCCTTGTGTCGCGCGCAGCTCGTCGAGTATTTCTTTGGCCTTCCAGCTTTTGACCTCACCGCTGTCAATAAGCCGCGCGACAACCGCTTCAAAATCGGCCTCCGGTGCGCCGGCCGCGGCAGCGACGCTGCGCGCGTGCAGCTTCATGTGGCCCTTCTGAATACCGCTACTGACCAGGGCGCGCAGCGCAGCGAAATTCTGCGCCAGGCCCACGGCCGCCATCAGCAGGGCCAGGTCCCGGGCCGATTTCGTGCCGGTTATCGCCAGTCCGAGCGCAGCCGCCGGGTTCGCGTCGAGCGTGCCACCAACCGTACCGACTTTCAGGGGCATGACGATCTCACCCACCAGGTCACCGGTCGCACTGGCCAGCCAGCGCGTCAGCGGCCGATACTGCCCGTCACGCGCCGCGTAGGCGTGGGCACCTGCCTCGATGGCGCGCCAGTCATTGCCGGTTGCGATCGCCAGTGCGTCAACGCCATTCATCACGCCTTTGTTGTGCGTCGTCGCACGATGCGCGTCAACAAGAGCGATGTCATTCGCAAGCACAATCGCATCACGAACCTCTGCCCCTGAGAACTCATCATTGCCCAGGTCATCGACGGCGAAGCGTGCTGTGGCGGTAACGATCGAGCGGTCTGCCAGGTTAGAAAGTATGCGCAATGCGGCTTTACCCTTGCACACATCGGCAACGCGCGGCGCGACGGCCTCGCAGAGTGTATTGACCAGGTTGGCACCCATCGCATCGACCGTGTCGACCAACAGGTGCACGGCAATCAGCGGCGCCCCGTCGGGCAACTCGAGAAGGCGAACTTCCAGGTCGCGTGCCCCGCCGCCACGCTTGACCAGTCGCGGATGAACCGCATTAGCACGTTCGAGAATTGAGTCTTTCGCCGCACGCAGGGAATCGACTGCCGCTGCCGGATCAGTGGTACCGGTCACATGAATCTGCCCCGCCAGCAGGGATTCATCGCAACGCGCCTCGAAGCCGCCGGTCTTGCGGGCCAGGCGCGCCGCGCCACTGAGGGCCGCAACGATCGACGGCTCCTCGACCACGAGCGGCACCATGCGCTCCTCGCCATTGACCAGGAAATTCGGTGCGATGCTGAATGGCAGCCCGAATACACCGACAACGTTCTCGGTGATCTTGTCAGCAGCCACAGGGGAAAGCACCTGGCGACCGTTCCTGAGGCGCTCGGCATCGGCAGCCGACAACCAGCCCTGCCGTTGCAGCGCACTGATGCGCTCGGCAATGGAAAGTTTGTAGAGACCTGCTAGTCGTGAATCTTTCAACGCTGCTCCAGCTTTACGCCAACCGGGTCGAGCTCGCAGTGCAGGGTTTGCTGCCTGCCCGCCATAAAGTCGTCCAGCTGCTCGCCGGACCGGCCGAGCAGGATGCCGACATCGCCGCCGCCAGCACCGCACGGTTTGTACACCAGGCCGGCGTCGGCAGCCGCTATGCAAAGTTCATCGTGGCCAGCATCGAATATGCCGAGACCATGGTCAACACTGAATCGCCGCAAACACTCGATATACGCAGGGTACTCATTGAGCACGCGTGTCGCCGAGCTCCACGCTGTTGCCATTGCGATGGCCGCCTGCAGCAGCTCCGTGCGAGCTTTTGATTCGGCGGTACTGTCGAGCTGCGCCAGTTTTGCACGCGTATCCGCCGCGATGCCCGACCATACGAGCCGGTATTGCAGTCCTGCCGGCCATTGCAGTGCAGTCACCTCTGCAGCCGCCATTCGATATTCGAGCAATCCGCCGTGCACTGACGTCGCGATATCGACGCCGCTGCCGGCACCTTGCTGCAACTGCCGGTGCGCGCCGATGGCATCGGCGAATACATCCTCTGTGCCGCGCAGCGCTGCAAGCAAGGCCACCGTCAATGCGGCACTGCTGCCGATGCCGATTTTCTCGTTGGATTCCCCGTCCCGGAACGCATTGCTATCCAGTTCGATGGATACGACGCGCTCGGGGAGCGCACCAGGGGTTCGCAACACAGCGTCGACCAGTGCGAATTCAGACGCGCCCTGCGACCATTCTAAAGTCCCGCCAACAACACGCAGTAAACCTTCGACGGCCGTGTATCCCGGTGCCGAGACCCGAATCCACTCCCCCTCGCAGGGAGTCACCGTGACGCGCGCGCGCCGATCCAGCGCCATACAAACCGCGGGCGCGCCGTCCAGCACGGCGTACTCGCCGCAAAGCACTGCTTTGCCCGGCGCACTGGCGACGACAGTACTCATGCCAGGTCAACCAGCCGTGCCGCATCCCCGAGCCCGGACTCCATGAGCTCGATGACACCCTCCGTGGCGCTAAGTGCTGCGCGGACCTGCTGCGCGTATTCAGGCAGACAAACCGCTTTTACCTGTGGTCCCGCATCCATCGTAAAGAACACACCAACCCCTTGTGCCTGAAGATCCCTGATGGTCTGCAGGCATTCCATGGTCGCCGAGTTCCAGTACACGATCGGTGGCCGCGAGGCCCACATGATCGAATGCATCTTCAGGCAGTTGTGTTCGGACACGGCCGCGAGTTTCGCGAAATCACGCTGCATGATCGCCTCGCGGGCAACGCCAAGGTCGTGCGGTTGCTGCTCGATCCAGCTGGAATAAAAAGGCGATGTTTGCCGACTTAGCTCCATGGCCCTGGTTGATCCGACCGACTTCGGGCCGCTGGCGGTGATCGCAACAACGACGGTCAACGGCCACTCCCCAGGGTCACGAAGCGTGCGCACGGCGATGTCGTCCGCCGTGTTCTCGAGTTCTACGAAGCCGCTGTACAGCGAGCGCGCCGCCGAACCGGACGCACGGCCCGCCAGCGATGCCAGCACGGCTGGCTCTGATGATTTGCTCCCGGCTGCGGCGGCGGCGACGGTCAGTGCCGCGAACGCCGACGCCGATGAAGCCAGCCCGGCCGCAATCGGAAAATTGCAGCGGCTGTCAATACGAGCGCGACTTCGCTCGGCACCCAGCACACGATCGAGGCAGGCGCTCAGTCTTGGTAACAAGGCGGTGTCGGGCGTTCCGTTTACGGCAAGCACGTCGTGCGGCAACCCGGCATCAAGCTGCACGCGCATCTCGGTAAACAGTTCGCGCAGGGTAATCGAGATCGAGCCAACCGCAGGCAAATTGCGATCGACATCTCGCTTACCCCAGTACTTGATGAGCGCGATGTTCGGCTGCGCGATTGCGGCTGCCCGCATGGCTCTGAACCTTTGCATAGTTATGGGACGGGGGACGCGAATTATAGCCCAGGCCACGCTGCGCACGGCGGCTTAATTCCGTGTACGCTACGTGGTCCCAAACACGCAGGTCGAGCGCCTTGCCGCACACATTCGAAGCCCGTATTGCCAGTTATACCGAGCGCGTTAACGCGCGGCTCGACGCGGCTCTACCCCGCGCCGCAACGCATCCGGCGCGGCTGCACGAGGCGATGCGCTATGGTGTTTTCAACGGCGGCAAGCGCGTGCGACCGCTGCTGGTTTACGCGACCGGTGAGTGCCTCGGCGTTGACGCGCGGGTGCTGGATGCGCCCGCCGTGGCCATCGAACTGATTCATGCATTTTCACTGATTCACGACGATCTGCCGGCGATGGACGATGACGATCTGCGGCGCGGCAAACCGACGGTACACATCGAATTTGACGAAGCCACGGCGATTCTCGCGGCCGATGCACTGCAGCCGCTGGCATTTGCAGTGCTCGCCGGATTTGAGGGTGCCCCGGCAGGCAGCATCGTCAGGCTCGTCCGACTGGTTGCGGATGCCTGCGGGTCCACCGGCATGACCGGTGGTCAGTCGATCGACCTCGAGGCCGAAGGCAAGACGCTCGATCGGGAGCAGCTCGAGCGCATGTACGCCCTCAAGACCGGCGCCCTTATCCACGCGGCAGTCATGTCCGCCTGTCTGCTCTGTGAAGATCTCGCCACCGAGAAAGCGACGGCACTGGATCGGTTTGCACGAGCCATCGGCATTGCGTTCCAGATCAAAGACGACATTCTGGATGTCGAAGGCGAGACCCATATCATCGGCAAAGCTGCCGGGGCTGACGAGCTCCATCAAAAGTCCACGTACCCGGCCCTGTTCGGTGTTGATGAGTCGCGACGCCGTTGCGACGAGTTATTGCATGGCGCGCTCGACGAGCTGCAAATTTTCGGCGCCAGCGCTGCACCACTGGAATGGCTAGCGCGATTTATCGTCGTCCGCGGACAGTAGCGCGATGACGCACTCGGCGCGCAGCATCCTGCATGTCGATATGGACGCTTTTTACGCGTCGGTCGAACAGCGCGACAACCCGGAGCTGCGCGGTAAACCGGTCGTGGTCGGCGGCAGCTCGAAACGCGGCGTCGTGGCCGCTGCCAGTTACGAAGCACGGGCGTTCGGCATCCGGTCTGCCATGCCGATAGCCGAAGCACGTCGCCGCTGTCCGCACCTTTGCCACGCAAAGGTCCGCATGTCGCACTACAAGCAGGTCTCGGCCACCATTTTCAGCATCTTTCGCGAGTTCACGCCGCTGGTCGAGGGACTCTCGCTCGACGAGGCTTTTCTCGACGTCACCGCCAGTGTCACTCTGTTCGGTTCACCGGAGAAGATCGCCGCGCAGATAAAACAACGTATCTTCGACGCTACCGGGCTGCGCGCGTCGGTCGGCGTCGCCGTAAACAAGCTCGTTGCAAAGATTGCCTCGGATCTCGACAAGCCCGACGGCCTCACCGTCCTGTACCCGGCCGACTATGCGACCCGACTGGATCCGTTGCCCATTGCCGTGATTCCCGGTATCGGGCCGCAAACACAGAAGAGCCTGGATGCCGTTGAGGTGCGCACGGTCCGCGACCTGCGTACGGCACCCGATCGCCTGCTCACGCCCGTGTTTGGTCGCTACACACAAAATGCTGTCGAGCGCGCGGCAGGCATTGACGAGCGTCCGGTGCTGGCAGCGCGCGCCGAAAAGTCCATCAGCGCGGAGGAGACTTTCGATACGGACCTGGTGGATAAGGCCGCGATGGAGATTGAGCTGCTGCGACTGGCGGAGCGCACGACCACACGGCTTCGCAAACACGGACTGGGCGCCGGTACCGTGCAGGTGAAAATCCGTCGCTCCGATTTCACAACCTGTACGCGCCAACGCAGTATCAAACCGCCCGCGAGCAGCACCGACCAGATCTACGCCATCGCCTGTGACTTGTTGCGCACCTGGCTGGAACGCAATGCCGGCGCGCGCATCCGCCTGCTCGGCGTCGGCGGCAGCAACCTGGCGCCGGTGCAGCAGGCAGATCTGTTCGCCGATGACACTGCAGAGCCAGTGAGTCGCGTCGATAAGACTGTCGATGCCATTCGCGATCGCTTCGGCACCGATTCGCTCGAACGGGCAAGCACGCTGGAGCGCCATTGATTAGGGTAGAATCGGGCTCGGCCTCGATTGTGGCAAGACAATATGTACACCGAATTCTTCGGACTGCGTGAAAAACCGTTTTCGATAACGCCTGACCCCCGCTATCTCTTCATGAGCGAGCGGCACGGCGAAGCGCTTGCGCACCTCGTCTATGGCGTGACCGAAAGCGGCGGCTTCATTCAGCTGACCGGCGAGGTTGGCACCGGCAAGACGACGCTGGTGCGAACGCTGCTGCTGAATCGTATGCCCAACAATGCCGATGTTGCAGTCGTTCTTAATCCGCAGCTGTCCGTGCTCGAGTTTCTGGCAACGATCTGCGAAGAGCTGCATATCGACGTCACCCACAATCGCGGCAGTATCAAAGCACAAACGGATGCGCTCAATCGGCATCTTCTCGATGCCCACTCGGAAGGTCGTCGCACCATCCTTATCGTTGATGAAGCACAGAACCTGTCACCTGCTGTACTCGAACAGGTGCGGCTGCTGACGAATCTCGAAACCGCCAAACAAAAATTATTGCAGATCATACTCATTGGCCAGCCGGAGCTGCGTGAGCTGTTAGCCCGTAACGACCTGCGCCAGCTGGCGCAACGCATCACGGGGCGCTATCACCTCGAACCACTAACGCGGGACGAAACCGCGCAGTACATCGAACACCGTCTCAAAGTCGCGGGCGCGCTTGGCGAAGTATTCGACAGCGGTGCCAAGAAGTCGGTATTCAGTCTTTCCCAGGGCGTGCCACGCCTGATCAACGTGATCTGTGACCGCGCACTGCTCGGCGCCTACAGCGAGGAATCACGTCGCGTCAACAGACGCCTCGTCCGCCGCGCGGCCGCCGAGGTCAGCGGCGAGCTGGAACGGCCCGTATGGCTGCGGCCCGCCCTCGCGACAGCTGCTGTTATCGGCATTGCCGTTATTGCGGCGAGTATCTGGTCGTACACGCAGCAAGCGCCAGGCAAGTCCCCGGAGGCAGTACTGGACGCGCCGGCCGCCGCCGTCGCCGCCGAGCCTCAGACAAAGGAACTGGCCGCCGAGCCCGAAGCGGCGCAGCCGGAGCCGGTCGCGGAGGCCACGGTCGAACCGGTTGCACCGGCCGCCGGCACACCCACATTGAACGAGCAGCTGCGACTGGGTGCGACGCTGACGACGACCGCCAGTGCGTTAACGTCGCTTTTCGAAGCCTGGGGCCTGGAGTACCAGGCATCGGCGGAAAGCGCCTGTTCGCAGGCGGACAGGGCCGGGCTCGTTTGTCTCTACCAGCGCGGTTCCTGGAGCGGGCTCAAACAGATGGATCGACCCGCAATAATGACGCTGGTGGACGACGCTGGCGAAAGCCACGAAGTCTTGTTGACCGCTGTCCGCGGCGACATGGTGGAACTGTCAATCGGTGGCATACTCGTTGAACACCCGGCCTCTTCCCTGCTGGAGTCGTGGTTTGGCCAGTACCTGCTGTTGTGGCGGCCACCCGGCGGCACGCCGGTGTCGCTAGGCCGTGGTGAACGCAACGAGAGCGTCGTCTGGCTGCGCGCAAGCCTTGCGGCAATCGATCCCCGTTACACCAGTGCGAACCAGGAATCGGATGTTTATGATGCCGAACTCGAACAACTCGTGCGGCGGTTTCAGCGCGATCACCGGCTGAGCGTTGACGGAGTGGCCGGCCAGCAAACACAGATCGTCATTAACTCGCTGCTCGCTGTCGACGGCACGCCACGACTTACCAGGGACTAACGATGTCTTTCATTTTAGACGCGCTGAAAAAATCGGAAACGGACCGCCAGCAACAGACGCCGGCCGCGTTCGCAACGGTACCCAGCAGTGATGGCCGGCCGCGCGCGCCGCGCTGGCTGATGCTGCTGGGCGCACTACTCGCGATCAACGTCATCGTCTTGCTGGGGGTGTTGTTGCGCTCTGTCGACGATACGCCGGCGGACACTGTGACCGCCGTCGGCACTATCGAGACGGCACCGTCGACCACCACCGCCGAGTTTGCCGCGCAAATCGAGGCCGCGCGCCGCAATGAATCACAGCGCCAGGCCCCGCCGCCCGCGGCGCGGGTGCAGGAAACCCAGGCATCGGCGATACCGGTCGCACCCGCTACCGGCGTTAACGTGTCTGCCAGCAACTCGCCGGCACAGCAGGTGGCCAGCCTGCCGACGATCTATGAACTACGCGCCAAGGGCAGCATCACGCTGCCCGAATTGCACCTCGACATCCACGTTTACAGCGAGGTTCCGGAAGATCGCTTCGTTTTCATCAACATGTCCAAACAACGCGAGAAGTCGCAGCTCAGCGAAGGACCGACCGTTGATGAAATTACGCCGGACGGTGTTGTTCTTGATTACCGTGGCACTACCTTCCTGTTACCGCGCGACTGAGGACGCAGACGCTTGGCAGATCCCGTTGGCAAACATATAGATGGTGAGGTCTTTGCCAACGCGCTTAGATCGGGCATCTACCGCGTTATCGGCGAACAGGATCTGCTGAATCGCATCAACGTCTTTCCGGTGGCGGACAGCGATACGGGCACCAATCTCAGCCTGACGCTGGGCGCCGCGCTCGGTCTGCTTACGCGAGAAGAAGACCAGCATCTCGGCACGCTGCTGGCCGCCCTTGCCGATACGCTACTCGACGGTGCTCGAGGTAACTCCGGGGCGATCGTTGCGCAGTTCTTCCAGGGCATGAGCGACGACGCCGCAGACATCACGCGATTCACGCCCTACACCTTCGCCAAGGCGGTTACGAAGGGCAGCGAGTATGCACATGACGCACTGTCAAACCCTCGTGAGGGTACGATTCTGTCAGTGATCGCGGCCTTCGCCAGCAGCCTCACGCAGCAGGTCTCCGACGGCCACGACAGCGATTTTCCCGGGGTTATGACAGCAGCAATAGCCAGCGTCGAGCAAGCGCTTGCCGCCACGCCAATGCAGCTCGAGGTCCTGCGCAAAGCCGGTGTCGTCGATGCGGGCGCCAAAGGTTTTGCCGAGCTGGTTGCGGGAATGTCCGGCTATCTGCGCGACGGCAGCATGGCACACCCGCCCGATGCGGCCGTGCTGCGGCACATCGAACCGGTTGTGGCTTTTGCTGAGGCCGACAACGACTCGCAGTTTCGCTTCTGTACCGAGTGCATGGTCACCGCTGAAGATATCGATCGCCGCAAGCTGCGAGAGGCATTAACGGAACTCGGCGACTCGCTGGTACTGGCGGGCACCAAACGCAAGGCGAAGATTCATATCCATGTCGACGATCCCGACGCCGTATTCAACCTCGCCCGGCGCTTCGGTGCGCTCAGCGCAGAAAAAGCGGACGATATGCACCGCCAGCAGCACAGCACGCACGACCACTCGCGTCAGTTCGCCGTCATCACCGATTCGGCCGCTGACATTGCCGACGAAGACATGGAGCGACTCGATATCCACATGGTGCCTTGCCGCATTCAGTTCGGCGATCGCGGCTACCTCGACAAGGTCAGCATCACGACTGACGAGTTTTATGACGAGCTCAGGACGAACCCCGATCATCCGACCACGTCACAGCCGGCGCCGGGGGATTTTCGCCGGCAGTTTCAGTTTCTCGCCAGCCACTTTCGAGACGTGCTGTCGATCAACCTGACCGGTCGGGTAAGCGGCACATACGAAGCCGCACGTTCAGCAGCTGAACGCACCGACGCGCCCGGCGACATTCACGTGATCGATTGCCGGAATGCCTCGATGGGCCAGGGACAACTCGTGGTTCTGGCGGCAGAATGCGCCGCCGCTGGTCACAGCGTAACGGCAACGATCGCGGCGATCGAGAAACAGCTGGCAGTCACAAAAACGTACGCGCTGCTCAATGACCTGCGCTACGCAGTGCGCGGCGGCCGCGTGCCTGGCTGGGTCAGGACGATCGCAGACCTGCTGAGACTCACGCCAATTATCGGCACCAAACCCGACGGACGGATAACTTTGTGCGGTTTCCTGTTCGGACGAAGCAGGCCCGCGAGCCGCTTCGCACGCTTCGTTGCGAGGCGCGTGCCGGCAAGCGGCCGGATTGACCTGGCGATTGGGCACGCCGTGTGCATGGAAGACGCCAGGGCTCTCGAGGCCGCTATTCGGCAGCGCCTGCCGGATGTTCAGAGGCTCACTCTGACCAGCATCGGTACCGCGCTCGGCGTGCATGGTGGGCCCGGCACGCTAATTGTCTCGATGATGCCGCACCTGTCAGCGGACGATATCCCCGCCAACGTCGATTAGGTCTGCGCCTTCGTTGCGCGCGTTGTTCACGCGCTTGTCGACCGGCCAGGCCTGCAGCGGCGGGGTCTTCGTGGCGATGTTGTCCAGCAAATCGTTGCCACCGGCCAGCCACTCGTCAGCGGTATCCGGCTGCAGTATGACGGGCATCCGATGGTGCAGCGGCGCCATGAAATTGTCGGCCGCGGTCGTCAGCAGCGTCGTCGTTTGCAAGGTGGCGTCGCTCTCCTTGTCTTGCCATTGTTCCCACAGCGCCGCCAGCGCAAACGGCGCGCCGCTCGCCAGTGAAATGTAATACGGCGTCTTGCTGTCATTCTGCCGTCGCCATTCGTAAAAACCGTCGGCCAGAACCAGGCAACGACGATGCCGGTAGGCGGCGCGGTAGGATGGCTTCTCCGCAACCGTTTCCGCGCGCGCATTGATCATGCGATTCCCAATGGAGGGGTCCTTCGCCCAGAACGGCACGAGACCCCAGCGCAGCATCACCAGCTCCCGAGCATGCTCGTCCGTCTCGCGGATAGCTGCAAGATACTGCGTCGGTGCGATGTTATAGCGTGGCTCAACCGCTGGCGCGTCGTGCACGCCGAACAGCGCGGCCGTTGCCTCAGCGGGTGAATAAAAAGCGAAGCGGCCGCACATCGTTATTCGCGAATGCCGATGCCGCGCTGCATCATGTACATGCATGCAGAGAACAACACGACAACAAACACGAGCAATATCACGTAAGCGTGCCCGATACCGATGTCAGACACGCCCAGGATGCCGTAACGAAACGCATTGACCATGTAGAGGATCGGGTTCGCCCTGGAGACGTTTTGCCAGAACTCCGGCAACAGCGAGATCGAGTAAAAGACACCGCCCAGGTAGGTGAGCGGTGTCAGCACGAATGTGGGCACAATCGCGATATCGTCGAACTTCTTCGCCAGGACGGCGTTAATGAAGCCCGCCAGTGAAAACACGATCGATGACAGCAGCACAATCGAGACCGTCACCAGCGGATGCGCAACCTCGAGTCGCGTGAAAAACAGCGCAATAATCGTGACCAGCAGTCCGACCAGCAGCCCGCGGAGCACCCCGCCCGCCACGTGTCCAATGATGATGGCCGCGTTCGACATCGGCGCTACCAGCATTTCCTCGAGGTGACGTCCGAACTTCGCGCCAAAAAATGATGAGACGACGTTGCCGTAGGAATTGGTAATGACCGACATCATGATAAGGCCCGGCGCGATGTACTGCATGTAGTCGAAGCCATCCATGGTGCCGATACGCCGGCCAATCAGGTTCCCGAAGATGATGAAATACAGCGTCATCGTAATAGCCGGCGGCACAATGGTTTGCACCCAGATGCGCAGCACGCGCACCACTTCCTTGCGGATGATGGTTTTGACCGCAACCAGGTTTAGCGCAATGTTCAAGATGGCTGCCCGTGCTGCTTGTTCTCGACGAGATTCATGAACAGCTCTTCCAGGCGGTTCGCCTTATTGCGCAGACTGACCACGTGAATGTTGCGGGCACTGAGCGCCGCGAACAGGTCATTGAGGTCGTGGTCCGGCCCCTTTTCAACCTCCAGTTCGCAATCGTCGCGCAACCGCGTCTTAAAACCATCGAGCACTGGCGCCTCGGCCAGCGCCTCGGCCAGGCTCAGCACGAACACTTCACGCTGCAGTTTCCTGAGCACGTCACTCATGCGGGCATCCTCGATAATCGTGCCCTCGTCGATGATCGCAATGTGCCGGCATAGCGATTCGGCTTCTTCGAGGTAGTGCGTCGTCAGAATGATTGTCGTGCCGTCCTCGTTAATCTTGGCGCAGGAAATCCCACATCGAGCGTCGTATCTCGATGTCGACGCCAGCCGTCGGCTCGTCAAGAATTAGCAGCCTGGGCTCGTGCACCAGGGCCCGCGCGATCATCAGCCGCCGTTTCATGCCACCCGACAAACTGCGGGCCACATCTTTCCGACGATCCCACAGACGCAGTTCGCGCAGGTATTTTTCGACACGCTGTTTCTTCAATTGGCCGGCAAGCCCGTAGTAACCGGCCTGGTTCGAGACGATATTGCCGACGGATTCCCACAAGTTGAGATTGACCTCCTGTGGAACTATGCCGATGCACGACTTCGCGGCCTCAAGTTCCCGGTCAATGCTGTGCCCGAACACGCTGACTTCGCCGCCGGTCTTGTTGACCAGCGAACTGATGATGCCGATAGCCGTGGTCTTGCCGGCACCGTTCGGGCCGAGCAGCGCATAGAAATCTCCATCGTCGACGGAGAGGTCGATGCCTTTCAGTGCCTGCGTGCCGTTGTCGTAGGTCTTGCTGAGATTCTTGATAGAGAGTGCTTGCATGAGGCGGCGTATTGTAACTGCACACCGGGCATCCTCATAACTTGCGTCTTAGCGGCCGCGAGGCTTGGCACTTTTTTGCCCCGGCGGCGGCAAACGGGCGGCAGCTACCTGCAACTGCCTGTTGCTTGGCGCAGGGTTTCGCTCACAGGATTAACCGGGTCGGGCCGGGTCAGCATCGCCTGCAACGCGCTCTGGTGTGACATCGCCCGCAACTTGGCGTCAGGGCTGACGCCGCTCTTTAAGAGACGCTGCCAGACATCCGCCTGATCGCGAAAGCGAGGCACCAGTATGTCGGTCCGCTCCACGGTTCGATGCAGGAAGGTAACGACGGGCAGCGCAGCGACCTGTTCGCACCAGCTGTGCGGCGCGCCGCTGACAATTCTCACTGCGTACGGATTGTATCGCGAGAGCTGCCACAGAAAGCTCAGACCCGCGACCTGCAGCGCGCGGATCATCGCATTAAGCGGGGGCTCGGCGGGCAACAGATTTTGCTGCGCGTCGTCAGACAGCACGTGCTGCCAATAATCCGGCTCGCCCTCACGGAAAGAGAACAACAGCAACGGAGCACAACCCAGGCGCGCTTGCTGCGATTCCGACAGGCGCCTTCGTGACAGACCCTTGCAGGCGGTGTCGCTGCCGTCCGGCAGAATCTCGATGAAGCGCCGGTTCAGTGCATGGATATTGTCCAGATCGTCGGTCGAAAGTCCCTGATAGAGCATTGTCACCCCCCCGGATGGACGTGTTTTTCGCCCAAAGCTGTATTTTCTATTATTTGAATTGTTAGACCATGTATGGATGTTATAGGGTAGCTTATTACTATATATGTTCTTTTTCTATCATAAAGGGTAAGTTATGCGACTCACGGATAACCGATATTCGGGCGAAAAAAGCCAGTTTGAGCTGGCACTCAGGTTAATTCGGCACGAGGCGCGAACCCGCAGCATTCGGGAATGTACCGGGCTATCCGACGACCGGATACGCAAGGTCTTTACGACCTACTTTCTCAACAGCGGCGATAATCGTGTTAAACGGCGACGGGGAAAGTCGCCCCGGCAGGTCGCACGATTTGTAAAAAACGCAGAGAGCCAGCTGCAGGCCACAACCCTGGTGACGCTGTTTTTTGCCGGTCGACTGATTCGCATTGACCGGCACAATCGAGTGCACCCTTGCTGGCCACGACCTGACGTCGAGTTCGGGCATCGTCTTTGTCGCGCCTATGAGGACTATTGCCTGCTGCATGACGATATACAGTTCAGCTTCGAATGGGCCTGGAACCTGCTGCAGTGCATCGCAATGAATGATGAGCTGTACCTGGCCGTCTGTGCGACTTGCGCTGCGCTCTACGTACAGGATGCTTACGCGCTCGACCACAAGATCTGCCCGATGTGCACAGCGGAAGGCACTGCCAACCGGTAGCCAAATGTGAACTTTCGTGTCCTCGGCAACGGCCAACAGGCCGTTTCCGGTACACTACGGCCAGCGCGGCACAGCTCGTGCAAAAACAACACAAAATTCAGTTATAGGGAGATCAGAAAATGCTTCAGGAATTCAAGAACTTCGCGATGCGCGGCAACGTCGTCGACATGGCCGTTGGTATCGTCATTGGTGGCGCTTTCGGCAAGATCGTTTCATCGTTCGTAGCGGATGTCATCATGCCGCCGATCGGCCTGTTGATGGGTGGCGTCGATTTCAGCAGCCTGTTCATCAACCTCAGTGATGTCAGCTACGCGACGCTCGCCGCTGCAGAAACAGCTGGTGCACCGGTCATCCGGTACGGCTCTTTCATTAACACGGTTCTCGATTTCGTGATTATTGCCTTTGCGATCTTCATGGTTATCAAAGGACTGAACTCGATGAAGAAGAAAGAAGAAGAAGCGCCGGCTGAGCCGCCCAAGCCGTCAGCTGAAGAGACATTGCTGACTGAAATTCGTGATCTGCTCGCCAAGTAGTTAATTATCGAGTAATCGCCAAAGCATTGCGCACAGCACCTCACGACGTTTGGTCGTGGGGTGCTGCAGCGCGTTCAGGGCAGGCAACTATTCGTGGAAAACCACAACGTATTCGCCGGTGCATTTGTTGATCGCAGCGGTGAACGACGCAAGGACACAGACTGGCTCGCTGAAGCTGCGGTAAGCGAGGGAGCACGCTTTGTGCCCGTCTGGGGCAGCAGCTGCCTGGTCGGTGGCGACCCGCCGCATGCTTTGCGGTTATTGCGCTCGCAGGTTGATGAGTTTGTTGACAACGACAACCTGATCTTTCTCGGGCTGTTCCGCAACGACCCTGCCTTTGCTGTTGCGATTGACGCGGATCGTCCGCAGCCCTTTACCGAGCTGGGCGAATTCCAGAGCTTACGTTCCCTGGGAACGATGCTGCCGCTGGACGAGGCGAATCTTGCAGCACACGCACGCGCGCTGGTGCTGTGGCATGCATCCCAGCAATACTGCGGTGTCTGCGGCTCGGCATCCGTTCCGGAAGCCGGCGGCAACTCGCGACGCTGTCGCAACAGTGATTGCGATCGGCAGATTTTTCCCCGCACCGACCCGGCAGTCATCGTGCTCGTCACGCACAATGACCGCTGCCTGCTCGGCCGGCAATCGAACTGGCCTGAACACCGTTACTCGACCGTCGCCGGTTTTGTTGAGCCCGGTGAAAGTCTCGAAGACGCCGTGCGGCGTGAGGTTTTTGAGGAAACCAACATTCGTGTCGGCGCCGTGCATTACAACAGTTCACAGCCCTGGCCGTTTCCCGCGGCACTGATGCTGGGCTTCATTGCCGAGGCTACGACAACCGATATCAAACTGAATGACGGCGAACTCGAGGACGCGCAGTGGTTTACTCGCGAACAGTTACAGTCTGATTTTCCCAAGCTGCCGTTCCGCATTTCCATAGCACGACGATTGGTCGATCAATGGATCATGCTCGGCGAAGTTGACTGATCCTCACGCGAGCACCTTAAGCAGCCAGTCGCGAATGTCGTTTATTTCCTCAGCACACACGGCGTGTGCCATCGGGTAGTCGTGCCACTCGACGGCAAAGCCGAGCGCGACCAGCTGTTCCGCGGATGCCTTGCCCCACTGCATCGGCAGCATCGGGTCGAAGCTGCCGTGTGCCATGAAGACCGGCAGGTCCCTGTTGCCCTTACTCGCAGCCATTTCGCCGGGCAAAGCAATGTAGGTCGACAATGCCATCAGTCCCGCGAGCTTTTGTTGCGCGTGCAAAACCGCATTGATCGCGATCGCGCCGCCTTGCGAGAAGCCTGCAATAACGATCCTGTCCGCCGCGATACCGCGCTGCTGCTCACGTTCGATCAGCGCATCAAGCAGTGCCGTACTCTCGCGCACGCCCGCCGCATCAGCCCGACCAGTCGCATCGAGACTCAGGATGTCGTACCAGGCTCGCATGGTCGCGCCGCCGTTAATTGTCACGGGCCTGACCGGCGCGTGCGGAAACACAAAACGCAGTGGCAGCTCGGCGGGCAACCGCAGTTCCGGAACAATCGGTTCGAAATCATGGCCGTCGGCGCCCAGCCCATGCAGCCAGATGACGCTGCCAACAGGATTATCGCCGGTCGTCACCTCGACGGTCTCTGGGTATTCCACTGTGTATCTCCTTAACTTTGCGAGCGGCGCAGTGTAACGGAAATAAATGTCAAAACGCGCGCCTGAGTGCTTGACGCATTATGCGCATTAAGTTATAAATATGCGCATAATTATGCCTAATTCAACTCAAGAACAAGCCGGGCGGCGTGCGGCCCTGCACCAACTGCTGCGGCATGGCCCCGCCAAGACGCAGCGCTCGATCGTGGCCGCCTTAACCGCTGCAGGCCACACGGCGACCCAGTCCAGCGTCAGTCGCGATCTTCGCGAACTCGGCGCTATCAAGACGGCCTCCGGCTATGAATTACCGGGCGACCAAACCGCGGATACCGAGCAGATGAGCGGTATTGCCGCACTCCTCCGGGCGATCAACCCGGCGGGACCCAATCTGCTCGTCATTCGTACCGCGACCGGCGCCGCACAACGCGTTGCCCTGGCCCTGGATCGCTGCGCCTGGCCGGAGATGATAGGCAACATCGGCGGTGACGACACGGTATTCGTCGCCACTGAATCCGCACAGCAGCAGAAAAACCTGCTGGCGCGAATCGAGCGCTCGACGCGCGTCTGAACTAAAGCCTGAAACACAGCAACAGAGAACACTATGAGCAACGATCAATCCCCAATCATTCTCGCGTTTTCCGGCGGCCTGGATACCTCGTTCTGCGTGCCGTGGCTGAAGGAGAACTATGGTCGCGACGTCATTACCGCGTGCGTCGATACCGGCGGTATCAACTCGAAAGCCGCCGCTGCGTTGCATGACAAAGCGCTCGCACTCGGTGCGATCGAACATATCCTCATCGATGCCAAACAGGATTTCTTCGACACCGTTATCCGGCATCTGATCGCAGGTAACGTATTGCGCGGCCACGCCTACCCACTGTGCGTTGGTGCGGAACGTGGGCTGCAAGCTGCGCGCCTGGCAACGCTCGCACGCGAGCGCGGCGCCACAACGGTGGCGCACGGCTGCACGGCCGCCGGCAATGACCAGGTCCGCTTCGAGGTGGCTTTGAGTACGCTCAACCCCGGTCTCGAGGTACTCGCACCCGTGCGCGACAACGCATGGGTGCGCGAAGAGCAGCTCGCGTACTTGCAGAAGCACGACATGCCCCTGCCGGATCAGGGCTCGGACTACTCGATAAACCGTGGGCTCTGGGGCATCAGTATCGGCGGGCAGGAAACGCTGACCTCCGAAAACGCCATTCCCGAATCGGCCTGGGTGCTGTCCGCCAATGCTTTCTCCGCACCCCAAGCGGCGTCGCGGCACACGCTCGAATTCGAGCATGGCATTCCCACCGCGCTGGACGGCAACTCGCTGGGTCCCGTCGAACTCATAGAATCACTCGAAGCGCTGGCCGGCAGTTACGGCATCGGTCGCGGCATACATCTTGGCGACACGGTACTCGGCACCAAAGGGCGTGTTGCGTTCGAGGCGCCGGCGGCGATCACACTGATCACAGCGCACCGCGAGCTTGAAAAGCTTGTTCTCAGTGCCCAGCAGGCACGCATCAAGGACAGCGTCGCCGCCGTCTATGGCGACCTGGTTCACGAGGGCAAACAGCTCGATATCGCCTGTGACGACATCGAAGCGCTGCTGACGTCGTCGCAGCGACGGGTCACGGGCACCGTTAAATTTTCCCTGCGGCCGGGCCACCTGTTCATCGAAGGCGTCACATCGCCCCATTCACTGCTGGCCGCAACCCGCGGTGTGTATGGTGAGGCGGCCGGTGAATGGACCGCCGAAGACGCGGTTGGCTATGCCCGCATTCTGTCGTTGCCCGGCATTCTGCAAACGCGCGCAGCGGGTAGCGCATCATGAAGAGCGCCGTCGTCGACAAGATCGCATCGGTTGCACAGCACAACGACCTGACGTCGAAATGCCGCCTGTCCGCGGACATCCCGTGCGAGGAAGGCGTGCTGGTTGCGGTTCGCGTGCTCAACAACAAATCGCGCTATAACCAGCTCGAGCTTACCTCCGGGCGCATGGCGACCGTCAACCAGGGTGACATCGTTGTCGGCGCTTTGGGTCACCGCAAAGCACTGCGCGGCTACTCCGGACACCTGCCGAAGAAACTGAAGCCCGGCGACACGATCCAGTTGCTGAACATCGGCGGCGTACTCGGCATTTGCGACTCTGCGAATCCCGATGTCGGGCCGCCGTTCGACTGCAAGGTGCTGGGCACCGTCCTGAGCTTCCCCTACCTCGGCGAGCGCATCGGTGTACCGGCCCGTGCCGGCGCCACGATGCTCGAGGACGATACGGCACTGGAAATGCACGGCGTTCCGGTCATTGCCCTCGCCGGTACCTGCATGGACTCCGGCAAGACGGCCGCTGCCTGTGCCATTGTCGGGCGGCTGCGGCACCTGGGGCTAAACGTCGCGGCGTGCAAAGCGACGGGCGTGTCGCTGCGCCGGGACATCCTGGCAATGGAAGACGCCGGCGCCACCGACACGATGATCTTCTCGGATTTCGGCATCGTTACAACGACCGCCGCCAACGGCCCCGCCCTGACGCGCGCCCTCTTGAGCGCGCTTGCGGAAAAGCGCCCCGATGTCATCGTGCTCGAACTCGGTGACGGGCTGCTGGGCGCCTACGGCGTGGAAGCAATCCTCTCGGATGAAGCTATTCGTGATGCCCTGACTATCGTTGCGCTCTGCGCTAACGACCCGGTGTCGGCGTGGGGCGGAGCGCGCATTCTGCGACACGAGTTCGGCATCGAGCCGGCCGTTGTCACGGGCCCCGCGACTGACAATGATGTCGGCATCCAGCAGATCGACGAGCGCTTGTCCTTACCGGCTATCAATGCCCTGTCGCATGGCGTCGCGCTCGGCGACCTGATCGCCGGAATTCTGAAGAAGAGAGCAGCATGAGTAACTCGATACCGACCGTAGTACTGGGCGCCAGCGGCTACGTCGGCGCCGAGCTGCTGCGATTGATCTCAGGTCACCCGCAGTTGTCACTGGTGGCCGCGGTTTCGGACAGCTCTGCGGGCCGCGAGATCGGCAGCGTTTTCGGCCACCTGGCGCAGGCTTTATCCGAACACCGGTTTGTTGCCCACGAGCACTGGCTCGAACACGTCGAGCCCGGCAGCAAGCTCGCACTGTTCTCGGCAGCACCCCACGGGGCTTCCGCGGCCGTCATCGCCAATGCCCTCGACGCCGCCGAGCAAAAGAACATCAGCGTGCACATCGTCGACTCGTCCGCTGACTTTCGCTACGCACGCCAGGATGATTATGAGCGGGTGTACAAGACGCCCCACGGCGCGCCGCAACTGCTGACACAGTTCAACTGCGCGGTGCCGGAGCACGCGGCTGCAACCACCGCACCGCACATCGGCCACCCCGGCTGTTTTGCTACCGCATCGCTGCTGGCCGCCGTACCGCTGATCAGCTCGCGACTGACCGACGCCGAGGTCTTCATCAGCGGTGTGACCGGCAGCACCGGGTCCGGCAAGTTGCCGCAAGCCGGCACCCATCATCCGGAGCGCAACAGCAACCTGTATGCCTACAAGCCGCTCGAGCACCGGCATGCGCCCGAAATTGCCGGCCTCACGCAACAAGCCAGCGGCCGCGAAACGAAGGTCCATTTCGTGCCGCATTCCGGCCCGTTCGCGCGCGGCATCCACGTGACGCTGCAGGCCAAAGCCAGGCGTTCTGTTACCGCAGCCGAGCTCCACGAGGTGTACGCCGACGCTTACAGGAATGCGCCCTTTGTTCAGGTCGTATCGGGCACGCCGCGGCTGAAAAACGTGGTCGCCAGTAATCAGTGCCACATAGGCGTGGCCACCGACGGAGAGTCAGTCGTTGTCATGAGCGCGATCGATAACCTGGTCAAAGGTGCGGCCGGCGGCGCCGTGCAATGGATGAACCGTCTTTGGGACCTGCCGGAAACAGCCGGCCTGACAGCGCCCGCACCAGGGTGGACCTGATGTCGTCGGACGCAAGGGCGCGAGAATCGCAGGTTACGTTGCCGGTGTACGGGCAGCTGCCGTTTGTGCCGCAACGCGCCGTTGGCTGCGACATCATCACCGCCGATGGCCGTCGCATCCTCGATCTCTACGGCGGGCATGCGGTTGCAGCATTGGGCTATGGCCATCCGCGTCTGACGCAGGCAATACAGGAACAGACCGCCAGCCTGCTGTTCCAGAGCAATGCGGTCGCGCTCGACGTGCGGGCCGCTGCGGCCGAGGCGCTGGTGCGCATTGCACCTGACGGTATCAGCCGGGTGTTTTTCGTTAACTCCGGCGCCGAAGCCAACGAGAACGCATTGCGCATGGCGTGCATGACAACGGGTCGCAATAAAGTGCTGGCCATCACGCACGGTTTTCACGGCCGCACGGCCGCAGCCGCGGCGGTGACCTGGAACTCGGACAAGTGGTACGGCTTTCCCGCCAGGCCTTTCGAGGTTGACTTCATACCGCGCGACGACGTGGCGGCGGCCGCCGCGATGATCGACGAGTCGGTTGCCGCGGTCATTGTCGAACCGGTGCAGGGTGTCGCCGGCGCCTTCGCGCTGTCCGGCGAGTTTCTGCAGACGTTGCGCAAGGCAACGCAGCAATGCGGTGCGGTCCTGATCGCCGACGAAGTGCAGTCGGGCATGGGCCGCAGCGGTCATTTCTTCGCCGTGCAGGCCCATGGTATCGAGCCTGACATTATCACCAGCGCGAAATCGCTCGGCGGTGGTATTCCGTGTGGCGCGGTCTTGTGTCGCGAGGACATCGGGATGCGTTTCGGGCCGGGTGACCTGGGCACGACGTTCGGCGGTGGTCCGGTCGCAGCTGCTGCTATCGCGACGACGATCAGCGTTATCGAAGACGACGACCTGCTCAACAACGTCCGCCAGCGCGAGGCGCAGATTTGTACACAGTGCATTACCGGTCCGGTGCGACAGATCCAGGGCAAGGGCCTGCTCCTTGGGCTGGTGTGCGACCGCCCGGCGGTTGCGGTGCGTGACGCGCTGCTCGACTACGACATACTGACCGGCACCAGCGCCGATCCGCACGTGCTGCGGATCCTTGCGCCGCTCGTGCTGGAACCCTTACACGTCGAACACCTGGCGCGCGCCCTCGACGCGATCCCGCCATTGAATAACTGACCTCAAGACACCCAGACAAGGACACTGTTGATGAAAGCGTTTAACGACCTCGCCGACTTTTCCATTGAAGAAATCAAAGCCCTGGTGACACTCGCCAATCGTCTTGATTCGCACCCGGAACCGGAGGCGCTCAAAGGCAAGGTGCTGTCGCTGCTATTCCTGAGCCCATCGCTGCGCACACTGGCGTCGTTCCAGGCGGCGATGATTCGGCTGGGTGGCGGTTCGTTCGTCATCTCTCCGGACATGTCGATACACGGCCTGGAATCGCGGCCGGGCATCGTCATGGACGGCGCGGCGGCCGAGCATATTCGTGAAGCGGTGCCTGTTATCGCATCGTACGGCGATGCCATCGGCATCCGGGCGTTCGCCGAGCGCAAGAGCATTGAGTCGGACCTCGCGGAGACCGAATTCTCGTCGCTGATCGACCTGATCGACACGCCGTACATCAACATGGAATCGGCAATGAACCACCCGTGCCAGAGTCTCGCCGACTGGAAGACGATGGACGACCTGGGCCTGCCCGCCAACGGCGGCAAGTTCGTATTGAGCTGGGCGTATCACCCCAAAGCGCTGCCGCTGGCCGTACCGGCGGCGACGCTGCACATGGCCGCGCTGCGCGGTATGGATGTCACGGTGCTGCGACCGGAAGGTTTTGAACTGCCGGATGCGCTCATGCAAAAAGCCGCCACTGCCGCAGAGCTGTCGGGCGGCTCGGTAACCCAGACCGATGATCGCAAGGCAGCCATGCAGGACGCGCACGTCATTTACGCGAAGTCATGGTCATCCACCCGGCATTACGGCCAAAAACTGGCCGACCAGAAGCTCCGCGAAGAGCATCTCGACTGGTGTGTCGACGAACCGTGGTTCGACAATGCCGCAGAGGATTGCCGCTTCATGCACTGCCTGCCCGTGCGTCGCGGCGTGGTGGTTGCCGACAACATTCTTGACGGACCGCGCAGCGTCGTCATTCGTGAAGCACGCAATCGCATGCTCGCGCAGATGGCCGTCCTGCACCAGATGCTGGGAGGCCGGTCATGACGTCGAAGAAAGATCGCGCGATTGTCGTATCCGCACTCAAGCATGCGGCCCCGTACATCCGGCTTTTCAAGGGCAAGGTTTTTGTTATCAAGGCCGGCGGCGAAGTCTTTATCGACCCCGTAACAACCAACGCGTTCGTCGAGCAGGTTGGCATCCTGCACCAGGTCGGCATTCGCGTGGTGCTGATACACGGTGGCGGCCCGCAGTCGACCGAACTGGCCGCGGCACTCGGCTTCGATTCGACGTTTATTGATGGCCGCCGAGTCACGGATGGCAATTCGCTCAACGTTGCCGCCATGGTTCTGAACGGCCAGATCAACACCCGCATACTGGCAGTGTGTCGGGATCTGCAGATTCCAGCCGTCGGCATCAGCGGCGTTGACGCCGGCCTGATCCGCGCGCACAAGCGACCACCGGTCGAGCGCGCCGGTGAGGACTCGATCGATTATGGCTTTGTCGGCGACATCGATGCGGTTGATGCAGACATATTGAAGAAACAACTCGACAACGGCCTGATGCCGGTCGTCAGCCCACTGTCCTGCGACGAGTCCGGAACGCTGCTGAACATCAATGCGGACACGGTTGCCGCGGCCATTGCGGCCGCACTCGATGCCGAGAAATTGATTCTCGCCACCGGCGCCCCCGGCATCCTGGAAGACGTCAACGACCCGGACTCACTCATCAGTTATATCGATCGGGCGGCACTCAAAAGACTGCTGGCCGCCGGTAACCTGGCGGACGGCATGCTGCCGAAAGCCGCCGCCATCGACTCGGCGATTGCGAACGGCGTGCAGCGTGTGCACGTCATCTCCTCGAAACTGCCGGACAGCATCCTGCTCGAGGTGTTCACCAACGAGGGCACCGGCACGCTGGTCGTCGATGACATCAACGCACTGACGCCGGAAGAACAGGAAGCAGGGACGTGAGTCGACTGTGGGACAAGGGCCTGCCGCTCGACCAGCGCGTGCTGCGCTATACCGCCGGCGAAGACCATCTGCTCGATGCCCGGCTGGTGTCCTACGATGTGCGCGGCTCGATCGCGCATGCCGAAATGCTGGCGGCAACGAAGCTGATCAGTGACGCGGACTGCACCGCGATTTGCGCCGGTCTGACAGCGCTCGAAACCAGCTTCGCCAACGGCGACTGGCAGATCACTCTCGAGGACGAGGACGCACATACTGCGCTCGAATCCCGCCTGACAGCGAATATCGGCGAAGCCGGCGGCCGACTGCACCTGGGCCGCTCGCGCAACGACCAGGTATTGACGGCACTCAGACTTTACCTGCTTGACGTGGCGCTTGACCTGGCGACGCGCGTGCAGTCATTGCGCGATGCCATCACCGCTCTTGTCGAACGCCAGGGCGACATCGAAATCCCGGGCTACACGCACATGCAGCACGCGATGCCATCAACCGTCGCGTTGTGGTGCGGCGGCTTCGACGAGGGTCTGGCCGATGCCATCGACGGCCTCAAATCCGTAACCCGGCGCATCAACAAGAATCCGCTGGGCAGCGCGGCTGGCTACGGCACGCCCGGCCTGCCTCTCAACCGTGACATGACGACCACCAAACTCGGTTTCGCCAGCACGCAGACACCCGTAACTGCCGTGCAACTCTCGCGCGGCAAAGCCGAAAGCGCGCTGCTTTTCGAGATCGCGTTGCTGATGCAGGACCTCGGCCGCATGGCCTCCGACCTGCTGCTGTTTTACACGCAGGAATTCGCTTACGTCGCGCTGGCGAACGAGGTGACGACGGGCTCATCGATCATGCCGCAAAAGCGCAACCCGGATGTTCTCGAGCTACTCCGAGCCTCCTCGGCGACATCGCTTGCCTGTCTTGATGAGGCGCTGATGATTACCGCAAAACTTCCGTCCGGCTATCATCGCGACTTGCAGCGACTGAAATCACCGCTGTTTCGTTCTATCGACCTCGCGACCGAAAGCGTCGACATCATGGCGTACCTGCTCGAGGGCCTCGAGTTTCTGCCCGACAACATCAAGCTCGACGAGGGCATTTTCGCCACGGCTGAAGCGTATCGCCTCGTGCGCGAGGAAGGCCTGCCGTTTCGCGACGCTTATCGACAGGTCGCCAAACGCTACGCAAAATGATGCCCTATTTCGCGCCCGTGCCACTATAATCGGTGCTCTATTTTTCCGGGACCACCGACATGCAACGATTCATCCCCGCCCTTACCGCCATCGTCGCCATTGCATCTATTTTCATCGTCTCCGGCTGTGGCCAGACCGGTCCTTTGTATCTGCCGGGCAATCCCAGCCGCATAGAGAAACTGCCGCCCCTGCCCACCGGATCCGAGCAGGAGCAGGAAAAAGTAAAAGAGAAAGGCGAAACATCCTCCACGTAACCTGGATCACCGTCGATGACTGACCTTGTCCTGATTGACGGATCGTCTTACCTGTATCGCGCCTATCACGCACTGCCGGCCCTGACCAATTCGGCGGGCGAACCAACGGGTGCGCTGCACGGCGTGCTGTCGATGATCCAGAAGCTCATTCGCGAGCAGCAGCCCAAACACATTGCGGTGGTATTCGACGCGCCGGGCAAGACCTTCCGCGACGATTTGTACGCGGACTACAAAGCCACCCGACCACCGATGCCGGACGAGCTGCGCTCCCAGGTCAAACCGATCCTCGACGCTGTCAGAGCGATGGGCCTGCCGCTCCTGCAGGTACCGGACGTGGAAGCCGATGACGTCATCGGCACGCTGTGCAGGCAGGGTGCTGAGCAGGGTCTCGATGTGCTGGTGTCTACCGGTGACAAGGACCTCGCGCAACTCGTCAACGACCGGGTCACGCTCGTCAACACAATGACGGATACGACAATGGACCGCGCTGCGGTCAAAGCGAAGTTCGACGTCTACCCCGAGCAAATCGTCGATTACCTGGCGCTTGTCGGTGACAGTTCCGACAACATCCCGGGCGTGCCGAAAGTCGGTGCCAAAACCGCGGCCAAATGGCTGAACCAGTATGCGAGCGCCGACGAGATCGTGGAGCACGGTGAAGACATACCGGGCAAAGTCGGGGAAAGCCTGCGCGACAACATCGACAAGCTGCGGCTCTCACAGCAGCTTGCCACTATCCGCCAGGACCTTGAGCTCGAGGTTGGCATCAATGATCTGTCTGCCGGTGACAGCGATGTTGCCGCACTTCGCGAGATTTTCAGCCACTACGAGCTGCGCTCATTGCTGCGACAGCTGGATGAAACGGCCGCAGAGCCCGCCGCCGTCACGTTGCCGCCGCCCGCTGACAGCAGCTACGAAACGGTTCTCGACTGGCCTGCCTTCGAGCGCTGGCTAAAGAAGATCAGCGACGCCGAGCTGACCGCTTTCGATACCGAAACCAACAGCCTTGATTACATGCAGGCCGAAATCGTCGGGCTGTCGCTTGCAACCGAGGTTGGCGAAGCCTGCTACGTGCCCGTCGCGCACGACTACCCGGGCGCGCCTGATCAGCTACCGCGCGACGAGGTGCTGGCGAAGCTTAAACCCTTCCTCGAAGACGCAAAGCACGCCAAGGTCGGCCATCACCTGAAGTACGACGCACACATTCTCGCGCGCTATGACATTGCGCTGGCCGGCATGCGCTTCGACTCGATGCTCGAATCCTATGTGCTGAACAGCGTTGCAACGCGCCACGACATGGACTCGGTTGCGCGGCAATATCTTGGCAAGGAAACCATTCATTACGAAGATGTGGCGGGCAAAGGCGCCAAACAGCTGACCTTCAACCAGGTCGATCTCGAGACCGCGGCACCCTACGCTGCCGAAGATGCGGACGTTACGCTGCAGCTGCACCAAACGCTGTGGCAGCAGCTTACCGAGCTGCCGAGTTTGAAGAAGGTCTACGAAGAAATTGAGCAACCGCTGGTTGAAGTCCTGCTGGACATGGAAGAGACCGGTGTGCGCATCGACCGCAAGATGCTCAACAAGCAGAGTGCCGAGCTGGCGAAAAAGATGCAGGAGCTGGAAGCCGAGGCGCATAAGCTCGCCGGCGGGCCGTTCAACCTGGGCTCGCCGAAACAGCTGCAGCAAATTCTCTTCGAACAGCTCGAGCTGCCGGTCATTCGCAAGACGCCCAAAGGACAGCCCTCCACCGCCGAGGACGTACTCGTCGAACTGGCCGACGACTACGAGCTGCCCGCGGTCATCATCGCGTATCGCAGCGTCAGCAAGCTGAGAAGCACTTACACCGACAAGCTGCCGCTGCAGATTAACGAGCGCACCGGCCGCGTGCATACGTCTTACCACCAGGCCGTCGCGGCAACGGGACGGTTGTCGTCAACGGATCCCAACCTGCAGAACATTCCGATCAGGACGCCTGAAGGTCGCCGCATTCGCCAGGCATTCGTGCCCGCCGACGGTCACCTGTTGCTCGCCGCCGACTATTCCCAGATCGAGCTTCGGATCATGGCGCACCTCTCGGCAGACAAGGGACTCCTGCAGGCCTTTGCCAAACAGCAGGACGTGCATCGCGCCACCGCCGCCGAGGTTTTCGGTGTAGCGCTTGACGACGTCAGCAACGATCAGCGCCGCTCAGCCAAGGCAATCAACTTCGGCCTGATGTACGGCATGTCCGCTTTCGGCCTGGCAAAACAGCTGGGCATATCACGCCACGAAGCCCAGGATTACGTCGACCTGTATTTTGATCGCTACCCGGGCGTCAAAGCCTACATGGACAACACTCGCGAACTGGCCCGCACCAACGGTTTCATCGAAACCGTGTTCGGCCGCCGCCTGTACCTGCCCGAGATCAACGCGCGTAATGCGCAGCGTCGCCAGTACGCAGAACGCAGCGCCATTAACGCACCCATGCAGGGCACCGCCGCCGACATCATCAAGAAAGCGATGCTGACGGTGCACGCGTGGCTGAAAAACACGACGCCGGGCGCGCGCATGATCATGCAGGTCCACGACGAGCTCGTCTTCGAGGTCGAGGAAGACAAGGTTGACCCGGTCCGCAAGAAGGTCGTCGAACTAATGAACGGCGCCGCCAAATTATCAGTCCCACTACAGGTCGACGTCGGCGTCGGTGTCAACTGGGACGAGGCGCACTAAGACGTCATGAACCTCGGCGCGGTGGTGATGGCAGATATGCCACGGAGTCTATAGCCGGCTGCAAGCCGGCGTGGGGAGTGGCCTATCTGCCATCACCACCGCGCCGTGATTCGAGTTTGCATAGATCGTTGCGCGACGGCGGAGAAAACGTTGCCGAATCTATAGCCGGCCACAGGCCGGCGTGTGAGGCAATGTTTTGTCCGGCGGCGTGCTTCACGTGCCCAGGCCACCATTTATTTAGCTATATCAATAAGTTAAAAAAATTCCGGAACTCTGTGGATGCCCCGCACTCGAAGTAATTGAGTGCATTGGTCACTCGCCTGTTTACTCCCTAGACAGGCGTGCATCCGGTTTTCCCCAAGGCCGGTTGCGTTTCACTCACCCCGGGTACCGTTTGGTGCTCCGGGGTTTTTTTTAAGTTTTGTCGCCGCCCAGGAACAGCTCGAGCTTCGCGCGCGCCTCATCCTCGCCGGCGCGAGTCAGTGCTGAGAACTGCTGCACTGTTGCGATGTCCTTGAGGTCACGCCGTACCTCGAGCTCGGCTTTGGCGGCCTGGCCGCGCTTCAGCTTGTCGGCTTTGGTTAACAGCACGTGCGTCGGGAGGCCGACGGTGCCGGCGAAGGTGAGCATCTGCTGATCAAATTCGGTCACTCGCCGACGCATGTCAACGATCAGAAACATGCCCTTGAGGCTCTGCCGGGTCTCAAAGTAGTCAGCCATCAGGTCGGCCCAGTGCCGGCGCATGCTGGTGGCGACTTTCGCGAAGCCGTAACCGGGCAGATCGACGAGGCGCTGGTCATCGGCCAGGAGAAAGAAATTCACCAGCCGGGTGCGCCCGGGCGTTTTGCTGGTCCTGGCGAACTGTCGGCGGTTGACAATAATATTGATCGCGCTGGACTTGCCGGCGTTCGAGCGGCCGGCAAATGCGACCTCTGCGCCGGCATCCGTGACGAACTGCGACGGGGCGTCGGCGCTCTTGATAAAGCGGGCTTCTGGGTATTGCGACATGGGGGTACGCCCGGCGGATTGTGTGTATAATTTGCGGCTGCTGAGCTTCAGGACCTGCTGGCAAGTGTGACGGGTTCAAGGTCTCGCAGCAAGGCAGTTGTCCGCCTTCCAGCCCAATGCCATGACAATCAGGGTCAACTCGGACTGTCGACATCAAAACAGGTCATTTATCAGGTGATTGCCGGGCAATCGCAGGGAAACAACGGTTACAAATCATGAAGACAAAATTTGCACCACTCTTTGTTCTTATGGCTTCACTGCTGGCGGCGGCGCAGCTGCAGGCCGAAAGCCTGGTTGACGGTTCTGCCGAGGCTGGCAAAGCCAAAGCGCTAACCTGCTCGGCCTGCCACGGCGCCGAGGGCAACAGCGTTAATCCTCTCTGGCCAAACACCGCCGGCCAGCACGCTAAGTACGTCACGACGCAGCTACAGGCCTTCAAAAGCGGCGAACGCATGAACCCACTAATGACCAGCCAGGCAATGCTGCTGAGTGATCAGGACATGGCCGACCTCGCCGTTTACTTCGAAGGACTGCCGGGAGCGGTCCAGACGGTGGCCGACCCCGCGCTTGTGGCCCGGGGTGAGTCGCTGTATCGGGGCGGTGACCCGGACAAGGACGTTGCGGCCTGCCTGGGCTGTCACGGTCCCACCGGTCGCGGCAACGCAGCGGCAGAATATCCGTCCCTGCAGGGCCAGCACGCAGCGTATACGGCCAAGCAGCTCGAAGATTATGCGTCCGGCGCCCGCAAGACCGGCGGCAAGACGCAGATCATGCAATCGATAGCTGCGCGTCTCAGCAAGGAAGATATCAAGGCGCTTGCATCCTACGTGCAAGGCCTTCGCTAGGCTCATCCCGTTAACCGAACACGGAAATATTTTATGAAGCATCTGATTTGGATTTGCGCGGCGCTGTTCGTTTTCTCGGCGTGCAGCAAACAGGAAGAAGCAGCCGCGCCTGTCGAGACTCCGGTAGCCGTTGAAGAAGCGGTCGCCGAGGCCGAAGCGGCCACTGCACAAGCTGTAGAAGAAGCGACTCAGGAAATCGAGGTTGTTGAAGAATCAGCGGCCGATGTGGAGCCGGCTGACGAGGTCATCAAACTGGCCGTTGCCGAGACACCAGCAGCAGCGCGCGAGTGGAAATACAAGGAAGGCGAACACTACGTGCGCATGGTCCCCACGCAGCCCACGGTCGGCGGCGCGGACAAGATCGAAGTCGCCGAGTTTTTCTGGTACGGCTGCTCGCATTGTTACGACCTGGAGCCCCACATTAACGAGTGGGCGAAGAACAAAGACCCCGGTGTACGTTTCGTGCGTATCCCGGCATCCTGGAATGCGCTCGTGAAATTGCATGCCCAGCTGTATTACACCGAGGAGGTGCTGGGGCGTAACGGAATTCTGAAAGACCCCGAGGCATTTCGCGAAGCCGTCTTCCAGGAATATCATCGGCGTGGCAACCGCATGACTTCGGAAGCCGCCATCCAGAAGGTATTCGCGCGGTTCGGCGTCAGCGAGGCAGACTTCCAGAGCACGTGGGGTTCTTTTGAGGTGAATCAGAAGCTGCGCGTCGCTGCCGACCTTGCGCGCCGTTACAGTATTTCGTCAGTACCGGCAATTGTCGTGAACGGCAAGTACCGCACCAGCGCGTCGGAGACCGGCACCTATCCGCGACTCATTGAAGCGATTAACGAGCTCACCGTTCGCGAGGGACTGCGCTAGCCCTCGTCCTCCGTAACGATCTGCAGCGTGCCGCTCGCTGAGCGTCGCCAGTACAGTCGCTTGGTGGATGCGAAGGTCTGATTGCCCTCGATGATCGTCAGCCCGAATCGGCTGAGATAGAGCCCGTCGTCATTCGGATCGGCCAGCAGGAGCAGTTCGCTGACCGTCACGTCCGTGATCGGACGCCGCCCCAACGTCTCCCGCAGCAGTACGGACCACTCAGGCTTGTTCATCGTCCAGTGCTGAAAGTCCTCGCTGTAGAGTGTCAGGTGCGCCTGCATGTCACCACGCTCGAGACTCGCGGCCCAGGCAGCGACAGCCGCCTCCAGCTCCAACCGCAGCGCCGCTGCCTCCCCGGGATCCGACCACCTTAGTTCACGCCCGACAATAACGGGCGTAGTGTTCGACCTGAACAGGGTCGCCATCTCCGCAAGGTCGTCGTTGGGCAAGGAGATGCAACCGTCCGTATCCCTTGGTGGGCGTTTTCCGCCGCGTGCATCGACACCGTGAATCCATATGCCGTCGCCGGTTTTGCCTGACTGTTTATCGAGCACGTTCGGATAGTCGAGGATAAATGCAGTGACGCCGTATTTCTCGTGCATCCGGGTCGTGTCGAGCTGTTCGGTGACAAAGTAGATTCCCAGCGGCGTGCGTCGATCGCCGGACCTTTCTTTGCCCGCGCCATTTTGTCCGATCGACATATAAGTCTGGCCAACATGTACCGGCTGTCCATTTCTGTTGTCGAAGCGGTGTAACGTCGACGTCGATGTCTCGGCGATGAAGGCCGTGCCGACGGATTCCGGCAGCCGGACCAGGTAAGCGGGTTAATCGCTCATCCGCCCGAACCGGGGAATGGAGCAAACAAAGCAGCAGAAGGGACAAGGAAAATCGCAGCATGTCTGAATATTACAGCGTTGCTGCGGCGCGTGAACGTGTGTCTCGGCTAAAAAGACCGTGACCTGCCATCATTGCCGGCAAGCCAATACAGCCTGCTCCTGTGCGACACTAGAACACGAATGTTCCAGATGCTACTTTAAATGTCCAAAATTAAGTGATTGATTGGGAGGATGACATGACTGAATCAAATGATGACGCTGAGAAGGAAGCACTAGAATCCTGGTACAAGCATCTGCTGGATAACGTGGTAAAGGAAATGGTCAGAATCAAAGCCGTGTCCGGCGTTGCGGTACAGGCCGCTCCAATGTGGGTCGCGCCTTACCAGATCCTTATTGCCAAGGTCTGGGGCGTCGGTTACGAAAACGATTTTATCTGGACCATTTCAGTCGACAAGTTAATTGCAGATTATCTTGCCGGGTCGCTGGCGACATCGCCCCAGGAAGTGGCACGACATTTTTCCTTGAAGTGGCAAATGGACGCGGATCGATTGGCTGCTCTTGAACAGAAAAAAATGTCCGGCGAGAATGCCGACGAACGCATGCAGGCCTACTCAAAGCGGCTGATTGCGCACGCAGAATCCCTCTACGATCTTTCAAATCGTGATGAGGTTTGGCAAGAGCGGCAGTCCTTGTCCACTTGATGCGGCTATTCTCGTGAAAGATCTGATAAACAGCCCTGATTTCCTGGCATATCGATTCGATTTCGCGACTGAAAATATCGGGTTTTTGCCGATAGATCGTGACGAAATTCGTCAGGTCAGCTGTCTCAAAAGAGAGTATATAGACCCAGATCGGCAGCTTATTGAAGTGCCCATTGCCGAGCTGGTTGAACTGCTTGATTCACCGCACCAGGCCATGCTGGATAACCCGCCCCGCTTCATTTTTCATACTGCATATTGTGCGTCTACATTTTTGTCTCGTTGTCTGGACGTAGAGGGCGTTAGCGTCAGTCTGCGGGAGCCGCAACTGCTTCTGGATGCAGCAAATGCGAAACGGTTGCAATGGCGGTCCAAGTCAACCGGTTTGGACTATCGAGATTTGCCGAAGCTGGCCCTGAGGCTCTTGCAAAAGCATGCCAGTGCATCCGAGAAACTGATAATAAAACCCATAAATTCGGTCAATAACATCGTCGCAGAGTTGTTAGCTATTACGAAATCTCCCAAGTCGTTGATGCTATACACCGATGCTCGGAACTTCGTTTTGTCGACACTGAAAAAAGGGGAAGGCGGCAAGCAAACAATCAGATCGATGTTTGATTTGTTGCGCTGTGATTTCCCGCATCTGTCAAACCTCCAATTGACACATACAATCCACATGACTGATTTGAGGGTCATCATGACGCTCTGGAGGCTACATCTCGAACAGGCGGAGCAGGCAATGCAGCAGTTTTCGCCCCAAAACGTGTTGGCTTCCCTGTACGGCGAAAAATTAATCGATAACCCGTTAGATGTTTTACTGGCCGCTAATGAATTCCTGGAACTAGGAATTTCATCTGAACAAATACACGCTGTCGTGAACAGTGATACCCGCTTTATGGATGCGAAAAACGCAGGGCAGGAATTTAGCAAGGACAAGCGGCGCGTATTGCACCAGCGTTTGGAAGAGTTTTACGGCGATGATCTGGACGAGGGTCTTCAATGGCTGATCAGGAACAACCCCGGCGTCAGCTTGAATCCCGAGCTGAGTGGCGCGCTTCTAAGTTAGGTCAGCATCGGGCTGCCTGCCCTGACCAGCTTTCAACTCATCAAGCATCGGCCCCAGGAACTGCTCGTATTTTTCCCACAAACTGACCGAGCTGGTATACATCGGCTGCCGGACCTGGAAGGCACTCGCCGTTTTGACTACTGCCTCGGTCTTGTTGAAACTTACACAACTTTCCTGAAACTCGAGATCACAGGCCGACAGTAACTTTCGAATCTCGTGTTCGGGGTCCTGGGTGAGTGCTTCATAACTGATGTCGTAAATCGCACCGGGCATAGTCTCGTGCCAATGCCTCATCAGAACCCTGTATTGATTGTGAAATTGAGCCACCGCCTTCAGGTTGTAGGCAAAACGGTAATTCCCGGTTGTGAAGTTCTGCTTGAAAATGGACAGGCAGGTATCTCTGGCATCCCTGACGCAATGAACAATTTTCGCGTTCGGCAATGCGATTTTTATCAGTCCGACCATCATCATGTTGAAGGGCATCTTGTCCGTGATACGGCTGGCTTCGTCATTGAGCAACCTGATTTTTTCGAGATAGGTCTTGCCTACTTCCTCGAACGTGCTCTGCGCATAGGAATCCAGGGACTGGTATTCAAAGTTATTCGACTCACCCAGGAATCGGCTGGTGCCCAGGGCAAACATGTAGTCAAGCTCGCCGGCACCGTGCACCTCGGAATGACTGGCCAGGATTTTCTCCACCAGCGACGTCCCGGATCGAGGCATGCCCACAATGAAAATCGGCCGGTTCGACGTCTCTGCGTTGATGCGCAAGCGTGATATCGCGTCCCGGCTGAAAGCCTTCATGATGCTCTGGATGAGCGCCGCGTCGCTCGCAATGTCGTAATTGAATTCCCGCGACCTCAAGTCATTGCCTGACTTCAGGTAGCCAAACGCCTGCGCGTAATCTCCGAGATCTTCGAAGGCCTTTGCCAGTGCAAAATCGAGATGGATTCTGTTTTCATCGCTAAGAGCCGTTCGTTTCTGCACATCGAGCATCAAATTGATGTGGGGATCGGATCGGTCTTTGTACTTGTGGATACCTGAATAGGAAAAATGCGCCTGGGTGTAGCCCGGCTCCAGTGACCATGATTTCCTGGTAGAACGCCGCAGCCTCATCCAGCTTGCCTTGTGACTTCAGGATATTGGCCAGCATGTACATGGCAACATGGAAATGCTCATTCTCGGCAATCAGGGAACGATACCCTGCTTCGGCAACAGCCAGCTGCCCGGTTGCATGCGCCTGGACAGCCTGTTGCAGTCGGGCAGTCTCTTGAGCGGATAATGGGCGCCCAGGCTTAGCTGGCTTGTGACGCTTCATCTTCAATCGTCTGCTTCAGCGGCTCGAGAAACGCCTCGTAGTTTCTCCAGTGCTCCAATGCATCATTGTAAAGAGGTTGGCGAACCTGCTCTGAGCTGGGCGTTGCCACAGCACGAGTATTCAGATGAAAGTTGAGACACGCGTCTTCAAATTCCAATCCGCAATAATCCAGGATCGTATTCACAGTAGCAGGGAAATCGTTCACGAGGTCTTCATACTGAATGGTCAGAATCTGATTTGGCAGCACCGAGTGCCAGTGATTCATCAACGCAATGTAGTCGTTGTAGTATTTCCCAATCGTCTTCAGGTCATAGGAAAATGGGTAGCTTTCTGCAAAGAACTGTCTGAAAAGACTCCAGCCACTCGCCATTGGATTGCGCCTGACATCGATAATCTTCGCGCCAGGGAGAAGCGTCTTGATCAGGCCGATGTGTTGAAAATTATGTGGCGCCTTGTCAACAAAATAGGGAGCTTGTTGTCTGTAGGGCTGCGCATAGTCCAGATATCGTTGCGCGAGGTCCTGGGTCTGCTTTGCGCTCAAACTCGCCATGGCCTGTGGGTACTGCCCCTGCTCCGGCTGATTGGGATCATTCACCGCCCGAGCAATAGACACGATCTCTTCAAGCTCCTGTGTCGCGTCGACCAGGCTATGACTCGACAGGATTTGCTCGACCAGGGTTGAACCGCTTCGTGGCAAACCAACCACGAAGATCGGCGCGCTGGTATCGTTGCCGTGATTTTCCCTTGCTGAAAAATACTCGGTAGTAAAAGACGATTTGAATCGGTCGTTCAGGCTCGCATAGCGAACGGGTCGGATGCGTGCATAAGCACTATTTGCCGACTGGTAGTTCTGGAAACTCTCTTCAAAGCGTTGCGAATCTTCCAGCGCCTTGCCCAAAGCAAACTGGATCATCACTCTGTCCAGAGGCCGGATTTCACCTGCGTCCAGCAGTCGCTGCATCGACGACGACTTCCTCATCAGAAAACCGGTAGGTCTTCAGATCTGCCAGCTCCCAATACGCCTGGCCTAGCAGAGGTTCAATCTCAATTGCCTGCTGGTAACAGCTGGTAGCTTCTGCAGCCTTGCCAACCGTCTTGAGCACTTTGCCCAAATGCGTCAAACACAGTGCGCGTTTTTCTGGCACCTCAGACAGTGCGCGATATATCTCGATGGCCTCCTCGTACCGGCCCTGATGGTACAAAACCTCCGCCATGAGGTCGTAGGTATCAATGACTTCGGGAACACGGTCGATGAGCGCTTCGCATTGCGCGAGTGCTTCCTGATACATCCTGCTGCCGAGTAATGAATACGCATATTCAAGACCAAGGGCCACATCGCCGGGTCGTGTTGAAACACAGCGGGCAAGCGTTGCCGTGCTGAACTCGAAGTAACCGAGTTGCCTGGCGATTCTCGCCAGCAGCCGGAGCGTGCGAACTTCATTGGGTACCAGTTGGAGCAACTTTCGACAAATACCGTCTGCAGCCTGGAAATCGCCACTCTCGAATGCCTGTTCCGCGAGGAGCAGGTTCTTGTTGAACGCCTTGATCATGTCGTACTGTTTTAGCGCGTCCTGACTTTCCTGAACTTGCTCATCCTGCTGCAAGTACTCGCTCAGCAGGTGCCAGTTCTCGGTAATTTCCGGCCGGGCAAACGTCACTTCATTGAGCAGCCTGATGGCCTCGTCGGAATTGCCTTCGCTAAAATGGATCTTCGCCAACTCAGTCTTGGCAAACACATGCTCCGGATCGTGGCCCAACAGGGTCTCAAGCGCGTGCTTTGCTTCTTGCGATTCGTCACACAGCAGGTGGCAACGCGCCAGCATGAACAATGCGCGCTTGTTGTGAGGGTTCTCCTCAAGAAAACGGGTCAGTTCTTCTTTGGTCGGTGCGGCTTCCGTGGGAAGTTGAGCCTCGAGCGCTTCCAGAGATTTGTACTTTTTATAGGCTTCAAGCATGGGTGTTCTGGTCTTCATCAGAGTTATCTGTACAATTGTACTTGCGTCTACGCGAATAGACCAACCAGCCGCTGGCCGGGAACTCATTGGGATTCCGGCCAGTCGATAGTCTGTAAGCAACTATTTAACAGGCAACCGGAATGCGCATCAGATACAGCTACTTCCTGTCATCTTTGATCGTCGTCTTGCTGACAGCCTGCGCAGGCCCGACGATTGTGCCTGAAAGCAGCTCCATTTCGGTGGAAGCTCTTTTGGCCGCCAAACAACTGACCGGAGAGACTGACCTTCCAGAGGTGAACGATGTCGACGTCCTGGCCATGGATCAGGACATGTTGAGGTTCCTGGATAAACACGTAAACCAGAAGCATCGGTCCACCCTGAAGTTGCACGAACTGCTCTACGCAATCATCACCGAGGGCAGCTTTGGTCTTGAGTACGATGAGATCACTCGAACCGCGCAGGAAACATTCGAGGCCCGACTAGGTAATTGCCTGTCATTCACCAACCTGTTTGTTGCGATGGCCCGGGAAGTAGGGCTCGAGGTTTCCTACCAGGAGGTCGACATCCCACCTAGTTGGTCAATGGCGGGGGACACCTATGAATTGAACCGGCATGTAAATGTCTTTGTCGATCTGGGCCCCGGGGGAGTCCAAGGAAGTTGATTTCAATATTGATGATTTCCAGAGTAGCTACGATCGGCATCGAATATCAGATGAGAGAGCTCTCGCTCATTACTACACCAACGTTGGCACAGAGCATCTGCAAAAGGGCGACCTTCTTGAGGCGTTGCGCTACTTTCGCAAGGCAATCGCCAGTGACGACGCATTCGCACCGGTGTGGAGCAATCTTGGCGCGCTCTATTCGCGGGCCGAACACTTCGATTACGCGGAGGCCGCGTATTTACGGGCGCTGGATATCAACCCTCGGGAACAGGTGGCCATGAGCAATCTCGGCCAGCTGTATGAACACCTGGGGCAAGCAGAGCTGGCCGATTGGTACAACCAGCAAAGCAACCGGCACCGCATGCGCAATCCCTACTATCGATATCATCTCGCACGCACCGCCTTTCTTGCCGAAGACTATGAATCTGCGATCGGGCATCTCAAATATTCGATCAAGAAGAACAGGGATGAGGATACTTTCTACCTTCTGATGGGGCTGAGCTATCTGCAGAAAGGCGATGAATCAGCCGCTCGCCGGTGGCTGGACAAAGCCGAACGGATGGCTCAAGACGACGGTCTGAAACGCAACTACCACAAAAAGCTTAAAAGGCTGCTTGACACTCGATAACAGTCGAACTCGTCTATTCAGTTGCTGCCTGACTCGAAAAAAAAGTGACAAGCACATCATCCAGTAGCGGACCCCAGTTCTGCCAGTCATGCCCCTGCCGTACGGTCGCATAGGTCAGATCATAGCCCTTGTCTTCCAAAACACGCCTGAATCGCTTGACCGCAGCCTGGTTGTCGTTCTTCGTGCCGACGCTCAGAAACATTTTGACCGGCACAGCTTCTCTTTCTTCATATAGCTTGCGCACAACATCCAGATGGTCGCCACTGGCAGGCGACTGCATTGCAATCCCGGCAAACAGATCCGGGAGCATCAACCCAAAGCAAGCGCTGTTAAGGCCACCAAATGACAACCCCAGGATTACACGATCATTGCGTGACTGACTAACTGGCTGTTCCTGGCTTATCGCCGGAACCAGCTCAGTGGCGAAGAATTTCGCAAAATCAGTACTGCACATGAACTGCGAGTTACGGCGGTTTTCTTCGAGCCTGTCGGGGTTACGGCTGTCCAGAAACACAACCAGGAGCGGCTCGATCAGGCCCGTTTCAATGGCGCTGTCCAGGACGGCCTTGAAGTTACCTTGTTGCAGGTACATCTGACCGTCTGTCACATAGAGGCTCGGCAATTTCTCATCGGCAGACACGAGCGGCGGTCGGTAGATTCTGTACTGCAGGTCGTAGCCCAGATGAACACTGGATATCCGCTGGTTAGCACCCAGCGTGCCTTCAGAAGCAAGGGCGGAACAGGCAATAAATGGTGCGACCAACAGCAAGCCTGTCTGCCACGAAGGAAATCGCATTTGCGCCCCTTTTGTTACTCCACACGTTTAACGCGCGTGGATTTACCACTGTCACTCACGAGGAAAAATGACCCCAGTTTGCCCGACTTGATCTGGGCTTCGAAGGGCGCCTTTATACTCCAACGTCGGCCGGTGCTCTGCTTCCAGACCGCGCCATCAGTCCGTATAGAAATAGTAGATGCCGGTTGCGCTCTTCTTGACGTTCACAATAGTGACGGCCAGCTGCTCGACAGGCGCGACTTCGGTCGGATTTTTCTTACTGCCGAAATTCTCCTGCTTTACCTGCTGCAATTGCTGTTCATTAAATACATTGCCGTCGGCAATAGTGTCATAACAAAGCAGGCGCTCCGCCTTGTCCTCAATGGTCCGGCATTCGCCGAAGTCACTAATGTTAGTGAGCTCACCGGCACTGACGACCTGAGCGAGCATTACCAGCATACAAACGGAATCGCTACAATCTTGTTCTGCAAGGACTTCATAGTGAATTATTTACCTGTTATGTTGTCTGATAAAGCCCAGCCAGACCCATGCATAAGCAGCCATGAACCAACCAGGCCAACTGAATACAGATTACCAATTTTTGGCCTGATGAGCACGGCTCACCTGCCGTAGCTCTTTGCCTTGTAAGGAATTAGCACAATGAAATTCACTATTTCGATTGCCATTGCCTTTTGTAGTTTCCTTGCGGTCTGTGGCGCAGCAAATGCCACGGATTCGACAGTGCCTGAGCCCTTCCGGGGATTCGATGCCACTTCTAAACTCACGATCAACTATGACGATCTGACTTCCCTGCTCGGGAGTCTGGTAGCTGATGTCGGGCTGTCGAATCGAGAGAAAGCCGATCTCGGTCATGCCAAGACCGGCACCCGGATGAAGACCAAGGTACAGAGATCGACGATCAACGAGGGCAACCGTTTTTTCTACGAAACATTTGTAGACAACGAGGCAGGCCAGAAAACGCTTGGCGATATTCAAAAGAGCATTGAACGCGTGCCAAACGACGTGCCACTTGAGAATTTCACTCGTGATGAGCAACTGGCTTATTGGCTGAACCTGTACAACATTACGGTTCTGAACGAGGTTGTCAAAGAATACCCTCAACGAAGCCTCAAAAAGCTGTTGCTTGGCAAGAACTCGATCTTATCGAAGAAATTACTCACGGTTGCCGGCGTATCGCTGAGCCTGAATGATATTCAGTTTAAGATTCTCAAACAGAATTACGACAGCAACCCGCTGATCATTTACGGCCTTTACCAGGGCATTATCGGCGGCCCGAATATTCGCAGCAGCGCTTATACCGGTGCAGACGTGTATCGCGCCCTGACCGAGAATGCCGTGGTGTTTATCAACTCCAATCGTGGCACCAGCGTCCGCGATGCAAAGAATTTTCGAGTATCGAGCTTTTACGAACGTAACAAGGAATATTTCCCCGATTTCAGGGCGGATCTGACCGCTCATCTTCTGCAGTACCTGGAGGGCGATGAGCGAGTGGCGATTCAAAAGGCCGCCAAACTGAAGCCCGATATCAGTGACTGGACAGTGACCGACCTGGGCGGGTCTTATCGAGAGATTGGTGGCAGCCTTGCACATAGCAGTGCCGGACTGATGGGCGCTATGAGCGGTTCTAATTCAGCCGATTCTGGCGGCGCGCTGGGGGCTGCCAGCGGCACAGGCGCTTCGTCAGCAGGAGGATTTAATCCGGCTCTGCTCAGGCGAATGAAGGAACTCGAGGCGGAACGGGAGCAGGCAAAGGCAGAAGAAACCACCGGGCCTGTCGACGAATCGGACGAAGCGGCCGCGGAGGCTGAACCCATCTCAGATTGAAGTGAGTATAATCCGGCGTAACAAATTCGACGAGAAGCAATAATGACCAAACACTTTTATGCCGCCATGGTAATTGCCTGCGCATTCTTGATGTTGAATGACGTAGCCCATGCCGCAGATTCGACCGTACCTGAACCATTCCAGGGCTTTGACGATACTTCCAAGTATGCGATCAACTATGACGATCTGACCGCCATTTTGAAAACGGTGGTAGTTGATATGGGACTGTCAACCCGGCGAGTGGCCCAACCGGCCGACGACGTAACCGGCACGCGCATGAAGACCAAGATCAAGAAAACCGCCAATGAAGGCAACCGCTTCTATTTCGAGACATTCAAGGACGATGAGGAGGCCCAGCAGTTTCTTCGTGACATCCAGAAGAGCCTTGAGCAGCTGCCAACGGATGCGCCACTCAAATATTTCTCGCGCGACGAGCAGTTAGCCTACTGGTTGAACCTGTACAACGTCACTGTTCTGAACGAGATTATTGCGGTCTACCCGAAACGGAATCTCAAGAAATTATTCCGTGGCAAGAACTCCATCTTTGCAGCAAAAGTGCTCACGGTTGCCGGCGTACCACTGAGCCTGAACGATATTCAGTTTACGATTCTCAAACAGAACTATGACAGCAACCCGCTGATCATCTACGGCCTTTACCAGGGCATTATCGGCGGCCCGAATATTCGGAAGTCGGCCTATATCGGTGCCGATGTGTGGCGTGCCCTGGAAAACAACGCGTATGAATTTATCAACTCCAATCGCGGCACCTACAGCAGAGATCAAAAGACTTTCCGGGTATCGAGTCTGTACGACCGCAACAGCGCATATTTCCCCGAGTTTAGATCGGACCTGACCGAGCACCTGATGGAGCATCTGCAAGAGAACGAGGCAGCCGCGCTGCAGGCGGCAGGTAATCTCAAGGCCGATATCGACGATTGGGACGTGACCGACGTGGGTGGAACCCATCAAAGAATTGGCGGCAGCTTTGCTACCAGCAGGGCGGCGTTGATGGACTCAGTTAAGAGCACTGTACCGATGGATGGTGGTGGCGTCATGGGCGCAGCAGTCGGCGCCGGTTCCAGCTCCATGGTCGCGAAAGGCCGGCACTTAAGTCGCATCGAACCGGAACTTCTCGCAATATTGCATGAGATCAACGAGAAACGCCTGACGGAAAATCAGCGCAATGCCACTGTTACCATTGACGAATTGGAAAATTCTCCGGCCGAGCCGGTCGAATAACCTGTTGAACTCTACACGCTCGTATGGCTCTAATGTGCTGTGCGTACAGGCTCAAACGCCAGCCTAACTATCCAGACAGGCGTGCAACATGCTGGGGGGGCGATCATGACAAGACATCTTGGTGCAGCCATGCTGACTATTTGTGGCTGCTTGGTGCTGCACGACACGGTTAATGGCGCGGAGCCGACAGTGCCGGAACCCTTCCGGGGTTTTGACGACACTTCCACGTACAAAATCAATTATGACGATCTGACCGAGCTGCTGAGAATCGTGGTGGTTGATACAGGTCGCTCAGATCGGCAAGCCGCCGAGCCGGCCGCGGACATTACCGGCACGCGCATGAAAGCCCGGGTCAAGAAGACCGACAATGAGGGCAACCGCTTTTACTTCGAGACCTTCAAGGACAGCGAGAAAGGCCAGCAATTTCTGCTCGACATTCAGGCCAGCCTGCAGCAGCTACCGACAGAAGTACCACTCGAGAATATCTCGCGCGACGAGCAATTAGCCTACTGGTTAAACCTTTATAACGTCACTGTGTTGAATGAGATTATCGCGGTGTACCCGAAACGGAATCTTAAGGGGCTGTTTCGCGGTAAGAAGTCCGTTTTTGCAAAGAAACTGCTCACGGTAGCCGGAGTGTCACTGAGTCTGAACGATATTCAATTCACGATCCTGAAGCATAATTACGATGGCAATCCGCTGGTTATTTATGGCCTTTATCAGGGCATCGTTGGTGGCCCGAATATTCGCAAGTCCGCGTATTCCGGCGATGACGTGTGGCGTGCACTGGAAGAAAATGCGGACGAATTTGTGAACTCCAATCGAGGCACGTTCTACAGGGAAAAGAACGGTTTCCGCGTATCGAGTTTGTATGATCGGAACAGGGAGTTTTTCCCCGAGTTTGATTCGGATTTATCCCGGCACCTGTTGCAGTTCCTTGATGGAAAAGAGCGGGTCGCACTGCAGTCGGCAAGCACCCTGAAGCCGGATATTGACGACTTCACTGTGACCGACCTGGGTGGAACCCGCCCTGAGATTGGTCGCAGCCTTGCTCACAATAACGCTGCCCTGCTTGACGCGTACAAGAGTAATAGACGGAGCGCTAATGGCGGCGTCAGAGCTGCATCTCTCGAAGTGAAACGGGAGAAGAAGGACCCGCGCGATGACGACGCTGACGAGCTCGCCAAACTCGAGAAGATGGAGAATATGCCCGTCGAAGGTGCCAGCGTGGAGCAAATCTCGACGGAGGAGACACAACCACAAGATTAGGGTGGGGGCGTTCAGGCCTCTGGATGGCCGCCCAATGCATCGACGAACTGTTGTTCGTAGTTCCTCCAGCGCCCGATCGACTTGCTGTGCAGCGGCTCCCGGACCTGCCAGACGCTGGCGGTTTTTACGCTGTTTCTTAGTTCATGGAACGCAAGGCAGCTCTCGTCCCAACTCTCTCCGAGCCACTCCAACAACTCGGTTACCGTTCCCTGCGGTTCCAAAACCAGGTCTTCATACCGAACCCGCTTCAAATCGGAACCGAGCACGGCAACCCAGTGATTGATGAGCTTGGTTTGAAGGCCAACATAGTGCCGAATATTCTTAAGGCTGGTTGCATAGGTTTGGCTCGGCCCGAGTCGCACAGAGTAGACCGAGGTCGCGATGTCGCGCCAATCACGCTCTGTTACCACGAATTTCGCCGCAGGCAGAATTGCTTTGATAAGCCCGATGTACAGGAAATTATCGGGACGCTTGTCAGTCTGCCGGGCTGACTCTCCAAAGAGCTTCACCGATTGCCTGGCATGTTGTTGTTGCCAGCTACGAAGCTTTTTTTCTGAAATAGTATCCAGTCCCTGGGGGTAGTCAGGAAACTCCCGCGCCACCAGTCGAGGGAAAAACTCGCTTTCACCGCCGGCAACGAAACCAGGGTGTGCGGCAAGCATCTGCTCCAGCAGCGTGGAACCGCTCCTGAACATCCCGCAGATGAACACGGGCTCGCTCGACGCACCCTCGTACTGCCTGAGCCAGTCACCATTGCACTGCGTCGCTATGCGATCGAAATACTCTTCGGCAGCCGCGGGTTTGTACCCGGGCATGTCTCGTTCGTCCAGCGCATTGCCCCTGGAGAAACTTTGCCAGGCCAGCTCGAAATCACCCAGTTGCTCATACGCTTTGCCGAGCGCGAAGTGCACATCGCTGTTGTTGCTATTCCTGGCGGTCGCGACGAGCCTTGTGAGAAGTGCATCGTCACGCTGCTCAATCTTCTGTGTGTCTGCAAGCCGCGCCAGCGCCGATTCGTTAGCCGGGTCAATTTGCACACACTTCTCGAAGTTCCTGCGAGCCTCCGCCCGGTCGCCCTCCTGTTCGGCGAGATTGCCCAGATTGTAGTACGCGCTGGAATAGTTCGGATTCAGAGTCAGCGCCTTTCCCAAATGCGCTCTCGCCCTGTCGTGAGCGTGCAAGTGATCCATGCAGATATTGGCAATATTGAGATGCACCTCTTCCGGCGCACTGATGCCAAGCTCAAGTGCACGCTCGTACTGAGTGATCGCAGTCTCAAACTGCGCTGCTCTGGAGAGGTTGTAGGCGTAGTTAAAGGCCGCATTCGCGGAGTTTGGCTGGTACGCCAGGTACTTCTTGTAGGCCCGTAGAACGTGATCCAGTGGATACTGTCTTTGACGCATGTGGCCTGCAATCTGGTCGATCGCAGGCAGGTCATTCCTGACGTGAGCCAGCAGCAAGCGCAGCTGTTCCAGTGCGCCTTCTGTGTCCTTCTGGCGCTCCAGGCTTTGGACCAGCAACCAGCGGGCCTGCAAATCCGATTTTGTCCCCATTACTGCAAATACGAACCCGTGTTAAGGCCCGGCAAGACTACGTTTTATACCGCCCAAAAGAAAGCGGGCCAGTGGCCCGCTTTCTGGTACTACATGTTTCTAGTAAAGCTTAGAAACGTACAGTCGCCTTGGCGTACAGGAAACGACCCAGTGTGTCGTAGAAACCTGCATACGTATTGGCGTTGGTTGTCAGAGTACCACCAACCATCGGCGGCTCTTCGTCCAGAACGTTGTTGACACCAATTGTGACGTCATGGTTATCCATGAACTGGAAGACAGCGTTCAAGTCAAAGTAGCTCTGAGAGTCGGACATTTCCGATTGTGCAATCGTGTCTGTCGTTCCGTCATAGTCAACACCACCGAAGTAACGCCACCTGCCCTCGACGCTCCACCATTCGTTGGAGTCATACGAGACCGATGCCGTGTGACGCCACTCAGGAGAGGCGAAGCAGCGCGTGCTAACTACACCAACACAGTCATATGCTGAGGTAGGATCTGCCGGCAACGTCGTAGTTTCCTTCGTCAGCATGTACGTGCCAATCAGGTTAGCCGTCCAGGCACCACTCAGCCCTTCCCACTCGTAGTTAGCAGCAAGGTCAATACCTTCCCACTTGGCCTCACCGAGGTTGACCGTCGTGTCTTCAACAAACCCCGCGGTACCCTGCCAGAGGTTGCCGCCGGCGTTACGGGTAACCTGGTCGCACAGTACACCGTACAGTCCGCACTGCTCGAGAATCGTCGTGGCACCGATATTGCTGATGGTGTCCGTGATTTCGATGCTCCAGTAGTCAACCGAAACTGTCATTGTTTCCATCGGATCAATGACGAAACCAACTGTGATGGTATCGGCTTCCTCCGGCTTCAGGTTCGGGTTACCGCCGAATATGCCATTGTACTGACCAGCAGGACTCTCAGTTACGTTGCCGTACTGTGATCCGGATACACCCAGGTTTGCACATTGTGCAATGGTGTATGCCGGGCTAGAGCCGGCACAAGGATCATCACCAGACCACAGACCGAGGGACTGAGCAGAGAACAGCTCAGCGACGTTCGGTGCGCGGACTGCGCGGTTGAAACCGGTACGCATGCGAACCATCTCAACCGGCTGCCAATCCAGGCCGACTCGGTAGGTGCTGGCTCCGCCACTGGTGTTGTAGTCAGAATAACGATAGGCGACGTCAAGTGTCAGATTCTCGGCACCCGGTGCGCCCGTTACCAGCGGAATGTTGGCTTCGGTGAAGAACTCTGCAACGGTGTATCCGCCTGCTACGCCCGGCGTCGGACCACCCTGACCAAGCAGCGAACCATCCTGGAAGACAGAGTCTGAAACACGCTCGTACTTCTCAACGCGGTGCTCAAAACCGGCAACTACCATTACGGTGTCGTCAGCGCTGGGGAAGTTAAAGCCGGTGTCGCCAGACACGAAGGCATTGATCACCTCAGTAGAAGTCTTACCGGTTGCAATAGCCGTACCCAGGAGAGGCGCAGCCTGCTCAGGTGTAACACCCTGGTAGGTGAATACTTCGTAAGGGATGCAGTCGCCGTCTGCTGCACACGCATCACCGTCTACCGCGGTCCGAATTCTCGGAGCGAAGAAGTCGTTGATATATGCCAGGCTGGATGACGTCGAGCCATACAGGAACGAAGCATCGTAGTCCCAGTTATCGTTGATAGCGCCTTTGATACCCGTTGCAACACGGAAACCGTCATGCTGGAAGTTACTGGCACGAGGTCCGCCTTCAACATTACGCTTACCGATGTAAATGCCATACTCATCAAACGGGACAAATTCACCGGTAGTCTTATCATCCGGATCCTGGAAATACAGGTTACCGCCAAGTCCGTCCAGCTGAAAAAGGGCCGTCGAAGGATCGCCGTCGCCGTTTTCGGTCGCAGACTGGGTGATATCAGTACATGCATTAGGATTCACAAGCACGTCTGCCGGGTCTAGCGGGTTATCCGGGTCGGTATCGTTGGTCCAGGTCTCGTGACAGTACTGGTTATCAAAGTAAGCCGTCAGGTCATTCTGGAACTGCGCCGGGAACACGCTGTTGTCATAGGGCAGAAAGTACTCTTCGTTGAAGAACGTGCCCGACTCTGCAATCTGGCCAGCAGTACGGTCGTTTGCGAAATTCGCTTCCAGGTAAACGGTAGCACGCTCGCTGAATTCAAAATCGACCAAACCGCCGAACGAATAACGAGTGTCAGGACGCATGAAGTGGTTGATAGGCGCATAGTTGTAGGTGTTAGACCCATCGTACGGAGTCAAAGCACCATCCGGTCCACCCATGGAAAGGAACAACGAACGGCTGTATTGGGACATGCCATCACTGGCAGGAGCAATAAAGAAGTTCGGCACGATCGCGTTAGCAGAACCACCGCATGACGTAGCGCTGTTGCTCAATGCACAGCTTGAGTAGTCACGCTCACCCTGCAGCATCTCAACGTTTTCACGCCAGGTCGCATAGAGAGTTGCGTTGCCGCGGTCATCTGCGAAATTAGAGCCAACAACGAGATCGATGTTGTAGGCTTCGCCACCAATACCGGAACCGCCAGTAGGATAATCGAAGCCCTTCGCATCCATCAACGGCGGAAGATACTTGTTGTCGTTGTCATGCTGGTAGCCGCTGGCACCAATGCTGAATTCAACACCGTCCATACGACGCATGATGAAGTTGACAACACCGGCTACGGCGTCTGCGCCGTAGGTAGCAGATGCGCCACCGGTCAGAACCTCTACACGCTCAATCATGGCAGCGGGGATCTGGTTTACGTCAACCGCGGTTGCCGATACGCCACCTGGCTGCATGCGACGACCATTCATCAGTACCAATGTCCGGAATGCTCCAAGACCACGCAAGTCAATCGACGCAGTACCTGAAATACCGTTGGCATCAAACGAATGCAGTCCCGTCTCAACCGATGGCAGGCTGTTCAGAACATCTTCAACACGGGTGAGACCGAGTTTCGAGATGTCGTCCGTAGTCATCACGGTCACCGGGCTCGTTCGTCCGAATCCGTCTTGAGTGACGATTCGCGAACCGGTTGTGATGATTTCTTCTATTGGTGCGTCTTTTTTTGCTACTTCCTGATCCGCGCTTTGTGCCAGAGCACTGGGCGCAAAACCGGCAGTGAGTGCGCCGGCCCCTATTCCAAGAGCCAGGCGAACTGCGTTCTGCAGTTTGCTGTTCGATGACATGAGTGTTCCCCTTAAGGCTTGAAGACAAACGTTGCAAATAAAGCACAACGCCAAGCGCATCTTATACCACCATTCAATAAGGCAGTAAATATTTGCGGCTGTATGTTATGTATTTAAAGGACTTAAGGCCGATTCCGCGTTTTCCGTCCGGATTCGGTATTTTGTGTCAAAAATACAACAACGCCGGTCTGGACGCCCGATCAGGTCAACCCTCACCGACGCCGAAATGACCACTGACGATACCCTGGGCCGACGCCATGGACCCCGCAACCTGCTGATTTTCGAAAGTTTGTGGGAAAGCGCGGGGCACGCGGATCCTGCTGGTGGCCGTGGCGTCGCTCTATAAAAGGAGCCACACGATCGGTGGCCGGGGTTTATCCTGGCGTTCGTGACCGCCGGACCTCTGGATCCCATATGCCGATTTCTGATCCACCCAGCCTGGATGGGCCCGATCCCAAAAAAAGCCGTAATTTGCGCTCCAGACACGCAGGCGGCTGAAATTGAAAAGGCGTACGTCAATTTTGTGTACGCACTGGCCGAAGCCGGGTAAATTACCTCGATGTCCGATTTCAGCAAGAACTACGCGCTTGGCCCTGCACGGCGGCGCCGGCGCCGTCGCAGGGCGTGACTACGCTGTCACCGAAGAGCACCTGCGGGAGCTGGCCCGGAACTGCGAAAGCTGGCTCGCTGAGGGCCGCAGCGCGCTGGATGTCGTCGATTACGCAGTAACGGAACTGGAGGCAAGCGGCCTGTATGTCGCCGGCCGCGGCTCGGCACCGAACAGCGCCGGCTACGTCGAACTCGATGCCTCCATCATGGACGGTCGTTCTCGCGCCGCTGGCGCCGTTGCAGCGCTGCGCGATTTCGTCAGCCCGGTGCAGGTTGCCCGCGGGGTCATGGAAAAAACGCCGCATGTCATGCTGTCAGGACCAGGCGCCGTCAAATTTGCTCGCGCGAATGGTTTTGCCGAGGTGCCTGATCCGGCGGACTATTACACCTTACCGGTCGGCGTTAACCGTGATGAACTCTCCGACAACACCCACGGGACCGTTGGCGCCGTTGTGCTGGATACCTCCGGGGGTCTGGCTGCCGCCACGTCGACCGGCGGCACGTTCGGCAAACTCGAGGGCCGCATCGGCGACACGCCACTGATCGGCCCCGGCACCTGGGCGGACGACAACATCGCGATCTCGTGCACGGGTACCGGGGAGCACATCATCCGCGCCGGTGGCGCGGCATCGATCGCGTTTCGCTATCGATCCGGCATCGCACTGTCGGATGCAATCGGTGAAATGCTGGACGAAGTGAAACGCCTCGGCGGCGATGCCGGCGTCATTGCGATCACGAGCGGTGGAGAAATCGCGATGCCCTACAATTCGCAAGGCATGAAGCGGGCCTCGGTATCGACTTATTCGGCACTCAAGGTTGCCACATTCGCCACGGAGTGATTGCAGTATGGCTGGAGTACAAGGACGCGTTGCACTCATTACCGGCGCCGGGCGTGGCATTGGCCGCGCCACGGCCGACCTGCTGGCATCGCGTGGCGCGCACGTAATGTGCGTTGCCAGGGGCGAACAGGAACTTGCCGCCACGGGCCTCGATTACTACGTCGCCGACCTGGGCACGCCAAAAGGCTGTGCGGATGCCGTCGCCGATGCTGAACAACGGCTGGGACCAATCGAAATACTGGTATGCAACCATGGCATTGGCTCCGCCCATGAAAAGGTCGTCTGGAAACAATCGCCGGAGGTCTGGGACGAGACGATGCGCATCAATCTCGACGGGCCGTTTCATCTTTCGCGGTTGGTGTTGCAGAGCATGACCGAGCGCCGTTACGGACGTATCGTCTATACGAGTTCTACCGCTGGGCTGGTCGCCGAGCACGCCGGCAGCGCCTACACGAGCTCCAAACACGGGCTGATCGGGTTGATGCGCTCGGTGGCCCGAGACGCCGGATCGCACGGCATCACCGCAAACGCCGTTTTGCCCGGGTGGGTGCGAACCGAGATGGCCGAGCGCTCCGCCCGCTACGAGGCGAAAGACCGCGGCATAACGACCGACCAGGTGTGGGACGAACGCGCGGCTTTGTATCCGCCGGGGCGTGTCGCGACTCCACAGGAAGTTGCCGAGATGATCGCGTTTCTCGCGTCCGAGGAATCCAGTGGTGTGAGTGGAGAGGCTATCCGGGTCGCGCTTGGCAGCGTGTCGTAGCCTTGCCCAAAACGATCAAACCGGCAGCGCCGTCGAGTGTTTGATATCCGACAGCACGATGCTGGAGTTCACTTCCTGGATGCCGGGCAGCTGCGACAATTTTTCGAAAAAGAACTGTTCATAGGCCTTGATGTCTTCTGCAACGATGCGCAACAGGAAGTCGACCGGGCCGAGCAGGACGTAACAGTCCATTACCTCGGGATAACTCCTGATTGCGTCCGCGAAATCCGAGAGGTTGCTGCGGCCGTGCGATGTCAGTTTGACGTGTGCGAACACCATGGTGGTCAATCCGACTTTCTCGCGATTCAGAATAACGGGATGATCGCTGAAGACGCCCTCCTCGCGCAGGCGCTGGATACGTCGCCAGCAGGCCGACTGCGACAAGCCGATGCGCTCGCCAATCGCCGAGGCGTTGATGCCCGCCTCAGACTGCAGAAGATCGAGGATTTTGCGGTCGGTATGGTCGAGAGAAACACTTTGCATGATTAATACGTATTTTTGACTAAAAGTGCATCAATTATGCTCTTTTAGTAACTTAGACAAAAGGTTTTGCACGATTTATCGGTTTTTTTCGGTATATATTAGCTAGTAATTGCAGGCCTCCTGAGGGGACAGAAATGGGCGTATTCGACCACGCCGAGTTCGATAATCACGAATCTCTGCATCACTTCCACGATGAGGCTACCGGGCTGCGCACCATCATATCGGTGCACTCGACCGCGCTCGGTCCGGCAGCGGGCGGCTGTCGTCGCTGGACGTATACCAACGATGCCGACGCGTTGACCGACGCACTCCGGCTGTCGCGTGGCATGACCTACAAGAATGCCGTTGCCGGCCTCAAATTTGGCGGCGGCAAAGCAGTCATCCTGGCCAATGATCGCGCGCCAAAATCTGCCGAACTGTTCGCCGCGTTCGGCCGCGCCGTCGACTCTCTTGGCGGCCGTTACATCACTGCCGAGGACGTTGGCTGTACCGTCGATGACATGCGTTACGTTCGGGAGCAGACCGAGTTTGTTTCCGGGTTGCCACATGCCGAAGGCGTTGCCGGCGGCGACCCGTCACCGTGGACCGCTTTAGGCTGTTTGCAGGGGATCGAGGCCGCCGTCAGCGTGAAGCTGGGGGCAGACTCGCTCAAGGGCCTGCGCGTTGCGGTGCAGGGCGTCGGTCATGTCGGCGCCGCTTTGTGCCACCTGCTGCATGAGGCAGGGGCCGAACTCCTGGTTTCCGATGTCAGTCGTGAGAACCTGCAAGCCATCAGTGCAGAGCTGCCGGTCACGATAGTGCCCCCGAAAGACCTGCTGTTTTCTGACGTGGACATACTCTCGCCCTGCGCGCTCGGTAATATCCTGACATCAACGACCATTCCGCGAATACAGGCAAAAATTATCGCCGGTGCCGCTAACAACCAGCTCGCCACCACCGCGGATGGCGCGCTGTTGGCGAAGCAAGGGATCCTGTACGCCCCGGATTACGTGATCAATGCCGGCGGTATCATCAGCGTTGCCGGCGAGTACTACCACACCAGCTCCGAGGACCAGGTTCGCGACGACGTGGGGCGCATCAAAGAGCGCCTGAAACTGATCTTCGACGAAGCCAGCGAGACAGGCCGGCCGACTAATGAAATCGCCGACGAGCTGGCCCGCAACCTCGTGGCGGCCGCCCGATAAGGACTAATCATGATCCAAAAGTCGAGACTGCAGATCCCACGCCCCACGGCCCGGCCGGGCGAAAAGCCGGACTTCAGCTACCTGGACCTGTCGCCGGCGGGCAGCGTTGACAAACCGCCGATCGGTTCGCGCACACGCGATATCGAGCACCTGAGCAGCGGGCTGGTACGCGTGCTCGACGACGACCATTCGGCAAAGGGACCGTGGAACCCCAACCTCGACGCAACACAACTGCAAATCGCGCTGCGCTGGATGATGCTGACTCGCGCACTGGATGACCGGATGTGGCAGATTCAGCGACAGGGACGCATCTCCTTTTATATGCAGTCGCGCGGTGAGGAAGCGGTGTCGATCGCACAGGGCATGGCACTTCGCCCGGGCGACATGTGTTTCCCGTCGTACCGCAACCAGGGGCTGTACCTGTACCGCGGCGTCAAGCTGGTCGACATGATGTGCCAGTGTTTGTCGAACACGCGAGACATGTGCCAGGGCCGGCAGCTGCCGGTCATGTATCACTCGAAAGCGGGCAACGTGTTTTCGATATCCGGCAACCTGGCAACGCAGTTTCCGCAGGCCGTTGGCTGGGCGATGGCTTCGGCCATCAAGGGCGAGGACCATATCGCGGCGTCCTGGCTGGGTGACGGCAGCACCGCGGAGGCCGACTTCCATTACGCATTAACCTTCGCCGCCGTTTACCAGGCGCCGGTCATTCTCAACGTCGTCAACAACCAGTGGGCGATCTCCACCTTCCAGGGCACGGCGGGCGGGCAGCGCCGCGCGTTCGCAGCACGCGGCCTCGGCCTCGGCATTCCCGGCATTCGCGTCGATGGCAATGACCTGCTGGCTATCTATGCAGCCACTCTGTGGGCCGCAGACCGGGCACGGCGCGGCGGCGGTCCGACACTGATCGAGCACGTCACCTATCGCGCCGGTGCGCATTCAACCAGCGACGATCCATCGAAATATCGACCCGAGGATGAATGGAAATCGTTTCCGCTGGGCGATCCGCTCGAGCGCCTGAAACAGCACCTGATCCTCGAGGGACACTGGTCGGAAGCGAAACACGAAGCGCTGTGGAAGCAGCTGGTCAGTGACGTGCAGATCGCGTGGAAGGAAGCGCAAAAATACGGGACCATGACCGAGGGGCCATGGCTCGATCCCGCCACGATGTTTGAAGATGTGTATGCCGAGATGCCTGCCAACCTCGAGTCGCAGCGTCGCCGCATGCTCGAAATTCTGAGTGGAGAATAAGTCATGGCACAGATGAACATGATCGAAGCCATCCGCTCGGCACACGACGTGATGATGGACAGGGACCCAACCGTTGTCGTCCTCGGCGAGGACGTCGGCTACTTCGGCGGCGTGTTCCGCTGTACCGACGGGCTCCAGCGCAAGTACGGCGATCACCGCGTTATCGACGCACCGATCTCTGAAGGCGGCATTGTTGCGGCGGCCATCGGCATGGGCGTTAACGGCCTGCGGCCGGTCGCCGAAATCCAGTTTGCCGATTATATTTACCCGGGTTTCGACCAGATCGTCAGCGAGCTCGCGCGCCTTCGCTATCGCTCCTGTGGCGAGTTCTTCTCACCGGTCACCATTCGTACACCGTGCGGTGGCGGCATTCGCGGCGGACAGACGCACTCGCAATCGCCCGAAGGTATCTTCACGCATGTCAGCGGCATCAAAACCGTCATGCCGTCCAACCCGTATGACGCAAAGGGATTGCTGATCAGCGCCATTGAATCCGATGATCCGGTGGTCTTCTTCGAACCCAAACGCATTTACAACGGCCCGTTCGACGGCGACCCCGACAAGCCCGGCGTCTCCTGGGCGTCACATCCGAAAGGCGAAGTACCCGAGGGCTATTACACGGTGCCTCTCGGCAGCGCCGAAATCGCGTTGCCCGGCGAAGAGCTGACCATCGTCACCTACGGCACGCTGGTGCACGTTGCCATCGCGGCCGCAAAAGCAACCGGCGTTGACTGTGAGGTCATCGATGTTCGCACCATGTCGCCGCTCGACGTCACGACCCTGACCGACTCCGTCAAGAAAACCGGCCGCTGCATGATCGCGCACGAGGCTACCCGTTTTGGCGGTTACGGCGCCGAACTCGCGGCGACGATTCAAAAAGACTGCTTCTACCACCTGGAAGCACCGATCAGCCGGGTCGCCGGCTGGGACACGCCGTACCCGCACGCCTTTGAATGGCAGTACTTCCCGGGGCTGAGACGCATGTCAGTTGGGATACAACGCGTCATGGAGGTGCGTCCATGACCGAGTTCATTTTCAAATTGCCGGACCTCGGTGAAGGCACGGTCGAATCGGAAATCGGTGAATGGCTTATTAAGGTCGGCGATACGGTCAAAGAAGAAGACGTCGTCGGCACAATGATGACCGACAAAGCAGCCATCGAGCTCTCATCGCCCGTAAGCGGCACCGTTATCAAGCTCGCCGGCGAGCCTGGCGATGTGGTCGCTGTCGGTGCGCCGCTCGTGGTCTTCGAAACGGACAGCGCCGCAGTACCGGCCGCCGCAGCACCTGCAGCAGCAGTTCCGGAAACGCCCGAGCCGGCGCCCGAGCCGGGCGAAGCGCGCCGAACCTCGAGCCGGTGCCCGAAGTTGCGCATCGCCGCTACCGTGGCAGAAACGCCTGACGATTCGGCGGAGCCTGCGCGTGTTATCACGTCACCTGCGATCCGGCGTCGCGCGAAAGAAACCGGCATCGACCTCAGCCTGGTCCCCGGATCCGGTCCCGGCGGCCGCATTCTGCGCAAGGATTTCGATCTGTACCTCAAGGCACGGGCGACCGGAGCAGCGGTCTCCTCAGGTGCCTTGCCCGCAACGGGCGTCAGGGAAATAAAGATTATTGGTGTACGCCGCGTGATTGCCGAGCGCATGGCGGCAGCGAAGCGCGAGATACCCCATTTTGCGTATGTCGAGGAAATCGACATCACCGAACTCGAAGCGCTGCGCAAGCACCTTAACGCCGGCAGGGATGCAGCCGAGCGGCTCACGCTGTTGCCGTTTCTCGGCCTCGCACTCGTCAAAGCACTCAAAGAATTTCCACAATGCAATGTCACGCATGACAAGGCACGCAACCTGCTGTTACAACACGAAGCCGTGCACCTCGGTGTCGCCACGCAGACGGCCGACGGCCTCAAGGTACCGGTGGTGCGGCATGCTGAAGTTCGCTCGTTAGACGACCTGGCGGCAGATATCCGGCGCGTGTCGCTCGCGGCGCGCAATAACAAGGCTACCAAGAGCGAACTGACTGGTTCGACCATCTCCATCACGAGCCTCGGGAAACTCGGGGGCATCGCCTCTACGCCGGTGATTAACAACCCCGAAGTCGCGATCATTGGCGTCAACCGGGCCGTGGAGCGACCGGTCGTATTCAACGGTCAGGTCGCTGTGCGCCTGATGATGAACCTGTCGTCGTCGTTCGATCACCGTTTTGTCGACGGTTACGATGCCGCCGCAATGATTCAGCGCATCAAGGAAATGCTGGAACACCCGGCGACTATCTTCCTGCCGGGTTAGTTGCCGAGAGCGGCGTGGCTATCCTGGCCGCCCATCGATGCGGGGCTGTACCAGCATGGGCAGGTAGCGGTACAGGAAGGTGCCGAATGCCAGCACCCATAGAACGCCGGACGCGACAACGATCAAGAAGTAAATATCGGCAGGCAGCAGGCTGGCGAGTACGCGCAGGATTGCTGCCAGCTGCAAAAACACAAAAGCGGCCATGTCCATGCCACTGGCCTTGAGGTCCCGGCCGGTATGCCCCAGCGCACTGCGCGCCATCATAGCCAGCATCAGGCTGCTGATAGCCCCGATGGTCAGCGCGTGAATCCAGGCGCTCGGTGCGACCATCGAATACTGCGCCAGCACGCGCAGCAATAACGCGATCGGCAACCACGAATACGCCACCGGCAGCATCCACAGCAACGGGTTGCCGACGGTTTTGTAAGGCTGCCAATAAGTAAGGCGAAACGTGTGCGCGACGGCGGCGATGATGATCAAAGCATTGGGCAGCAACGCTGGAACATGCACCCAGTCGCTGCTGATCTTGACAATGATAGTCAATATCAGCGCGCCGAACGCTGCCACTTCGACCCACGTCGAGCTCCTCGGATCCGAGCTGGCAATCGCGTTCCGAGTGAAGGCCGGAATGACCCTGCCGGCGACTATCGCATACAAAATGGTCAGCAGATCCAGCGCAACGATGATCGTTGTGTAGGTGAGCCACGCAGGCAGCGGACCCATTGCGGCCAGATGGTAGAAGATGTTGCAAAGGGCGATGAGGGCCAGCAGGACAACAATTTTGTAATTGCGCTGGTTACGACTTTTGATGATTGGCCGGGCGACGGCGACGGCCAGCATGGGCACGAAAAGGACATCAATCAGGGCCGCGAGAATCGGCGGTCCGGTAACGATGAGCAGGCGTCCCGCCAGCCACACGCTCACTAACGCGGCAAGCGCCGGCCCGGTTGGCGTCGGCAGCCCTGTCCAGTTACGTACGGCGGTCAGCAGAAAACCACTGATCACTGCAACCGCAAATCCGAACACCATTTCGTGGCTGTGCAGGAAACGCTGCCTGGCAGCTAACCACCGGCAGCAGACGCGGAGAGCCCAATGGTAAAGAGTTGCAGGCATGAGGGCCAGCCAGTGCAATAATTTGGTATTTGCCTGGTTACGACTTTGATGATTGGCCGGGCGACGGCGACGGCCAGCATGCGAACGAAATGGACATCGATCAGGGCCGCGAGAATCGGCGGTCCGGTAACGATGAGCAGGCGTCCCGCCAGCCACACGCTCACTAACGCGGCAAGCGCATGCCCGGTTGGCGTCGGCAGCCCTGTCCAGTTACGTACGGCGGTCAGCAGAAAACCACTGATCACTGCAACCGCAAATCCGAACACCATTTCGTGGCTGTGCAGAAAACTGCCTTGCAGATAACTACCGTAGGCCAACGTACCGTTAAAAGCGAACAGCCAGAGAACAATCGTGACGATCGCAAAACCCGCCGCAAGCAGGTAGAACGGCCGAAAGCCGAGTCCCATTAGCGGGTAACCGGTCAATTTTGAGCGTCAGAAGTGCGCATGGATCAACCTTGTAAGTGCTAGTCGCTCATTGCCTCGCGGGCCGGAACCAGCTTTGCGTTGCGAGGCAGAACCTGACCAACATTAGCATAAGCGGTACTTCGATCAGTACGCCGACGACGGTAGCCAGCGCCGCGCCCGATGAAAGACCGTACAGCATTGCCGCCGTGGCGATCGCAACCTCGAAATGATTGGAAGCACCGATCATCGCGGTCGGCGCGGCGTCCTCGTAACTCAGCTTGAATAGCCTGGCCAGGCCGTAACCGAGCGCGAACACCAGCACCGTTTGCACGAACAGCGGTATTGCAATCCACAGGATTGTCAGCGGATTGCGGACGATCGTCTCACCCTTGAATGAGAACAATAAAATCAGCGTAACCAGCAGCGCCGTAATAGTAACCGGCGTCAGGTAGTGCAAAAAGCGCTCGCGAAACCAGGTATCGCCTTTGCTTGCAATGATCCACTTGCGTGACAGGTAGCCGGCGAGCAACGGTAGCGCGACGTAAACGCCGATCGACAGCAGCAGTGCCTGCCACGGGACCGGCAGCCTGCCGACGCCCAGCAAGTAACCGCCGATAAAACCGAACAGCACGAGCATGATCAGCGAATTGACGGCGACCATCAGCAGCGTATGGCCGTCATTGCCCTTCGACAGGTAACCCCACACCAGTACCATCGCCGTGCACGGTGCAATACCGAGCAATATGCAGCCAGCGAGATAGCTGCGCCACAACGGCACCTCCAGCATCCTGACACCGTCAACGAGTACCACGCGGCCTGCGCCATAAGTATCCCCGACGACCATCGACTCGCCGAGCGGCATCTTCACGAGGTCCGTGGCATCAGGCCCGATGAATCCCAGGAACAGTGTGCCGAGGAAAAAGCTCGATATCGCGTACATCGTGAACGGCTTGACCGCCCAGTTGATGAACAGCGTCAGACCGACCGGCTTCAAGGCCTTACCTGCTTTTAAAACCTCATGAAAGTCGATCTTGACCATGATGGGATACATCATGAAGAACAGGCACAGTGCGATGGGTATCGAGATTACCGGTGCCCCATTGACGGTTATCGCCATGCCATCCAGCGCTGTCGCAACCTCCGGCGCGTATTTGCCAAGCGCAATTCCGGCAACGATGCACAGCAGCACCCACACCGTCAGGTATCGCTCAAAAAACCCCATGATCCCGCCTTGTCCGGCTATTTATTCAGTGGACTGAATTGTCCTTTGTTCCAGTGCGCTTGGCCAGACCCGGAGCTGACCGAAGCGGCGCATCAGTCATCATTATCGTTCATCGTTATTGTTCATCATCATCGCGAAACGGGCGGTACGGCCGTTTGAAATGCACGGCCAGACCCAGGAGCAACACCAGCAGCGAGGCCCACATCGACTGGCGCCAGGCACTGCGCCCCGCTTTGACGATCTCGAACTTCTCGACAAACACCGTCTCACACGCACCGTTACCGGTATCGGTGCGGGTCGTGCTGGTGCCGCGCTTGCCACCTGCTTCGCTGCTATAGCTTGCGAGATAGCCGCGCACGCGAATCTGGTCACCAATCCTGATGGCCTTTACCTGGTCGCGAATGGCCTCGTCAGCCGATATCAGGTGATTGTTTGACAGCTGCTGCATGCTGAAAGCGGCCCATGCCTCGTCATCGCGTGTCCGCACATTGCAGGTAAAGATCCCGTTCCAGAAATTGATCTTACCCAGCTTGCCGCTGGTGGCGCTATCGCCCCAGACAACGCAGACATCCATCATGTTGAGGTGGTCGTTGGCAAGAAAATGCATGCGGCTATTGCCATCGTGGTGCCTGAAAGAAACCACGAGGCCATGCAGGTCATACTCGTATTCGGGCTCGACCCGGTAGTCCACATCATTGTAGGTGGCGTAAAACGCTCCGGCCCGCGTCATCGTTTGCCGTGGCTCGTCGCGGAGCTCGGTCACAGCGTCGATTGTTTCCGGCAGGTCGTTACGGTTCCAGAACGAGATCAGCAGGATGACGAAACTGATAACGATGACTACGCTGTTAACCTTCACGACCGCCCCCAATCACTGCGGAAACCTAGTGTGTCAGGCGTTTGATTTCGGAAAGCAGCTCCTGCATCGGCGCAGGCTTTCTGAAGAAGCGGGTGAAAGCGCCCTGCTCCTCGGCATCCAGGTTGGAAGCCGTCAGCGCGACGATGGGCTTCGCGTAACCTCGTTCGCGGAGTTGGAGGGCGGCGGCGACACCGCCAATCCCCGGAATGTTGCAGTCCATCAGCACCAGGTCGGGTTCGTATTTCAGCGTTTTTTCGATCGCCTCGGTCGTGTCTGAACTGGTTATCAAACCGTACCCCGACCGGTGCAGGTAATGTTCGACCAGCGCTACCATGTCGGCATCGTCATCGCATATCAGAACGCTCAGCGGTTTCTGCGCCATCGTGTCGCTTCCCAGTGCAGCAAACATACCGGTGTCGTGCCCGATCGGGGCGGCACTTGCCGCTGCCGGAATAACGATAATTACCTTACATCCCTCGCCCTGTACGGATTCCAGCGAGACTTCGCCGCGCATCAGCTGCACGAGCCGCAAGGAAATCGTCAATCCCAGTCCGGCGCCCGCTTTGTCGCGAGCGCCGCCTCTCTCGAACGCACGAAACACACGCTCCTGGTCTTCGACGCTGATACCCGGGCCGGTATCGGCGACCGTTATCCGGAGTCTGTCCACAGCGTACGTAGCAGTGATTTTGACGCTGCCCTCAAGGGTGAATTTAACCGCGTTACCCAGGACATTGATTAAAACCTGACGCAGGCGAACCTCGTCGGCATGAATGACGCCCGGAACATCGGGATCGACAAGGGTGACAAACGATAGCCCCTTTTCTGCTGCCAACGGCGCCATCATCGCAGCCAGGTCATCAAAGACATTGTGCAAGTCAAAGTCGTGCTCAAGTAACTCGAGCTGACCGGCGTCGAGCCTGGCGTCGTCGAGCAGCGCCTCGACCAGTGACGTCAAGTGCTTGGCGGAACGTGAAATCGTCTCGATGCATTTTTGCACGTCATTGGTGCTGGTATCGCCGGCAGCGGCGAGCTCGGCATAGTTGATGATGGACGCCAGCGGCGTGCGAAACTCGTGCGACATTGAAGCGATGAAGCGGCTCTTCTCGGCACTGCTGCGTTCCGCATCGCGACGATGATGCTCCAGCTCGGAGCGCGTCTCGATCAGCTCACTGATCAGTTCGCGCTGGCGAGCGATAAACTTGCGCTGGCGCACGTGCATCAACCGATGCTCATTCACCGAGTGCTGCTTGGTCTGCTGCGCGGCATGTGCGACGCGGGCATCCAGCAACACGACGTAACAGTTGTCGCGATCGGGAACCAGGTGTGCGTGTACGATCGCCCGGCCGACGGTTTCGATGAATTCAAACCTCTGCGTTTCCGTCAGCGGCAGGCCGACCAGAAACGGGGCTGATTCGCGCATATCGGCGCCGGGCTCGATGCCCGTTAACCCGCACCAGCCGTTATCCCCCCAGCTATCCACGACGCGATAGTTCGCGTCGAGCAACAGGCAAAACGGGCGAGTCTCTTCCAGAAAATTGCTTTGCAGGTAACTAACTACCGGTGCGGGCAACGCCATTACTTGCCTCGCAGCTCGTTCTCGACAATGAGCTGTGCAAGCCGCGCAAATGCATCCTCGACGTCATCGCCGGTTTTGGCACTGGTCTTGAAGGCGCCGTTGAAAGACGCACTCAACGCCTCGAAACGCTCATCACTAACTTCCCATTCAGCCACCAGGTCGCGCTTGTTGACCAGGAGTACCGAGGGCGCGGCCCCGAACTTCTCGCCAATCTGCGACTGAATGGTCTCCACCGCTTCGATGGTCAGCGCACGAGTGCCATCTGCGACAAAGATATAGCCGCTTGCGCCACGCAGGTAGGCGAATTCCCTGTCACCGAAACTGTCAGATCCCGCAACGTCCCAGATGACGAGTTTGTGCGAGACACCGGCTGCGGCCTGTTCAATCTCTTTCGTGTCGATCTTGACGCCCACCGTACTCAGGTACTTACCCGAGAAATGGTTGCTGACAAAGCGCTCTACAACGCTGGTCTTGCCCACAGCAAAATCGCCGACGATGCACACTTTGCTGGTCAGGCGTGTCATTGCGTAGCCGGCAACTCTTGCAGCTCCAGATCAACCTGCACGTAGCGCCTGGGAGAGATCCTCGCGACGCTCACCAGTTACCGCGGGGCCGGCAGGTAGTGCGGACAATCGTGCCGTAACGCCCGCAGCCGCAAGTCGTTCGAGCGCCGTGACGGCGCGCCGTTCGGCAACGACGGCGTTTCTGGCGGTATCGCCGATGCCATCGGTCGATCCGGTAAGCGTTACCGATACCGAGAAGGCCGCTTGCTCAGCATCAGCCTGCAGCTCTCGCACCTGCACCACATATTGGGAAAGCGCGTCCTCGTCGCCGGCTACAAACTGCACACCCTGGTCGAAGAAGAATCGTCGCTGGTTAAGGACGGTGAGCCTGTCGAGTAACAACTGCCTGGTGTCAGGCATCGGGACCGACATTGGCTCCGCGATCACCTCCTCAGTCAAACCGCTCAGATCAAGAGCATTCACGCCCGCGAGTGTCTTGAACCCGGCCTGCAGCTGGTCTTTCCAGGCCGACGGCGCCGTGCCATTGACGACGAGCGTCGTTTCGACAACGTTAAGCTGTACGGTGTCGGGTTTGCTGAACAGCTCTGCCGCTCGCGCCGCAATAATTTCCGGCTGCAGCGATTGAAACGGCTGCATGTCGGCGCTGACGCGCGCCATCGGTATGTCGAGGCTTGCTGCGACATCGTCGATACTTGCCGCCAGCGGATCTCGCAGGCCTCGCACCGTAATATCCGGCCCGTCACGCTCGACGGCGGTCACATGTATGCCGGGAGCAGCACGCAGCGCGTCATCAAATTTCGCCAGCTGCTGCGAATAAGCCCAGCTGCGGTAACCGAAGAACGCGGCCGCGGCGAGCAGCAGCAGGAGCAGCACGACCATCCAGATGGGCACGGCCCCGCCACTTTTCTTGCTTTCTTCGCGAGCCTCGAAGCGCAGGCACCGTTCCAGTTCGACTTCAACTTCGGGCACCGTGGCCGTATCGCCTTTGTACTGCCGAATAGCCTCACCGTAACGAAAATGGATACGCTCGAGGACAGCGCTCAGATCAGCGCGCAGACTTTTGGGCGGCACACCGCGAATGACGCAAACGAGCAAGGCATGCGGCCCATGCACAGCCCAGAGTGTGAAATCGCCCATGTCGGCAGACTCCAGCCGACCGGTGCGATCCGGCGAGAACGACTCTTTGACGAAATCCTGGATCGCGGTGAACATCGCCGACACCGCATCGCTGTCCTTGATTTTCGACGCCTCGTGATGCACGTGACCAACCAGCAGGCCGTTTTCGCGACTGATCAGGTACGCCTGCTCGACGCGGTATCGCATCGTCTTCTGCAGTACGTACTCGCCGAAAGGTATGCCGGCGCGTGATGCCTGCCAGCGCCATTTAAGCCCCTGCGGGCTAACGCTATGCTCGACGGCCTCATTGATCTGCTGCGAAAAATTTCGCAGCGCGTGCATGATTGATTTCCGAATGGCGGGGCCCATGACCGGGTACAGCGCGTCGCCATAGGTTTCCGGGTCGTCTCGGAAAGCACGCTGCAGACACTCGCCAACCGGCTGCGTCAGAGATTCAACGAGCTCGCTGTCTTCACGGTAGCTGCGGTCAATCGCTTCCGAGAGCACTTCTGCGACGTCGGCCGTTCGGACCTCCCGACGCTCTACCCGATCAGAAATTTGATCAAGGGTCTGTTTCTCAGCGCCGAACAGCAGCTGCTTTAATTGATCGAGGTCGTTCATCGATAATTATCGTGTGGACTACTGATCTTTCGTCAAGCGATTGGCAATGTCGCTGAGCAGCGCGGCCAGGTCGTCCCGCCTGACAGACGTATCCGCTACTTTCTTCGTTTCGGCGACGAAACCCTCACTGAGCTGCTTTTCGGTATTGTGAATTACACTGGACAGCTCTTCGATGTTGTCCTGCAGTCGTTGCCGAAGATCGTTTGCTTCCCCGCCCAGTCGCTCCTGGAGTTCGGCATATTGCGACTCTGCGCGTTGTGACACATCGTGCAGTTCTTTTACGCCCTGCTCGCGGCCTTCCTCGCGTGTCGAGCGTTCCTGTTGCATCAGCTCAGAAAACTTCTCAAGCTCTTGTTTTGCAAAAGCGTCCAACTGTTCCAGCCGATTCTCAAAACGCTGCGAAATCTGCTCGACGTTCCGGGTTAGCCGTTCCTCGAGGGCGGCGAAGCGACGCTCATAGTCACGCATCTGCCCGCCAAACAGGATTTCCCGTATTTGCTCAACGTTGCCATCCGCGTTCTCGGCTGACATGCCTGTTTCGTCCTGCTTGTCTTTATGTTCCATTGCTTTTCTTCCCTTACCTGTCGTCGAGTTGCTATGCGTCGACTCGTTCCAAACGGTAACCGTGTTGATAAATGGCGGACAACTTCCAGCCATTTTCCTCTGACAAATTCAGTTTCTTGCGCAAGCGGCTGACGTGGGTATCTACCGTACGTGTCGACACGGACTTGTTATCAATCCCCCAGATTGCCTCCAGGATGTGACTGCGCGATATCATTTTTCCAGCATGCCTGAAGAAGAAATCGGCCAGTTCAAATTCCCGATTCGTCAAGCTGATTTTTTCGCCCCTCAGGCTCAACATCTTTTTTTCCAGAATTCAGCGAGTATGGACTAACGTCCAGGTCTTTTTCGGGCTTGCGTCCGCCCGCGCGTCGCAACACGGCAGACACTCTTGCAACCAGTTCCGCCTGACGCACCGGTTTTGTCAGGTAGTCGTCGGCGCCTGCTTCCAGCCCCCGCACGATGCTCTTTTCCTCGTTCTTCGCCGTCACGATAACCGCTGCCGTGTAATCCGACAGCTCGTCACGCAGTTTTCTCAGCACCTCAATGCCACTGAGGTCTGGCAGGACCCAGTCAAGCACGTACAGGTCGAAGCTGTCGCGCCGGACAGCACGCAGGAACGTGGCGGCATCGGCATGACAATCGACCGAATGTTCTGCGTGGGTCAGCCAGAGCCGAATCAACTCGGCCTGATCGGGATCGTCTTCAAGTATGGCAACTCGCAAATCTGCTCCAGTCCACAGCGACAATATTCGGGCTTGCTGCGGCAGGTGCCGGCGGCTTTATTGGTTTGGTAGTTGCGCCAGCTGATCGCCTATTATAGGCCGTATTGCCGGCAAGTGGCGGATATTACAGCCGATATTCCTGAAAACGTCTCGTGGCGCCGGCTAACGAACCGTGACTTTCCGCAACAACTCCTGCAGATCGCCAATCAGACGCTCAATCGCCGGGCCATCGCGGTTGGTGGCGGCGCTCTCGATACCAGCGCCCATTGTGGAGATATCGTCAAATCCGTAGGCCGCCCCGGACCCAAAAAGATTGTGTCCGGTAATGCGTATCGTTTCGAAATCGTCGCAGCCAAGGGCGTTCGTCAGCTTGGCGATGTCGTCATTGCGATTTTCAAGGTACTTGCCGACCAGCCGACGTGCGAACGGGTCGGCGATCTCAATGGTCTTTCCCTTTTCGCTATTCACTAACATCGCCTCTGTGCACGCCAAAATCGAACCACTGTGTCATTCGCTACCGTCAGGCATCAATATACTCGCACTGCCAACCCTTCCGATACGTCTATTAATTGACTATTGAACGACGGACGTGAGCTTCATATTGACCCGGTACTCTTGAACTCGGCCACCTTTGACCACGACCTTCATTTCTTTTACCCACGCTCCCTCTATATCGGTGAGCGTGTTGTTGGCCTGGTCGAACCCTTTGTTAATCGCGTCTTTGAAACTTTCCTGCGATGCCGTTGAAATCTCTGTAACTGCGGCAGTTGCCATATTCCCTCCGTTTCCGGACGTTTTCGCCCTGCGGCCGTGCAAACGACTCTTGTTGGATTATCTTCGGCGTCTGCACGCCGTTGGACAATGGCAAATCGACAGATGTCACAGTTGTTGACAATTGTCGGCAGAAACCAACGGTGCACGGTGCAAAGTTTGATCTCGGTCACGCTTTGCGTGAGATTCCGGCTGCTAGTCTGGTGCTAAGCGGAACACGAAGTATCGAAAAACGGTGTATCCAGGGGGCATGTCCTGACGCGTTCAGGTCACTATCGATCACAGGGGTTAATCATGAAAAACCTGTCTATTGCGTCCCTACTGGCCTGCGTCATCGCCTTGTCGGCCTGCAGTACTCAAACCGCCGCCGTCCCACAAACCACCGAACTTCACGAAACGGTCTTGATAGTCAGCCCTCGAAGATGGCTCGGTGATCATGCAGACGATCAACTCCAACGCCGATTTCTGTTTCAAGAGCAGCTCCGCGAGTTCGACCACCTGTCTGACGCAAGGCGCTGCCATCGTCAGCCCGGACACGAATACCATCATTGGCTTTGAAATGATCGAAGACCAGATCGATCTGGTCGCCAAGACCGACTGAGGCCTGCACGACCCACCTCCCGACCTGCCGCAGCCCGCCCGAGCGGGCCCTGTCGTCCATTTGTCAACGATTGTTACAGTGCGACGGGATAGCTAATTCCAGCCCTATAATGCGGCCACTTTCAACGAGTGACCAATTCAGGAGTGGGAAATGAATATCAAACTGGCAAAAACGCTTGCCGTACTGGCGGGCGCTGCCATCGCCGGCGGTTGTTCAACAATGGCATCAGAAACGACAGCAGACACATCCGGCAGCAGCACGATTTCTGCAGCCGAGCTTGCGACTGCACAACGGCGTGTTACCGAGCTCGAATCCGCACTGTCCGCCAAGGACAGGGATCTTGCGAACGCCCAGGCGCGCATCGCAGACAGCGCTTCAACCACGAGTACATCCAGCAGCAACACCGGCTTGATGCCCTCTGACCCGAAGCCGGGCGAGTGCTATGCACGCGTCATCATTCCGGCCAAGTACACGACCAGCTCGGAACAGGTTCTGAAGCGTGCAGCATCAGAGCGCATCGAAATCATTCCTGCTCGCTACGAGCAAGTCTAAAGAAACGCGTATCGTCAAGGAAGCCTCGAGCAAGCTCGAAGTCATTCCTGCCAAGTACGAGACAGTCGAAGAGCAAGTATTGGTTAAGCCTGCGACCACGAAGCTAACGGTTGTGCCTGCTGTATATGGCACCATCGAAGAACGTGTAATGGTCAAGCCCGCATCGACCGAGACGATTGAAGTTCCCGCTGTTTACAAAACGGAAACGGAAACTGTTCTTGATCAGCCCGCTCGTACAGAGTGGAAGCGCGGTACTGGCGTAGGCACCGGTAGCGGTGTTGCCATGTCCAGCGCGACGCAGGCAGTTCAGCGTTTTGGCGACTTCAAGGTAATCGAGACCCGCGTGGAAGACACCGGCGACCTGATGTGCCTGGTCGAGATTCCTGCTACTTACAAGACCATCGAGAAGCAGATACTGGTATCGCCAGCAACGACACGCAAGGTTGAGTCTCCGGCCGAGTACAAGACTGTCAAGAAGACAGTTTTGAAGACGCCTGCTTCAACGCGTGAAGTTACTGTTCCTGCTGAATACCGCACAGTGAAAGTGACCAAGCAGGTTCGTCCCGAGACGACCCGCGAAGTCGTGATTCCTGCCGTATACGGCGACGTTGCAGTGACCAAGTTGGCACAACCGGCTACCGAGCGTCGTATCCCGATCCCGGCTGAGTACACCACCGTCACACGCAACAACAAGGTTAGCGACGAGCGCACTGAATGGCGTCCGGTTCTATGTGAAGTCAATATGACTCGCGAGAACGTAGCTGCCTTGCAGACATCTCTGAACGATTCTGGTTGCTGCAAATGTGGCCCGAACCGCAACGAGTGCAAGATTGATGGCGTCATGGGTCAGTGCACGCTGCAGGCTGCTCAATGCTATGCAGATCGCAACGGTCTTTCTTCAGGTAAGAAGTACGTCACGATGGACGTGATCCGTGCCTTGGGCCTGAAGTTCTAATTTGGGTAATACGATCGACTACAACCTCTCAGCTGGCAGTAAGTACGTCCCCCTTGAGGTTGTTAACAGCTTTGATCTAAGTCTTTAGGTTTTATACTTTTAGCACGGAGATTGGCTCGATCGGCTTGGGCAGTCGCGATAACTCGCGACTGCCCTTTTTTTGTGGGGCAGTGTTCTCAAACGTTTAAATGTGTCGGCCGTCAATTCCACTGGCCGGTGTGCGCCACAAACAGCCGCTCAACTGCTAGTATTTAGCGTATTGGAAAGGGCCGCTGTTGGTCGAACTGCAGGAGTACAACAATGAGCTACATCGATGGATTTGTCATAGCGGTACCGACCGCGAACAAGCAGAAATTTATTGAGTACGCCAAGTTAGTCGATACAATATTCACGGAATTTGGTGCAACTCGAGTTGTCGAGTGCTGGGCTGACGATGTGACTGAAGGGAAGGTCACTGACTTCGGCAAGGCGGTTCAGGCAACAGAGGATGAATCGGTTGTATTTTCCTGGATCGAATGGCCAGACAAGGAAACGCGCGATGCCGCTATGAAGTCGATGATGTCTGACGACTTTAATGACGAGCGGATGGACCCAAAGAAGTATCCGATGCCGTTCGACGGCAAGCGCCTGATCTTTGGCGGGTTCAAACCGATAGTTGAACTATTTTAATGTGAAAGAACAGCAGCACTCGCTACCTGCTCAACCATCATCTCGCTCATCTTGAATTTCTGAATCTTGCCCGTAACGGTCATCGGGAAGTCCTCGACAAAGCGCACGTGTTTCGGAATCTTGAAATGCGTTATCTGGCCCTTACAGAACGCTTTAACTTCCTCTTCGGACAGTGAGCACCCGTCCTTTAGCTGTATCCAGGCACACACTTCTTCGCCCATCTTCGGGTCCGGGATACCAAATACCTGCACTTCACTGATCGCCGGGTGCGTATACAAGAACTCTTCCACTTCGCGCGGATAGATGTTCTCGCCGCCACGAATAATCATGTCCTTGATGCGGCCAACAATCTGCAGATAGCCATCGTCATCCATCGTCCCGAGGTCGCCCGAGTGCAGCCAGCGCGCCTCATCGATGGTCGCGCGTGTTTGTTCTTCGTCTTCCCAGTATCCGAGCATGACCGAATAGCCGCGCGTGCAAACCTCGCCGCGCTCGCCGATCGGCACCACCCGACCCTCCGGGTCAATGAGTTTTACTTCGAGCCAGGGCACGGCCCGGCCGACAGTCTCGACGCGTTTTTCCAGTGGATCGTCCGGTAGCGTCAGGTGATTGACCGGGCTCAGCTCGGTCTGGCCGTAGCCAATCAGGATGTGCTTCATGTGCATGTCGGAGATCACGCGCTTCATCACATCGACCGGACAAGGTGCACCGGCCATGACACCGGTTCGCAGAGTTCGTAAATCGAAACTGTCGAAATCCTTATGACTGAGTTCGGTGACGAACATGGTCGGAACACCGTGCAAAGCAGTGCAGCGCTCTTCCTGGACTGCTCGCAACGTCGACTCAGGATCGAAAACCTCGCTTGGATACACGACGGTCGCGCCGTGCGAAAAGCACGCGAGGTTACCGAGCACCATGCCGAAGCAGTGATACAACGGTACAGGCATGCACAAACGATCCGCGGGTGTCAGCTGCATGCCGGCACCGGTCAGGTAACCGTTGTTGAGAATATTGCAGTGTGTCAGCGTGGCGCCCTTCGGGCTGCCCGTGGTACCCGACGTAAACTGGATATTGATCGGGTCGTCCGGACGCAGCTCCGTACGCAGCGCTGTCAGCCGCGCACGTTCAGCGTCACCGCCCATCGAAGTGACGTCGGCAAAATTGAACATGCCGGCTGATGCGGCATCGCCCATGCGAATCACAATCTCGAGCGCCGGCACTTTTTTCGCCCGCAGCTTGCCGGGCGCGCAGGTATTCAGCTCCGGCGCCACCACGTACAGCATCTCGAGATACTTGCTGCTTTTGTACGCCTCGTCACTGATGATGGCTTTGCAGCCAGCCTTATTAAGCGTGTACTCGAGCTCAAACAAGCGATAGGCGGGATTGATGTTGACGAGAATGGCGCCGATCTTTGCCGTCGCCATTTGTGTGAGTGCCCACTCCGCTGTATTCGGCCCCCAGACACCGACGCGATCGCCCGCCTTGATGCCGAGACTTAAGAGCCCGGTGGCCAGATCGTCAATTCGACGATTGAACTCGGCATAGGTCCAGCGCACGTCCTGGTGACAGGCGACGACGGCTTCCGTGTCTGGAAACTGCTCGACGATTCGCTCGAAATTGTTGCCGATCGTCTCGTAGATAATGGGCTTGCTTGAAGCACCGCAGGTGTAACTCTGAGTCAGTTTTGGCATGGCTGTTACTCCGGTCCAGGGCCACAGACCCGGTATTCGGTGATCATTTAACGGCAAGGCTACTGAAAACTGTGCGCCCGACCCATACTGATGCGTACGTACGTATTACCCACAAACTCATGCAGCGCTCAGAAACGCCAGACGACGCCCAGCGATGGCACGACGGGCAACCAGTGCGCTTCCCGCGCGACCAGTTCGTCCGGGCCGCTGGTTGTCGGTTGCAGCGAGTACTCGGTGCAACACGGGTTAGCACGGTTATACAGGTTGGTGACCTCGAGAAATGCCGTCAGCTCGCCGCGCTTTACCGTGAAGTCGCGGCTGATGCGCGCGTCCAGTGTATGAAAAACCGAGTACCGGGAATCGTTCCGCACCGTGCCCAGCTCGGTCTTCGGCCAGCCGGTATGCACCTCACCGGCCGCACTGATGTCCCAGGCACCCCAGCGCCAGCTGATACCGCCCTTGACCGTGTGGGTCTGATCCCAGCTGCGCTTAACTTTTCCGGCAGACACCGCATCCTCAACCTCGGACCACGCGTAGCCAAGCCACCAGAACAGGTTGTCGCTGCCGCTGCCGAAAGAAGCCATCAGTTCGACGCCGCGCGACTCCGCCCGGAAAGCGTCAATTCGTGTGCGATCAAACTGCAGCTCCGGTAACAACGTCAGCGTATTGAAAACGTTTTCGAAGCGCGGTCGTAGTGTTCGAAAGGTCTTGCGATAGATGGACACATCGAGATCGATGCCAACATCCAGTTGATGCTTGATGTTGGCGACAACGTGCTGTGCGCGTTGTGCCGGAAAAAACTCGGTCAAGCCGTCGCTGACCTGCAGCTCGTTGATTTCCTGTGCCTGGTAATATTCTCCAAAGCCAAGGCGTAGTTCCGTCGCGTCATCGAACGACCACAGCACGCTGGCGCGCGGACTGTACTGGCGATCATCATCAGACGACGTATAGGTCTGCTGGTCCCAGCGCACGCCAAGATCCAGAACCAGGCTGTCGACCGGACGCCAGCGCAGCTCGGAATACGCCGCGTACTGCGCGCCATCGGGCGACAGTTGCAAGTCACGGCTAACGAACGGCTCGTTATCGAGTATTTGATCGAAGGGTGGCGTGATCGTCCTGACTGATGTGTGCACATAGTCGGCATCCTGATCCCTGGCACGAATGCCAAAGCTCAACATCCAACGCGCAGAAGGCGCAAAGCGCCAGTCCTGCTGGATCTCGAACGCCGCAAAATCACGCGACTCGGCAAGCGTGCCGGACACAATGCCAGGGAGATTGAGCACGCCGCGACGCTCGTCGTTTATTTCATTGAATGACACGATCGTCTCGCTACGTAGCATCTCGCTCCACTCTGCCCCCCACTTCAACCAGAAAACGTGATTCTCGTATTTGGCATTCGCGGTTTCTCCAACGCTCGCATCGATCAGGGAAATCTTGTCGTACGATACGAGTGCATTAGCGCTGATGTCTGCCAGCGGGCCGAAGTCCCAACCGACGTGGAGCAACAGGTCGTTGTAGTCGGGGCTGCCAAAATCCGGATCGATGACATCGACGATGAGATCGAGATTGCCGCGGCGCGCGGCAACCAGCCAATCGCCCTGGTGACTCGCTCCGAGGCTGCCCATCGAGAATGCGGAAGCGTTAAAGAAACTCAGTGACAATTCGGTTTCGGCACGCTTCGTGGGCCGCCGCATATCCATGCTCATGACGCCGCTCATGCGATCGCCGTAGCGCGCCGGGTACGCGCCCGAATAGAAATCCACACCTGCGATTGCGCTACCGTTAACGATAGAAGCCAGCGATTGGAAATCCTTCATGTGATACGGCTCGTACAACCGCAGGCCGTCGAACAGGAACAACACCTCGTTCACCTCGCCGCCGCGGATATGGTTGCGACTCGAGATGCCGCCACTGGCAGTTCCCGGGAGGCGGTTCGTCAGGCGCACTGCCTCTTCAGCAGCCGCGGGAATGCGAGTGGCCAGTTCGCGCTCGAGGTAAGCATGGGTGCCTGATTCAGCGTATTGCACCTGGTGCAGACTCGATGTGACGATGATTTCAGGGAGCGGCGTTTCCTGGCCCGCTTTCCGGGTCACTAAAGCCTCGGGAACCCTGGCTCCCGGAACCACTAACAAGCTGCCGGCCGGCCCGTCAATAACGCTCAACCCGCACGCAGCCAGCACGTCAGCCAGGCTCGTGCTCGGGTCTGACGGGTCGGGCTCTATCGTGACAACAAGCTCTTCGGGAACCAGGTCACTGCTAAAAACAATGCGTTGCCCGGTGGAGTTCAGAAACGCCAGGTAGTCAGCGACCGGCTGCCCCTGCCATGAAGTCGATGCTGCCGCAGCATGAAAACTGCAGCACCCGAAAAGTGCCACAAGACAAAGAAGGAAGGCGCGCATGCAGCGATCTTAGAGCAATCGCTGTATGCCGCCAACTAACGCTCGATGACAATCCTGTCGGGTTCGACGTGATAGCTAAACGCCGTTGTTGAAAGCACGGATGTAATCGCCTCCAGCGGCCCGAAATTCTCGATGGAGCCGTGCAAGTCGGTTCGCATTGCTTCCATGCGCAGGTCGCTGTCTTCAAAAAACAGAATGCGGCCGGATTCTCGCGCGGCCCATTTCAGGAATTCGAGCAGCGACTTGCCCTCGATATCGAACGTCGGCGCAAGATCCGTCGTCCAGTTCCAGAACGGGTCGGTCATCGATAGCTCACTCATCTCGACGCGGCCCTGGCCTTGCAGCGCCAGTCGCTCACCGGACATTGCAATAAACTTGTGAGTATCCTGACGCACGTCAACGCGACCCTCTCTGACGGCCACGTCCACGTAATTGTCCTGCAGGGAAACGGCAAACTGCGTGCCGATGTCGGTCACCGCACCAAACGTCGTGTCGATACGCAAACCACCATCGCGATACACGAATTCGCCGGTATCGGCGTAGACACGACCCCGCAGCAAAGTGAATTGATCGCCGGACTCGACGCGCAACACCGAACTTTCGCCAAGCCGCAACGACTCGTTACGCGCGAGCAAAAAGCTGTAACCCTGTCCTGCACCGGTTTCGATGGTCATTCCCGGATAGATCTCATCGCCCAACAGGAGGGCACTGTCGCCGGCCACAGGGGCGATGACCCTGGCGACAGTGCCAACACCTACGGCAGGAATCGGTTCCGGTTGGGTAATGACCATCGCAATCAGCACAGCAGATGCGGCGGCGGCGAGCGGTAACGTCCATCGCAACATCCACGAACGTAGCGCCTGTTTCTTCCACGATCGGTGCACGCGATCATAGACTCGCGCATCGTCCGGCGCATGAGTGCTTGCCTGCCACTCCGAGAAAACCTTTGCATACACGCGCGAGGCGGCATGCTCCGGTATTTCATCACGTGGACCCGCGAGACGAAGTAAGCGCGCCAGCGCCGCTTCATCGCGATCAAAATTGTCGTTAGTGTCTGTTGTCGTAGTCATAGCTTAATGCTCAGTCGACGATGAATCCGGGCTCGAAATCCCATAGGGACTTGAACCCGTCTTTAAATGCGGCCCGCGCGCGGCTTAAAACTGATTCCGCTGCTTTGGTGCCAATATTGAGCTTGTCAGCAATCTCGACGACGCTGCAGCCCTGTATGTATTTCATCTCCAGCGCCGTTGCGTAATTCGCCGGCAAATATTCCAGTGTTGTTTTTACGAAGTGCGCGATCTCGCCGCTCCGGTGTGCGGCTTCCGGTCGGTCGTCATTTGTGGCCATGGACTCCAGCGCCGCCTGTACTGCGGGATGATCCTCGATGCGCAATTCCTGTTGCATTTCGATTTTGCGCTGCTTGAATACTGACGCTGTTTCGTTGCGGCAAATCTGGCACAACCAGGAAAACAGTAGCGCCTCGCCGCGGTAAGTGCCCATTTTGCGCACGACGATGCACATGGTGCGCTGCACGATTTCTTCGGCAAGATCCGGATCATTGTTCGCTCTCGACAAGGTGAAGCGAAACAGCCGCGGAAAATATTCCTTGAAGAAAATATCGAACGCCGCCTGATCGCCAGACGCGACCCGGGTGGCGAGCGATTTGTCCTGATCGATTTGTGGCGTGTCGTTGGTCACTATCATTATCTACATCAGTGCGCGGCAAGACCGTTCATGATTGCGGCCCCGGCCGCCAGCCTCTCCGAGTTCGAGGGCAGTCTGTACAGCGATTTCTCATAAGCAAGCGATGACCAGGCAGCGTGCGCCAATGCTTGTTGTACCAGCGCATCGTCGACGTCTTCTGTCGGTACCAGGTGGCCGTTTGTATAAACGAACTGCCGTACGGGCAAGTCCTTCTGCATGACCGCAACCCGGTTGCCGTCCATATAGGCCTGCGTAGCGTTGTATTGCATGATAGCCCGGCCCGGTCGCTGCCGCTCCTCAGGTATCGTCAGGTCATGCCCGATCATCGGGTGTTCGGCCGTGATGCCGATCAGGGACAAGAGGGTCGGCCCAAGATCGATCTGACTGGCGACCGATGAGAATACCGCCGGGTCGACGGGGCCGCCGAGAATCAAGGCGGGTATGTGGAAGCGCTCGATCGGAATCAACTCGGGGCCATAAACGCGAGAATTATGGTCGGCCACGACGAGAAAAACCGTGTCGTCCCAGTAATCCGCGCCGCGCGCCATCTCAAAGAAGCGGCCAAGCGCATAGTCAGCATACTTGACGGCATTGTCTACCGTGTTCTTGTCAGCACCCTGAAGCTCGATCCTGCCGTCCGGGTATTCGAACGGCGAATGATTTGATGACGTAAATACCAGGCTGAAAAACGGTTTTTCCTGCTTGCCACTGAACTCTTCATGCGCACGATTGAACAAGTCCTCGTCTGACACGCCCCACGAGCCCGTAAATACCGGATCGCTGTAATCACGTTTGTCGATGACGTGTTGGAAGCCGTTGTTCATGAAGAAACGCCGCATGTTGTCAAACTGCGCTTCACCACCATAAATAAAACCGGTGTCGTAACCGGCGTTACCGAGCAGTTGTGCGAGCGTAAAGAAATTACGCTGTGATTTGCCCAGTTTCACGACACTGCGCGCCGGGGTCGGCGTAAAGCCGCTGACGATGGCTTCAAGACCGCGCACAGAACGAGTCCCGGTGGCGTACAGGTTGGTAAACCAGATGCCCTCGTTCGCGAGCGTATCGAGGCTGGGCGTCAGGTCAAGGCCGCCGAGGGCACCGACGAACTCGGCACCCAGGCTCTCCTCGACAATGATGACGAGGTTTTTCGGTTTCACGGATGTAGCAGCGTTTTGCTGCGCATGCAGCGTCGGTAACACAGCCGATGTAAATTGCCGGCTGTCGATATTCATGCCCGCACGGACGGTGGCAAATACGTCGTCATCAGCGACGGTCCCATATCGAAATCCGCCCGCCGCTTCATGCCGCGTCTCATAGATCGCATACAGCGCGGTATAGGCCGAATTCAGCGCCAGGTCGTTTACCAGCGCGTCATTCGAGAGTGCCACAGTGCTGGGATTGACCGGCCGATGGTCGGTGGTCGAGCGAATCAGCCCCAGGCAAAGCACCAGCAGCACCGGTGTCGCCAAAAGCGCCGCCAGCACACCGGTCGCCCGCGTTCGAGCGACAAGTGGCGCAATCTGCCGGGCACTCACGACCGTGAATCCGGTAACGAACACGATCGTGAGGATCAACGGAACTTTGTATGCGCCCCAGAGTGTGGCCAAAACCTCACGTGGATTATTGAGATATTCGACGAACAGAATGTTGGGCCGAAAATCGAATTGGTCGATAAACGACGGCGTGCTGAGCTCCATGAATACGACGGCGAACAGGATCGCGGGCAGATAAAGTTTAAGGAATCCACGCCAGAGGATTTGCAGTCGTTCGCTCCAGGCGAGCAGCGGAAAGAGTAATACAGGCACAACCAGCGCCAGGCCGAGCAGCACGAGGTCGAAACGCAGGCCCTGAAGAAAAACCGGTGCAAACATGTCGACATCAGCAACACGCTGCCATTGCCAGACCACCAGCAATGCGCGCGCAAGCGTCAGCACCAGCAGCAAGCGCCATGCGAAGGCTAGCAGCGGGTTCAATGCGCTGCGCAGTCGCCCGAATGTGTCAGACTTTATCAGCATCTAGAAACTCTTCCTCGTTGACATCAGGAACTGCACGCCGTCGATATCGCTGCGATTGCTTAGCGGAAATGCCAGGTCAACGTGAATCATTCGTCCGAGGCCGGAACGACTGCTGCTCAATCGCAGCCCGAATCCGACATCAGATAGCAGCTCCTTGCTGCTGTCAGCGACCGGGCTGTTGCCCCAGGTACGACCGACGTCGAAAAACAGTGCGCCACCAACATGGAAGAGGCGGAACGGGTACCAGTCCGTGAAGTAGCGCTGCTCAACGGTAAGCAGCAAGCTCTTGTCGCCGGTTTGAAATCGCAGCGGATAACCGCGTGCGCCGGTGTCTCCACCGAGCACGAGGAATTGGTCGAGGTCGAGGTTGTAGCCGTAGATGCCGCCCAGGGAGAGGTACAGGCGCCGATGGTCGGACTGGTTTCTGTAGTATTTTGCGCTTATGCCCAACCGCAGGTTTTGTGCACCGCCCTGCTCCAGGCGGCTGCCGAGCTCCGTGGCAAGTAATAACGAACTTGTCTGCGCATCGCCGAAACCGGTCTGTGCACCGATCTTTAGCAGCAGCGCGTCACGGTCGGAACCGGATCCTGCGCGGGCGACACCCAGCCGCCCGCTAAGACGGGTGCCGAAGAAACAATCCTCGACGCGGTTGATCTGATCGTAGTTACTCGATTTCTCGTACCTGTCCTGCACCATTTCGAAACCAATGAACGGTGTCAGCAGCTGGCGATCGTTCGGTATCACTGACACCGGATACTCAGAATCGGTGACTGTCGAGAAGCGGTGCTCGTCGTAGGCAAGGCCGGCAGTAAAGCGCCGCGCCCAGCCATGCCGCAGGCCCCTCGACCAGCCGCGATACAACTCGTAGGCCTTTGCCTGGTCGCGATATTCCGACGCAATATCGCCTCGCTCATAGAACGTCTCGACGCTGTCCTTACTCATCAGGGATATGCCCTGCGCCTGGCGACTGTCGAGTGAGTAGAACGGTTTCCCGAGTTCCAGCGCTCGGTTGTAGCCGTCGTCACTTTCGGTCAGGTTGAGCTGCAGGCCATACCAGCTGTTAAAAAGATTGCGATCCTTGAGCTTCAGGACCCACGAATCCCGGTCGACATTTGATTCGTACAGCGCCTCGATCCCAACTCCGGTGCCAAGCAGGTTCATTTCCCTGGCACCGATCGCCGCGTTGTTTGCGCCGCCCGATCGAGAGAGCTTGAACTTCGGCATCAATGTCCAGACATCGCTGGTCGTTACGTCGATATCGACAACACCGTTTTCCTGGCGCACCGGCTTAACGGAAACTTCCTGCAAATAACGGTTGGCGCGCAGAATACGCTCCGACTCCGCCAGCGACTGCACCGAGAACGGCTCGCCTTCTGCAAACAGCAACTGCTGCTCGATAACTCCCGGCCTTGTCGTGACATGCAGGTGGTTGGCCAGTTTGTATAGCGCCCTGTTCTCGTCCGGGTTTTCGAGATCGAAAATACTGCCGTTCGTGATCGTCACCGTGCCAATGCGCGCGCCCGAAGCCTCGAGCAATGCCGGCGCAAGCAATGCCGACGAGCCCCCTGACGAGAATCCACCAGCGGACGAATCAGACAGCGATTCCGCCGCCGCAAGCACTGGCTGCAAGGCCACAAGCAGACCGCATAACAAAGCGATGTTACTGTGCGTGGCTGGTGATTGACGGTTCATGAAGGTAAGAGGCCGCTGGCGCAAATATCCTTCGCTGTTAGCACCGTCGGTGCCGTACAATTGTTTCTTCAAGGCCGTTTCTGGCCTATATATGGTATATCCGGACCACGATAATGACGCATCCAGCCACTACAAATATCGAGACCTCAGCCGCAACCGCACCGAGTTTCACCAAGACGTTCGCCGACCTGAAGGCGACGTTCCGTGGGGGACGCACGCACGATCTTGCCTGGCGCGAAGGGCAACTCGA
>CAWJHR010000003.1:0-75672 GCA_963842765.1 uncultured Gammaproteobacteria bacterium | reverse complement strand
AGATCTCATCGCCCAACCGGAGGGCACTGTCGCCGGCCGCGGGGGCGATGACCCTGGCGACAGTGCCAACACCTACAGGAGGAATCGGTTCCGGTTGGGTAATGACTATTGCAATCAGCGCAGCCGATGCGGCGGCGGCGAGCGGTAACGTCCATCGCAACACCCGCGAACGCAGCGCCTGTTTCCTCCAGGATCGGTGCACGCGGTCATAGACTCGCGCATCGTCCGGCGCATGAGTGCTTGCCTGCCACTCCGAGAAAACCTCTGCATACACGCGCGATGCGGCATTCTCCGGTATTTCGGCACGTGGACCCGCGAGACGGAGCAAGCGCGCCAGCGCCGCTTCGTCGCGGTCAAAATTGTCGTTACTGTCTGTTGTCGTAGTCATAGCTTTATGCTCAGTCAACGATGAATCCGGGCTCGAAATCCCACAGGGACTTGAACCCGTCTTTAAATGCGGCCCGCGCGCGGCTTAAAACTGATTCCGCTGCTTTGGTGCCAATATTGAGCCTGTCAGCGATTTCGGCGACGCTGCAGCCCTGTATGTATTTCATCTCCAGCGCCGTTGCGTAATTCGCCGGCAAGTATTCCAGTGTTGTTTTTACGAAGTGCGCGATCTCGCCACGCCGGTGTGCAGCTTCCGGTCGGTCGTCATTTGTAGCCATGGACTCCAGCGCCGCCTGCACTGCCGGATGATCCTCGATACGCAGTTCCTGTTGCATCTCGATTTTGCGCTGCTTGAACACTGACGCTGTTTCATTGCGGCAGATCTGGCACAGCCAGGAAAACAGCAGCGCCTCGCCGCGATAAGTGCTCATTTTGCGCACAACGATGCACATGGTGCGCTGCACGATTTCCTCGGCAAGGTCCGGATCGTTATTGGCTCTCGACAAGGTGAAGCGAAACAGCCGCGGAAAATATTCCTTGAAGAAAATATCAAACGCCGCCTGATCGCCAGACGCAACCCGGGTGGCGAGCGATTTGTCCTGATCGATTTGTGGCGTGTCGTTAGTCACTATCTATATCCACATCAGTTCGCGGCAAGACCGTTAAATATTGCGGCTCCGGATGCCAGCATCTCCGCGTCCGAGGGCAATCTGTACAGCGATTTCTCATAAGCAAGCGATGACCAGGCAGCGTGCGCCAGTGCTTGTTCCACCAGCGCATCGTCGACGTCTTCGGTCTCGGTATCAGACGGCCGTCTGCATAAACGAACTGTCGTACGGGCAAGTCCTTCTGCATGACTGCAACCCGGTTGCCGTCCATATAGGCCTGCGTAGCGTTGTATTGCATGATAGCCCGGCCCGGGCGCTGCCGCTCCTCAGGTATCGTCAGGTCATGCCCGATCATCGGATGTTCGGCCGTGATACCAATCAGGGACAGGAGGGTCGGCCCGAGATCGATCTGACTGGCGACCGCAGTAAAGACCGCCGGCTCGATCGGCCCGCCAAGAATGAGGGCTGGAATGTGGAAGCGCTCGATCGGAATTAACTCGGGGCCATAAACGCGAGAATTATGGTCGGCCACGACGAGAAAAACCGTGTCGTCCCAGTAATCTGCGCCACGCGCCATCTCAAAGAAGCGGCCAAGTGCGTAGTCAGCATACTTGACAGCATTATTGACCGTGTTCTTGTCAGCACCCTGAATCTCGATCCTGCCGTCCGGGTATTCGAACGGCGAATGATTCGATGACGTAAAAACCAGGCTGAAAAACGGCTTCCCCTGCTTGCCACTGAATTCTTCATGCGCACGATTGAACAAGTCCTCGTCTGACACGCCCCACGAGCCTGTGAATACCGGGTTGTTGTAATCACGTTTGTCGATGACGTGTTGGAAGCCGTTGTTCATGAAAAAACGCCGCATGTTGTCAAACTGCGCTTCACCACCATAAATAAAACCGGTGTCGTAACCTGCGTCACCGAGCAGTTGTGCGAGCGTAAAGAAATTACGCTGTGATTTACCCAGTTTCACGACACTGCGCGCCGGGGTTGGCGTAAAACCGCTGACGATCGCTTCAAGACCACGCACGGAACGAGTCCCGGTGGCGTACAGGCTGGTAAACCAGATGCCGTCGTTCGCGAGCGCATCGAGGCTGGGCGTCAGGTCAAGGCCGCCGAGGGCACCGACGAACTCGGCTCCCAGGCTCTCTTCGACAATAATGACGAGGTTTTTCGGTTTTGCGGACGCGGTAGCGATTTGTTGCGCGTGCAAGGTCGGTAAGACAGCCGATGTAAATTGCCGGTCGTCAATATTCATGCTCGCACGCACGGTGGCAAACACGTCGTCATCATCGATGTCGGCATACCGAAAGCCACCCGCCGCTTCATGTCGCGTCTCATAGATCGCATACAGCGCGGTATAAGCAGAATTCAGCGCCAGGTCATTGACCAGCGCGTCATTCGAGAGTGCCACGGTGCTGGGGTTGACCGGGCGATGATCGGTGGTCGAACGAATCAGTCCCAGGCAAAGTACCAGCAGAACCGGTGTCACCAAAAGCGCCGCCAGCAACCCGGTTGCCCGCGTTCGGGCAACAAGTGGCGCCATCTGCCGGGCACTCACGACAGTGAAACCGGTAACGAACACGATCGTGAGTATCAACGGGACTCTGTATGCGCCCCAGAGGGTGGCCAGAACTTCACGCGGGTGATTGAGATATTCGACGAACAGAATGTTGGGTCGAAAATCGAACTGGTCGATAAACGACGGCGTGCTGAGCTCCATGAAGACGACGGCGAACAGTACCGCGGGCAGGTAGATCTTGAGGAATCCGCGCCAAAGGGATTGCAGTCGTTCGCTCCAGGCGAGCAATGGAAAGAGTAAGACGGGCAAGACCAGCGTCAGGCCAAGCAGCACGAGGTCGAAACGCAGCCCCTGAAGAAAAACCGGTGCAAACATATCAACGTCAGCAACACGCTGCCATTGCCAGACAACCAGTAGTGCGCGCGCAAGCGTCAGTACCAGCAGCATGCGCCATGCGAAGGCAAACAACGGACTCAATGCCCTGCGCAGTCGGTCGTAGGTGTCAGTTTTTATCAACATCTAGAAACTCTTCCTTGTTGACACCAGGAACTGCACGCCGTCGATATCACTGCTATTGCTTAGCGGAAATGCCAGGTCGACGTGAATGACTCGTCCGAGGCCGGAACGACTGCTGCCCAATCGCAGCCCGAACCCGACATCGGATAGCAGCTCCTTGCTGCTGTCAGCGACCGGGCTGTTGCCCCAGGTACGACCGATGTCGAAAAACAGTGCGCCGCCGACATGGAAGAGGCGGAACGGGTACCAGTCCGTGAAATAGCGTTGTTCAACGGTAAACAACAAGCTTTTGTCACCGGTTTGAAATCGCAGCGGATAACCGCGCATGCCGGTGTCTCCGCCGAGCACCAGGAATTGGTCGAGGTCGAGGTTGTAGCCGTAGGTTCCGCCCAGGGAGAGGTACAGGCGCCGATGTTCGGACTGGTTTTTGTAGTATTTTGCGCTTACGCCTAACTGCAGATTTTGTGCACCGCCCTGCTCCAGGCGGCTGCCGAGCTCGGTGGCCAGTAATAACGAACTTGTCTGCGCATCGCCGAAACCGGTCTGTGCACCAAACTTCAGCAGCAGCGCGTCACGGTCGGAGCCGGATCCTGCCCGGGCGACACCCAGCCGCCCGCTAAGACGGGTGCCGAAAAAACAATCCTCGACGCGGTTGATCTGATCGTAGTTGCTCGATTTCTCATACCTGTCCTGCACCATCTCGAAACCAATGAACGGCGTCAGCAGCTGGCGATCCATCGGTATCACTGACACCGGATACTCAGAACCGGTGACTGTCGAGAAGCGGTGCTCGTCGTAGGCAAGGCCGGCTGTAAAGCGCCGCGTCCAGCCGTGCCGCAGGCCACTCGACCAGCCGCGATATAACTCGTAGGCCTTTGCCTGGTCGCGATATTCGGCCGCAATATCGCCGCGCTCATAGAAGGTCTCGATGCTGTCCTTACTCATCAGGGAAATGCCCTGCGCCGCCCGACTGTCGAGTGAGTAGAACGGTTTGCCGAGCTCCAGCGCTCGGCTGTAGCCGTCGTCACTCTCGGTCAGGTTGAGCTGCAAGCCATACCAGCTGTTAAAGAGGTTGCGATCCTTGAGCTTTAGGACCCACGAATCCCGATCGACATTGGATTCGTAAAGCGCCTCGATCGCAATTCCGGTGCCAAGCAGGTTCATTTCCTTGGCACCGATCGCCGCGTTGTTTGCGCCGCCCGATCGAGAGAGCTTGAACTTCGGCATCAATGTCCAGACATCGCTGGTCGTTACGTCGATATCGACAACACCGTTTTCCTGGCGCACCGGCTGAACGGAAACTTCCTGCAAATAACGGTTGGCGCGCAGAATTCGCTCCGACTCTGCCAGCGACTGCGCCGAGAACGGCTCGCCTTCAGCAAACAGCAACTGCTGCTCGATAACTCCCGGCCTTGTCGTGACATGCAGGTGGTTGGCCAGTTTGTAGAGCGCCTTGTTCTCGTCCGGGTTTTCGAGATCGAAGATACTGCCGTTCGTGATCGTCACCGTGCCGATGCGCGCGCCGGAGGCCTCGAGCAATGCCGGCGCAAGCAATGCCGACGAGCCCCCTGACGAGAATCCACCAGCGGACGAATCAGACAGCGAATCCGCCGCCGCATGCACTGGCTGCAAAGCCACAAGCAGACCGCACAACAGCGCGATGTTACGGGGCGTGCCTTGGGAACGACGGTTCATGAAGGTAAGAGGCCGCTGGCGCAAATATCCTTCGCTGTTGGCACCGTCGGTGCCGTACAATTGTTGCTTCAAGGCCGCTTCCGGCCCTTATATGGTATTTCCGGACCACAATAATGACGCAGCCAGCCACCACAAATATCGAGACCTCAGCCGCAACCGCACCGAATTTCGCCAACACGTTCGCCGACCTGAAAGCCACGTTCCGTAGCGGACGCACGCACGATCTTGCCTGGCGCGAAGGGCAACTCGAGGCCCTCGAACGCATGATGAAAGAGCGGGAGGGCGACATCATCGATGCGCTGCACCAGGATCTCGGCAGGCACGGTCTGGAATCCTGGACTGCCGAGATCGCCTACGTCGCCGGCGACGCGGCGTACTACCGGAAGAACCTCAAGCGCTGGATGAAACCGCGCAAGGTGCATACGCCGCTGATCGCGCAGCCGGGCAAGAGCTGGCTGCGACCGGAGCCGCTGGGCACGGTGCTGATCATCGGCGCCTGGAATTATCCGCTGCAGCTGACGCTGGCCGGTTATGCCGCCGCGATTGCTGCCGGAAATTGCGCGGTGCTGAAACCGTCGGAGTTATCGCCGACAACCTCGGCCTTGATCGCGAAGCTCGTCCCTGAATACATGGACACCGATTGTGTGCGCGTCGTCGAAGGTGGCGTACCGGAAACCACGGCTCTGCTCGAACTGCCTTTCAACCACATTCTCTATACGGGAAACAGCAAGGTCGCACGCATCATCATGACGGCCGCTGCCAAAAACCTGACGCCGGTCACGCTGGAACTCGGCGGCAAGAGCCCTTGCGTCGTGTTGCCCGACGCCAACCTGGAGACGGCCGCACGCCGAATTGCCTGGGGCAAATTCACCAATGCGGGTCAAACCTGCATCGCCCCGGATTACGTGCTGACGGATGCACAGACCGAGATGAAGCTGGTGCCCCTGATTGCAAAAGCGGCGCGCGAGATGTACGGCGATGAGCCGGCGACCTCCGAATCGTACGGCCGCATCATTAACGAACGGCACTTCGATCGACTCAGCGCGCTGCTACAGTCCGGCACCGTAGCAGCTGGCGGACAGAGCGAACGAGGCTCGAAATACATAGCGCCGACGGTTTTGACGGACGTCGATGCCGACAGCGCCATCATGCAGGAAGAGATCTTCGGTCCGATTCTGCCAGTGCTGCGCGTCGGGAACCTCGACGAGGCAATAGAGTTCATTCGCAGCCGGGACCACCCGCTGGCCGCCTATATCTTCACCAACGACTCAGCCGCCGAGGCTCGTTTCGTCAGCGAGGTCAGCAGCGGCAGTACCTGCATTAACGATACGATGATGTTCATGGCGGTCGACGAGCTGCCGTTCGGCGGCGTTGGCGCCAGCGGTATGGGTGCGTATTCGGGCGAACACGGCTTTCGTACGTTCAGCCATATGAAAGCCGTCATGAAGCGCGGCTGGTGGCCCGATGTCGCCCTGCGCTACGCGCCGTATACCAAGAAGAAATTCGACCTGATGCGCAAGCTGCGCTAAACGCCGAACACCTTTCGGTATAGCGCACGACCGATCATTCGCACCTTGGTGCGCGTATCGAATCGATCCAGGTTGGTCTTGACGGTACCTTTCGTAAAGCGGGTTTTCTTCGAATAATCGATTCGCACATTCACAACAACCGGCTGGTTTTCCGACGCCGTCTTTAACGCCGACGTAATACCAGCAGCGATGTCGTCATTGGAATCGATACCCACGTACGCACAGCCCGCAGCTTTCGCGAAAGCCTCGTAGTCCAGCGAGCCAATCGTTGTGCAGGTGCTGCGCTGATAGGGAATCTCCTGCGCCTGCGCAATCTGCGCGAGTTCACCGTCGTTGAAAACAAACCAGATAACGCCGAGCTGATTTGATACCGCCGTTACAGATTCAAGACCCGTCATCAGGAACGCGCCATCACCGACAATGCCAACAACCTGTTTTTCGGGTTTGGCGAGTTTCGCAGCAATGGTTGCGGGCACGCAGTAACCCATGCAGTTAAAGTCGGTCGGCGAGAAATAGGACCCGCCGGTGTGTATCGGCAACAGCTCGGCCGTGAGAAAAGTGTGATTGCCATCGTCAGCGACAACGATCGCATCGTCGTCAAGTTGCTCTCGCAGCGCGTCGAAAAACAGGCACGGATTTACGCGACCATCACTCTTGTGATCACGCCACTCTTTGCGATACGCCGCCCTGTCCTTCGCAAGCTGTGCCGCCAGTCGTAGCGTTGTCGCGCGGCTGGCCCTGCGCGCAGATGGCCTCGGCCAACGCCGGCACGGCAACCCGCGCGTCAGCAGCGACCGCCACTTTCGCCGGGTAGTTCGCGTTTAGCGCGCCCGGGTTGATGTCGATGTGCACCAGGTTTTCAGGAGGCACGGAGCCATAACTGCCCGTGCAAATTTCCGCAAAACGCGTACCGACCGCAAGCATCGCATCGCAGTCCTTGAATGCATTCTCGGCCGCCGGAACAGCGGAGCGCCCGAAAGCCCATGCCGGCATGCAGCGCGTGATCGGCCGGAAATGCCGCCAGGCCCTGCAGCGTCGTGGCAACCGGTGCTGCCAGGTGTTCGGCAATGCGCGCAATATCCTGCCAGACGTGGCGAGCGCCCCAACCGACGAAGATGCCCGGGTCGCCTGGCGGCCGCCAGCAGCTCGGCCGCCTGCCGCAGCGCCTCACCATCGGCAAGAGGTGATTCGGCCCGAGCCGCAAAGGCCGGCAGTTCGTCAACCTCGCCGGTGAGAAGCTGCAAATTCGCGGGCAGCTCGATGAACACCGGGCCCGGCTCGCCTTCAGTCGCCGTGCGGTAGGCCTCGTAGATGGTCGGAATCGCGTCCTCGTAGCGATCGATGCGATAGGTCGCCTTGGTCAGCGGCCGCATCAGCGCCTGCTGATCGACGTCGTGCAGCTGGAATTTCTGCACCATATCGGTGCGAATACCGCCCGAAATGACCAGCATTGGCACACCGTCGAGATAAGCCTCGCCGATGCCGCTCATCGCGTGCGTGATGCCGGCGGCCGGCACGATCGCCAGCACACCGATCGTATACGACACGACTGATCTGCATCTGCCATGAAAGCGGCGCCACTCGTGGTCACCAGCACCGGCGATCGTCTCGAAAGACTAGCTGCGTACAGCATCGATGCTGCTGCACCAGGAATCTCGGCACGTGCATTCGGCCTGGAATCCTGGACTGCCGAGATCGCCTACGTCGCCGGCGACGCGGCGTACTACCGGAAGAATCTCAAGCGCTGGATGAAACCGCGCAAGGTGCATACGCCGCTGATCGCGCAGCCGGGCAAGAGCTGGTTGCGACCGGAGCCGCTCGGCACTGTGCTGATCATCGGCGCCTGGAACTATCCGCTGCAGCTCACGCTGGCCGGTTACGCCGCCGCGATTGCTGCCGGAAATTGTGCGGTCCTGAAACCGTCGGAGTTATCGCCGGCAACCTCGGCCTTGATCGCGAAGCTCGTCCCCGAATACATGGACACCGATTGTGTGCGCGTCGTCGAAGGCGGCGTACCGGAAACCACGGCGCTGCTCGAACTGCCTTTCAACCACATTCTCTATACGGGAAACAGCAACGTCGCACGCATCATCATGACGGCCGCTGCCAAAAACCTGACGCCGGTCACGCTGGAACTCGGCGGCAAGAGCCCTTGCGTCGTGTTGCCCGACGCCAACCTGGAGACGGCCGCACGCCGAATTGCCTGGGGCAAATTCACCAATGCAGGTCAAACCTGCATCGCCCCGGACTACGTGCTGACGGATGCACAAACCGAGATGAAGCTGGTGCCACTGATTGCAAAAGCGGCGCGCGAAATGTACGGCGATGAGCCGGCGACCTCCGAATCGTACGGCCGCATCATTAACGAACGGCACTTCGATCGACTCAGCGCGCTGCTAGGGTCCGGCACTGTAGCAGCCGGCGGACAGAGCGACCGGGGCTCGAAATACATAGCGCCGACGGTTTTGACGGACGTCGATGCCGACAGCGCAATCATGCAGGAAGAGATCTTCGGTCCAATACTGCCAGTGCTGCGCGTCGGGAACCTCGACGAGGCAATAGAGTTCATTCGCAACCGAGACCACCCGCTGGCCGCCTATATCTTCACCAACGACTCAGCGGCCGAGGCTCGTTTCGTCAGCGAGGTCAGCAGCGGCAGTACCTGCATTAACGACACGATGATGTTCATGGCGGTCGACGAATTGCCGTTCGGCGGCGTTGGGGCCAGCGGTATGGGTGCGTATTCGGGCGAACACGGTTTCCAGACGTTCAGCCATATGAAAGCCGTCATGAAGCGCGGCTGGTGGCCCGATGTCGCCCTGCGCTACGCGCCGTATACGAAGAAGAAATTCGACCTGATGCGCAAGCTGCTCTAAGCGCCGAATACCTTTCGGTATAACGCGCGACCGATCATTCGCACCTTGGTGCGCGTATCGAATCGATCCAGGTTGGTCTTGACGGTCCCTTTCGTAAAGCGGGTTTTCTTCGAGTAGTCGATGCGCACGTTCACAACAACCGGCTGGTTTTCGGACGCCGTCTTTAACGCCGACGTAATACCAGCAGCGATGTCGTCATTGGTCTCGATACCCACGTACGCAGAGCCCGCGGCCTTCGCGAACGCCTCGTAGTCCAGTGAACCGATCGTTGTGCAGGTGCTGCGCTGATAGGGAATCTCCTGCGCCTGCGCAATCTGCGCAAGCTCACCGTCGTTGAAAACAAACCAGACAACGCCGAGCTGATTTGATACGGCCGTTACAGACTCAAGACCCGTCATCAGGAACGCGCCATCACCGACAATGCCAACCACCTGTTTTTCGGGTTTGGCGAGCTTCGCGGCAATGGTTGCGGGCACGCAGTAACCCATACAGTTGAAGTCGGTTGGCGAGAAATAGGACCCGCCGGTGTGTATCGGCAACAGCTCGGCGGTGAGAAAAGTGTGATTGCCATCGTCAGCGACAACGATCGCGTCATCGTCAAGCCGCTCTCGTAACGCGTCGAAAAACAGGCACGGATTGACGCGACCATCACTCTTGTGATCGCGCCATTCTTTGCGGTATGCCGCCCTGTCCTTTGCAAGCTGTGCTGCCAGCGGCGCATTGTCGCGCGGCTGGCCGTGCGCGCAGATAGCCTCGGCCAACGCCGGCACAGCAACCCGCGCGTCAGCAGCGACCGCCACTTTCGCCGGGTAATTCGCGTTTAGCGCGCCCGGGTTAATATCGATGTGCACGAGGTTTTCAGGCGGCACGGAGCCGTAGCTGCCCGTGCAGATTTCGGCAAAACGCGTACCGACCGCAAGCATCGCATCGCAGTCCTTGAATGCATTCTCGGCCGCCGGAACGGCGGAGCGGCCAAAACCCATGCCGGCATGCAGCGCGTGATCGGCCGGGAATGCCGGCAGGCCCTGCAGCGTCGTGGCAACCGGTGCTGCCAGGTGTTCGGCAATGCGCGCAATATCCTGCCAGACGTGGCGAGCGCCCCAACCGACAAAGATGCCCGGTCGTTTGGCCGCCACCAGCAGCTCGGCCGCCTGCCGCAGCGCCTCATCATCGGCAAAAGGTGATGCGGCCCGGGCCGCAAAGCCCGGCAGTTCGTCAACCTCGCCGGTGAGAAGCTGCAAATTCGCGGGCAGCTCGATGAACACCGGGCCCGGCTCGCCTTCAGTCGCCGTGCGGTAGGCCTCGTAGATGGTCGGAATCGCGTCCTCGTAGTGATCGATACGATAGGTCGCCTTGGTCAGCGGCCGCATCAGCGCCTGCTGATCGACGTCGTGCAGCTGGAATTTCTGCACCATATCGGTGCGAATACCGCCCGAAATAACCAGCATTGGCACACCGTCGAGATATGCCTCACCGATACCGCTCATCGCGTGCGTGATGCCGGCGGCCGGCACGATCGCCAGCACACCGATCGAATCGCCAACACGGCTGATCGCATCAGCCATGAAAGCGGCGCCACCCTCGTGGGTCACCAGAACCGGGCGGATCGTCTCCGAGGACTTCAGCTCGTCGTACAGCTCGATGTTGTGCACACCGGGAATGCCGAACGTGAATTCGGCACCAATGTTTTCAAGTGCATAGCGCACCAGCTTTGCGGCCGTAAGCTTCATGCCTGCATTGTGCATGACCAAGCCGAACGATGGCCAGTCAAGTTTGGCGATCGAATTTCGGGTCCTGGCGAATGACTTTGGTGCCGCACGCCCTCTAACCCCTATTCAGACAGATTTGTCAGGCCTCCATCATTGTGTCGAAGTTAAAGCTTTCCCCGTGGCAGCTGTCGCTGGCTGCTGCGATATTTGTCGTCGCCGTCAATAACGGCGGGCTGTTCACATCACTGGCCGGTGAGCTCGATTTACTGTCGCGAGACGGTATCGGTTTTCTGCTGACTATTACCGGTTTGGCGATAGTCGTGCTGACCGCGCTGTTTCTTGTCTTTGGGATTGGCCGATTTCAGAAACCCGTCATCGCGACGGTTTTCGTCGCAGCGGCGATATTCGGCTATTTCTGCAACGAAATGGGCGTCATCTTCCACGAAGAGATGTTCCTGAATATCGCAGAGACGGTGCGCGACAGGAACCTCGCCGAAGCGACCGAACTGGCGTCGTTGCCTCTCATTGGACATGTAATCCTGTTTGGCATCCTGCCCTCGGTAGTGCTGGTTTTTGTGCAGCTCAAGCGGCGGCCCGTGCTGCGCGAGATCGGCGTGCGTGCACTCGTCGGCATTATCGCGGTTGCTGTACTGGCGGGAATCGCGCTGCCGAACTACAGGTACGTGACCTATTTCGCCGTTGAGCACCGCGACCTGCGCTTCAAGGTCATTCCAATTTTCCCGCTGATGTCACTGGTCCGGCTGACACGGGATAAACTGCAGCGTGACGTGCCTTTCCGAACGATAGACGCCGACGCGCAACAACGTTGGGTTTCGGGAAAGCGTGCCGTCGGCATCATGGTCGTTGGCGAAACGGCCCGTGCCGATCATTTCTCGCTAAATGGCTATGCAAAGCTGACCAACCCCATGCTCGCGAAGGCCGACGTGCTGTTCGGGCACGGCGCCTCTTGTGGCACCTCAACGTTGTTTTCCGTCCCCTGCATGTTCTCGATGCGCGGCCGGGACAGCTACGACCCTGACAGCGCGGCGAGCGAATCCAATGTGCTCGATATCCTGAGTGCGTCCGGCGTGCGGACGGTCTGGATCGAAAACAACTCCAGCTGCAAACATGTATGCGATCGCATTGAAACCGTCGATCTGCGCAGGGACCCGGACCAGTCATCGATGTACTACAGCGATATGGGTTACTTCGACGAAATCCTTCTGCGGGAGATTGATACGTATCTCGGCAGCGAGGGGCCGGATCTGCTGATCGTTCTGCACACGCTGGGCAGCCATGGCCCCGCCTACAGCCGCCGATACCCGCCGCAGTTCGGCACTTTCTCGCCGTACTGCGAGAATGCGTCTCCGAAAGAATGCTCCAACGACCTGGTCTCTAACGCCTATGACAACACCATTGTTTATACGGACTATATTCTCGACCAGCTCATCGAGAAATTGAAAACCCGGGCAGACGAGTTCGACGGTTTTCTCTTTTATGCATCGGACCATGGTGAATCCCTGGGCGAGAACGGCGTGTATTTGCACGGCCTGCCGTATGCACTGGCACCGCAGGCGCAGACCGATGTGCCATTTATTGCCTGGCTGTCGCGCGACCTGCAGCGTAACCACCAGATGGGAGCTGATGCCATTGCTGAATTCGGCTTACAGCCTTTGTCCCACGACGCTATTTCCCACACATTACTGGGCCTGTTTGACGTCAATGCCGCATCGTACAAGCCGGAGCTGGACCTGTTCTCCGGCCCGCTGCGCTCGCTTGCGGCGCTCGACACCGCGCCATCTGGGGCCGGCATGGATTAGCAGCCTATTGCGGTGGCTTGCTGTACAATTCGGCTCTCAAATCTCCCAGCCAACCACTACTAATAGAGAGCCAACGTGAGCAACTTCGAAAAACAACTGAAAAAAGTACAGACCGCCCCCGGATTTATTGCCGCCCTGGATCAGAGCGGCGGCAGCACACCGAAAGCCCTTGGCTTGTACGGTGTGAGCTCGGACGCATGGTCCAACGACGAGGAAATGTTCGACGTCGTGCACCAGATGCGGACCCGCATAATCACAAGCCCGTCGTTTGGTGGTGATCGCATCCTTGGTGCAATCCTGTTCGAAAACACGATGGATCGGCAGATCGAAGGGCAGTCGACGGCGTCGTATCTTTGGAACGTCAAGAACGTTGCGCCATTCCTGAAAGTCGACAAAGGACTGGCCGATGAGGTGGACGGCGCTCAGGTCATGAAGCCGATCACAAACCTCGCCGAATTGCTGAAAAAGGCCAATGCCAACGGCATGTTTGGTACCAAGATGCGTTCGGTCATCAAGCAAGCGAATGCGGCTGGTGTGAAAGCGGTGGTCGATCAGCAGTTCGAGATTGGCAAGCAGATCGTTGCTGCCGGCCTCGTGCCCATCATCGAGCCCGAGGTCGACATTCACTGCCCTGATAAAGCGGCGGCCGAAGACCTGCTGCATGCAGCAATCATGGAGCAACTTGACGGGCCTCGGCGCCGATGAAAAGGTCATGCTGAAACTCACGCTGCCAGAGAAGGACAACCTGTATGCCGACTGCATCGCACACCCGAATGTCGTGCGCGTTGTGGCACTGTCCGGCGGTTATTCGCGCGACGAAGCCAACGCACGCCTTACCCGCAACAAAGGTATGGTGGCGAGCTTCTCGCGGGCATTGTCCGAGGGCTTAAGCGCTCAGCAAACCGAGAAAGAATTTGATGCAATGCTGGACGCATCCATCGGGGCAATTGCGGCCGCTTCCGCGACCTGAGTTATAGCGACACTGGCCGTGCGGATTCGTACGGATTTGTACTGACGACTGTGTCGGGCTCGATCTCGAGCTCGACCGGTTTTACTTCGCTCATCCAGATAGTCCGGCCATGCTCGTTGGTGAAGACTCGCGGCGGGCGCCGGATACGAATCGTGTCCCCATGTTGTTGACAGCCGCGCCATTCATACCGGCATTTTCCGTGGGCGCGCATGCTGCGCCCGTTGTACTTGTTCATCATTTGAAAACTCGCTCCAGGTCATTACTCCGTGCAAACTCCGCAGGCTGTCGCCGGCGGTGCTTGGATTATGTACAGTCACTATAGGGTTTTCAGTGAGTTGCCAACGTTGACCTGGGTCACATTATGGTAAACGGGTCAAGCGTCGATTCTGACTGTCAGTCAGAACGCACCAGTTTCAGGCTTTCCTCGATGAGCGGCAGTCGCGGCGACCTGATCGGAAACGTTGCGTAGGCCTGGCGTACGAATACGGGCGCATCGCGAACGTCATGCAGCAAACCCAGCTCAATATCCCTGCTGACCATGCGGCGGGGAAGATAGGCGCTGCCCCCGATTGAGGTGATGTATTCCAGGGCCATCCTGGCGTACGAAACGCGGGTCATTGCTTCGGGCGCATCCGGAAAAGTGCGCCTGTGATCCAGTGCAAAGGACAAACCCCAGTCGACATAGATGTAGTCCTTTTCCAGGGCGCCGGACACGTCGAGCCCGGTGTGGCTCGATACAAGAACAAAGTCGATGGCCGCTATCTCGCGCACCTGCATGATATCGAGCTGCGCGGGCTCGAGCATGATCGCCACATCCAGAGTTCCATCGATCAGCTTGCGTGTCAGATACTCAGGCGACTGCGCCTCGGCAATAATCGCCAGGCTGGCATCGGCACGCCGCAGGTCGTGCAGCCATCTCTGCAGCAATACGTCCCATAAGCGCAGGCTGCCGCCGATAACCAGTTGCTCGCTCGCCTCTGCCAGTGAAACGTCCTGACGCGCTGCTCGCCAGGCAGCGATCATGCGTTCCGAATGACGAATCAGCCGCGATCCCTCAGGCGTCAGGCGCATCTCGCGCCGGCTGCGCTCGAACAAGAGTGACGCCAAGCTGGCGTTCGAGGGTCTTGAGGCGGCTGCTGACTGCCGCCTGGGTCAGAAAGAGAGCCTCAGCGGTACGGCCAAAGTGGCGCGTACGGTTGAGCTCAAGGAAGGTGCGCAGGAGTTCCAGGTCCATCGGACTTTAATAATATTTTTTTGTTGATTTATCAAGTTTTTTTAGTTTTCCTTATTTATCTCGCGGCATTACAGTGGCTTTGACGCGTGAAATGCAGAGGAATCCGCAGTGCCTCAGGAACCAGCCAGCGAAGCAACGCGCAAATCATCGATAGCGAAGAAGACAGCGTATTCCAGAGCCGCGCAAAAACGGCTGTCCGTGCTGGAAACCCGGCTCTTCGGCGTCAATGACAAGATTCGGTCGGCGAAGACTGCGGGGCACATCGTCGCAAACCAACAGTTGGAAGACGCCCAGCGCGCCGTTGAGGCGAACCTGGTGGCGGTCAGGGCGGCCCTCGAACGCCTGAGGAAATCCGGCGAGGCGGCATGGAATGACCACGCGAGGGATTTTGATACGGCCTGGGAGAATCTGTCCCGGTCGATCAACAGACTGGTCGCGGGCTATTCGGAAGGAAAACGTTGATCGCAATTTTAAGTTCCGCGGCGGTTGTCACTGGCGTACGATTCCGCTGGTTAATCGATAATTATAGGGATACACGTGGAAGAGTCACACGAACTACTCACTTTTGGCTGGCGCGAATGGGTCAGCTTGCCCGACCTCGGGATCGCACAGATAAAGGCGAAGATCGACACCGGGGCGCGTACGTCGGCATTACACGCCTTTGAATTACGTCCGTTTTCTGAGCGCGGGCGTGACCGAGTGGAGTTTCGACTGCATCCGAAACAGAAAGATAACGACAGCGTTGTTACCTGCCAGGCCGATGTGCTGGACAAACGCGTCGTAACCGATTCAGGCGGCCATAAAGAAGAGCGCTTTGTCATCGGCACGCTGCTGAAAATCGGCCAAAACCAATGGCCAATAGAGGTTACATTGACGGCGCGCGACGACATGTTGTTTCGCATGCTGCTTGGGCGCACCGCAATGAAAGCTCGTGCACTCGTCAACCCGGCGCGATCGTACGTGGTCGGCAAGAAAAAGAAAGCAAAAGTAAAGGGAAGCAAACGTGGCAAGTAACACCTCAATCGAAATTGGCGGCACAACGATCTCGCCCGGCCAGCGGGTAACCGTTGATCTGCCGGTTGCAGACCTTTACACGTCGACCTCGCTGCACATGCCGGTCGAGGTTATCTGTGGTCGCAAACCCGGTCCCGTGATGTTTGTCTCCGCCGCCGTCCATGGCGACGAACTGAACGGCGTCGAGATCATCCGCCGCCTGCTCAAGCGCAAGGCACTGAAGTCCATACGCGGTACCTTGCTGGCCATACCGATCGTCAACGTGCACGGTTTTCTCAACCAGTCACGCTACTTACCGGATCGGCGCGACCTGAACCGCTCGTTCCCCGGCAGCGCAAAGGGTTCAATTGCCGCACGCCTTGCCAATCTCTTCATTAAGGAAATTGTTTCCAAGGCCGACTACGGCATCGATTTGCACACGGGCGCGCTGCACCGCTCCAACCTGCCGCAAATTCGCGCCAATCTGGATCATCCTGCAACGCTTGATATCGCCCGGGTCTTCGGCACGCCGGTCATTATCAATTCGGACATACGTGACGGTTCGTTGCGCGCATGCGCGTTCGAGCGTGGCATGCCGGTACTGATTTACGAAGCTGGCCAAGCGCTGCGTTTCGATGAAATCAGCATTCGCGCCGGATTGCGAGGCATACTGCACGTGATGCGACACATCGGAATGCTGCCCGCCCTCAAGAATCCAAAACTGGCGACGCCGGTAGTCGCCAAATCGACAAGCTGGGTGAGAGCCCCGGACAGTGGCATAGTTTCCTCAAAAGTGAAGCTCGGCAACAGCGTACATAAAGGCCAGAAAATCGCCTTGATCAGCAACCCGGTCGGCGATGCGGAAGCGGCCGTATTGGCACCGTTCGACGGGATTGTGATTGGGCAAAGCAACCTGCCCCTCGCTCACGAAGGCGATGCGTTATTTAATCTCGGCGCTTTCACGAGCATTCCGCGAGTTGAAAACCTGGTCGAGGACTTTGCGGCCAGCCATGACGATGACCCGACACCTACCTAGAGGACGGTGCTGCATTACGCAACCGTCAACAACAAGGAACTAGATAATGAAGATTGCAGTGCTTTCCACAAACAGAAATCTCTACTCCACGAAAAGGCTCGTCGAAGCGGGCGAGGAGCGCGGGCATGAAATGCCGGTTATCAACCACAAGCGCTGCTACATGAACATCACCAGTCATAATCCCAGCATCCACATCAAGGGCGAAGCGATCACCGGCGTCGATGCCATCATCCCGCGCATTGGCGCCTCGGTGTCGTTCTTCGGTACGTCGGTCGTGCGACAGTTCGAGATGATGGGCGTTTACTCGGTCAACGAATCGGTGGCCATCACGCGATCCCGCGACAAACTGCGGGCCGTGCAATTGTTGTCACGCCGGGGCATTGGTCTGCCGGTCACCGGATTTGCAAATTCGCCGGACGATACCGAGGACCTGCTGCAGTTTGTCGGCGGCGCCCCGGTTGTCATCAAGTTACTGGAAGGTACGCAGGGCGTTGGCGTAGTGCTGGCAGAAACCAAGCAGGCCGCCGAAAGCGTCATTGAGGCCTTCAGCGGCCTTAAGGCGAACTTCATGGTGCAGGAATTTATCAAAGAAGCCGGTGGCTCTGACATACGCTGCCTCGTGGTGGGCGACAAAGTAGTCGCCTCCATGAAACGGCAGGGCAAAGATGGCGAGTTTCGCTCCAATCTGCACCGCGGCGGCAGTGCGAAGCTCATCAAGATCACGCCGGAGGAACGCTCGACGGCGGTCCGTTCAGCGAAAGTGATGGGGTTGAATGTTGCGGGTGTTGACCTGCTGCGCTCCAATCACGGACCTGTCGTCATGGAAGTAAACTCGAGCCCGGGCCTTGAAGGCATTGAAAAGGCAACCGACCGGGACGTGGCCGGCATGATCATCGAGTTCATCGAGAAAAACGCGCAACAGGGCAAGACCCGTACCAGGGGCAAAGGCTAGGCCAGTAGCGACGCTGCACAGGTAGAGACCAATGATCGATGACTTCAGAATCCTGTGGGACACCCTGCTGTTTACGGCGCCGGGCGGCCAGGCAATCACGATAGGGCAGCTCGCCCTCGTCGTCGCGCTGTTGGTGTTCGGCTATCTGGGCAGTCGGTTCGTCGGGTATTTGCTGGGCAAACGGCTGTCGCATACGAAGATGCGGCCGGATGTCGTCCACGTCTTCAAGCGCATCGCATTTTTTACGATCTTCATTCTGGTCGTATTGACGGCCCTCGGTCTTCTCGGCATCCCGCTGACCACTTTCCATTTCGCGACCGGCGCACTGGCCATCGGCATAGGCTTCGGTGCACAGAACATCATCAACAACTTTATCAGCGGCTGGATACTGATGGCCGAGCGGCCGATCCGCATCGATGATTTTATCGAACTGGATAGTGCGACTGGTGTCGTCGAGCAGGTTGGTAACCGGTCGACACGCATTCGACGCTCCGATGGTGTCCACATGCTCGTGCCGAACAGCCAGCTGCTGGAGCGCACGGTTGTGAACTGGACACTGGTTGACCGGGAGATTCGCACCACGGTTCGTGTCGGCGTCGCCTACGGGTCGCCGGTACAGAAGGTTGCCGAGCTGATTCTCAAAGCCGTTGCCGAACAGCCCGAATCAAAAGCACACCCTGAGCCGAGCGTTGTGTTCGAGGACTTTGGCGACAATGCGCTGATCTTCGATGCCTATTTCTGGTGCGACGTGGGCGGCGAGAAAGCGCTCAGAGAAATTCGCAGTGCCATTCGTTTTCGTATCAGTCAATTGTTTGACGACAACGGCATCGTCATCGCCTTCCCGCAGCGCGATGTCCATCTGGATGCCACCAAGCCACTTGAAATTCGCATGCTCCACGGCGATGACGAGTAACCCGCTAGTTTCATTTTTTCCTGACGGTAATCTATGAGCTCATTAACGTATTCTCTGCTTGCGGTCGTGCTGCTTCTTGCTGCCAATGCGTTCTTTGTCGCCGCTGAATTCGCGCTGGTCAAAGTCCGTGGCTTTCAGCTTGATCAGGCCATTACTCAACAGCGCCGTGCCGCAGTGCTCAGCGCGCGGATGCATAACAATCTCGATGCCTACCTGGCCGCATGCCAACTTGGCATTACGATGGCGTCGCTGGGCCTCGGCTGGGTCGGCGAGCCTGCGGTCGCCGCGTTACTGGAACCGCTGCTGTCGAAATTCGGCGTCACGGGACCGGCGCTGCACACCATTTCTTTCATCGTTGGCTTCCTGATTTTCTCGTCGCTGCATATTGTCGTGGGCGAGCAGGTGCCAAAGACCTACGCGATTCGCAAACCGACGCCGGTGACTTTGGCGCTGGCCTATCCGCTGTACTGGTTCTACTGGCTCGTGTTTCCGCTCAACTGGCTATTGGATCGCGCCAACGCGGGAATCCTCAAACTACTCGGCGTTGGCGGCGGCTCACATCACGAAGTCATTTCCGAAGATGAAATCAGTGCCATCGTCGATGAATCGGAAGCTCACGGTGAGCTCGAACAAAAAACTGCCGAAATTATTCGCAAGGCCTTTCTGTTCGACGACCAGACGGTCCGCGAGGTCATGGTGCCCTGGGTCAACGTCGACAAGCTGCGACTAACCTCCGATGCTGAAACCAACAAGGAGATCATTGTCTCGACCTTGCACAGCCGCTTTCCGGTTCTCGATGCAAAAGGCAATGTTGTCGGTGTGCTGGCAACAAAGGACCTGACCGCTGCGTTTGTCGCCGAGGAAAAGAATGTCTGGGATACGTTGCCGGAGAGGCTGCGAGCGCCGCTCGTCGTGCCGCCGACGCTGTTGATTTCATCGTTGCTGGAGCGCATGCGATCGACGCGCACGCACATGGCGACTGTCGTTGACGAACACGGTACCTATATAGGCATTGCCACGCTGGAGGACATGCTCGAGGAAATTGTCGGCGAAATAGAAGATGAGTGGGACGTCGACGAATTTGTTGCGCCGATCGAAGCCATCGAAACGGGCTGGCGGGCAAACGGTCAGCTGCCGCTGGTGGAGCTGGAGGCGACCGTCGGTATTTCGATAGAGCGACACGCGCAGATTGGCACACTCGGTGGATTTGTCATGCAACTGCTGGAGCGCTTGCCCAAGGAAGGCGATTCTGTGGTAAGCGACGGGTTCAGGTTCACGGTCGCACGAATGCACGGCAGGCAGGTCCACACTGTATTGATATCTCCGCTCGGCGCACGCAAAACAAAAGAACAGCCATGAAACCCAAAGACCCGCAGTTTCTGCTGAGCCTGGAGAATTCTGCCGGCTTTTTGTGGTCTGTTATTGTGAGGTGGCTTTGACGCGGAGGATGCTTGTCGCCAACAGCTTTTAACGATGCGCACTCCCTTACTATTCCTTGCTCTACTCCTTGCATCGCTCGGTCATGCCGAGCTGATCGTTGAAGGCGTCGATGCGGAGCTGCAGCGCAATGTTCGCAGTTATGTTGCCCTGGCCGGTGAACCCTGCGATGCGGAGAGCTGGCTGGTGCGCCGCCGGTTCCGGGCAGTTGTTGCTGAAGTAGAAACCGCGCTTCAACCATACGGTTATTACGATCCGATCATAGAAACAGCACTCGAGCAGACGGCAGACTGCTGGAAGGCGACTGTCCGCATCGATGCCGGCAAACCCATCACCTTGAGGAACGTTGCTATTGCCGTGGAAGCGGCGCCTGACGACCGCGACAATTTTGCGGACCTGATTGCAACGCCGGTCCTTAGCGCCGGCAGTCGCTTGCTCCATTCTGACTACGAATCGCTGAAGGAGTCTCTGCAGATTCGCGCCGCTGAACGCGGGTACGTGGAGGCTGTCTTTCTAGAAAATTCGATCGACGTTTGGCCGGAAGAACATGCAGCCGACCTGGCGCTGAATTTCGCCAGCGGTCCGCGCTACGAGTTTGGCGAAATCGCGTTGACGCAGTCGATACTGGACGAGACCCTGGTCCGCGCATTTCTCGACTTCGAACCAGGAATGCCGTACGACAATCGCCTGCTCACCAAGGCCTATAACGACCTCTCCCGCAGCGGCTATTTCAAACGCATAGAGCTGATGCCCGAATTCGAGCGTGCGGCGAACCGGCAGCTGCCGGTAAGCATCGTGCTGGAGCCGGCCGATCGCATTGAGTACACGATCGGCCTTGGCATATCGACGGATACCGGGCCCCGGGCGCGTGCCGGCTTCCAGAATCGTCGCGTCAACGACCGCGGCCACCGGCTGCAAACTGACCTGAGTGTGTCGACGGTTCTGCAGGGCCTGTCGGCAGAATACCGTAAGCCGTTAACTGACCCGCGCACCGAGTGGCTGAGCTACACCAGCGGGCTCTCCAGTGAAAACACGGACTCGTCAAAAAGCGACACGGGACGCATCGGCGTCAGGCGCTCCAAACAAATAAAACCGGAATGGATGCGCACATTGTCGCTGGACCTCAATTATGACCGCTACGATATCGGTGGCGCTGAGAGCAGCAGCCGCCTGGTATTGCCGGGCATTGTTTACGACCACAAACGTTCCGACCTCGACTTATTCCCAACCCGGGGACGCCGGCTGACACTTGAGCTCCGCGGCGCCGCAAATGCCCTGGGCTCGGACACGTCGTTTATGCAAGCGATCGTCGGTGCTCGCATAGTTCGATCACTGTCCGAAGACAGTCGTCTGCTGGCACGCGCGACCGTTGGGGTCACCGCACAGTCGGAGTTCTCGGAGCTGCCGCCTTCCGTACGCTTCTTTGCCGGGTGGCGATGAATCCGTGCGCGGTTTCGGCTATGAAACGCTGGGACCGACGGATGAGCTCGGCAACGTTATCGGCGGCAGCAATTTGCTCGTCGCAAGTATCGAGTACGAACATCGATTGCGAAACAATTTCTACGGCGCCATCTTCGTCGATGCCGGCAACGCGTTCGATGATCTGAATGTCGATGCCGCGATCAGCGCCGGGCTCGGTGTGATCTGGCGCTCGCCCGTCGGGCCGCTGCGCTTCTACCTCGCGCACCCGCTTAACAAATCAGACCGCAACGTGCGGCTGCATATTCGCCTGGGGGCGGACCTGTGAGCCGCCGGGTCTGGCGCTGGAGCGTAGCGGCTGTCGTTGCTGCCAGCCTGTCGATAGTCGGCCTGGCGTACTGGATCGTCGCGACGGAAAGCGGCACGCGCTGGGCATTTGCTCGCGCACTGCCGCTGCTGCCTGCACAGATGTCGATTGGCGAGGTTAGCGGCACCCTGCTTGACGGCGTGGCACTCAAGACGACCAGCTGGACCGACGAGCAGCAAACCGTTCGTGTCAATCTGCTGGCCACCGACTTCGCGTTGCTACCGATTCTGCGACGTGAAATCAGAATTGGCGACCTGGATATTCAGGGCGTCGAAATCCTGCTCCGCGATCGACCTCCGAAGGACGATCCGGGCGAACCCTTTGCGCTCGACCTGCCGCTCGCCGTGACCGTCGACAACGCGACGATCACAAATATTCAGGTTGACTCGAGTGACAACCGGCTCGTCATCGACCGCGTCGAACTCGCGGGTAGCCTGTCCGGTTCCGACCTCCAGATCAGGCGCCTGGCAGTGCAAAGCGAACTCGGCGACCTGACGGCGACGGCATCGGGACGTCTGGCGCATCCTTTCAACGCGAATGCGACCGCTGCCTGGACACTGCGGCTGCCGGAACAGCCGGCGATGTCAGGGACGCTAAGACTGCGGGGGGATGCGGCGCGGTACAACGTGAACCATGAACTCCTCGACCCCTATGCCATTCTTACGGAGGGTCAGCTGGCACTCGTCGATGACGGCTTCACATTTGACCTGGCAAATAGCTGGAGCAGCGTCGACGTTGTCCTCGGCGACGGCCGCAACCTGCAATTCAAAGACGGCAATCTGCGCATAACCGGTGATCCCGGCGACTTCACTTACGAAACCCGTTCAAACCTGTTGACGGAAGGGGTTCCCCCGTTGGTCATTACCGCCGTCGGGAGTCGCGCAGCGGAAGCGCTCAACATTCGCGCCCTGTCGATATGGAGTGACCGCGGCCAGGTGTCCGCCAACGGCCAGGTCATGATGTCGCCCGGGTCGCCGTGGAACCTCGCCTTCCAGGTCACGGACCTTGATGCGTCCCTTGCCGACCAGCGCCTGAGCGGCGGCGTCAACGCAGTTGGCACGACGAACGGCCGGATTGACAACGGTAGCGGCTGTCGCCAGCGTCATCATCAGCGACCTCAACGGCGACCTGAACGGCTACACGGTAGCGGGCGGAGCCGAGCTTGCTCTCGCGGATGCACTGCTGCGAATTCAGAATGCCGTTGTTCGAGTGGGTGACAACCGCGCTCGTTTTAATGCGAGTGTCGGTGAACAACTGCGCCTCGATGCAACGTTCGAGCTCGCCAGGCTGAGCCAGCTGGGTCTTGATGTTGCGGGCAGCCTGACGGGCGATATTCGCGTTGCCACAGGCGCCGATGCGTTTGAAGTTTCCGGCACCGTCAATGGCGCAGGGCTTGCCTGGCAGGACTATAGCGCGGCGAGCCTGACCGCGGAATTTGCAATGCCCCTTACCGGTCGTGGCACTGCGAAGGTGCAGCTCGATGACGCACGCACAGGGGATCTTGCGCTTAAGACGGTGGCTCTGAATGTCGTCGGCTCGGCTGCCGACCACCAGCTGCGAGCCGATATTGTCACGCAGGATGTCAGGGCCGAAGCACAGTTCAACGCGCGCTATTTTGAGCAGCGCTGGGACGGATCAGTCGAGAAGCTGGCGGTCACCGGCGCAGCTGCTGGGCGAGTGGCTGCTGCAGGACCGTGCTGACTACTCTGTCTCCGCGACGGGCTTTGCGTTGAACAAGACCTGCCTCGTGGCCTCAGCCAATGATGGCCTTGCGTGCGCGACTTTCCGCTCGGTTGATTCCGGGCCCCCTGAGTTTCGACGTGGCGTTTAATGCCATGCCGATCGCGGCTTTGCCAATTATCCTGCCGGACGGTGCGATCATCGATGGCTTTATTGAGGCCAATGCCAACGGCGAGCTCATTGGCGGCCGGCTTAACGCCAATGCACAGCTCAAGCTGCGCGACTTTCGTTTGCGCACGGTATTCGAGGGTGACGAGATCACGGCAACCTTTGAGCGCGCCGTTGCCGACGCCACGATTCTTGATAACCGTCTTGACGGTCAGCTCGAGTTTCGACTGGCTGACTCCAATGATCACCTGACCAGCGAAATCCGCGTGGCCGACGTATTCAACCCGCGATCGAGCATCGGCGGACGCGCCAACCTCGAACTCAACGACCTTAACCTGCTGACATTTTTCAATCCGTCCGTGACCGAGCCAACCGGCCGGGTTGCCGGTAGCGTCGACATTGCCGGCAGCCTTTATGCACCGGAAATCATCGGTGAAATCGGACTGCAGAACGGTGCTTTCGGTATTCGCCGCGCCGGCATCACTGTGACCGAAATCGGTATTGGTCTGCGCCAGACGACACCTGGGCGACTCGCCATCAGCGGCTCTGCGCGCTCCGGCGACGGCGTCCTGAAGATAGAGGGCGAAACATCTTTCAACGCTGACGCAGGGCTTGCGCACTGAATTAAGGCTGGATGGAAACGACTTCCTCCTCGTGCGACTACCGGACTGGCAGATAACGGCGTCCCCGGCCATCTCGGTGGTCATTGATGAACGCACCGCACAAATTCGTGGTGATCTCGCAATACCGCAAGCCAACATTACGTTCCGCGAGTTGCCGGAGAACGTGGCACGACCGTCCTCCGATGTGGTCATTCACCGCGGTGAAGAGGCCGCCCAGGTACGTCAGTTCGTGGTGGATCTCGATGTGCGTACGCGCCTGGGCGACGACGTCACTTTATCCGGCTTCGGTCTCAGCACGGGCCTCGAGGGTGCGGTCCGTGTTGTCGGTCGCAGCGACACAACGTACACGAGCACGGGGCGGCTCGTATTGCGTGACGGCAGTTACTCGGCTTACGGGCAGACGCTGAATATCGACAGCGGTGAGCTGATCTTCAACGGGCCGCTGAGCAACCCCACGCTCAATGTCAGAGCTACGCGGAAGGCGAGCGATAACACGGTTGCAGGCATCCTGTTAACCGGCACGCCGACCCAGCCGCGCTCGCAGGTTTACAGCGAGCCGGTGCTGAGCGATGTCGAAGCATTGTCCTACCTGCTGACGGGCAGACCGCTCTCGAATGCCGACGCCGAGCAGGGTGACATGCTGGGCCAGGCAGCATTCGCGCTGGGGCTCAGCTCCGCCGGCAGTGTTGTTTCCCGCGTGCGCAACGATCTTGGCCTCGAAACCCTCGGCGTGCAGGGCAGCGCCGAGAACCGCCAGTTCTTTGCCGGCAAGCGCTTTGGCAATCGCCTGTTTGTCGAATACGCGTATGGCATCGTCGACAATCTTGGTAGCCTGCTGCTGCGCTACCAGCTGAGCAACCGGCTGGTCGTTGAATCCCGGTCGGGTGCGGTGCGCAACGTCGATATCGTTTACAGCGTCAAGAAACCCTGACGGCCGGCATTGCCACGATCGCTAGGGACGCGCGCCAGTCAGCCACACTTTGCGCAGCAAGTCAGCCAGCTGGCGGCGCTCGCGCGTGCTCAGGGCATCGAGACTGCGGTCAGCCGAGCCCAGTCGAAGCTGTATTGCCTCGTCGATGACGCGTCGGCCCCGGGCCGTCAGTGAGACGATAACGGCGCGCCGGTCGCCTTTGTCGGCAGCGCGACGTACCAGCTTGCGCTCCGCGAGTTTATCGACGCGATTGGTCATCGCGCCGCCACTCAGCCCCGTTTGCCTGGCCAGCTCCGTGGCGTGCAAAGCGAACGGTGCACCTTGCCGTCGCAGGGCAGAAAGCACGTCGTACTCAAACAGCTCCAGGCCGAGCGGGCGCAGGGCCTGCGCCGCCTCGCGGCTGAGGCGCTTGTAAAGCGACAGTATCCGCACCACCACTCCGAGGCTCGCCGTCTCCAGCTCCGGTCGTTCTTCCGACCATTGTTCCAGGATGTCGTCTACGGGGTCTTTTTTCATAACGTCACTTTTTGTTTATTTTGATATAAAAGTACTTGACATCAAACCATATTGTCAGATACTTCACAAAAGGCCCTTAGACCTGTGTACGACCCTGCAATAGAGGAGCTAGGCTGATGCGTTCGTTTTATGACGATAATGACGAGTTCGAGGAACTGAGTTTCGACGACTTTGATGCGACGCGCCGCATTATGAAGAAAAAGCACCGCGATGGTGCGAAGTTTGGTAGCCGGAAAAAGACCCATAAGGTCCACAAGGATCATTGGGAAGCATCGGACTTGAATGACTTTGACGATTTCGATGACTATTCAGACGACGAGTTTGACAAGCACTACCGCTATAAGGAATGACCGGGTATTCATATCACACTAGCGAAAGGGCGCCTGATGGCGCCCTTTCTTTATTGGAGCCTCGCGTCGGTCAAGCGGCTTCATTAGCGCTATAACCCACTGTAGAGCACCCCGAGTATCGCCAGCGGCACGATAACGCGGATCATCCATAGCCAGATTCTGAACAGCGTCGGGCTGCCGAATTTCACGTCTTCCGCAAGATCTGCCGGCTTCGCAAACCAGCCAACAAACAGTGCCATCAGGATAGCGCCGAGTGGCATCAGCAGATTGGCCGTAAAGTAGTCAATCAGATCAAAAATGGTTTTGTCGGCAAACGTCGCGATCGACGTCAGTGGTGTCACACCAGACCACACGTTAAACGAGAAAACAGTCGCCAGCCCGATGGCCCACGCCAGAAACCCGAAAACGATGCACCCGGTTGAGCGTCGCATGCCCCACTTGCCTTCCGCGTACGAAATAATCGGTTCTATGATCGCGATGATCGATGTGATCGCGGCAAACGCCAGCAAAATGAAAAACAGCGAACCAAACAGGGCGCCGCCCGGCATGCCGACGAATGCCGCCGGCAAAGTCTGGAAGATCAGGCCCGGTCCGGAGGCCGGGTCGAGGTTATTGGCGAAGACCAGCGGAAAGATCATTAGTCCGGCCAGCAGTGCCACCAGCGTGTCAGCGCCGGCGATAATCAGCGCAGACTTTGTCAGCGACACCTCTTTGGGCACGTAGGAGCCGTAGGTCATGATGAGGCCCATCGCGACGCTGATCGAGAAAAACGCCTGGCCAATCGCAGCGAGTACCGTGCTGCCCGTGATCTTGCTGAAGTCGGTACTGAACAGGAAATTCACGCCGGCGCCAAAATCACCTTCGACAGCTGCGTAACCGATCATCACCAGCAGCATGACGAACAGTGCCGGCATCAGGAAGGTCACCGCACGCTCGATGCCATTGCGCAGACCGCGGCCGACGATCAGCAAAGCCACGACGATGAACACCGTGTGCCAAAGGGTCATGGTCACCGGGTCCGCGAGCAGCTCGTCGAATTGCTGCACCACCTCCTGCGCATTCGCGCCGGAAAAACCGCTGCCCGCTTTAAATATGTAGGCCAGCGTCCAGCCGGCAATCACACTGTAATAGCTTGCGATCAGGTAACCGACCAGCATGCCCATCCAGCCGACAACGGCCCAGACCCTGGGTTGGCCGGCTGCGGCTGCGACGTTGCGCATTGCCGCTGGCGGGCTATCCCCGCCGCGCCGCCCGATCCAGAGCTCCGCGATCAGTATCGGTACAGCAACAAAAACCACGCAGCCGAGATACACCAGCACAAACGCGCCACCGCCGCTGACCCCAACGACGAACGGAAATTTCCAGATATTGCCGAGCCCGACCGCGGCTCCGACCGAAGCCAGAATGAAGGTAAACCCGGACGACCAGGTCCCCCTGTCACCGCCTGATCCTGTCATCGCCATGCTAAGCCCCCGCTTTTGTCCGTATTGTAAACCGATAACACGGTTAGAATGTCCGCCTCACCGAACAATACAGAGTACTGATCATGGCCGGTTCACCAACAGCAACATGCCCGACCTTTGCCACCGTCGACCCATTCAACGGCATGAACGCCAGCAAACCCGGCGTCGTCGAAAACCTCGTGGCCGGCAACTGGGCGACCGTATCGAGCATTCGCACAGATATTCCCGACCCTCTTTGCGGCGGGGATTTTCTGCACGTGCCGGACACCGATGACCTCTCGCCGTTCATCGCGGGCCTCAACACCTGTCCGAAAACAGGACTGCACAATCCACTGAAAAACACCGAGCGCTATGTGCACTTAGGCGGCGTCTGCGCGCGAGCAGCAGCGCTGCTGGCCACTCCTGATTGCGAAAGTTTCTTCACACGACTGATCCAGCGCGTGATGCCGAAGAGCTGGCAGCAGTGCCTCAACGAAGTGGTTGTAACCCGAGTATTCCTGGAAAACTTCAGTGGTGACGGCGTGCGTTTTCTCGGCCGTGGCTTTTCAAACCCGGGCGATCGAACCGGTCAGGAATCGCGCGGCTATCGCTGGCCCTACGGACCGGTCGTCGTTATTGCACCGTTTAATTTCCCGCTTGAGATTCCGGCGCTGCAAGCGCTCGGCGCTTTGTTCATGGGCAATCGGCCCCTCGTCAAGGTTGACTCGAAAGTCAGCGTCGTCTTCGAACAGTTTTTGAAGCTCCTGATTCACTGTGGGCTGGACGCATCGGACATTGACCTGCTGCACTGTCGCGGCGAGCGCATGGGCAAGCTGGTGGAGACGGCGGCCGATAGGATTCGGATGCTGCAGTTCACGGGCTCCAGCGGCGTCGCCGAACGTGTCGCCGCCACGGTCAACGGACGTGTTCGTCTAGAGGACGCCGGATTCGACTGGAAAGTCATCGGCCCCGATTTCAGACAAGCAGTGGCTCGATTACGTCGCCTGGCAGGCTGACGAGGACGCCTACAACGCCTCTGGCCAGAAGTGTTCGGCACAGAGCATCTTGTTCGTGCATGACAACTGGGCAGAAAAGCTGCTGCCAAAACTACAGGCCCTGGCCGGCAGGCGCACTCTGGACAACCTGAGTATTGGCCCGGTTTTAACCTGGACAAATGCGCGGATTCAGCAACATATCGACGCGATAATGCAGGTGCCAGGCGCAGAGCTGCTGTTCGGTGGTGCGCCTTTGAGCAAGCACCGGATTCCCGAATGCTATGGCGCGTTCGAGGCCACGGCGGTGCAGGTGCCGTTGGCGGCGCTTTGCAGCGACGATTTTGACCTGGTGACCTCCGAGTTGTTCGGCCCCTTCCAGGTTGTCGTTAGCTACGACGACAGCGATATTGATACCGTACTCGGCCTGCTTGAGCGTATGTCACATCACCTGACTGCGGCCGTCGTCAGTGCTGACGTGGAATTCCAGAACCGCGTGCTCGCGGCCACCGTCAACGGGACGACCTACTGCGGCATGCGTGCACGCACCACCGGCGCGCCACAGAATCACTGGTTCGGTCCCACCGGCGACCCCAGAGCTGCGGGCATCGGCACGACCGAGGCGATCGTCAGCACGTGGAGCGGTCACCGGGAAATTATTTTTGACCAGGGCGCTTTGGCGGCGGACTGGTCGACACCTCCGTTAGTCTAGGGCGCCAAAAAGCGCAATTTCCGCTATTTATCAGCGCTATACTTACCGGCTAGCCTGAGGATTACCATGCAGCCCCACGACGACGTTATCGCCGAAGTTTTGAATCTGCCGGACGGGCCGCAAGTCGGCGCGTTATTCGACTTCGACGGCACCCTGATATCCGGCTATTCGGCTACGGCATTTTTGCAGGAGCAGGTAAAGCGCGGCCACTTGTCTCCGCGTGAGCTTATAGAGCTCGTGGGCGCGATGGCTAACTTCGGCTTTGGCAACATGGGCTTCTCCGCCATGATGATTGCCGCCTCCCAGTTTCTGCGTGGCATTCGCGAAGACAGTTACGCGAATTTCGGCGAGGAGTTGTTCCAGTCGCACATAGCGCGCCAGATCTATCCGGAATCGCGGGCACTGGTGGAAGCACATCTGAGCAAGGGCCATACGGTCGCAATTATTTCGTCGGCGACTCCCTACCAGGTCAGACCGGCAGCCCGCGACCTTGGTATCGAGCATGTCCTGTGCACGGAGCTTGAGGTTCAGAAAGGTTACTTCACCGGTGTGGTCATCAAGCCAACCTGTTTCGGTATCGGTAAGGTCACGGCCGCCGAATCGCTGGTCCGGCAGTTCGGGGTTGATCTCGACCAGAGCTTTTTTTACTCGGACAGCTATGACGACATTCAGTTACTCGAACGCGTTGGTAATCCGCGGCCGCTGAACCCTAACGGCAGGCTCATGGCGGTTGCGGAACGCGAAGGTTGGCCCATACGTCGTTTCGGCAGCCGTGGTTACACGCGTCCTTCCGATTGGGTGCGCTCGCTGATGATGCCGGCGAATTTCGTTGGCGCGTTCCTGGCGGGTCTTCCTATCTGGGCACTCACGGGCTCCAAACGCGACGCGCTGAATTTTTCCGTGTCGTTATTTGCCGATACCGCCAGTGCGTTAATCGGGCTTAATCTGAAAATAACCGGCGAGCACCACCTCTGGTCGCATCGACCAGCCGTATTTGTTTTCAATCACCAAAGTAATGTCGATCTCGTCATTATTGCGCGCCTGCTACGGCGCGACATCACCGGTGTTGGCAAGCGCGAAATTCGCGATATGCCCATCATCGGCCGCATTATGGAGGGCGCCGGCGTAGTACTGATCGATCGCAAGAACACGACCAGCGCCATTGACGCAATGAAACCGCTCGTCGATGCCATGCGTGTCGAGGGCAAGTCGGTTTGCCTCTCGCCGGAAGGCACCCGGACCATTGGTCCCAAGTTGTCTGAGTTCAAGAAAGGTGCTTTCCATCTTGCCATGCAGGCCGGCGTCCCGATGATACCCATCGTGATTCACAATTCCGGCGACGTGCAGCCGAAGGGCGACTTTCTTTATCACCCGGGCACGGTCGAGGTCGAAGTATTACCACCTATCGACACGTCAGGTTGGACCGCCAGGACAGTCGATGACCATGTTGCCGAGGTCAGGGGCCTGTTCCTGACGACGTTGGGCCAGAAATTGCCCCCGAAGATCGAGCCGACGACCGCGGCCAGGGTCGAAGCCGAAACCAAGACCGAAGCCAAGACCAAGGCCAAGCCCAAAGCCAGGCCCAAAGCCAAAGCCAAGCCAGCCAAAGCCAGGCCCAAGCCCAAGCCAAGCCCAAAGCCAAGCCCAGGGGAAAACCACGCCAGCGCAAGAAAGTGAACGGCCAGACCACTAAAACGACAGTGCCTGACGCGGCTGCAGGTAGGGCGCGTGAGTGAGCGCCAGTCCGTGGCCTCTTAACCACACAGAAAGCATCGTATTCATGCTCGATGCGGCGCATTCCGTCGAGCAGCAACACCTGGAAGCATGGCTGGATCGCGGGCGCGCCAAACTCAGAACATCCGGTAGAGGCTGAGCGCATCGTCGTGCCAATCGCCGATTCGCCCGAAGCGATTCCAGTCGACAAACTGCAGCAGGTCGTAAACCGCGCAGCCGGGACGCTGGTAATCCCGGTGCGTATCGTCTGGCTAAAGGGCCTCGACGTAAAGAGCACGACGCCGCGATTTCGTGATTTGATATTTGGCAACCCGCGTCACCCCGGGCCGGCCAAGGCGCGCCGCCTGCTGAAGAAGCATCCAATGCGGGCCAAGTGTATTAGCGGCAAACCAGCAACGCTGCAGGATCTGACGGATCGGTTGCACCATCGGCTGGGCGTGCCTCCCAACCCTGATCAGCTCGCTGAGTTTGTCGGCGGGCAGGCAGGCATAGCGCTCGATATCGCCGAACGGCGGTTGCGCGGCAGCCGCTACAAGGTCCCGCGACGTGTTGCCAGCAACCTGCTGTCGAGTCGCGAATTCGTTGCCTCAATGCGTGAGCTCAGCGAACAAACCGGCAGGTCAATGGATGACCTGCGAGATGACGCCAACGGCATATTTCGTGAACTGATCTCGGTGCCGCGACCGTTTTGGCTCGATGTGTCTTACCTGCTGAATCGCCTGATTGCGTCCCTGGGCTACGACAAGGAAGTTGTTGTCGATGAAGCAGCGCTGCAACGCGTTCGCCAGATAGCCAAGGAACATCCGACGGCGATTCTCTGCACGCATAAAACGCATGTCGATTTCCCCGTCTTGAACAAGGTCTTCTTTGATCACGATTTCCCCGCTCTCCATACGATGGGCGGCGTCAATATGGCATTCGGCGGCCTTGGCTTTCTGGCGCGTCGGGCCGGCGTCATTTTCATTCGGCGCAGCTTCCAGGACGATTTGCTCTACAAGCTGATTTTGCGGCATTACATCGGCTACCTGATGGAAAAACACTTTCCGCTGAGCTGGGCATTCGAAGGTACGCGTTCACGCGTGGGCAAGTTGATGCCGCCCAAATACGGCATATTGAAGTACGTCATTGAGGCGGCGCATGCGAACGATGCGCGCAAGCTACACGTCATTCCGGTCGCAATTAATTACGACCTGATTAACGACGTACGCGACTACGCCAGGGAACAGGCCGGCGTAAAGAAACGACCTGAAAGTCTCAGCTGGTTTATCGGCTACCTCAGAAGCCTGAAACGACCCATGGGGCAGATTTACATGGACTTCGGCGAGCCGGTGGTCCTGGACACCGTGCCATCAGGCGAGGATCGAGTCACATTGTCGAAAATTGCGCTGCAGGTCGGTGTCGCGGCCAACCAGGTAACGCCGATCACGCTCGCGTCGGTAGCGACGATGGTGCTGCTCGGCTGCGCGCCGCGCGCGTTAACGCGCGGTGAGTTGACCCGGAAAATCGCTCGCGTAATTTTCTGGGCACAGGCACGCGACATCAAAATTACCAGTCATTTTGAGATCGAGAACGAGGCCGAGCTGGCCGCATTAGCCGACGTGCTGGTAGATAGCAGGCTGGTGACCCGTTATGACGACGGCCCCGAAACCGTTTACGGCATTACTCCGAAGCAGGAAGCCGTGGCAAGCTATTATCGCAATACCACGATCCATCACTTTGTCGCCAAAGCCATTGCGGAGCTGGCGCTGTTTAGCGCAGCACATGCCGACCAATCACGCCTGCAATTATTCTGGAACGAGGTTGACAAGCTTCGGGATCTGTTCAAGTTCGAGTTCTTCTACACGCCGACGCAGGAATTTCATGAAGAGATCCGCTCCGAACTGGTACGGTACGATACGGAGTGGGAACAGCAGCTTGAGCAAAATGACGATTACGGACTGCGGCTTTTACGGGATTTTCGGCCTTTAGTCGCACATGCGACGCTAACCCAGTTTGTCGAAGCGTATTATGTTGTAGCCGATGTCATGGCCATGGCACCGCATGACGAAGCCCTGACGGCGGAGGAATGTCTCAAACGGTGTTTCGGCTACGGGCGGCAGGCCTACCTGCAGCGGCGCATCAGCAGCCAGGCGTCGATCGGCAAACTGCTGTTCCAGAACGGCTACAAATGGATGGAAAACAAAGGATTGACCGCGGCGGGCGACGCCAGTCTCGGTCAACAAAGAAAACAGTTAAGTCAGGACCTGCGCGAATTGACGCATCGACTGCATAAGTTGCAGGCGCTCGCGCTGCCCATCTGACGACGGAGTAACACTCATGGACCAGTTGAACCCACAAGACGCCCAGTTCCTGTACCTGGAGTCAGACGATAACCTAACGCACCTGACGTCGATTTTGATCTTCGACCAGTCGACGGTACCCGGCGATGGCATCGTTCATTTCAAGGACATTCTGGCGCACGTTGAAAGTCGCCTGCACATGAGTCCGCTGTTTCGACGGCGCCTTGTGCACGTGCCGCTTGAGCTCGACTTTCCGTACTGGGTCGATGACGAGCATTTCGACCTCGAATATCACGTGCGTCATGGCCGTCTTCCCGAGCCCTGCGACTGGCGACAATTTTGCATTCATATGGCGCGCTATCATTCCCGGCCGCTCGACATGAAACGGCCACTGTGGGAGATGTATGTCGTCGAAGGCCTCGACAACGTCGACTGGTTACCGAAAGGCAGCTATGCGCTCGCCACCAAGATTCATCATGCAGCTGTCGACGGCAAAGCCATCATGGATTTTTTCGGTGCGATGACTGACATTGATAACAAGGGTACACCGGCGGTCCCTCTGCATATGGCACCGCTGCACCGCAGCCCACGACCCGGCTTGCTCGACATGGCCGTGCGCGCCGCGTGGCACACTGTCAGATCGCCCATCGGGATGACCGACGCCGTAATGCGGGCTCTGCCCAGCGTGTATCACATGGCGCATAAAGCGCTAACCGCTCAGAAAGAAGACAAACATGAGGTACCCGAGACGCGCTTCAACGGCGCGGTCTCGCCGCAAAAAATGTTCGACGCCAGGACCTTTCCATTAGCGGATCTAAAGGCTATCCGTGAAGGCGTGCCGGGCTGCACCATTAACGATGTCGTCCTTACAATTTGTGGCGGCGCTTTACGGCGTTACCTCGAGCATCACGGTGAGTTGCCAGACGACTCGCTGGTCGCCTGGGTACCGATTAATGCCCGTAAGGGATCCGGATCCAAGCACGACTCTGCCCGGGAATAATGTGACCTCGATGACGGCACCGATCTTCACCGACATCGAAGACGATCTGGAACGACTGAGCCGCGCCGGTGAGCCACGTCCACAATGCCACGCAACAAAGCAAAGAAGCCAAGGCTGGCGTATCGGCGCGACTGATGACGGACCTTAGCAAGCACGTGCCTGCCGCGACCCAGGTCGTGGCAAGTCGGCTGGTGCTGCGCGCCGGCATGAGCATGACATCGCGCGTTTGTAATCTGTTTATTTCCAACGTGCCCGGGCCGCAGCTGCCGCTCTATATGAACGGTGCAAAACAGGTTGGCGCTTTTGGACTGGCGCCCCTGGTAAACGGCATGGGTCTGTTTATCGCGACGCCCAGTTACAACGGAATGATGGGCTTCAACGTCACGTCGACCCGCGACGATCATGCCGGACATCGAATTCTTTGTGGACTGCCTGGAAGAAACGCTGAACGCATTAAAGGCTGCCGTCAAGCCGGCCAGAAAGGCACGCGCACGCAAGAAAATCCGCGCCGTCAAGTCCTAGCGACGCGGTTCTTCTGCAGATGTTCGAGGTGCGCCGCCGCTGACTGCGCCGGCCGCTCCAGCATCGGCACGTGCCCGATATCCTCGAAAATGACACAGTGGCTGTCGGCAATGCCGGCCTGCAAAACATCACAACAGCTAACGTCAATCAGGCGATCGTGACGGCCCCAGATAATCAGCGTCGGAGCGCTTACACGACCTAGCTGATCATTGAGCGGTTGACCAAGCATCTCGTCTCGCAATGCCCAGAAGATTGAGTCCCAGAAAGGCTGGTTTGCTATCGCGACAGTGCTCAATGCCAAGCGGATTACGCCGGGCAAAAATATGCGCCGATACGTGATGAAATCAAGCAGCTGGTCAAACTCTGCGGGCGACGACACGGTAAGCGGGTTTTCGCCACGCGCAGCCGCGAGCTCCAGCTCACTTTGCCGCTCGCCAATTACGCCCGCATTGTTCAGAAGTGCGAGCGTAATGACCTTATCCGGATAGGTCAGCGCGAACTTCAGCGCAATAAAGCCACCCATGGAATTACCGCCAATATGGAAACTCTCGATACCCAATGCATCAACAAACCGCCGTACGTTTTCAACCTGGGCGGCCATCCCGTAATCGGCGTCTGGGTCCTTACCATTGTCGCCGAAGCCTGGCAGGTCCGGGATAATCACTCGATAATCGCGACAAAGTTTAAACGCGTACAGCAGCCAGTTGTCTTTGTTGCCGGCAAATCCATGCAGTAGTAGCAGTACGTCTCCGGACGCAGAACCCCCTTCAAGATAAGGCCAGAGATTGCCGTCGACTTCGATATTTTTGCTGCGCAATCCCAGCACTCGCCGGGCGGTCAGTAACAGACCGTTGGCAAACTGCTGCGGGTAGACGATGCGCAGAAACAGTATGACCGCGATCAGAACGGCCAAAAGTAGCAGGACTGTCTTCATAGATTCAGCTGGCGCGTCGGGACGCCACCCTCTTGGCTTTTGGCGCGCGACGATCCAGGTCTTCCAGAATATCGTCCAGCTTGCGGCTGATCTTCGTCTGGATTCGAATCATCTCGATCTTTGGCCAGGTCGCCCGCTCACCCATCGTAATCAGGTCGAAGATCTCCTCGATGGAGCGATGCGCCAGCAGTTTGAGTGGGTTAAACAAACGGGAATCCGGCAAAATATTGATGTCGCCGACGTAGTCCTGGTTGATGATGCCGAGGCCGACATTGGCCAGGCGGCTGACCGTCGGATTCCATGACAACGGTTTTTCGAATAGCGTGGCGCTCGCATTCAGCCATTCACGAGCGGTACGCCCGCTGGCATTCTTGACCGTCGACAACAAACCCGACTCGCGGCGTGAGTCGGTAACGAACGGAAATATGTGCGGATTCACCTGGCTGACGATGAAGTGATTGACGCCGTATATGCGCGACAGCCTTTTCGCCGGTAAATCGTCGCTGAGCGAACCATCAACCCATTTGCGCTTGGTCATGTAGGCCTGCCGCTCGCCCTGATCGTTCTTGGCGGCCAGGGCTACCGGCGGGAAGAAACCGGGTACGGCGGCCGATGCCATGATCGCTTCGCGAACATAGACATTCGGCGATGTGATGGAATTCAACAGGCGTGATGACTGGTGCTTTTCGGCTGCTGCAACCGATACGTTCAGGTGTCTTCCTGTCTTTTCGTACGCTTCCTGAAACGTCAGGTCAGGAATCAGCCGAACCAGCACTTCGCGCACATCGTCCTGCGATGCGACCTCGGGCTTGAAGACTTCAAGATGCCGCAGTAATCCCTCGTCCCGCTCAATCTCGTGCACCAGGTTTTCGGGCTCGAACATGTTTTCAATCGTTTCGTCGCTCTGCGTGCTGACCAGGCCACCGACGATGGCCCCGCCGCTGCTGCCGGAAAGGATGTCCGGCAGGACCCCCTCCAACCACATCGCTTTCGTGACGCCAATATGGAAAAACAGTAACGAGCCCGCGCCACTCATCATGAAAGCCGTACAGCCGTAGCAATGCCGCGCGCGGCGGAAGAAGTCGAGGCGCTCCTCCAGCGGGATATCGTCAGCCTGGTCACTCGCAAGCATCTCGAGAGCGCTGACAACTTCGTCAACGTAGCTGACAATCAGTTGCTTGGTACCAAACTTGGACTTTCCGTACAGGACACGCCGGCCCATGCCATCGATATTGCCGTGAATCCCTTCGTTCAGGGCAAACAACACGCCGGCATTATTGCCAGCAGCCCGCAGCCTGCGCAGCCGTCTCAGGCGGCGGCGAATCGACTTGTAATCGAAGTGTTTCGACTCGTCACTCGATTTCCATCGGGCAACACCGGACTTCTTGTCATGAGCGATGGCAGCGGCCCGCCATTCTTCGTAACTTTCGGCCGCAGCCATGTCCGCCTCGAGACGTTTTGTGGCTGATAAGATCATGGTCTCAACACAGGTAAGTTATTGTCAGCGTAACAGTTTCATCGGTTACCGAATAGAGCCGGTTTCTCGCTTTTGCGGCCGGTCGCCGACATTTCCATCATCCCAGACATTCGACAGGAGTCGTCCCCCGGTAATTCCGTATTGTCCACTGGAACCGCCCTCAGTTTGTTACGATAGCAGGCCCGCTATAGAACCAGAATAAGGACAATAATGGCGGATCAATCCAACAGAATCAGTCAGTTGAAGATCGACCGCAGCACGCCGGTAGCCCCCGGGCGCAGCTGGTTGTGGCCGGGTTTGATTGTGGCGGCCGTCATCGTCGCCCTGCTGTCGTGGGCTTTCCTGCGGCCGGGCGCAGGTGCTGTTCGAGTGGAGACCGACGTCGCACGCAACCCGCCCAGCGCGGCGGTGGCAGACAGCGTGCTGGACGCCTCCGGATACGTGGTCGCGAGACGCCAGACCACGGTGTCGTCAAAAGTTACCGGCAAAGTGGTAGAGGTGTTCGTTGAGGAAGGCATGCGTGTGGAACAGGACCAGGTGGTTGCCATCCTGGATGACACCTCGCAGCAGGTCCAACTGTCACTGGAAAAAGCGCGCGCCGAGGCCTCACGTGCTGCTTTGCAGGAAATCGAAGCACAGACTGCGGAACGCGCGCCTGGAACGCGACCGCTTGCGCGATCTGGCAAAACGCGGCCTGACCAGCACGGCCAGTGTCGATGCGGTGGAAGCCACTTACGATGAACTGGTCGCCCGTCTCGAGACCGGGCGAGAGAATGTGAAAGTCGCTGAACGCAATATTGCCGTGGCCGACAGACGCGTTATCGAACATGACAATCAGGGCACCATTCGCCGGCATGGTCGTCTCCAAGAACGCACAGCCCGGTGAGATGATCTCACCGGTGTCGGCCGGCGGCGGTTTCACGCGCACCGGTATCTGCACCATCATCGACACCGACTCACTGGAAATCGAGGTGGATGTCAATGAGGCCTATATTCAGCGAGTGCAGCCCGGTCAGCGCGTATCGGCGACGCTGGATGCCTACGCAGACTGGCGCATCCCGGCAGAGGTCATCGCGATCATACCGACGGCAGACCGCCAGAAAGCGACCGTGAAGGTCCGCATTGCGCTTCTCGAGCGCGACGAGCGCGTGCTGCGTGACATGGGTGTGAAGGTTGCTTTTTTAGACGTCGACGCGCCTGCAAGCGCCGGTGAGTGAATCGCAGGACGTGCGCGGCGTACTCATCGCAGGGGAAGCGCTGCGCTCCGATAGCGCGGGCGACTTTGTCTGGCGTATCATCGACGGTCGCGTGGAGCGGCGCGGAGTGCAGGTTAGCGGACGACGCGACCGGACAAGAATCCTCGTGACCAGCGGGCTGGCGCCTGGCGAAACCATCGTTCGTTCATCCACAGCGCCGCTGGTGGCCGGGCAATCAATAACAACGGATTAGGCAGGAGCAAACTACATGTCAGATATTTTGGCCCGACTCGAAAACGTCAGCCGTATTTACCAGAAGGGCAAGGAAACGGTTGAGGTTCTGCACGAGCTCAACCTCGAGATTCCTGACGGCGATTTCATCGCCATCATGGGCCCTTCGGGTTCTGGCAAGACAACGTTGCTTAACCTGCTGGGCGGTCTCGACAAACCCACGGCAGGCACTGTCACCGTGGGCGATGCCGAACTGTCGTCAATGTCGAACAGCCAGTTGTCACGGTGGCGTTCCAGCCACGTCGGCTTCATCTTCCAGTTCTACAACCTGTTGCCCGTCCTGACGGCGCACAGGAACGTCGAATTGCCTTTATTGCTGACCAACTTCAATGCCAAAGAGCGCGCCAAGCGGGCGTCAATCGCACTCGATATCGTCGGACTCGGGGATCGAGCCAAACACTACCCGCGTGAACTGTCCGGCGGCCAGGAGCAACGTGTCGCCATTGCCCGTGCGATCGTGTCCGACCCGTCGCTGTTACTGTGCGACGAACCGACGGGCGATCTCGACCGCGAAAACGCTGACGAAATTCTCAAATTGCTGCAGCTTTTGAACCGCGAACATGGCAAGACCATTGTCATGGTGACGCATGATGCCCAGGCGGCCGAGTATGCCAAGCGCACGTTACATTGTGACAAGGGCACGCTCGAGGCGAGAGTGGCGGCATGAAGTATTTCCGCCTTATCTGGAAGAACGTCTGGCGCAAGAAAATTCGCACGCTGCTGACGATACTTTCCGTCTTTGTCGCTTTCCTGCTGTTTTCATTGCTGTCGGCGATCGGTTTCGCCTTCAAAGGCGGTGAAGATGTTGCTGATGCCGAGCGGTTGATCGTCATTAACAAGATTTCTCTGATCAACCCGATACCCATGAGTTACCAGAACCGCATCCTCGCGACTGAGGGCGTTGCCTCGGTGACGCACGCGAGCTGGTTTGGTGGTTACTACCAGGAACCGCGAAATCAGTTCGGCCAGTTCCCGGTTGATCCGCAGTCCTACTTTGACATGTATCCGGAATTCGATTTGCCCGCCGAACAGCTTGAGGCATTCAAGCGTAATCGTACCGGTGCCATCGTCGGTGAAGAACTTGCAACGACCTTTGGCTGGAAGGTGGGCGACCGTATTCCGATCCAGGCGACAATCTGGACCAAGGCCGACGGCGGTCGTACCTGGGAGTTTGATATCGAAGGCATTTTTTCCACGAGTGATGCTCGCGGCAGTACGGCACTAATGCTATTCCAGTACGATTATTTCGAAGAGTCCCGCGCGTTTGCCAAGGGCACCGTCGGCTGGTACATCCTGAGAGTCGAGCCGGGTGCAGATCCCGTGCAGGTCGCCAAAGCAATCGACCTGCAGTTTGCGAATTCGCCAAACCAGTTCTACAACCTGCTGCCCGTCTTGACGGCGCACAGGAACGTCGAATTGCCTTTATTGCTGACCAACTTCAATGCTAAAGAGCGCGCCAAGCGGGCATCAATCGCACTCGATATCGTCGGACTCGGGGATCGAGCCAAACACTACCCGCGTGAACTATCCGGCGGCCAGGAGCAACGTGTCGCCATTGCCCGTGCGATCGTGTCCGACCCGTCGCTGTTACTGTGCGACGAACCGACGGGCGATCTCGACCGCGAAAACGCTGACGAAATTCTCAAATTACTGCAGCTTTTGAACCGCGAACATGGCAAGACCATTGTCATGGTGACGCATGATGCCCAGGCGGCCGAGTATGCCAAGCGCACGTTACATTGTGACAAGGGCACGCTCGAGGCGAGAGTGGCGGCATGAAGTATTTCCGCCTTATCTGGAAGAACGTCTGGCGCAAGAAAATTCGTACGCTGCTGACAATACTTTCTGTCTTTATCGCTTTCCTGCTGTTTTCATTGCTCTCGGCGATTGGATTTGCCTTCAAAGGCGGTGAAGATGTCGCCGATGCCGAGCGGTTAATCGTCATTCACAAGGTCTCTCTGATCAACCCGATACCCATGAGTTACCAGAACCGCATCCTGGCGACTGAGGGCGTTGCTTCTGTGACGCACGCGAGCTGGTTTGGCGGTTACTACCAGGAACCGCAAAATCAATTCGGCCAGTTCCCGGTTGATCCGCAGTCTTATTTCGACATGTATCCGGAATTCGATTTGCCCGCCGAGCAGCTTGAGGCATTCAAGCGTAATCGTACCGGTGCCATCGTCGGTGAAGAACTTGCAACGGCCTATGGCTGGAAGGTGGGCGACCGTATTCCGATCCAGGCAACGATCTGGACCAAGGCCGACGGCGGGCGTACCTGGGAGTTTGATATCGAAGGCATTTTCTCCACCAGTGATGCCCGCGGCAGTACGGCATTAATGCTGTTCCAATACGACTATTTCGAGGAGTCCCGCGCGTTTGCCAAGGGCACCGTCGGCTGGTACATCCTGAGAGTCGAGCCGGGTGCAGATCCCGTGCAGGTCGCCAAAGCAATCGACCTGCAGTTTGCGAACTCACCCACCGAAACCAAGACCAGTACCGAGGCGGCCTTTGCCAAGTCATTCACGCAACAGTTTGGCAACATTGCGCTGATCGTCACGCTGATCCTCGGTGCCGTGTTCTTCACGTTGTTGCTGGTCTCGGGTAACACCATGTCGCAATCCGTGCGCGAGCGGATTTCCGAACTCGCCGTGCTGAAGACGCTCGGGTTTACGGACCGATCGGTGCTTGGGATCGTTTTGTCCGAGTCGATCCTGATCATGCTGATCGGCGGGCTCCTTGGGCTTGGCATCGGCTGGGTGCTCGTGCAGGGGATGGCTGAAGAAATGGGTGCGTTTCTGCCCGGACTGTTCCTGTCGCCTGGCGCGATCCTCGCGCTATCGCAATCATGATCGGCGCCGGCCTGGTCGCCGGCATCTTCCCGGCGCTCAAAGCAATGCGCCTTTCCATCATCGACGCGCTCGCGCGCGCTTAAGGAGACGTTGATGAGCGGACTTAATCAAATAGTTGCCATCACCTGGCTGAACCTTCGCAACCTGCCGCAGCGCGTGGGCTCGTCGGTCGTCGCCGTTGTTGGTGTCGCAGCCGTCGTGCTGGTGTTCGCCGCGGTTTTGTCGATGGCGAAGGGTTTTGAGCGCACCATGATCGCCGCCGGCTCCGATGACACCGCCATCATCATGCGCAGCGGCTCGACTCCGAGCTCAACAGTGGCCTCTCGAACGAACAGATATTGATCATCGCTGACGCACCGGGTGTCCTCAAGGACGGTGACGCCGCGATCATGTCGGCTGAGCTGTACGTCATCGTGGACGTCAAGAAAAAATCCACCAACACCGACGCGAACGTGCCTTTTCGCGGTGTGCAACCAGGCGCATTCGATGTGCGCAATGGTGTCCAACTCGTCGACGGCCGCCTGTTTGAAGAAGGCAAAAACGAAATTCTCGTTGGCCGCGCCGCACAGCAGGAATTCGTCGGGCTGGCAACCGGTGCGACGATCCGGTTTGGCCAAAGCACCTGGCAGATCGTCGGCGTTTTCGAGGCCAACGGCGGTGTCGCAGAGTCCGAACTCTGGACTGACGTCCGCGTATTGCAGGGGGCCTATCGTCGCGGCAATTCGTTTCAATCGGTGCGGGTCCGTTTGCAGAGCAGTGACAGCCTGGCCGAGCTCAAGTCAGCGCTCGAGGAAGATCCCAGGATCGATCCCGATGTCATGACGGAAAAAGCGTACTACTCATCCCAGGCGGAACCGTTGAGCCGGTTCATACGCCTGATCGGCTACCCGCTGACTATTTTGATGGCGATCGGCGCAATATTCGGCGCGCTGAACTCGATGTACTCATCGGTTTCGGTGCGCGGCAAAGAGATCGCCACGCTCCGGGCGCTGGGGTTCGGCCCGTTATCCGTGCTGATATCCACCATGGTGGAGTCAACGCTGCTCGCGTTGATCGGCGGCGTAATCGGCGGCGCGATTGCGTTTCTTGTGTTCAATGGCTTCCAGGTCTCTACATTGGGCGCCAGCTTTAGCCAGGTTGTCTTCGATTTCGCGGTAACGCCGGAGCTACTGATTGACGGCCTCAAGGCGGCATTGATTATCGGCGCCGTGGGTGGGCTGTTTCCGGCAATTCGTGCAGCCCGGCTACCCGTTGCGCAAGCGCTGCGCGAGCTCTGACGACGGCAATTGCCGACGATTAGCGACTGAAGATCAGTGCGCCGTCTTCCAGTTCACCGCTGCGGGCCCATTTGCGCTCAAGCCGGTAATCCTGCGGATTCGTCCAGGGCGCATGGTCGCCCTGCTTGGGCAGGTTGCCCATGACTCGCTGCAGATAGCCGGACGAGAAGCCCGTCACCCACGGCCGCTTCGGCATGTTCATTTCATCGGCGCGCAGCACCGGCTGGCAGCGTCGCGTGCCGGTTGCGTCCATATGATTGATCACTCTGCAGGCAAAATCGGCAATCAGGTCAGCGCGCAGCGTCCACGATGCATTGATGTAGCCGAAGGTTGAAATCATATTGGGCACGCCTGCACTCATGAATCCGCGATAGGTGAAAGTATCGGGCAGGTGGAGTGGCTGACCATCCACGACGAAGCTGACGTCGCCAAGAACACGCAGCTCGAGGCCGGTTGCCGTAACTATGATGTCAGCGTCGAGCGTCTCACCGGATTGCAGCGTGATGCCGTGCTCGGTGAACTGATCGATTTGATCGGTAACAACGGATGCCTTGCCGGAACGGATGGCACCAAACAGGTCATTGTTCGGCACGAGGCATAGCCGTTGCTCCCAGGGATTGTACGTCGGCGTAAAATGCGTCTCGACGTCGTAGTCCTTGCCCAGTTCCTTGCGAACCCACTTCAGCAGCCTGCGTTTTACGCGGTCCGGGTGCTTGCGACTCTGACGAAAAGTCCATTGTTGAAGTTCGATGTTCTTCCAGCGCGTAATGGCGTAGGCCACTTTTTCGGGCAGCACCTTGCGCAGGATATTCGCAATGATGTCGGTATCCGGCATGGAAACAACATACGTCGGCGAGCGCTGCAGCATGGTCACATGCTGCGCCTGTTTTGCGAGCTCCGGCAGCAACGTCACCGCAGTCGCACCGGAGCCTATGACGACGATTTTCCTGTCGCGGTAATCAAGGTCCTGTGGCCAGTGCTGCGGATGGACCAGCGTGCCCTTAAAGTGCTCACTGCCAGCGAAATGCGGCGTGTACCCACGGTCGTAGCGATAGTACCCGGCGCACATCAGCAAAACGTTGCAACGGATTTTTACGGTAGCGCCGGTGTCGGTTTGCCGTGCTGTAATTTCCCAGGTTGCAGCGTCACTGGACCACGACGCACTGGTTACCTGGTGACCAAAACGAATATGCCGATTGACGTCGTGTTCCTCGGCCGTCTCCTGCACGTAGTTGAGAATGGCCGGTCCATCGGCAATCGCTTTGGAGTGTAACCACGGTTTGAACCGATAACCGAGAGTGTGCATATCGCTGTCCGAACGAATGCCGGGATAGCGAAACAAGTCCCAGGTCCCGCCAACAGCGTCACGACCCTCCAGAACCAGGAAGGACTTTTCCGGACACTGCGCCTTGAGATGGCATGCGGAGCCGATGCCGGAAAGTCCCGCGCCAACGATCAGGACATCAAAGAATTCGCTGTCGACCATACTTTGCGTATTATGCACTGCGAAACTTCGAACGTCAGATTGTCGCCGACTTACATGACTGAAACCCCTGAAAAAGACATTGGATTGCTGCGCCGCTCGCTGGGCGTGTTCGCGTACAGCCGACGTGCGCTGGAACTGGTCTGGACTACCAGTCGCGCGCTGACGTTAACGCTTGCTGTCCTGACAATCTTCGCCGGCATACTGCCGGCTGCGATCGCTTATGTCGGCAAACTCATAGTCGATGCCGTGGTCGCCGCGATGAACTCGTCGGACCCCGACACACAGGGCGTGTTGCTGTTAATTCTGCTCGAAGCCGGGATCGTGATTGCCGTCGCCGCTTGCCAGCGCGGCATTTCTGCGAGCCAGTCCCTGCTGCGTGCCCTGCTGGGCCAGCGCGTCAACGTCATGATCCTCGAGAAAGCGCTAACGCTGCAGCTCACACACTTCGAGGACTCCGAGTTTTACGACAAGTTGACGCAGGCGCGGCGCGAGGCGTCGAGTCGGCCATTGAGCCTGGTGAATCGTACATTTGGACTGGCACAAAACACGTTGTCGCTGACCAGCTACGCAGTCTTGTTGTTCGCGTTTTCGCCGTGGGCGGTGCTGATACTGGTGATTGCCGGGCTGCCGTCTTTTTTCGCTGAGGCGAAGTTCTCCGGCGATCGTTTCCGGCTATTTCGCTGGCGCTCACCGGATACTCGCATGCAGATGTACCTCGAGTCGGTCATCGCGCGCGAGGACGGGGTCAAGGAAGTTAAGCTGTTTCAGCTGGGTCCGCTCCTGCTGCAACGTTACCAGGATATTTTTCGGAAGCTGTTTGCCGAAGACCGCAAACTCACCCTGCGTCGCGACGGTTGGGGATTTGTTCTCGGCCTGATCTCGACTGCAGCGTTTTACGGTGCTTACGCGTGGATAGTCATTGCGACCGTGTACAGCCGCATCACGCTGGGCGCGATGACCATGTACCTGGTGTTGTTCCGGCAGGGCCAGGCGGCCGTTACGGCCATATTGTCGGCCATCAGCGGCATGTACGAGGACAACCTCTACATCTCCAATCTCTACGAGTATCTCGAACAACCGGTTATCAGCCAGTCGGGAGAGGCCCGGTCCGGCATCGATGCCAGCCGTGGTCTCGAACTCGAAAACGTGTCGTTCTCGTATCCGGGTTCTGCCGAAAAAGCGCTGGACGATATAACGCTGCAGATACGCCCGGGCGAAAGCCTGGCCGTTGTCGGTGAGAACGGCTCTGGCAAGACGACGTTGATCAAGCTGATCACGCGCCTGTACGAGCCCAGCAGCGGTCGCATACTGCTTGATGGCGTCGAACTGTCAGACTGGAACATCGAGGCACTGCGCCAGCGCGTCGGCGTTATCTTCCAGGATTTTGGGCGCTACCAGTTCACCGTCGGTGAGAATATCGGCGCCGGTGATGTACGGCACTTTGAAGAACCGGATCGCTGGGCCGATGCAGCAACCTCCGGCATGGCGGCGCCGTTCATCAACGAACTGCCTGCCGGCTACAACACGCAGCTCGGCCGCTGGTTCAAAGACGGTCGGGAACTGTCCGGCGGGCAGTGGCAGAAGATCGCGTTGTCGCGCGCGTTCATGCGTACGGATGCCGATATCCTCGTGCTCGACGAGCCAACCGCGTCAATGGACGCTGCATCTGAAGCGGCGATTTTTGATCACTTCCGGCAGATGAGCCAGAACAAGATGACGATCCTGATATCGCACCGCTTCTCGACGGTGCGCGCAGCCGACCAGATCATCGTCTTTGACCATGGCCGAATTCTCGAACGCGGGGATCATGCCAGCCTGATGGCAGACGACGGGCAATATGCACACCTGTTTCGCCTGCAGGCGAAGGGTTACCAGTAAGCGATGTAATTTACCGCGCGGCGTTGTCGGTGATCGAGTCAATCAGCCGCGGCCACAGCGCAGGTGGCAGGTTATGGCCCATGCCGTCAATGATCTCGAGGCGCGCTCCGTCCACGTGTTCTGCGGTATCGATACCGCCGGCGAGCGGCACCAGTGGATCTTCACGGCCGTGAATAACCAGCGTCGGCGCCGTTATCTGCTGCAACCTGTCGCGACGATCGCCGTCTTCGATGATCGCAGCGACGTGCCGGAAAAAGCCGGATGGGAAAAAGCAACGATCAAAACTGAGCGTACAAATCTCCCGACGTGTTTCTTCGTCGACCGGGTAAGCGGGACTCCCGATCAACTCGAGCGTGCGCATGTTGTGCGCGATCACCGCCTCGCGACTCGCGTTAGCGGGGCGCGCGCGGAATATATGCCGTGACACCAGCGGGTCGGCGCCTGGTAGCGCGCGGTGGCCGCTGGTCGACATGATGGATGTCAGCGTACGGACTCGCTCAGGAAACTGTGCTGAGAGATTCTGGGCGATCATGCCACCCATTGAAGCGCCGACGATGTGTGCTTCTGATACGTCGAGTGAGGTGAGGAGACCTGCCGCGTCGGCCGCCATATCTCGCAACGTATACGGAACTCGAACCGGCAGCCGCAACGCACTGCGAAACAAGAGCGACGCGACGCCCGGCGTTTTCGCGTTGTCGAATTTCGTCGAGAAGCCGGTGTCCCGATTGTCGTAGCGGATAACGTGAAATCCCCGCGCAGCGAGATCGCGGCAGAATTGCTCCGGCCACGCGAGCAGCTGCATCCCCAGTCCCATGATCAGGAGAATGGTCGGGTCGGACGTCGCGCCGAACGACTCATACTCTATGGTGATGTTGTTTGTGTTTGCTTGCGGCATATCGATGTAACTAATGGGGTTTGCTTAGCTCTCGCGCAGGTAGCCCCACGAGTGCAGCTTGTCGTGATCCTCGAACCAGCGATCACCGATGTCGGTGCGATAGTACATATTTGGAATCAGGATGTTTTTGACCCGCTGATACGCCTGCGCCTGTGCCTGCTTGACCGAGATGCCGAACCCGGTAACGATCAACACGACTCCCGAATTCCCGGTGATCAGCCACTCACCGTTTACCAGTTTCACGTCTTCGATATGAATGCCGTCAAAGTTGGGCTTCCTGAAGATAATCACGCGATCTTTTGAATTCGCATCGAAGGTCTTCGGATCGTTATAAGGAAACGGCGGCACAACAATCCTCAGGCCGATCTGGAAACCGCGTTTCGTTTTGAAATTTGTCAGCGAGCCCGCTGCCATACCGTAAAGAAATTCGCTCACCGGCATTTGCAAACCGTCGGCCTGGATGCTGATCGTCGGGTAACCGAAGCGCGCCGTAAATTCGAGCGGGTAAATGCCCTGACCGTTGACGATGCAGTTGACATCCATGTAGCCGACGTAATGCTCCTCGGCAAGCCTGTTCTTCAGCTTCGCGAGCGTTGCCGCTGAAGATGCGGTTCGGACCGCTCCAGTACATGCAGGTACCCATCTCACCGGTCGCGGGACCGATATTGCCGGGGAACAGCGGCTTGTGTTCGAAATTGACGTTGATCGGCATCATGAAATCGGTGCCGTTGAAAAAGGCGCCGACCGCGACCTCGACACCGCGCACGCGTCGTTGCAGCTGAAAAACTTTCACCGTATCGGCGTATGCGGCCTTGTAGGATTCGAGGACATGTATGACATCGAGGCCGTCGTCCTCCTGACCGACAAACAGCAGCCGCTTGATGTTCTGCGCTTCGCCACTGGGCTTGATGACGTAAGGCGCCGGGTGTTTGCTGACATAGTCGATGGCGGTGTCAAAATCACTGAAGTCCTGAAACGGAATAATCGAAACGCCGTGACGCTTGAGCTCTTCCTGGCCAAAACTGCGGTCATCTTCGAGCCGATCGGTGTAGGGCGTTCCGCCAACCACCAGTTTTCCGGCATCGCGAAGCCGTTTGGCTTTCTCGCCCTGGCCCAGAACGTCATCGAACACGATAACGTCTGCCCAGTCGACGTGACTTTCCCAGTCGTCAACTTTCGGTACGAAACCATCGGCGATCGAACGCTCGGACTCCTCCTCGATGTAATAGCGAACATCGTGACCTTCCTTGACCGACCATCCAGGCGATGTCGCCGATTAATGCACCGACAGATACAAACAGGAAGTTCTTTGGATCGTTGACCATAGCCTACCGCTCCTATTCCATGCCGATGTAACGGTCATTCATCGGTGCGGCCGCGCCGTGAACATCACTCGATGTACTGTTGTCCATGACCAGGGCGGTTTCATCAAAAAGACGTTGCGCTTCCTCCGGACTGTTGCCGATACAGGTCATGCCGATTTTTCCGTATTGCGACAACGCGCCGATCATGTAGAACAGCACGCCGGTCCCGGTTGAATGCTTGAAGCCGATACCGCGATTCCAGATGATCTCGAACAAATCCTCGGGCAGCAGTCCACGATAAGCCGGAGATTTGAAATTGTCGGTCGCCTTGTAGAACTTCGCCTGCCCGTCTGGCGCCAGGAACAACCCGCTGGCAGGGTCCAGCTGGCCTTCGGTCAGAAACTCGAGGGCATGAAATGGTGGCGTCGTCCCGCCCATGCGCAGGTTGATCTCTATTGCGTGAACCTGCCAGTCCTGCGCATCACGCGACGCGAGAAAATCGACGGCAAACCGGCCGATAACGCCGTGATCGCTCAGGACTTTGCCGACTTTCGCCGCTTGGGCCAGCAGCTCGGTCCGGTAATCATCGTCGGCGGGGAATCGGCATCCCAGGTACGACTGGCCGGTCGAGCCGCCCAGCACCTGCTCATGACTCGAAACAAGCTGCGTACTGCCATCCGGCAAAACACGCATCTGCACGCTCGGCGAGCGTATCTCCTTTGCCGTCACAAGCTCCTCGACGATTCCGCCCATGGTGTCGAACTTGTCCAGGAATTTCTCGTAGGTCTCAATGCCCGAAAGCCAGGCGAGATGTTGCAGTGCCGTGCGAATGCCGGCCTCGCCCTCGCTCGCGTCGGGATAAGTAAACACGGCATTACCTTCACCACCGAATCCCTCGTTCAGTTTGACCACCGCGCGCGCGAGTTGCGGACGCTGCTCGCGGAGCTGCGAGCAGCGCTCGTACGATATCGTCCTCGCTGTGCAGGTCTTCAAATCCCGCCGGATAATTAATGCCGGCCTCGGCGAACACTTTGCGATTACCGGACTTCGTACCAAGACTCAGCAAGTCCGGATCGAGGCCATTCATTGGTATGCCGAGCTCGAGGGCAATACGACGCTCAAGCGGCGTGGAGTTATAGCAGGTCATGTAAGCATGTTCGGTATCACCGATAAACCCGCGCAGTCGTCTCAAGAGGTTTGGTCGCTCGAGAATTTTCTCCGACAGCGGTCGCGGACTGGCATCGAATACGGAGACCATCTGCAGGCGGCGGCGAGCATGGCTCGCAGAGACACTGTCGAGCAGTTGCAGGTAATAGTCGACCACATCCGGATGCACTGGCTGACTCGTCACATAAACTAACCGGGCATTCGGGTTGCGCAGCCGAATCAACGCAAACATCAAACGCTCTTCGTAGAAAGCGGCACCGGTGACCTTGGCGAGCTCCGCCTGGTTGACGCTCATCGACGGCACAATCACGGAGGTGTGCTCGTAACAGGGATCATCCTGATAGCGCTGCCAGATGATGGGCAGCTGTTGTTGCAGGCGCTTGAATCGAGCGGATTCCGAACGCGCGCCGGTCATGATGCGTGGACTTTCAGTGTTTCACCGATGTCATTCATGATCCGACGTAGCGAGTCGTAATCCGGATGGCGCACACGCAGCCAGGCGTTCGCCATGTAGCCGGCCTCCACGGGCTGCGTTGGCGTGCCGGGCTCGGGCAGGCGCGCGGCCACGATGCAGTCATCGTAACGCTGGTTGATGATGTCGACACCCGAATAACCGCTGATGTGACCGTCTCGATCCGGTCGCAGCGCAATCATGCCGGCCGCATAGCGTCGCGACGGTCGCGTTTGTGTTTCGCCATTAACGATGGCACTCGCCCATTCGAAATACAGGTCGAATTCGTTGGCGGCGTTATACACATCCCATTGGCCCACACCGGGTGGCCGGCAGCCAATTTCTGAAAACTTCAACCCTTTGGGCCCGAAGAACCACTCCATGTGCGTGGCGGATGTGCCGATATCCAGGACCTTGATGACGTCACGGGTCATCTGCCGAACTTCGCCGTAACCGGGTGCTTCGATCCGGTTTGTGGTCACCATCTGTGGCGAGATCCAGCGCTCGCGCATGGCTTCGAGTACGTTCGGATAATAGTGCGTGATGAACTCGTGGCGCACCTCGCCATTGATCGTCACGGTATCGATATAGCCCTCGTGACCCTCGATGAATTCCTCGATGGCCACGGCGACACCGTCAACGAGTCCGGACTCGTTGATAACGCGCTCCAGACCGTTGTTATCACGCACCTTGTAAGTACCGGACGCGCCGGCACCGGCGGGCGGTTTTACGATCAGCGGAAAACCAACCGCCGCCGCGAAGTCGCGGGCATCCTGTGCCGATTCGGCACGGGTCGACTGCGCGCAGGAAACACCCGCCTCTCGCAGCGCCTGTTTCATGGCCGGCTTATCCCTGCACAGGTACGCCGTGCGAATGGACGTTCCGGGGATTCCGGTCGCCTCACGCACCACCGCCGTTGGCATGATGTGCGCCTCGATCGTGGCTTCAAGCCTGTCGACCCACACGTGGCCCTGTATCAGCTTTACGGCTTTCAGCAGGGAAGGTTCGTGCACGACCGACCGTATCTGCACGTAATCTGTCAGCCAGTTCCTGACTTCAGAGTCGAGGTAATCGAGCGGGCGCTCACCGATTCCATAGACGTTAGCGCCGGCTGCGTGCAGCGCACGCACGAACTCGCGCTGATTGTGCGGAAACGAGGGTTCAACAAATATGACGTTCATCGATTTGCCAATCGCCTGAAAATTTCAACATACAGGGAGCCCTGCCGGTCCCACGAAAAATCTTTCGCCATGCCATTACGCATAATTTTTCGCCATAGTTTCTTGTCGTCAAAAAGGTCCAGTGCCCGATTGATTGCCCAGGTCAGGCCGGGCTCATCGTTATCGCGGAACAGGATGCCGGTACCGCTCCCTTCGGCCGCGTTGATCTGTTGCACAGAGTCAGCCAGCCCACCCGTCTCCCGAACGATTGGTATCGTACCGTATTTGAGACTGTACATTTGATTCAGCCCGCACGGCTCATAAACCGACGGCATCAGGAACATGTCGCTGCCGGCCTCGATGCAATGCGCCAGCTTGTTGTTGTAACCACGGAAAAAACTGACCCGGCCCGGAAGTTTGCGTTGTAACGCGGCGAAGAATGCCTCGAAGCGCGGCTCGCCGCTGCCCAGCACCGCGAGCGCAAAATCGCGTTGCGCCAATAATCGCGGTAGCACCCGCTCCATCAGGTCGATGCCCTTTTGGGATACCAGCCGGGTGACGATGCCAATCAAGGGCTGCTGCTCGCCCCCGGCAAGACCCATCTCACTCATCAATTCGCGCTTACAGGCACGCTTTCCGCTGATGCGGCGACTGGTGAAGTTCTCGGGAATCAGTGGGTCCGTTTCGGGATTCCACTCGTCATAGTCGACGCCGTTCAGGATACCCACCAGATTTTTGCTGCGCGCCCGCAGTATTTCGTCCAGCCACATTCCGTACTCCGGACTCTGTATCTCTTCGGCGTAGGTCGGACTGACCGTTGTCAAAAGATCAGCAAGCAGCAGGCCCATTTTCAGAAAATTGACGCGGCCCTCTGTCAGGTCGCCCTGGTGCAACAAGTACTCGCCATGCCCCAGCTGCAGATCGTTACGAATATCGGCGCCGAATACGCCCTGGTAACCAATATTGTGAATGGTCAGGACGGTGCGCGTTTTGGCAAACAGCGTGTCCCAGGAATATATCGTGCGCAGGAAGAGCGGGATGAGCGCCGTATGCCAGTCGTGACAATGAAATATGTCCGGGGCAAAGCGCATGCGCTGGCACATCTCGAAAGCAACACGCGAGAGCAGGATGAAGCGCAGGTGCTCATCGGTGCCCGATGTATACAATCCCGGCCGGTCGTAAAGCGCCGGACAGCGCAACAGGTACACGGGTAATCCGTTGGTCCGGAGCGTCGCCCGGTCAATCGAATATTCGATATCCCACGGGCCGATGCTCACGATAAGGTCCTGCAGATTATCAACAGGTTCGATGTCCAGATTTTCGCGATCGAGGCTCGCATAGAACGGCAGCAACACGCGCACGTCGTGGCCCTGCTGATGCAGATACGCGGACAACGCCGAGTTCACGTCTGCGAGGCCGCCGGTCTTCGCCAGCGGTGCCAGCTCGGACGACACAAGGCAGATCTTCAGTGGATCGATTTTGGCCAATTCGGCTCCAAACGGGCGCGCAGCAGCGTACTATTCTACTTCTTTAATCTGTTACTGCACTCAAATGATGCGCTTTTGCGGACCGGAACAATGAACGTACTAATGATCTCTCCCGGCTATCCGGCCGATATGCCGGAGTTTACTCGCGGCCTTAAGCAAAGCGGCGCACGTGTCTACGGGGTCGGAGACCAGCATGCCGGCAGCCTGCCTGAGCTGGTGCGCCACTCGCTGTCGGAGTACGTGCAGGTCGCGTCGCTCTGGGATACCGGCCGCGTCATTAGTGAGCTGACCGAGCGCCTGCGCGGCCACGAGCTGGATCGAATCGAATGCCTGTGGGAACCCGGCATCATGCTGGCTGCTGAACTGCGCGAGCACTTTGGCGTCGCCGGCAGCGGCGTCGAACACGCCCGTCTGTTTCGTGACAAGGAGGCCATGAAGGTTGCACTCGACAAGGCCGGTATCCGCACACCGCGCCACGTTGCTGTCGACAGCGTTGCCGGTTGCTGGAGCGCCGTTGAGGAAATCGGTTTCCCGGTTATCCTGAAGCCGATTGACGGCGCGGGCTCGGCCGATACCTATCGCGTTGCGTCACGCGAAGAGCTGCGCGCCGTTTTGCCATTACTCAGGCACGTGCCGACGATCAGCGTCGAAGAATTCATCGACGGTGAAGAATACACCTTCGACACGATCACCATTGACGGTGAAATTGCGTATTACAACGTTGCCTGGTATCGCCCGCGGCCGCTGATTGCGCGCAGCAATGAATGGATCAGTCCGCAGGTCATCGCGCTCCGGGATGTCGACGACGAACTTCTCGCCGGCGGCGTGCAGATGGGCTACGACGTCATCAAGGCCCTGGAATTCGGCACCGGCTTTACGCACATGGAGTGGTATCGCAAGGCGGACGGTGAAGTCGTATTCGGCGAAATCGGTGGCCGACCGCCTGGCGCGCACCAGGTCGATCAGATGAAATACGCCTGCGACTTCGACGTATTCAAAGCCTGGGGTCAGGCGCTGACACTGGGTCGGATCGAGGAGCGCTATGAACGTCGCTACAACGTGGCGACGATTTTCAAGCGTGCGCGCGGTGTCGGTCGCATCACCAGCATACAGGGCGCCGAGGCATTGCAGGCGCGATTCGGCGAACATGTCGTCTGGAATACGCTGCTGCCACCGGGCACGCCGCGGCGTGACTGGCGCAAGACGCTGGTTTCGGACGGCTTCATCATGCTGCGCCATCCCGACCTGACCGAGACCATGGCGATGGCCGATGCGGTCGGCTCGGAGCTGCACATGTACGCCGAATAACGCTCAGGCGAATTCGTCGAGGTACTTCGGCAACATTTCGCGCCAGGTTTCCCAGTCGTGATGCCAGTTGGGGCCCCACGGGTCGACTCGATTCGGAATGCCTTTGGCGCCCAGCAATCGCGCAATCCGCCACGACTCGCCAATATCCTCGTAGTTGCCCTCGCCACTCGGCAGCAGCACCAGCCGCTGTCGCAGCATCTCGAGCTGCGGGCCCTCGAGTTCGGCCAGGTAATGCAGCGGCGATGAAAAATAGAAGTCCAGGTTAAACGAGCCTTCGAGGTACTTCGACAGATCGAAGGTGCCGCTCATCGCAATCGCCAGGCGGTAGGCGTCCGGATGCCGGCACAAGGTCGCAACCGCGTTGAAAGCACCGATTGATGCACCGGCCGTAACAATTTCAATCGTATCCGAGTTGCAGTCCCTGCGGATGGCCGGCGTTACTTCGTTGTAGATAAGCGAGTCGAATGCGTTTTGCAGTGCGGAACAATACTCGGCCGAGTGTTGGCCGGAGAACCATGCCCGACCGGCAACACTGTCGGTCGAGTACACCTTGATGCGACCGGCGTCCAGCAGCGGCTGCAATGCACCGATCAAATGAAAGCGTTCGATCTCCTCGGCGTCGCCGCCCGCCGTCGGAAACAGCAATACGGGCGTGCCCATGGTGCCCCAGCGGACCAGCTGCACCTCCTGCTCTACGCGCGGCGAGTACCAGCGAACGGTCTCCTTCACGCGAGCGGTCCGACGTTACCCTGGTGTTGACGCCAGTACTGGATCCGCTTCCAGAACAGTTCGGTAAATTCATCGTGCTCATGCTCGGGATACAGCGCTTCCACTTTCTCTCGAATGGCCGCTCGTACCGCGTCGCTGCCGAAATACCGGTGCGCAACCTCGTCAAGATGCGACAGGTGTTGCTCGCAAAATTCCTCGAAACGATCAACATCGAAACGCTCCCGAGCGAGCTTCACATAGGCAGCGAGCTTGTCGTCGAACGGCATGTCCTGATCCGCGATATCGAAGTACGCGCGCCAGTTCAGATCTGTATTCATCCGTCGGTTCGTCGCGGCGCAGTAAATCGACCAGCGAATATTTGCTTTGATCAGCCACGGAAAGTGGAAATGCAGTGACGTTACCTGTGAGTCGGGGCAGGCGTTGGCGAAATCGATGGGGTGCCAGACGCCGTTGCTGAGCAATGATTCACACGAGTTGAAATCCCAGCCAAAGAACGCGTTGATGACCATCGTAATGTCGGTCAGACGCTGCTCATCTTCCGTCGCCAGAAAATCGGTGTCCATGCGATAGCGGTCATGCAGCGGTGCGTCCGGGTCGTAATTAACGCAGCGCCACTGCGGACCCAGTCCGATGCAGCGCACGAAGCCCTCGAACGGAACCACGCCTTGCTGCAGGTGCATGACGCGGGTACCGCTCTCGTCGTACGCTTCCAGCAGCGCTTCCCGGTCCTTTATCGCGGTGACGCCGACCCATGCGCCGCCATCGTAAGGCTTGATAAACAGTGGATAGCCGATCCGGTCACCAATGTCGCCGAGATTGAACAGCTTGGCATAACGCCGGAGTGTCGGCTGCAGGTCAGACGATTCCAGGTAGGACTTCGGAGGAATCATCCACGTATCCGGCACGGGCAACCCCAGTCGCATCATGGCGCAGTAGGTCGTGTGCTTTTCCATCGACTGCAACGACCACGGATTATTGAAAACGTACAGGTCGTCCATGGCGATGGCTTTCTTTATCCACTCGCGGGAGGTGTGATACCAATGCGTTAATCGATCGATGACCACGTTGTACTTGCAGCCCTGCATCAAATCGAACGGCTCGATATTCAGCCGTTCAACTTCGAAGGTGAGCGTGTCCTTGCCATCCGGGATGGCAAGGTCAAGTTCCTGCATCAGGCCTTCATAGCAAATGGGCCAGCAAATATCCGCCCCCAGTGACAAGCCTATACGTCGAGTTATTTGTGCCACGGCATAATATTCCTGAGTTGTTGTGCGGTTTACATCAATATAGCAGTTGAACTATCGATTCGGCGCCCGTTAGGCACCGTCAGTCATAAACCATCCATGCCGGTCCGGGCATCAGCCACGATAAACCGAGACGTAGCCGGTCGCGCCAGTTTTCCCAGTTATGTGCGTCCCGGGCCTCTTCAAATCGCAGTTCCACACCCTTTCCCTGCAGGTGCGGCACCAGCGAGCGATTTTCATAAATCAGCGATTCGTACACGCCACAGCTCATGAAAATCCGCTCGGCGGGTCGGCCCGGATCTTCCCGAAATTCGTTCATGAAGCGAGCGACCGGATCGAACACCGGGCCGCGACGGTGACGACCGATATCGCTGAATGCAAACGAGCCGGACTGCAGCAGCAGCGAACCGAAATGCTCCGGAAACCGCCAGGCAGCGTGCAGGGATGCGACGCCGCCGAAACTCGCCCCCATCAGGCAGCGCGCATCGACGGTATCGATCAGCGGATACCCGCCGGCCATGAACGGCAGCAGGTCGTTAACCAGGAAACTTGCGTGCCGATCGTCGCCGCCATACTCCTTGAGCCGATCCGGTGACTGGATCAGGGCAACAATAATCGCAGGAATTTCCTTGTGATGGATCAGGTTGTCGAGCACGACCTTGAGGCTGGCGTAGCGCAGATAGTCGACGCCGTCATGAACGATCAGCAATGGATAACGCCGATTGTTGCGAAATTTGGCGGGCAAATACACCTGTATCTCACGCGCCGATTTGAACGCTTCACTTTCCACTTTGACTTTGTGCAGCGTGCCTTCGCTCGCAACCGGGTCGTGCAATGTCCACCTGGGCCGCACGTAACCGGACGCCTGGCACACCGAGTTGGCCCCGAACGGATCGTGCGCGACAACTTTGTTGAGAGGATCAAGAATCAGTTCTTTGTGGCCGTTTTTCACCACTTCGAATTTGTACTCGATGCGCGAGCCTTTCGGTAACTCGATCGTCGTGATCCACAAGTCGGTGCCGGGCAGCGCCTGGAAAGGCTGCGCCGTGTCGAGGCCGGAAATCCAGCAACGCAGGTAGACCGCGTCCGCGCTGCCGCGAAATACGAACGTAACGTCGTTATCGTTCAGCAGCGGGAAGTCCGCGTCCCGCAGCAACGCGTCAACGGCACCCTGATCCGGAGTGCCCTTGCGAATCAACTGGCGCAGAACCGGGTTCATGCGCTGCGCACCCGTTTGAATTTTCCGCCCCGCGTCATGCGTTTCGATGACTCGCTGTCAATCAGCGTCTGGCCTTCATAGAGCAACCAGGAACCGTTTTCGAGCGTCATGCAGATGGCGGGCGAGAAGCGCCGGTCGAACAGTCCGACACGCAGTTCATCCTTCATTCGCAGGCGCTGCTTTGCATCGGGCAGCAAAACCACACCTGGCAGCATACCCAGCCCTTTACCCAGGACCTCGGCGTCCCGTCGACCCTGCGGCAGGCGCTCGTGAAACAACACGATACGCTCAGACAACACCATCGCGCCGGCCGACCAGCCAACGATGTTCTTGTCGCGCAGCAGCACGTCCAGACCGAACAGGCGCAGGCGATTGAGCAACACGACGATGTTGCCCCCCGTGATCAGCACCGTATCGACAAGCGAAATTGCTTCTTTCACCTCCGCTATCTGTTCGGCGAGCTGCGGGTTCGATTCGGAGCTGATCCGGTCGTCGTATCGCCCGTTAATTTTGTCCACTTGCCGCAGGTGATGCTGATCGAGCGCACGCAATTGCGAAATTGCATGGCGGCGTTCGGCCGCCAGCATCGCCCGTTCACCGTCCGCGGTCAGTGTCGCACGCGCCGCAATCATCAGTTGCCGCAGGCGCAGACGATACAGGCGCTGTTGCGCCTTCAATCGGTCCTGTCTCTGCCGATACGCCTCGTGCAGCGCCGGGTTGGCGGCGAACAGCGTTTCGGCCCGATGATAAAGGTGCAGGTCCGTTAACGGGTCTGGCTACCGCCTGGCGAATGTCGTCGATATCGCCCTCCGCTTCCTGCCAGGCGGCGGAAATCACACCGATTGGCGCATCACCGATGCCGGAACGAGCCAGCGCTTGTGCGATAGTCACATCCGGTCGCTGTGGTCCGAGCAGCAGTCGTAACGGCGCGTTGCCTGTCATCGCAGCTCCACTCGAATCGTGCTGACGATCTGTTGCAGTGCATCCTGCACAACCTCCGTATCCGGATGGCGCACGATGATGTAGCCGTCGCCCTCATAACTGTCGCTCGGCGGCTGGCCCTCGTTCGGCAGCTTGGCTTCGACGATAATTGAGCCGAAGCGGCGCTGCACCTCGTCGACACCATGCAGTTGGCTGATGCGTCCGCGGCCCTGTCCGCGTATGTAGGCCGCACCCGCTGCATAGCGTCGTACCGGTGGATCAAACTCCGCGTGCACCATCAGTCGCGGCCACGCGCTGTAAAAATCGACATCGTGTGCATAGGACAACAGTGACGAGATCTGCGCCCCCGGGGGCGCGCGCCAACTTCAGAGATTGCAATAGTGCCGTCCGCCAATTGAAACCACTCCATGTGGCTTAGCCCGGTTTGCAGCCCGAGCGCCTCGATCGCGCGAAAACCGGCTTCCCGGATCGGGTCGTATTCGGTGCCGCTGATATCACGGGGCAATAATACACACCACTGGATCCAGTCGTTTTCCAGCACCTCAAGCGGCGATGGCATATAACGGGATATCGAGTGCCAGACGGGCCGGCCCTTGACAAACACGCTATCGAACGAGTGCTCGGTGCCGCGAACAAATTCCTCGAACAACGTCGGATGTCCCGCATCGGGCGGATAACGCTGTAACAGTGTGTCCAGGTCGCCGGGTTGATCCAGCCTGAAAGTTGCTTTGCCGCCAGCGCCATCGGGTGGCTTGACGACAACCGGAAATCCGACGCGCCCGGTAAACGCGCGCGCTGCCTCGCGATCGCCAATCAGTGCATGCCGGGCGCAAGGTACCCCCGCCGCCCGCAGCACATCTTTCATTTTCGCCTTATCGCGAAAGTTTCCGGCCGCTGCGACCGACAGCCCTTCAATGCCAAGCACCTCTCTCGCTATGGCCAGCGGCACCTGCAGTTGCTCGAGTGTGGCCAGGTAGCTACTGGCCTGACCAAACTTCGATTGCAGCTGGCGCGCCGCATCCACCAGCTGTTGCGGATCCAGTGCATCTTCAACACGCCAGTGGCCGGCGATATGGTCGAGCACGTCGGCCGGTAATCGCTCAGCGACATCCTGGCTGACAACCGTTAGTGCAACATTTGGCAGCTGGCAGGCACCGCGCAGGAAACGCACGGTCGCGTCCATGAAAAAGGGTGCTGCGAAGATGACGTGCTGAGCCATTTTGTTGTTGTTTTTTCGGCAAGCGGTAACCGATTATGCGGACTGACCCGGTCGGACTCCAGTCCAAAGTGGCCGGATTGCCCGCAGGACTCGCAACCAGCCATCAAAAGTGGGACAGTTGCCGATCAGAACGGCAGTCCTGTCAACCATTCGAGGGATCAGAAACCCGATGGATTTAACGACACATTGGGTCGGAATTACGGCCATCGTCCTGTTCGTGGCAGCCTACGGCCTCGTTATCACCGAGGAATTCACGCACCTTCGCAAGTCCAAGCCGGTCATGCTGGCAGCCGGTATCATTTGGGCCCTGATTGCATACCAGTATGCCGGGTCCGACGAGCCGCACGCCACCGCGGATGCCGTCCGCGAGTACCTGACTGAATTCGCACAACTGTTTTTGTTCTTGCTGGCCGCGATGACCTACGTTAACGCGATGAGCGAGCGCCAGGTTTTTCTGGCGCTGCGGGGTTGGCTGGCACGTCGCTCCTATACCTACCGCACGATGTTCTGGATCACAGGATTCCTGAGCTTTTTCCTGTCACCCGTCATCGATAACCTGACCACAGCGTTGGTCATGTGTGCCGTCGTCCTTGCGATTGGTCAGGGCAATCCGCGCTTTATCGGCATCGCGTGTATCAATATCGTGGTCGCTGCGAACGCCGGCGGCGCTTTCAGCCCGTTCGGCGACATCACGACTTTGATGGTCTGGCAGCGCGGCATCGTCGACTTTGAGATGTTCTTTCACCTGTTCCTGCCGAGCGCCGTCAATTTCCTGGTGCCGGCGACCATTATGTCGTTTGCAATATCCAGGGACTCGGCAGCCGCATCTGCGGAAGAGCAGCCAATTCACATGAAACGTGGTGCCAAGCGCATCATGTTCTTTTTCGTCTGCACGATTACTACCGCCGTGTCCTTCCACAACTTCCTGCATCTGCCGCCATTTCTCGGCATGATGACCGGGCTCGCGGTTCTCAAGTTCTTCGGCTATTACCTGCGCATAACGCACGGCGCGACGGAGTTTGATAACAAGAAGTACGGTGAGATCGGCGACACGTCACCGTTCGACAGTTTCCGGGAAGTATCGAGGGTCGAGTGGGATACGCTCCTGTTCTTCTTCGGCGTGATCATGTGTGTTGGCGGCCTCGGATTCATCGGCTATCTCGATCATCTCTCGGCGTATATGTACGGGCAGCTCGGCCCCACCACCGCCAATGTACTAGTCGGAGTGATCTCTGCGGCCGTTGACAACATTCCGGTGATGGTCGCCGTACTGGAAATGCATCCCTCGATGGACCTGCAGCAATGGCTGCTGGTCACGCTCACCGCGGGCGTCGGCGGCAGCCTGTTGTCGATTGGATCGGCGGCCGGTATTGCATTGATGGGCCAGGCACGCGGCCAATACACGTTTTTTACGCACCTGCGCTGGACGCCTGCCATAGCGCTCGGTTACATCTTGAGTATCTGGCTGCATCTCGTGATCAATAGCGGTTTTCAGGGTGTGCTGCCGAACGCTTTGCCGTAGCCTGCCGCGATGCTCACGTTTATAGGCCTTGTTACCGGCATTGCCCTCCTGATCGGCGGTGGTACTTTGCTCGTTCGCGGTGCGTCCGAGATAGCGACGCGCCTCGGCGTATCGCCAATGATTGTTGGCCTCATCGTTGTTGGATTCGGTACGAGCGCACCGGAGCTCGCCATCAATGTCTTCGGCGCGCTGCGCGGCGAGATGGGTATCGCCTTCGGCAACGTCGTTGGTTCCAACATCAGCAATTTGGCCCTGGTTCTGGGCGCGGCCGCACTGGTCGCCCCCATTACCATTCAGGGCCAGCTGGTGCGACGCGAAGTGCCGTTTCTGGTGCTGGTGACCATGATTATTACAGTGATGGCTCTCGACGGACCGCTCGAGGGGCTGCCGGCAATCATCAGTCGCTCCGAGTCCATCGTATTGCTGTCGCTGTTCTGCATTTTTATTTACATCAATGTTCTCGACTTCGTTGAGTCACGCCGCTCCGATAAACTCATCATCGACATCGAGCACAAACAGCTGACTGACCGCCATCCGTACAGCCGCTACCGCTGGCTGTTTGTCATTGGCGGTATCGCTCTGCTATTCGGCGGCGGCGAAGTCACTATTAGAAACGGCGTTGCACTTGCCAGTCACTTAGGTGTCTCATCGACGGTCGTCGGGCTGTTCGTCATCGCCGTCGGCACCAGCATGCCAGAGCTCGTCACATCGATCGTTGCAGCGAAGCGCGGCGAATCAGACCTTGCCCTCGGTAACGTGGTTGGCTCCAATTTCTTCAATTCACTGATGGTGTTGCCGGCCAGCGGTATGATCAGCCAGATACCCGTGCCTCGCGGCGGCATCGGTGATCTGGCTGTGTCAATGGTGCTGGGCGCCCTGTTGATTCCGATCTTCTTCTTCCGTGAGGCCCGCTTGACCCGCAGGCTCGGCGTCTTGCTGCTGCTCCTGTATTTCGGCTACGCAGTTTTCAGGATCTACTTCGAATAGACTGGCCGTCGCAGCTGATCGAACAGGGCCCCACCTATTATTTCATCAATGATAAAAGTTATTGCCGCACTGGCGTTCATTGTCGTCGGCGCGATTGGCGTGCTGTGGCTGCGATCCTACGCACCTGCCGACGTGGAAATACTCAGCGTCGAATGTTCGGCAGAGGCGCCGGCGTGGTCGCCACAGTCGCCGCTCAAGGTCATGAGTTACAACGTGCAGTACATGGCCAGCAAGAACTACATCTTTTTCTACGACATCGACGTCAATGATCCGGAAGCGGTGGACGCTGTCGCAAAGGCCGATAAGACGCTGGCCAGCCAGCCATCGCAAGAACACGTGTTCTGGACACTCGACCAGGTCGCCAAAGTCATCATCGACGAAGATCCCGACATTGTCCTGCTGCAGGAAATGAACGGCGCGGATGACAGCCGCACCTACTACATCGATCTGCTCAACGAATTACGGTCGCGCCTGCCCGCTGACGATTACGCCTGTCACACCCAGGCGCCGTATTGGCAAGCCGAGTTTATTTTTCACCCGCAGATACTCGGACCCGTCGACATGCGGCTGGTAACGCTGTCCCGATACCGCATCACCAAAGCACTGCGACACCAGTTACCGCGACCGGAGCGACACTCCCTGGTCCGCCCGTTTCATTTCCAGCGCGCGCTGCTCGAAGCCCGCATCGCGACTGTCGACGGCTCATCACTGGCGGTGATCAACACACATTTCGAGGCGTGGGCCGCGGGCACCGGAATCATGGAGCAACAGGTCGCGTCGACCGAAGCACTCTTGCAGTCGCTCGACAGCAGAATCGATCCCGTGGGTGCTCGGCGGCGACCTGAACCTGCTGCCGCCGGACGACAACAGGCAGCGACGTCGCATTCTCGCGGCGCGCACCGGCCGCTACGATGAGAATCCGCAGATTCAGGCGCTGTACCAACGCTACCGCGCCGTGCCGGACCTGCAGGTGCTGCTGTCCGATAACGCGCCGGCCTGGTACACGTTTTTCCCCAACGATCCGACCGTGAGCGGGCCGGACCGCACCATCGACTACCTGTTCTTCAGCAAGCAGTGGTCGCTCGATGACGCGCAGGTCTTGCAGCGCGGGACCTTGAGTATTTCCGACCATTTGCCGGTCATTGGCGTCTACTCGCTGGCCGCCGAGTTTGACTAGCCACAAAAAAGGGGCCCGGCGGGCCCCTTTTCTATATCGAACGTGAGCCGGCCTAACCTTCTTCCTGCAAGCTCACCAGTGCCTCTAACGCTTTGGCACGAACAAACGGCAGATTCGGTGACAACGTGTTGCGATTCGCGGCGCGCGTAACCAGCTCAATCGCTTTGTCCTTGTTGCCGAGCGAGTTATGAGCCACGGCTGACCAGTACAGCACATGTGGATTCTGCTGATTAGCTTGTGCCAGGTGCTCTAGGCCCGCTTCCATGTCGTCATTGATCATCGACATGTAACCCATCAGCTCGTGAGCCCGACGACGCTCAAACGCGGTGCCATTTTCATTAACCACAGCGGTGTATTGCGTGGTTCTTTCGCCGGCGGTTTCGAAGTCTTCAGCAACCATGGCAGCGATCGCCATCTTGAACAAATAGGTGCGTCTCGCCTGCGCCTTGTTAGCCTCGTTAATGTTCGCTCGCTGCTGGAGCTCCAGCGCAAAACCGTAATGCTCCGCAGCCTTGGCGGCCTCGTTCGAGTTCAACATCACATCGCCAGTATATTGCTGTGCCCCGGCGGCAGCCGCAAGATCACCGCTGGCTTCGGCTTTCGCGGCGATTTCCCCACCCGTTTGCACGGCCGCTTCATTGTCGCCGGCAAAGATGGAGGCGACCATGGCCAGGTACATGGCATTTTGTTCCTCCGCCGGGTTGCGAGCCGCGGCCAGCATCTTGCCAGCTGCTTCCTGAGCTTTGTCCGCGTCACCCATTAACGAGTAATTCACACTGACGCCGGCATGCGCAGACCCGAAGTTCGGGTCACTTGCGAGCGCCATTTGATAGTGTTGGATCGAGCCTTCGTAGTCGCCCATTTCCATCAGCAGCTCGGCGAGTGAATCCTGCGGATTCGGTTCGTTCGGCAGCAGCTCCACGTATTTTTCAAATGCCGCTTTGGCCTTGTCCAGCTGATCCAGGCTGCGATAGGCGTAGCCAAGATTGTTGTAGGCCGATGCCCATTCCGGTGCCAGCTCAGTCGCATGTCCGAAGTGTTCAGCTGCACCTGCAAAATCCTGCTGCCCGTTGAGGAAATTACCCAGCGCCGTATGCGAACGCGGGTCCTGCGGGTACATCGCAAGGAGCTTCTTCAGCGCCGCGCCTTGCGCGGCCTGGTCGTTTTCCGACAAGGCAACCCAGGCCTGAATAAATAGTTGCTCACCCTCGGAAGCGTTGGCGGCGGCAGCCTTTGCCTTACCGATCGCGTCGAAGAACTCGCCATTACTCAGCGCCGTCGTGGCGACCGCCACATGTGCCGTTGCGAATCCAGGATCTGCTGCTGTTGCGGCAACAAATTTCTCATGAGCCTCCGTACGGCGCAGATTATCGAGCAACGCACGTCCTTCCAGGAACAGCGCCCGCGCTTCTTCAGAAGACGTCGTGATCGGAATTTCGCCCGACATCGCCGCCTTCTCCACCTTCGCCGCCGGTTTCGCGGCTGGCATCGTTGCTTCCTGCTTTTGCCCGCAAGCAGAGACCAGCAGCAGTGCCGCAATGGCCAACGTTGCCCGCACGCCAGCCTGATAGTTGGATCTTTTCATTGTTCGTCCCTCAGTGCTCAAGTATTGGTTTTTTGTTGCGCCGGCTTCCAGCGTGCCGACGCATGAACTATCCATTCTACTCCTGTTATGACAGGTGTCATTCGCTGTGCAGTGTAATCCGTCGAATCTGCAGGTCGAAGTTCGACGCCGTGTCGTCGCCGTCCGAGGAAATCCACAAGCCCAGCACATCGACCGGTTCAGGAAAACGGTACGTCATTGTGAACTCGCCGGGCGCTGGCAGGTAGGTGACTCGAGTCTCGTAGAGGAGATCATTCAACGGATGGACTCGAGCAGTACCGACGAGAGCCTGTTGCTGGGTCGTCGACAGGAAATTGATACGCCGGACGCCGGTACCGGCCGGCGCCAGCTTGAACAGCTGCTGCAACCAGTCGGCAGCGATACGCCGCTGCAGCCAGTTCAGTTTTCGGTCACCCGCCTCGACAACGCCAAGCTTCAGCACGAAGTCGTCCGCCCCGGCTTCACCCTGAACGGTATTTTCAGGGAGATTTAACGCTCCCGCCCAACTTGCATCGACTGTCACCGCCGTCACTGTCAACGGTGCTTCCAGCTTGTAGACAAGCGGGCTGGCGGACTTTCGTACCGCGATGTGCAGCCCTTCATCATTCGCCGTTACGGTGTTAGCGGCGATATTTCGGAATGCCAGCGTTTTCCACGCAGCCAGGTCACCAACGGGCACATCGAGCGCCAGTGATGGCACTGTAAATAGTGCCAGCGCGATTAGAAGTACTTTTTTCATACGGTTTCCGATAATGGACGGTTCCAGTCGTGCAGGTAAACTGACACTATCAGAGAAGTGGCTGTCGTACTGATTGCCTATACAGGTTTCTTCATGCCCCGACCTTTAGTTTTAGCGCGGCGATTGGCACTCGGTGCCATTCTCTTTGCCCAGGCCACGCTCGCGGCGACCGTGGATGTCGCCGTATCGGCGAGCGACGGCGACGAAACCGTCGGCCAGGTTGTCGTGTTGCAGAACACACTGACGGGGTTCGAGGCACGCAGCGCCAGTAACTCGGCGGGCCGCGCCCGCTTCTCCGGCGTACCGGCCGGACCGGGTTACGCGATCATTGTCGACGGCATCGAACTCGCGACCGACATTCGACTGCGCAGCAATGAAGCGCGCGCTGTGTCAGTACGCATGATCGAGAACATCACGGTAACCGCGCGCGCAAACGCCATGGCAATCAACGTGCTCGACGCTGAGGTCAGCTCGAGCCTCGGCCGGCGTGAACTCGAGGCGCTGCCCATAGAGGCACGCGACCTGTCCAAAGCGCTGATCCGGCTGCCGAATGTCGTGCCGTCGACCGGGTTCTTCCCTGAAGCGCCACCCGTCTCCATCAATGGCGCCAACGGCCTGTTCACGCAGTACCTGGTCGACGGTCTCGACAATAACGAGAACTTCCTCGGCGGACCGAAGTTTCCGATATCGACGGGGTTCGCTGCCGACGCCACCGTGCTGGCGTCCTCCTACTCGGTAGAATACGGGCGAACGGGCAACGGCGTCGTTAATGTCACGTCGCGCTCCGGCAGCAACGATTGGTTTGGCGAAGCTTTTTATCTTGTCAGGCCGGGCGCTTCCGTCGACGCTTCGTCGCCGTTTGCCAGCAGGGATTTGTCAGGCAACGCCGTACGCGACGGATTTCGGCGCGATCAGTTCGGCTTGTCACTGGGCGGCCCCATCAAACAAGATCGCACGTTCTTCTACGCCAACATTGAGTACACCAGTGACGACAAGGACAACCTGCTGTCTTCGCCGGCAGCTTGGCGTCAACGAAACCGTTACCGGCGAGAACCAATCGATTCTGGCCTCGCTGAAGCTCGACCATCGCCTGAATGACGAATGGCGACTGGCGTTTCGCACCAACCTGGGCGCGATCGATATTGAACGACAAGGCGGCGGGCTCGAGGGTGGCGTGACCTTTCCGTCGGCCGGATCCACGCAGCAGCGTGACTCGATGTTGACGGCGATTTCCGCAATCTATGACAGTGGCACGTTCACGTCTGAGACCAGCCTTGCCTTCAGCAGCTTCGACTGGGATTACGCGAGTCCGCGCGTCGGCAGTGATCCGCAGGTAGCCGTGGAATCCCCGGCTGGGCTGACCGTCGCGGTACTCGGACACCCCGGTTTCAGCTTCAACGAAAGCGAAGACTCTGTGCAAGTACAGCAACGCTTTACGTGGCTGACCGACATCCACACATTCAAAGTCGGCATCGATGCGATGCGCTCCGATTTCAGCCTGCTCGGTGGCGGCAACCAGGCGGGCAACTACCGCGTGCGACTGACGGAAGCAGAGCTGGCGGCGGTGCGTGCTCTTAATCTTGGCGCAGCGCTCAGCGTTAACGACATTCCTGCGACCGCGGCGGTGCTTAACTACGGCGTCGAACTGCGTCCGGCACAGTTCGGCGACCGGCAGGACCAGCTGGCGCTGTACTTCGAGGACCAGGTCAGCCTGTCGCAGGACCTCACGCTGACCGCCGGCCTGCGTTGGGATTACGACAGCCTGACTGAAGCCGGTTCGGGCTCGGCGGACACGGATAATTTTGCGCCACGCCTGGCACTCAATTTTCGCATGAACGACCGCCTCGCCCTGCGCGGCGGCGCTGGCGTGTACTTCGAACGCATTCCCTACACGGTGCTGTCCGATGCGCTGCAGCAGAACACCACTGCGGCGGCGTTTCGCAACCAGCTTGTCGCACTGAGCGACGCAGGAATCCTGCCGGCCAATCTCGATCCCGGGCTGGTAACGTTCGACGGCAACCTGACCGTCAATCCGGCGTGTCCCGATGGCTACCTGCAGTGCCCAACGCCTGAGCAAGTCGCGGACCTGCGTGACACCGCCGTGTCCAATGAACGCCGTATTCTGAACCCCGATGGCCTTGACAGTCCCTACACCGTGCAGCTGTCAGCCGGCGTCCAGTGGCAGTTCAATGACCAGTGGCTCGGCTCCGCCGACCTGCTGTATTACCGTGGGCATAACCAGCTCCGCCTGCGCGATCTCAATGCGCCGGAACCCTTCTCACCAAACCTCGCAAACCTGACAGAGTCCAACATAGCGACACTGCGCGCCTTGCCGAGCGCTGCGGAACGTCGTGCTCTTGCCGAAACACTGGGCCTGATTCGCAGCCAGGCCGCAGCGGACGCAACGCGGCCCGTTGCTCCGGTTGCCGGCGGCGCGCGCCAGATCGTGGTGTCCGAGACCGCCGGCGAGTCGCGTTACAAAGCCCTGAACCTGACTGTCGAAAAGCCGGTCGGCGGTGACGTCTGGGGCATGTTGTTCACCTACACGCTATCCGAGTTGACCAACAACACCGACGACATCAACTTCCGCTCCGCCAATTCAAATCGTTTCGAAGAGGAATGGGGACCGTCGGTGAACGACCGTCGGCACGTCATTTCAACAATGTTCTACTTCTATCCGACCGACACGCTGACCGTGGCGGTCGCCGGCCAGTTCGAGTCCGGCCAGCCGATCAACCTGATCCCCGACGCGGGCATCTATGGCACAACCGACCTGAACGGCGACGGCGCATCGTTTGCCGATGCGTATCTCGGCAATTCGGACCGGGCGCCTGGTGTGTCGCGAAACTCCGATCGTTTATCGTGGTCCGCGACGGTCGATCTGAGCTTGCGCTACCAGCCGCGAATCGGCGATCACCGCCTTGAGTTTTCCGCCGACGTCTTCAACGTGTTCAATCGCGAAAACCTGTCCGGATTCGCCAACTCCGCCACACAATCGAACCAGATCCAGATTTTCGGCCAGCCGTTTACTCAACGTAACGCCGGCGCACCGCGGCAGTTTCAGTTCGGCGTGCGCTACCTGTTTTGATGCTTGCCGGGCAACGCACAGGACGATTGCTCCGGGTCCTTGCTGTGTCCGTCTTCTTGCTGGTCCCTGTTGCTGCGGCAGATACTGATGACTGGGACGCGGTGGTTGCCGAGGCGCGCGGCCAGACGGTGTACTTCAATGCCTGGGGTGGCGAACTCGCGATCAATCGCTACATCGGCTGGGCGGCGGAGCAATTGCGTGCCGAATACGGACGTGGAGCTCCGGCACGTCAAGGTCACCGACATCGCGGAAGCCGTTAGCCGCATCAAAGCCGAGAATGCGGCTGGTCGCGGCCACAATGGCTCCGTCGATCTTCTGTGGATCAACGGCGAGAACTTCGCCTCGCTGCAACGGGCCGGCTTGCTGTATGGCCCGTGGGTGCATGGCACGCCGAACGCGACACTCATCGATTGGCAGGGCAACCCGACAACGCTATCCGATGGATCAATGGCAACCGGCGGCTTCGAGATGCCCTGGGGCACAGCCGCACTGACACTCTTTTATGACTCGCAGCAGGTCACTCAGCCGCTAGACGATCCCGCCGCGTTGCTGCAGTGGATCGAGGCCCATCCGGGTCGCTTCAGTTATCCGCAGCCGCCGGCGTTCCTCGGCACCGCGTTCCTGAAACAGCTGCTGCTGGTGCTGGTGGAAGACACGGATCGGTTGCAACGACCGGTTGGTGATGATTTTGCCCGCGTAACGCAGCCACTGTGGTCGTGGCTGGACCGCGCTCACCCGAGTTTATGGCGACGCGGCCGGCTGTTCCCGTTAAGCGGCCCGGCACAGCGCGACCTGCTGGCGGTCGGTGAGCTCGACTGGATGCTCTCTTTCAACCCGTCGGAGGCTAACCGGGCGATTGGCCAGGGCGACTTGCACGACACGATTGGCGCGGTCCATTTCGCGGCCGGCGCGCTGGCCAACAGCCACTTCCTTGCCATCCCTTACAATTCCAGCGCCACCGCCGGCGCGCGGGTAGCCGCGAATTTCCTGCTGTCTCCGGCGGCGCAGGCGCGCAAGGCCAACGAGCAATTCTGGGGCGATCCGACGGTTCTCGATATCGACAAACTCAGTGCGACCCAACGGCGGCTTTTTGATGTGCTCCCATCCGGCGCTGCAACGCCGCCTAGCCCGAAACGATTTTTGGCAGAGCCGCATCCCAGCTGGACGACGAGACTCGAGCAGGCCTGGCTCGAGCGCTACGTGCGCTGATGCTGCGCAAGCCCGCGATCATCATCCTGCTCTGCGTGTCGGTCATACCGACGAGCGCCGGCGTGCTCGCCGCTCTGTGGTCCGGTCTCGATTCCGCCGCGTTAACCCGTGTACTGGCCACACCCGGGGTGGGCCTCTCCATCGCTTCGTCAATCTGGAGCGGCGTCATTGCAACGGGCGTTTCGTTACTGCTGGCGCACCTCGCGGTGGCGCTCGCAGCCAGCGGTGGCTGGCGTAAGCGGCTGAACGGTTTCGCACTGCCGCTGCTCGCCATGCCACATCTTGCAATGGGTATTGGTCTTGCGTTGCTGCTGGCGCCGTCCGGCGTCTTGCTGCGCGCCGTGTCACCGTGGGCCACCGGATTCGACCTGCCGCCTGACTGGCTCATCGTGCAGGACCCGGCGGCGCTGTCGTTAATACTGGGGCTGGTACTTAAGGAAACCTGCTTCCTGATCATGGCATTGATGGCCGCTTTGGCACAGGTGCCGTCAGCCGAACTGCAGCTGCAGGCACGCGCGCTTGGCTACGGGCCGCTCAAAGCCTGGCTCGCCGTGACTGCGCCGTTGCTGCAGCGCCAGATTCGCCTGCCGCTTGCCGCTGTGCTGGTGTTTGGCATTGGCAACGTGGAGCTCGCGATTCCACTCGGCCCCGGCCTGCCGCCGACCTTTTCCGTGATGTTATGGCGCTGGTTTACCAACCCCGATCCGTTGATCAACGCACAAGCCTATGCCGGCACCGTGTTGTTGCTGCTGGCCACGACGGCGACACTCGCCTTCATGGCAGCCGCCAACACGTTGTTAACGCGACTGCTGCGACGCACGGCAGAGAGCGGCAGACGCCGCAGCCACGACGGTTTCGCGCGTGGCGTTGCGCGCTCGGTACTTATTGTCGGATGGTTAACCGGCATTCTCGCGATTGCCGCCATTCTGCTCCGATCCGCCGCTGGCCCGTGGCGTTTTCCGGCATTACTCCCGGGCGGCGACTGGCTTTCCCGTTGGCTCGACGTATTACCGGTGGCCGGCAACGTGGCCGCAACGACCATCGGGCTGGCCGTGGCAACCGCACTCTGCGGACTGCTGCTGGTACTGCCGGCGGCCGAGCAGTGCAGACGCGACCGTCGTACTCAGGCTATCGTGGGCGCCTGGCTGTTTGTTCCACTACTGGTTCCACAGATGACATTTTTATTCGGCATACAGGTACTGCTCGTGCGATTGCACCTCGATGGACAGACTGTCGCCGTTCTCTGGAGCCATCTTATTTTTGCGCTGCCCTACCTGTGGGGGTTGCTCGCCCCGGCGCGCGCTACCATCGATCCGCGTTACCAGTCGGTCGCCGCAACGCTTGGCGCCACACCGCTGCGAACCTGGTTTACCGTCACGGCGCCGCTGCTGGCGCGCTCGACGTTGCTTGCGTTCGCGTTAGCGTTTTCCGTCAGCGTCGCGCTGTACCTGCCGACACTGTTTGCCGGCGCCGGGCGCTTCGCGACGGCTGCAACGGAAGCCGCTGCGTCGGCAGGTTCCGGCAATTTGCGGCTGGCGTCGGTACACGGTTTATTGCTGGCAGTGCTGCCGCTGACCGTTTTTGCGCTCGCGTACACAACTAACTCACTGCTGTTTCGCAACCGCCGCGGTGTACCGCAATGAACGCGCTGCGACTCGACGGGGTGACGCTCGACATCGATGGCAAGGCGCTATTCGAACCGCTCAGTTTCACCGTGGAGCCGGGCAACGTGACGTCCGTCGTTGGTCCGAGCGGCTCCGGAAAATCCAGCCTGCTCGCTTACCTTTGCGGCATATTGCCCAAAGAGATACAGGGTCACGGTGCCGTTTACGCGGGCGACAAGGAACTGACGCATCTCGCTACAGAGCGGCGCGCCCTCGGACTGCTGTTTCAGGACAGCCTGCTGTTTCCGCACCTGAGTGTCGGTGGCAACCTGTTGTTCGGCTTGCGGGCAAAACAATCGCGAGCGGCACGACGGCAGCGAGTGCATGCAGCTCTCGCCTCTGTCGGCCTCGAAGGCTTCGCCGACCGCGATCCGGCAACGCTGTCGGGGGGACAGAAATCCCGCGTTGCTTTGCTCCGCGTCCTGCTCGCCGAACCACGTGCGCTGTTGCTCGATGAGCCCTTCAGCGCGCTGGACGATGACAGTCGCGCACGGGTGCGCAGCCTGGTGTTTGCAGAAGCTCAGCGTCTCGGACTGCCGACGCTCCTCGTGACGCACGATATGGAAGACGTTGCCGCCGCTGGTGGTGACGTAATTGAGTTACGCCATCCGCAAGACAAGCAGGGAGTCTGACGCACTATGCTCGATACCGTCACTCGTCCATTGATCAATCGCCCGCTCAACAGCGCAGGCCGCATGCTCGCCAGGCGCGGCGTAACGGCGAACACCGTGACCATTGCCGGGCTGCTGATCGGGCTGCTGGCTGCGGTTGCCATCGCGATGCACTATTTCGTCGCTGCATTTGCGCTGATTGTTGCCAACCGCATTGCCGACGGCGTGGATGGCGCCGTCGCGCGCGCTGGTACACCGACCGATCGCGGCGGCTACCTCGATATCGTCGTTGACTACGTTTTCTATGGCAGCGTGCCGTTCGCATTTGCCATCGCAGATCCGGCGCAGAACGCTTTGCCAGCCGCCGCGCTGCTGGCCGGTTTCTGCCTTACCTGTGCGAGCTTTCTGACGTTTGCCACGATCGCGGCGAAACGCGGGCTGGAAACCGAAGCCCACGGGCGTAAGTCGTTTTTTTACTCAACGGGGCTGGTCGAAGGCACCGAAACCATTGCGTTCTTTCTGGTAATGACCGCATTGCCTGCGTGGTTTCCGGCATTGGCCTGGATTTTCGCCGCGCTTTGCGTGCTCACGGCTATACAACGATCGGCGCTGGCGATGAAGTTGTTCTAACGAATTGCGCTGTGTTCCCGGGCCCGGCACTCTGCAAATGCCGGGCAATTGAAATAAATGCAGTCAGCCGCCGGTCTGCTGACTTGAAGAAGTCACCACACTGGTTCGACTAGCGGAGCCTCATCTTGAGTACTAATCAAATACGTCTTGTTATTGTCGCGGTGTTCGCTGTCGCTATCGCTGCGTTTTTTGCGTTCGACCTGCAGCAATATCTGTCGCTCGCTGCCTTGAAGCAGCAGCGTGACGCCCTCGCGGCTCTCACCGAGTCGCGACCCGTACTGATGATCGGCGGTTACTTCGTGACGTACGTGCTGGTGGCCGCCCTGTCACTGCCCGGCGCCGCCATCATGACGCTTGCAGGCGGCGCCATCTTCGGCCTGGTCGTTGGCAGCATCACCGTGTCGTTCGCCAGCACCATTGGCGCGACGCTGGCGTTCCTGGCTTCGCGATTCCTCTTCCATGACAGCGTGCAGCGCCGTTTCAAGAGCCGGCTAAAAGGATTAAATGAAGGTGTTGAGCGCGACGGCGGTTTCTATCTGCTGGGCCTTCGACTCGTCCCGATCTTCCCGTTCTTCGTCATCAACCTCGTTGCCGCGCTGACGCCGCTACGGACGTGGACGTTTTACTGGGTGAGCCAGCTGGGCATGTTGCCGGCCACGATCGTTTATGTGAACGCGGGCACGCAGCTCGGCCAGATCTCGTCCCCCGGCGATATATTGTCACCGTCACTAATCGGTGCCTTTGCCTTGCTGGCGGCGTTGCCGTTACTGATGCGCTGGGGGCTTAACTGGCTGCAGTCGCGCCGCGTACGCGCGCGCTTTGATCGGCCCAAAAGTTTTGACTACAACCTGGTGGTGATTGGCGGCGGCTCTGCCGGCCTGGTGACCTCCTACATCGCGGCAGCCATCAAGGCCAAGGTTGCGTTGATCGAACGCAACGAGATGGGCGGCGAATGTCTGAATACGGGCTGCGTGCCGAGCAAAGCACTGTTGCGCTCGGCGCACCTGCTGGCCGACGCGCGCGAAAGTGACAAGCTCGGCATTCGCAAGATGGAGGCGGATTTCGATTTTGCGGACATCATGCGCCGCGTGCACGAGGTCATCGCGGCGATCGCACCGCACGATTCGGTGGAGCGTTACACCGAGCTGGGTGTCGACTGCATCAAGGGCTCAGCCAGGCTGGTCTCGCCGTGGGAGGTCGAGGTAGACGGCCGGCGCCTGTCCGCGAGATCTATTGTCGTTGCGACCGGCTCGCAGCCGATCGTGCCCGGCATCCCCGGTCTCGACGGCATCAGCTACCGGACCAGTGACAATCTCTGGTCACTTGAGACATTGCCGAAAAAGCTCGTCGTGATCGGTGGCGGACCCATCGGCTGCGAGTTGACGCAGGCGTTCAGTCGCTTCGGCAGCGAAGTCACCGTCGTGGAAATGGCGCCGCAGTTACTCGGTCGTGAAGACGAAGATGCGTCCCTCGCATTACTGAAGTCACTGCGCGAACGCGACGGCGTCAATGTACAGCTGTCGACCAAAGCGGTCCGCTTCGAGGGCAACGGCGCGGCGGGCACGCTGATCGCTGAACAGGACGGTAAGGAAGTCCGCTACGACTTCGACTGCCTGCTGCTCGCGCTGGGGCGCCGGGCGAATGTCGGTACGGCCGGTCTCGAAGAGCTTGGCGTAGAGCTCAATAAAAACGGTACGGTCGCCACCGACCCTTTCCTGCGCACGAATTACCCCAGCATCTCGGTGTGCGGCGACGTCGCGGGACCGTATCAGTTTACGCACGTAGCCGCGCACCAGGCGTGGTTTGCCGCCGTGAACTCGCTGTTGAGCCCGTTCTGGTCGTTTCGAACTGATTACAGTGTCATTCCGTGGTGCACGTTCACCGATCCGGAAGTGGCGCGCGTCGGCCTGTCGGAGCGCGATGCAGAGGAACAGGACATCGCTGTGGAGGTCACACGTTATGGTATCGACGATCTCGACCGTGCGATCACTGACGGCGAGGCGCACGGTTTCGTCAAGGTGCTGACACCACCGGGCAGTGACAAGATTCTCGGAGCCACTATTGTCGGCGCACACGCCGGCGAACTAATTGCGGAGTTTGTACTCGCCATGAAGCACGGCCTGGGCCTCAACAAGCTGCTCGGCACCATTCACATCTATCCGACGATGATGGAGGCCAACAAGTACGCGGCAGGTCAGTGGAAGCGCGCCCACGCGCCGGAGAAGCTGTTGCAATGGGTCGGCCGCTTCTTCGCCTGGCGTCGCGGCAAAGTGGTTGAGAAGGAGCACGCCTGACAATGTCGACCTGGTTACTCGGACATGAAGCGCAGGTGCGGCTCGCCGTATTTCTGACGCTGTTCGGTTTGTTACTGGTGCTGCAGCGCGTGCGACCTCTGCGCAAGCTGCCCGGCGGCTGGCAGCGCGGCGCGACGAACATTGCGCTCGTCGTTATCGATACGGCTATTTTGCGCGTGGCGTTTCCGCTGCTGGCTTTCGACCTTGCCACCAGGCTCGATGCGGCCGGCGGCGGACTGCTCCAGTCTCTGCCGCCAGTCGCCGCTGTCATTGCCGGCGTGCTGCTGCTCGACGTGGCGGTTTACTGGCAGCATCGCGTGCTGCACATCCTGCCGTTCCTCTGGCGTCTGCACCGCGTGCACCACGCCGATGTCGAGTTTGATGTCACGACGGCCGTCCGTTTTCACCCGCTGGAAATTGTGCTCTCGATGGCGATCAAGCTTGGTTTGATTGCGGTGCTCGGCGTGCCCGCCCTTGCCGTGCTCATTTTCGAGCTGGCGCTGAGCGCAGGCTCGCTGTTCACGCATGCAAACATCGCGTTGCCACCTCGATTGGATCACGCAGTGCGCTGGGTCTTCGTCACTCCGGACATGCACCGCATTCACCATTCAGTGCACACAGATGAAACCGACAGCAACTTCGGCTTTCACCTGTCTTTCTGGGACCGGATATTCGGCAGCTATCGCGACCTGCCGCGAGA
>CAWJHR010000002.1:0-86029 GCA_963842765.1 uncultured Gammaproteobacteria bacterium | reverse complement strand
TTCACCGATCTTTTCCTCGCCGGCAACTTCGGCTCCATTCCTCAGCCAGCGCCAGCTTAGCGGGCGCCGGGTTGAAAACTCATTCTGAATCCAGCGCAGTTCCAGCTGCCACTGGGCATCGGGCTCGACGCGGAATTTTATAATGCTCGGGCTGACTGTCGTTTCGTGGTCCCAACTATCGTTACCCGTCTTGCTGCGTTTTCGCGTGTGCAGCTGCCGTGTTAGCCGCAGCGTATGTTCGCCAGGCAGTATTGTTGACTTAAACCTGGCGGCGCCACTGTTTACGATGTTGCCCTGAGATTCGAGGCGTGCCAGAAACTGTCCATCGACATAGAGATAAAGGTCACGACCCGGGCTGCTCAAATGCTTCGCCCTCCCTGGTCTTCGGTCGCACGGTATTCGACCGAGAAATCGACGAGACAGCAGTCTTTGTCTACTCGCCACTGGTGCCGGGTCTATCGCCACAGGTTGCGGCGTCGATGCGGGCGCTTCTTCGACGGGTACAGTGCTCGTCGTCATCGACAGCAGGAATTCGATGAGTTCGCGTGAAGCCTTGTGCCTGACTTAATGCGATGAGTGCATCGGCACTCAGTGCTGCGGGACGCCTGTCACCTGTCTTGAGCCAGCTTACGACCAGGTCCGATTCGATGCCCGCATCCAGCATGCGCACAACGTCGTCCACCAACGGGTCGTCTGGCGTGACTTCGGCCGACGCGAGCGGTACCAGGGCGAGCAAGATGGCCAGGGAAAGCGCAGCCGCGCAGAGCCGCCCGGGGCGCAAACTCCACTGGTGAATAAATCTGGGCAACATCGTTTACTGCCTGTGCGTAAAGCGACGGCGGCCCCCGCCAATCACTGACGGGGGCCGGTCACATCGATCGTGCTGATCAATAAGTAATGAAGAAACCAACAACAAACGAGGTCAGGGAATCCTCGCTCGAACCGCTGAAGTTAATATCAGAGTTAACGGTCTCGAAGCCGGCCTTCACATTGGCATTATGGCCCTTGAAGAAATACGAGATACCGACACGGTACGCGTCGTAGTCACCCTGGCGGCTGGTGGCGTCCGAATCCCAGGTCTCGTATTCGATCCACGGCTGCCAGTTGTTCGGGAGGAAATAACCGGCCTGCACGTAGAAGCCGTCGCCTTCGGAGCGCAGCGCGTTTGAGTTGGCGCCGTCGAGATCGAGATTGGAGAATGCTGCCTCGGCAGTCAGCGTACCTTCGCCCATCGGCCACTCGGCAAACGCGTCAACGCTGTAGTAAGCGTAGTCGCCGTAGGCGCCGCTGCTGAGCAGACCGGAGCCATCCGAAACCTGGACTTCGTCCTGTACGTCATAGGAAACACCGAAAGCCAGCGTCTTCTTCTTGCCGAGATAGGTCGAAAGGTTGTAGTAGCCGGCCTCGGCGTCGAAGAGGTTCAGCTGCGCCCGCGCGGTCATGCGCAGGTTCCTGTCGGAATTGTCGGAGCCATGCCTGGATGCCGTCGTAGAAGCCGAGGTAATACTTGAGATGTGACGTGTCGCTCAGGCTGCCGGAGCCGAACAGGGTCACGCCCATGTCGCGGACACTGTTCGTGGCCAGGCCATTGAGGCTGGAGGCGGTATCGCCGATCGTCGCCGTCGAGAATCGACCGAGCGAGCGCGTGCCCCAGGTCAGGTTCTTGGTGTTGTTGCCCGGGCGGCCGATCGCCATCAACCCGCCGGAGCTGGTCGTCGATTGCCGCGAAGACGGCGCCATGTTCAGGCCCGCATAGATCTGGGCCCACGGGTTGTAATTGACCCGGACGAACGCGTCGATCATGCGCACGTCACCGCCGTTGCCGGCGCTGTCATCGCCGAATTCGGTCTGCAGGAAGGCGCTGATGTGCTTGTTGACCTTGCCGAGCAGCCGGATGCGCGCACGGCGCACCTGAAAATCGGTGAGGCTGTCGAAGCTACCGTCGCCATCGAGGTCCTGCTCGATAAACTTCGCGAAAGCCTGTGCACGGAAGCCCAGGTTGATTGATGACTCGTCATCGATCTTGAGTTCTGCACCTGCCCAGGCAGGAGCAGCGATGACGAGACTAGCTATTAGTCCTGTTGTTACTGCCAAAAATTTCGGGGTTTTCATCGTCTTCTCCTTCGGTTAATACACTTAATACAGAGCGTTTCCAGAGGTCACTGCACCCCATTCACTGCAGTGATCCGGCCGCACTCCTCATTTGTTGCCTACATCTTCCGGTACCTGCACTATCAGTACTGGAACCGGTGATTTTTTTGCCAGCGACCGCGCCGTACTGCCTATCATGCGGTCGAGGAGCGAGCTTTCCGTGTGGGCGCCAACTACAACGAGGTCGGCGTTTCTCGCAGTGATTGTTTCGAGAATCCGCGTCTCCGCGTCGCCTTCCAGAACCAGTACCTCGCTGACCAGTCGGTCCCATGCGTCGCTGCAAACCGGTTTGAGGCGTTCTCGCACCTGCTTGGGAAACTCCGCCAAAGCCTGTTCATGAGCCTGATCCAGCAGTTCGTGCAGACGCCCGTGTCCGGCATAACTTTGCAGCAGCGTGCGCTGCTTGCGGTTCAGTGTTTCGATGACGTGCACTGCTACGATTTTGGCATCGAGACTTTTCGCCAGCGTGCAGGCATAGCCAAAAATGTAAGGGGCGTGAGGGCCCAATGAAGTGCAGTAGAGTATCGTTTTTATGTTAGGCAGCATGCCGGTATCCAGGTGTCTTGAATTCTAGGTTGCAGTCGCCAGGCCCGCGGCTTCATCGCGCTTGTTACGGGCTTTTTGACTGATGTAAACGATGGCGACCAGCACCAGACCGGCACCGTCACTTATAAACGTCGGCCAATACAGCAGCACTGTTGCAACCGCCAGGATGAGCCACTCGATCAGGTTGGTCTTGCGGATGAAATAGCCCATCGTCAAGGCAGAGAATGCCAGCGTACCGAGAATCGCCGAGAACATGGACGATGCGATGTTGGCCGGTTTGGCCGACATTTCGGCAACCACGCCACCGGTATCCAGGTAACCGCCGCCGACAACCGTAAATTTCTTGATGATGCCGTCGCGGTTGGCAGTGATCTCACGGATCTCTTCGCCATCCATGACCTTCAAAACAGGATCGCCAATCTCAACGGTATCGCCAGGGTTGGCGTGGATCTCGAGGATCATGGCACCCATCATCGAATCGTTGATCTCAGGTGCTATCAGGGGTTTTCCTTCGAACAGGATCTGCGGCGTGAACGCGAACAACATCGGCACTACGTACAACAGCTTGGCGAACTTGAACGCCGTCCACCCGGTCTTCCACGGGTCTGAACCCGCGATCGCGGCTCCCGCGTAGGCTGCCACGCAGACCGGTGGCGTGATGTTCGAGTCCTGGCTGAACCAGTAAACGATCATGTGCGCCGCGATCAGAACCACGCCCATTTCCATCAGCGGTGGTACAGCCAGCACGGCCACGATCAGGTAGGCCGCGGTAACCGGAACGCCCATACCGAGCACCAGCGATGCCAGCGCGATCAGCAGCAGTGCGAGCAGCAGGTTGCCACCAGCGGCGGAAATGATGATGTCAGAAAACTTGAGGCCGATGCCGGTCAGGGAAATCGTGCCGACGATGACACCGATGACGCCCACCGTCGCGCCGATGATCAACGTATTACGAGCGCCGGTCTGAATCGCCTCCCAGATTTCCTTCGGACCCATGCGGGTCTCTTTGCGTACCCAACTGACGCCGATACAGGAGAGTGTTGCCCAGAATGCCGCGAAACCCGGCGAGTAGCCCATGACCATTAATATCGTAATGATCACCAGCGGCAGCGAGAAATACCATTCGTTCTTCAGCACCACGGTCCAGTGCGGCATGTTCGGATCGTCGATGCCGCGAATGTTGTGCTTCTTGGCTTCGAAATGAATCATGCAAAAGACCGAGTAGAAATATAAGAGCGCCGGGAAGATGGCGATCAGCATGATGTGCGAGTACGGCGTCTCCGTCAGTTCCGCCATAAGAAAGCCGCCAGCGCCCATGATCGGCGGCATGAACATGCCACCGATAGACGCCGACGGCTCAATGGCTCCGGCTACTTGTGGCCGGAATCCCGCGCGTTTCATCAGGGGGATAGTGAACGCGCCGGTTGATACCGTGTTGGCGATGGCGCTACCCGATACGGAGCCGAACAGGGCAGAGGCAACGACCGCGACTTTCGCGGGACCGCCCGTGCTGCGGCCGGCGGCCGCCATCGGCAGATCGATAAAAAAGCGGCCAGCGCCGGATTTGTGCAGAAAAGCGCCGAAGAAAATGAACAGGATGACATAGGTGGCCAACACGTTGGCCATGACGCCGAACACGCCGTTGGTCGTCAGGTAAAGTGATGTTGCCAGGCGCTCCACGCCAAAGCCTCGATGGGCGATCATGTCGGGGAAATACGGTCCGAACAATCCGTAGACGATCAGGATTACGCCGATCAGCGTCATTGACCAGCCGAGTACACGACGACAGACCTCAAGCGAGATCAGGATACCGGCAATGCTGATGAGTGCGTCCAGTTCCGTTTCGGCACCGGCCCGATAGTTCAGCGCTTCAAATTCACTGATCCAGTACCAGACAAGCGCCGCGCTGGTGATTGCGAAGATGATATCGGTCAGCACCGGGCTTTGTGGATACTTCTTTAGTAACTGCTGGTCGATGCCGAGCAGGGCACCACCGATGATCGGTGCACCCAGCGCCATGAACCAGAGAGCGCCGCCCATGGAACCTATCGCGGCCCCCGCGCCCGATTCGCTCCACACATCGCCGAACGCGACCAGCGCCGCGTGGAAGGTCGCCACGTCCGGGAAGAAGAGCAGGGCACTGGCCGTTGTAGTGACCAGTGCCCCGACGACGAGTGCGAGCAGGTACTTGTACCAGTTGTCGCCGGAAGGGTAGAGCAGAAACACCAGGACAAACGTGATCAGAACATAGATGCCACGGTGGTACTGGGTGGCAACGCTGGCGAGGCCGGCGGTGTAGAAGTAGAACACCACCATGCCACCGCCAAGGATGGCCACCAACCAGTACCAGAAGCCCGTAGGACTCCGGCCGCTGGCGGCATCTTTCTCGAGTAACTCCTGAACTTTTCGTTTCTGTTCTTCGTCCAGTAAGTCGAGTTCGCTATTGTCTGATGCTGTCATCCAGGTATCCCCCCTTTCCTGAACCGCTAACATGTGAGTCGGTTAACGGGCCATCTGGGCCTCTGAAATCGTCAGGCCTTTGCCTTTCCAGAAATTCTCGGCGCCCGGATGTACGGGCGTGACGATTCCGGCGAGGCCTTTTTCGACCGACATGGCTTTGGCCGTGCTCTTGACCTTGACCATGTATGCCAGGCCTTCCTTCGAGAAGACATCGGCCAGTGCGGCTTCCACGACCGCCGGTTTTACGTGTTTTCCGGCAACCCAGAGCGCGGAATCCTGGAACGATGAGACGTCATAGTCGACGCCGGTATAAGTGCCCGCAGGAATCGTCAGCATCGTATAGAACGGGTAGTCATCAAAGAAGCCCGCTTCCTGGCCGGCGTCGACAACGCTCAGAATCTTCACTTTGTTGCTGGCGGCGGCCTGAATAACCGACGAATTCGGGAAACCGGCGAAGACCCAGAATGCGTCGATCAGGTTGTCGCCCAGTGCCGAGGCGGCTTTCGAGTAACCGAGGAATTCGACGTCCATCTTGTCCCACAGGCCGAGCGACGTGAAATAGCGCTCCGCGGCGCCAGCCGCTCCGGAACCTGCACCACCGACGGCGATGCGTTTGCCTTCCAGGTCAGCAACCGCGTCGATGCCGCTGCCTTCCTTGACGATCAGGTGGGCGGGAGCGCCGTACAGGTACGCCATGGCGTAAACGTTCTTGTACTCGCGGGTGTCGTTGGTCAGGCGGCCCTCGCGGCCAAGGAACGTGTCACCCGAATAGACGATGCCAAAATCGGCTTCTCCGGAGTTCACGCGCCGCAGGTTTTCCAGCGAGCCTGCCGAGGCCGTGTTCGAAACTTCGACGCCAGCAATATTCTTGGATAAACGGATCGCGATACCGTTCGAGAAGTACTGAAAAGTTCCACCTTCTGGGCCGCCGGAGAATGACAGGCGGTCGGTGCTGGCAGGAGCTTCGGCCTTCGGCGCAGCAACGGCAGGCGCGGTTGTTGCCTCTTCCTTTTGACCGCAGGCAGAAAGCAGCATCAAGTTCAGCGCGATCGTACCCAGTGTCAGAAACCAGTGTTTACGAATAGTGCTCATTTTCCAAACCCTCTTGCAGATAGTTGTGGTGGTTCGGGGATCTTGCATTACCATGAGTCGCGGTCAAAGGCGGCCGGCTGTAGTCAACAGGTGTCATTGGCCGGCATAAACCAATGCATATGACGACGATAATCGAGCGTTAGGCAAGCCCCCCTGTGGACTTCATTTGTATTGTGCTTTTTCGATCTTTTTTATAACTGACTGAGTCGAGAATGACACTGTGTGATGTACTTATTCAATGGTACAGGTACCAGTAAGCGGTGCGCCGTCAAAAACTATATAACAATATGAAAGATATAAGGTTTTTTTGAAAAATACAGCATCTTGTGCGATGTTTGTTAGTCGCTCGTAAAATAAACCAGGAGCAGATTCGTGAAACATGCCTGTTTTGAAGTCGACATACGCGACAAGGTCGCCCATATAACGCTGAATCGTCCGGAAAAACGCAACAGCATGATCCTGAAGTTCTGGGATGAGCTGCCGGCCATCGTCAACGACATAGACCGCGAAGTGAAAGCCCGCGTGATCGTCATATCGTCGACCGGTCCACATTTCACGGGCGGGCTGGACGTCAACGAATTCTTTAATGCCGGCAAAGCAGGTGACAGTGCCGAGCGCACGCGCCGCATTGCCCGAGGTGCGGAGTTTCTGCAGGTGGTCCGCACGATGCAGGCGTCGTTTTCTGCACTGGAAAACTGTCGCATGCCGGTGATCGCGGCAGTACAGGGTGGTTGCATTGGCGGCGGTGTTGATATGGTGACCGCCTGCGACATGCGTTACGCCACTGAGGACGCATTTTTCTGTGTGGAAGAGACCAATATCGGCATGACGGCCGATGTCGGAACGTTCCCGCGTCTCGTCAAGCTGATACCGGAGGGCCTGGTTCGTGAACTGTGCTACACCGGCAGACGCCTGCCGGCAGCAGAGGCCGCGGCGGCAGGACTGGTCAATCGTGTGTTCGAGGACCAGCAATCGATGCTTGACGCAGTCATGGAGATAGCCGCCGAGATCGCCAGCAAACCGCCGCTCGCCGTGTACGGGTGCAAGCGCATGATCAACTATTCGAGGGACCATTCGACGGCGGATGCGCTTGACTATGTCGGCACATGGAATGCCAGTATGTTCCAGCCGGAAGAGATCAAGGAGGCAATCACTGCGCGCCTGCAAAAGCGGCCCGGGGAGTTTGTCGATCTGCCGAAAATCAAAACAACCGTCGCATAGCCGGCCACGAGGGCAACGAAATTGACGAAGAAAGGCCCCGCAAAGGGGCCTTTTTTTGGTCGTTTTTAACTAATGTGTGACTTTCAACACGGTCGCTGGCGCCTGTCTGGTTAAACTGTGAGTCCCGTTTTGGTGGACCAAGAGCACGCGCGGTATCGGCCTGGTTTACCGAACAACCGCGGAGCGGTGCCGAAACGTGCCAAGTCTGACCAAGAAAAAGGTGGCCACTACCGAGCTTTCGCTCGGCATGTATGTCACGCGTCTCGACCGCCCATGGCTCGAAACGCCGTTCCTTTTTCAGGGTTTCCCGATAACGACCACTGCGGATATCGAAAAGCTCAGGCAGTACTGCGAATTCGTGTACGTGGACCAGGCACTGTCCGAAACAACACCCGGCGCACGGTTGCGCCAGCAGTCGGTTTCACTGTCCGTCGACAAGAAACCAGGGCTGCTGGGTCGATTGCTTGCACGGCTAATTCGTTCGGCTGGCATCGACAGCAAGAATACAAATGCTGTTTCCAGTCAAACCGGTGGGCCGGGCAGTATTTACCAGGATCAGGTCAGTCTGATCGATGAACTCGGCAGCGCGCGTCAGACGCATGACAGAGCGCAGAGCATCATCAGTGAAATGGTGTCAGGGCTGCGGACAGGCGGACGCCTGGAACTGGACGTCGTGCGAACAGTTGTTGCGCCGATGGTCGATAGCGTGCTGCGTAATAATGACGCCCTGGCATGGCTATCGCGATTACGCTCCAAGGACGATTATAGTTATGGCCACTCGATCGCTACCTCGGTTTATACCATCGTCCTTGGCCGCCATATCGGTTACAGCCGTGAGGAGCTGCATCAAATCGGATTGGGCGGACTACTGCTGGACATTGGGAAGACACGGCTGTCGGCCGACCTGCTGAAGAAAAAAGAGACGCTGACCGACGCAGAGTTGTTACAGGTACGAAGCCACGTCGGCCATAGCATCGACATTCTTGAAAAAACCGCGGGCATGGATCCCGTCGTCATCGAAATGGTACGCACTCATCACGAGCGTCGTAACGGCAAAGGCTATCCGCACGGCCTGACGGGCGACGAGATCCCGATGTTCGGCCAGATTGGGGGTCTTTGTGATTCCTTCGATGCCATGACATCGGTGCGTCCATACGCCGACACTTTGTCTGCGTACGAGGCGATGCGCAAGCTGCTGGCCGTCGCCGGGTCGGAATTCAAGGCGGAACTGGTTGAGCAGTTTATTCAGTGTATCGGCATGTTCCCGACCGGCAGCCTGGTCGAGCTCAGCACGGGCGAAATCGGTATTGTCATTTCGCAGAACAAATTGCGACGTTTGCGACCCGTTGTCATGGTAATACTCGACGCCAAGAAAAAGCCGTTGCAGAAGTTCAATCGCATTGATTTGCGAGATGAAGTGGAAGACGAGGACGGCAACCTGTCCCTCTGGATACGCTGGGGGCTCGAACCGGGTGCTTACGGTGTAGATCCCTCAGACTATTATTTGTGATGATTTAATATGCTGCGAGCCATCAACGAATCGATCATCGAACCATCCGATCAGTCGCACTTTCTGGATAAACTGGCTGACGTTCTCAAGCGGGTCACGCGTAGCGGCGATCTGACTGGCCTGGTGATCGTCAAGTTGCAGGGTTTCAATCGAATTGCATCTCGGCTTGGCTACAAGGCCAGCGACGATGTACTCATGCAATTCGGCATGAGCCTGACCTCGATGAGCAGGAACAATTCGTCGGCATTTCGCATCGGTGAGCACAAATTCGTCATGATTCTCGAGGGCCTGAAGAACGACGGTCATGCCGTATTAGCGGCGAACAAGATCGAGCGCATGGCGAAGGAGCCAATACCGTCACCGGATGGTCACGTCACACTCGATGTGGCGATCGGTATTGCACTATTTCCGGAGCAGGCAGAGACGGCGGAGGCACTGATGCAGCGCGCCGAGCTGGCGCTGGCTGCCGCCGTGGAGAGCAAGGCCTCGCACGAGATATATAGCCCGGGGATCACGAAGGAAATTGCGAGTCTGTGGGGCATGGATGGCGAAATTATATCCGCCCTGGAACACGATGAATTCGAAGTGTATTACCAGCCCCAAATTTCTCTCAGTGACAACCGTCCCATCGGTGCAGAAGCCTTGCTGCGATGGAATAGTCCTCGGCGCGGCTTCGTGCCACCGGATATTTATATCCCGATCGCAGAAGAGGCGGGCTCCATCCGGTCGCTAACGTGGTTCGTTCTGAATACGGCACTGCGGCAGAGCGGCTTTTGGACGAAGCGGTGGTCAAACTTGAGGGTATCGGTCAACCTGTCGGCTATCGATATCCGAGATACTGGAATTCGTCGATGTCATTACCGAGGCGGTCGGCATGTGGGGCGGCGATTACAGTCGGCTTACGCTTGAAGTGACCGAAAGTGCCATCGTCGCCGATCCGGAGACCTGTTTCGCCAGGCTTAGCGAGCTGCGCGAGCGCGGTGTTCTAATCTCAATTGACGATTTCGGAACCGGCTATTCTTCATTGTCACATTTCAAAAATATTCCCGCCGACGAACTCAAAATCGACAAGTCATTTGTCACGGCAATGGTGCACGATAAAGCCGACGAAAAAATTGTCCGTTCGATCATTGACCTGGCACATGACTTCGATATCAAGGTCATTGCCGAGGGTGTAGAAGATGCGGGTGCAGCGACAATGCTGCGCAGCATGGGATGTGACTTCGGGCAGGGTTTTTATTATGAGAAGCCCGTCCCGCACGAGCAAATTTCTCAGTGGCTGGAGAACTTCGAAACTTCTTAAGCCGTATCCAGCTCGACACTCATTAGCGTTAGTTCATCGCCCGATATAACCCGCGTTCGAAAATCTCCACACGCTGCACAAAGCAGCCGGTTCGCGGTCGCCTTTGATTCGGCATTACATTGACTGCAACGCACAACAATGTCGGCAGATTCCATGACCAGCTCCGCCTCGGCGGCAACGGTGTCGGCGGCCGCCATCGGGTAGGCATGCCGCAGCAGCTCCGGCTCAACGCCCGAGAGCGGGCCGATGCTCAACACGATTTTGGTGACCCGCAGAGCATTCTTCTCGGCCGCGATTTGTTCGACCTGTTGCATCAGCGACAGGCAGACAGACAGTTCGTGCATCAGGATGCACGCAGGCCGGTTAAGAGCTCACGGCGGCTGACGGTGCGCTCATTGCGTGGCGGTTTCATAAGATTATCCAAGACCTCGAGCGCCAGTTTGCGTGCTGTCGCCTGATCAGCTAATTCCGCAACATCGCGAAAAGCCACGGCCGATAGGTAAGTGCCTAGCATCTTGTCGTGAGAAACCGCGAACTCGATGCGTCCGGACGGGAAATCGATACTCGAGGTATCGCCTTGCGAGCTGTTGGACCAGTTATCGACACCGGGCAGCAAGATGAGATTCATAAACCACGGCGTGACCAAAACACCGAGTTGATGACCGCGATATTCGTGAAAACCGACTGCTTCGACCTGCAGGGCCTTGTTGACGATCGGTAAGTCGCGCATGTGCTCGACGTAGATAGTCTCGAACTGCTGCACCATTTTGAGGATGGTATCGGCCATTTCAATCGTTCATCAGCATGGCAACGTTCGGCTCCGCATCGAGGGGCTTCAAAATCAGTCTGTCCATCGAATGATAATAACGCACCTGCCTGATGCCAGTGTATAGGTACACCCAACTTGCGGCATCCGGCTCGGGAACGGCATAGTGTGCTGCATGGGATCATTCAGGCAGATGCAAAGTCGTGCGCGGCCGCTGCGTTACCCGGGCTCCGAGAGCAGCTCGTGAGCGCTCTCGCGGACTTTCTGGCCGCCGCACGGTCGGTTGTGGTCTTGAGCGGCGCTGGCGTCAGCACCGCTTCAGGCATACCCGATTACCGCGACCGCGATGGCGAATGGAAGCACGCGCAACCGATTCAATTTGGTCCCTTTGTGCGCGGTGAGGACACGCGCAGACGTTATTGGGCGCGCAGTTACGTGGGCTGGCAACGATTCTCGGCGGCACGGCCGAATGCTGCCCACACGGCCCTTGCCGACCTCGAGAAGGCAGTCGATGTTGATACGCTGATTACGCAGAATGTCGACGGCCTGCATGCCGTGGCGGGCAGCAGCAACGTTATCGAGCTGCATGGTGAGTTGGGTAAGGTGCGTTGTCTTGGTTGTGACTCAACAACACCGCGGGCCGAGTTCCAGCAACGGCTGCAAGCTGAGAATCCGGACTGGCATGCCGACGTGTTTCGCTACAACCCGGATGGTGATGCCGAACTGGCTGAGGGCAGTTACCGTGATTTCGTTGTCCCTGCCTGTCTGGATTGTGGTGGTTTGATCAAGCCGGATGTCGTGATGTTCGGTGAGACCGTGCCCAAAGACCGTGTCAGCAAAGCGGTGGCCGCGGTGGAGCGTGCTGGTGCGCTCCTGGTTATCGGCTCATCGCTAATGGTGTTTTCCGGGTTTCGTTTTGCGCGACTGGCGGCCGCCGCTAAGAAACCGATCGCGATCGTCAACCAGGGCCGCACCCGGGCCGATGACATTGCGACGCTCAAAGTTGACGACGACTGTGCGAAGGTGCTCGGCGCGGCGCTCGAATTGCTGACAGCGCCGGCCTGATGCGCTTCTTTCAAGGAATAAGCTGATGCTAATTGTTCATCATTTGGAAAACTCCCGCTCACAGCGGATTTTGTGGTTACTCGAAGAGCTGGGCGTCGAGTATGAGATGCAGCGTTACGGTCGCGACAAGCAGACCAGCCTGGCGCCGCCGGAGCTCAAGGAGATTCACCCGCTGGGCAAAGCGCCAGTGATCGTCGACAACGGCGTGACCGTTGCGGAATCCGGCGCGATCATCGAGTACCTGGTGAATACTTACGACGACGGACGATTAAAGCCGCCTGACACCGCACCTGGAGGACTTGCATATACCTACTGGCTGCACTATGCCGAAGGTACCTTCATGCCTCTGATGATTATTTCATTGATCCTCGGCCGCATCGAAACGGCGCCGATGCCGTTTTTCATCAAGCCGGTTGCCAAAGGCATCGTCGGCAAGGTGCGTGACAGCTACCTGGATGCCAACGTGCAGAATAATCTCGAGTTCATCGAGCAGACGCTGGCACAGTCGCAGTGGTTTTGCGGCGACCGGTTTACAGCAGCTGACGTACAAATGAGTTTTCCGCTGGAAGCCGCTGAGGTACGGATCGAGTTATCGGATGACTACCCGCACATCGACGCTTTTCTGCAAACGATTCGCGCGCGACCCGCCTACAAGACGGCCCTGGATCGGGGCGGACACTATGAGCTGATGGGCAGTCGGAGCGACCAGGACCGCCCGCAGTCGTAGCCTACAGCCGGACCTTGTTGAGCCGCAGTGCGTTGGCGATGACCGAAACAGAGCTGAAGCTCATCGCCGCAGCGGCGATCATCGGACTCAGCAAGATACCGAATGCCGGGTACAGGATACCGCCGGCGACCGGTACACCGATGGCGTTGTAGACGAATGCGAAAAACAGGTTTTGCCGGATGTTTTTCATCGTCGCGTTGGACAGGCGACGCGCCCGCAGCAGTCCCTGCAAGTCGCCTTTCACCAGCGTAATGCTGGCACTTTCCATCGCGACATCGGTACCGGTGCCCATTGCAATGCCGACGTGAGCCTGCGCGAGTGCCGGCGCATCGTTGATGCCGTCGCCGGCCATCGCGACCGTGTGGCCCTGGTCCTGGAGCTGCCTGACATGCTGCGCTTTCTGGTCCGGCAGCACGCCTGCCACGACGTCATCGATGCCGAGCTTCGTGGCCACGGCCCGTGCCGTGGTTTCGTTGTCGCCGGTCAGCATGATGACCTTTACGCCGTCTTTGTGCAGCGCGTCGATGGCCGCTTTGGACGTTTCCTTTATCGGGTCGGCGACGCCGATAAGCCCGGCTACCGTGCCGTCAACGGCGACGAACATGACCGTCTGGCCTGTGCCGCGCAATTCTTCGGCACGCTCGCCGAGCTCGCCCGGCGCAATGTTGTGATGCTCCAGCATGGCGAGATTGCCAAGCACTACCGATCGGCCATTGACGCTTCCCTTGACGCCCATGCCGGTAACCGATTCGAAATCCTCGACGTCGCCCGGCCGCGCGCCGCGCTCGATGGCTCCTTCGACGATAGCGTTGGCCAACGGATGCTCGCTGACTTTTTCCAGCGTCGCCGCGAGCCGCAGGAACTCCATCGGTTCAATGTCACCAGTGGACTCGAAGTGAACGAGTTGCGGGCGGCCCTCCGTCAGCGTGCCGGTCTTGTCGACGACGAGCATGTCGACCTTGCGCATGATCTCGATGGCCTCTGCATCCTTGAACAGCACGCCGGCCGTGGCCCCTTTGCCTGTCGCGGTCATCACCGACATCGGGGTTGCCAGCCCGAGTGCGCAGGGGCAGGCGATGATCAGCACCGCGACGGCGTTGATAATCGCGTAGGCCATCGCCGGCTCGGGACCGATGGCAGCCCAGATGACAAACGTAATGACCGACGCCAGGATGACGGCCGGCACGAAGTACCCGGCGACGACGTCGGCGAGTTTCTGGATCGGGGCGCGGCTGCGCTGCGCCGTGGCGACCATTTGTACGATCTGCGCCAGCAAGGTTGCTGCGCCAACTCGCTGCGCCTCCATCACGAAACTGCCGGTGCCATTGACGGTGGCGCCGATCACGGTATCGCCGATGCGCTTGCTGACGGGTATTGGTTCGCCCGAGATCATTGACTCGTCGATGCTGCTCGTGCCGTCGATGATTTCGCCGTCGACCGGTACTTTCTCGCCAGGCCTGACCCGCAGGCGGTCTCCGACCGTGACGTCCGCGAGCGGTACGTCGCGTTCGGCGTCATCCTCGCCGATCAGGCGGGCCGTCTTCGGGGCGAGACCGAGTAGTGCCCGAATGGCGGCGCCGGTTTGACTGCGTGCTCGCAGTTCGAGCACCTGTCCGAGCAGGACCAGCGTGATGATCACCGCTGCTGCCTCGAAATAAACCGCAACTTCGCCGTGCATGTCCCGGAATGACACGGGAAAGACAGACGGCATGATGGTCGCGACAACGCTATAGCAATAGGCCACGCCCGTACCGATGGCGATCAACGTAAACATGTTCAGTGATCGGTTGACGAGCGATTGCCAGCCGCGCTGGAAGAACGGCCAACCGCCCCAGATGACGACCGGTGTCGCGAACAGGAGTTCGAGCCAGGTCAGCGTCCGCGCGGATGCCAGCCACTCGAAGGTCAGGCCGACCATGCCGCCCATCGCGAGCAAAAAGACCGGGATCGTCAGTGCGGCGCTGATCCACAGGCGGCGCGTCATGTCGGTGAGTTCGGCGTTCTCCGGTGGTTCGATCGAAAAGCCGGTCGGCTCGAGTGCCATGCCGCATTTCGGGCAGGGCACGGGCTTGTCTTCGCGGACCTCAGGGCACATCGGGCAGATGTAAGGGCCGCTGCCTTGAGGTGCAGCGCGGCCGGCTTCTTTGTCGCGATCCTTGTCGAGATAGTGAGCCGGATCGGCTGCGAACTTGGTACGGCAACCGCCGCAACAAAAATAGTAGTCGGTCTCCGAGTGTCGGAAATGATGCTGTGACTCGACCGTCACCGTCATGCCGCAAACGGGATCTTTCAGGTCAGCACCCGTTGAGTGGCAGGTCTTGTGCTCATGTGGCGTATGCATGCGCCCGGTCGTCGCCTGTCAAAGGCCCTTGAAAATTGCTGACGGAATAATGATGACGCCGTCCGCGTCGGCGGCAGCAATGTCGTCCGGATTGACGTCGGCATTGATAAAGCGGGCCTGCTTGCCGCGCACACCGAGGCCCCGTTTCTCGCTTTTGCGCGGACACGAGTGCAGGGCATAGATCGCCAACGGCACCTGTTCAAGTTCGACGGTATCCCGGATGGCACCGTTGACGATGATTCCCTGCCAGCCGTTATCGTGGGCCGCTCGCGCCAGATCGCCGCCGACCATTGCGCATTCGCGCGAGCCGCTGTTTTCAACCAGCAGAATACGCCCCAGGCCCGGTCCTTTAAGTGCCGCCGAAACCAGTGAGTTATCGTCTTCGGTAGCGATGATCTCGACGGGCCCCAGGCAGGCGCGCCGGCCGCCATATCCCGTAAAGCGTGCCGATATCACTATCGCGTCGTCATACGCGTCGCAGAGGTCGGCCGTTAGCGTTTGCACAGGTTCGTCTTGCATAAACCAAGGTTACGACACGACGGCATGCATTGCGATGGTGATTTTTCCTGGCGGTGGCGGGCCAGCGCGGCGAGGGCTAAACTGTGTGCCCAAAACGCCCATACGCGGCACAAAGGCAGGGAGAGAATAATGAATGATGTGGCAGGTCTGGTGCTACGGTCGTCGTTAGGCGCAGAGCTTTCAGAAGACGATGCGGCGGTCCTGGGGGGGCTGATGGAAGTTCGCGAACTGGCGGACGGTGATTACCTGATCGAGGCAGGGGCCACCGACAATTCGCTGCACGTGCTGCTTGAGGGCAAGCTGGAGGTCGTCAAGCATACGGGTGCCGGCGATACCACGAGTCTCGCCATTCTAAGAGAGGGTGATCTTGCCGGAGAACTCAGTTTCATCGACGGCCACGAGCACACCGTGGGGCTGCGGGCTCTGTCGCATTGTCAGATTCTGAGCGTTACTCGCAGTGACTTTGAAGCGATCGTCGATCAGCATCCACAGCTCGTCTACAAAGTCATGCGAGCGATTGCGCGGTCAACCCATCGTATCGTGCATCGCATGAACAACGAGTTCATCGAACTGAATAACTACATCTTCAAGCAGCACGGCCGCTACTGAGTTGGCGACAGGCAAAGAAGACGCGTTGCTGACCAGTCGTCTGACCTTGCCTTGCGGGGCTTGTGTCAAGAACCGACTCTGCAAAGCGGCGATGACGGAGGGTGTCGCCGACTCGCACAATCGGGCAACCGCGCGCCACGTCACGTTGTATCGGCGCTGGGCGCAGGGCGGGGCGGCGGTTCTGCTGACCGGCAACGTGCAGGTGGATCGCCGTTATCTCGAGAGAGCGGGCAACATTGTCATTGACGGTGAACAGGACGCCTCGCAACGCGCTGCGCTGGAGGCAATGGCCGAGGCAGGCACCGCCGAGGACACGCAGCTCTGGATGCAAATCAGTCACGCCGGCAGGCAGACCCCGAAACTGGTCACGTCGGAGCCGGTCGGGCCGTCGGATATCGGTCTGGCACTGCCCGGCGGTCGCTTTGGCAAGCCACGAGCGCTGACGGGCGACGAGATTCGGGATGTCATCCAGCGATTTGCATTTGCTGCCAGCGTCGCGAAACAAACTGGTTTTAGCGGCGTCCAGGTGCACAGTGCGCACGGTTACCTGTTATCCGAGTTTCTCTCGCCGCGCGTCAATGTTCGTGATGACGAGTGGGGTGGCTCGCTCGAGAATCGGTCCCGATTGTTACTGGAAACCGTGCGTGCAGTTCGGGCGGCGGTCGGCGCCGACTTTCCGGTCACCGTAAAACTGAATTCGGCGGACTTTCAGAAAGGCGGCTTTTCTTTCGACGATTGCCTGCGAGTTATCGAACTGCTGAACGAGGAAGGGCTCGATCTCCTGGAAATTTCCGGTGGCAATTACGAACAGCCGCGGTTGATGGGTATCGACGGTCTTGAGCCCATGTTCGAAGAAAAAGTCCGGGCAAGCACGCGGGCACGCGAAGCCTACTTTTTCGATTATGCCGTTGCGGCACGTCAGGTGGCGAAGATGCCGTTGATGGTGACCGGCGGTTTTCGCTCGGCGAGCGGCATGGCCGAGGCGCTGTCCGGCGGTGACGTCGATATGATTGGTCTCGGGCGACCGCTTTGCACGGACCCAGACTTTCCGGAGAAGATTCTGTCCGGCGAATTGCAGCAAGCGCCGGAGGTCGAGGAGGGCTTGCGGATCGGGCCCGGATGGCTGGGACCGGCATCACCCATACCGTTGATTAAAGCGGCGAATGCCTTTGCGCGCGTCGGCTGGTATTACGAACAGATTTATCGGCTCGCCGATGGCCTGATGCCGGACGTGTCGATGATTTTTCCTGGCGGTGGCGGGCCAGCGCGGCGAGGGATAAACTGTGTGCCCAAAACGCCCATACGCGGCACAAAGGCAGGGAGAGAATAATGAATGATGTGGCAGGTCTGGTGCTACGGTCGTCGTTAGGCGCAGAGCTTTCAGAAGACGATGCGGCGGTCCTGGGGGGACTGATGGAAGTTCGCGAACTGGCGGACGGTGATTACCTGATCGAGGCGGGGGCCACCGACAATTCGCTGCACGTGCTGCTCGAGGGCAAGCTGGAGGTCGTCAAGCATACGGGTGCCGGCGATACCACGAGTCTCGCCGTTCTAAGAGAGGGTGATCTTGCCGGAGAACTCAGTTTCATCGACGGCCACGAGCACACCGTGGGGCTGCGGGCTCTGTCGCATTGTCAGGTTCTGAGCGTTACTCGCAGCGACTTTGAAGCGATCGTCGATCAGCATCCACAGCTCGTCTACAAAGTCATGCGAGCGATTGCGCGGTCAACCCATCGTATCGTGCATCGCATGAACAACGAGTTCATCGAACTGAATAACTACATCTTCAAGCAGCACGGCCGCTACTGAGTTGGCGACAGTCAAAGAAGACGCGTTGCTGACCAGTCGTCTGACCTTGCCTTGCGGGGCCTTGGTCAAGAACCGACTCTGCAAAGCGGCAATGACGGAGGGCGTCGCCGACTCGCACAACCGGGCAACCGCGCGCCACGTCACGTTGTATCGGCGCTGGGCGCAGGGCGGGGCGGCGATTCTGCTGACCGGCAACGTGCAGGTGGATCGCCGTTATCTCGAGAGAGCGGGCAACATCGTCATTGACGGTGAGCAGGACGCCTCGCAACGCGCTGCGCTGGAGGCAATGGCCGAGGCAGGCACCGCCGAGGACACGCAGCTCTGGATGCAAATCAGTCACGCCGGCAGGCAGACCCCGAAACTGGTCACGTCGGAGCCGGTCGGGCCGTCGGATATCGGTCTGGCACTGCCCGGCGGTCGCTTTGGCAAGCCACGAGCGCTGACGGGCGACGAGATTCGGGATGTCATCCAGCGATTTGCGTTTGCTGCCAGCGTCGCGAAACAGACTGGTTTTACCGGCGTCCAGGTGCACAGTGCGCACGGTTACCTGTTATCCGAGTTTCTCTCGCCGCGCGTCAATGTCCGTGATGACGAGTGGGGTGGCTCGCTCGAGAATCGATCCCGATTGTTGCTGGAAACCGTGCGTGCAGTTCGGGCGGCGGTCGGCGCTGAATTTCCGGTCACCGTGAAACTGAATTCGGCGGACTTTCAGAAAGGCGGCTTTTCTTTCGACGATTGCCTGCGAGTTATCGAACTGCTGAACGAGGAAGGGCTCGATCTCCTGGAAATTTCCGGTGGCAATTACGAACAGCCGCGGTTGATGGGCATCGACGGTCTTGAGCCCATGTTCGAAGAAAAAGTCCGGGCAAGCACGCGGGCACGCGAAGCCTACTTTTTCGATTATGCCGTTGCGGCACGTCAGGTGGCGAAGATGCCGTTGATGGTGACCGGCGGTTTTCGCTCGGCGAGCGGCATGGCCGAGGCGCTGTCCGGCGGTGACGTCGATATGATTGGTCTCGCGCGACCGCTTTGCACGGACCCCGACTTTCCGAAGAAGATTCTGTCCGGCGAATTGCAGCAGGCGCCGGAGGTCGAGGAGGGTTTGCGGATCGGGCCCGGATGGCTGGGACCGGCATCACCCATACCGTTGATTAAAGCGGCGAATGCCTTTGCGCGCGTCGGCTGGTATTACGAACAGATTTATCGGCTCGCCGATGGCCTGATGCCGGACGTGTCGATGAGCGGGCTGAGAGCTTTGCTCGCCTATGAAAAAACGGAAAAGGCGAAAGCGCGCGCGCTGATTCGGCAGGGCTAAAAAAAACGGGCTCCTTGCGGAGCCCGTTATCTCTAGCGAGAGTCTTAACGCGATCAGTCGAAGTACTTGCGTAACGTCAGGCCCACCATGCGCGGCTGGTTCGGGTAGCCCGAGAAGCTGCCGGCCTGTGCAACGCCCGGAAATGCGCTCAGCAGGTACTCGTCATCGGTGATGTTGCGGCCCCATATCATGGCTTCGAAGCCATTCTCCCAGGCCAGGCCAATACTCGCATTGACCGTGTTGACTTCGCGCATCGCGAGGTTGGCCGGAGTATTCTGGATGACCCGTACCTTGTCTTCGTAGATGTACTCGGCGCGTATAAAGCCATTGGCATTCCCGATATCGAAACTGTAGAGGCCCGAGGCTGTCAGGCTGACTTCATGAATGCCGGCCGGTTGCTGGCCGCTGATATCGACGTGAGATCGACATCGGATGCTGACGGGATCAACACTTTCCGCATTGACGAAGGAGTCGTACACCGGGTCCATGAACGTGCCGGCAAACGTCAACTGGAACGCGTCGGTCGGCGCCCAGCGCACATCGATTTCAAGCCCTTTCGTCGATTGCTCGCCGGCGTTCTGTAGATTAAAGCCGGTGCCGGTGAAGATGTTCTCCTGGAAGTTCTTGATCGACTGGTCGAAGATCGCCATGTTCAGGGAGACGTGGTCCCAGCGTGCTTTCACGCCGATCTCATAGACCGTTGACTCTTCAGGCAATGCGTAACGCGTTGTGTAGGTGAGGTTGGGCACGTTCAGACCTGCCGCCTCGAGAGCGGCCTGATCTCTCGGGAACGGGCGTGAGTCGCGAGACAGGTTCCACGAACTGGCTTTGAAACCGGTTGCTGCACTGACGTAGCCGTTGACGTTATCTGTTACGTCAAACGCGAGGCGGGCCGTCCACGTGACGTCGTCGTCCTGTGTGATTCCAGGCTCCACCGAGTTCGGAAAATCGACGTTCAGCGGCAGAAACTGCATAGTCCTGCAGAGTGCTAATGCCTGATGCAACACCGGCCTGAATAGCTGCTGAGGTGCCTGGCGCGACAGATTCGATGAACGCAATGTTGTCCGGAGTAGCGATCCAGGCCCGTACTTCTCTAAAATGCCTGTCCGAATAACACCGTCGGTAACGGCACACCCAATAGTGTCAAGTCGTTGTTCAGATCAATGGCCGCAAATACGTCGGTCCCCGTCGAATCGAAGGTGACCTTCTTCTCATCCTCGGTGTAGTTGGCACCCAGAGTCAGGGTCGCCCGTTCGCCAAGATCAATATCGAGCTGGGCAAAACCTGAAAATGCCCGGTTTCTCATGCCCGATTGCTCGGTCAATCCCTGGCCACGCCAAAGAACGTGCCGGGCGGCTCCCCGTAGAGACCTTCGATCGAGGCAAGGGGTGACGGGTCGACGCCCGGTGTTCCTCCCCCGGCAGCGACAGCCAGAAAGTCGACGTAAGCCCGGAAAAGGGACCCGTACTTGAGACCCGTGAACTGTTCCACGTCTTCATGGAACATGAACGCACCGACCATCCATCCCATTTTATCTGTCGATCCGCTCAGGCGAAATTCCTGGGTGAGCGTTTCGATATCAGTATCGGTGCGGTTTGCCGTTTCCGGATCGAGCAGCTGCGCACTGGTGAAATCCACGTCGACGTTGTCGCGACGCGCGAGATTGCGGACGGACGAGATCGACGTAAACGTTATGTCGTTGTAGTCGTAATCGATCTCCATGGAAACGCCGTCAGTCTGGAACTGGTTGACCGGCGTGAAATCGTAATAGCCCTGGTAGGCAAACGGCGCGTTGGACACCAGGTTGCCGCCAACTGCGCGCACTGCGCCTCCTGTAGGGCCGTCGCGCAAGTTGGCAACGCCGCAACAGGCTTCGTCAAAATCGTCGTAATCCGCGATGATGCGGGCTTCGAACGTGTCAGTCGGCGCGTACAGCAGCTGACCGCGTACGTTGTAACGATTCAGTCTCACCAAGCGCGTCGCCGCCGGCGAGATTGTCATAGTAGCCGTCGCGCTGGTTGACGCTGCCGGAAAGACTGAAAGCGGTAGTATCCGACAGCGGGCCCGGTTATGTCGGCTTTCACGATGTACTGACTGTAGTCGCCGACGGTCACAGTGGCTGAACCGCTATACCCGTCGAGGCTTGGTTTCGCGGTGACGACACTGATGACGCCGGCCGAGGCGTTCTTGCCGAACAGCGTGCTCTGTGGCCCGCGCAGTACCTCGATGCGCTCGAGATTCGGCAGGTCGGCCAGCGCGGACGCGGTACGTGAACGATAAACGCCGTCGATAAACACACCGACGGACGGCTCGATGCCGGCATTGTTGGCGCCGTTGCCGAAGCCGCGGATCAGGAAGTTGCCGGCTGTTGCCCGAAATGCCTGGTCGGCGAGCTCGCCGCCGACCGGGTCGTAGACGACATCGGCGCCTTTGCCGTCGGTGAGCTCCTTGACGGTGTCCTTCAGCGGCGTCGTCGAGTAGTTGATGGTCTCGTCGGCTCCGGCGGATCGAGCGAACTCGAGTTTTGCGTCGCTGCTGGCCGCGGCAATGACGCGCGCGCCCATCGCTTTCGCGATCTCGACCGCGGTAATGCCGACGCCGCCGGCCGCGCCGAGCACCAGCACGGTTTCACCGGGCTTAAGGTTGGCGCTTTGTCGCAGCGCGTGGGCGCTCGTGCCGTAGGTGACTGAAAAGCCGGCGCCCTGTTCGAAGCTTAAGCCGTCGGGCAACGGCGCAGTGGTAGTAAATGTCCGCGACGCACTTCTCGGCAAAGGCACCGCCGGTACAATTGATGATGACCTTGTCGCCCACTGCGTACTGGGTGACACCGTCGCCGACCGCCGCGACAATCCCCGCCGCTTCATTACCGGGTATGAACGGTGTTGGCGTTTTGACCTGGTACTTGCCGGCAATCGATAACACGTCAGGGAAATTGATGCCGGCAGCGGCCACGTCAATGCAGACCTGACCCGGACCAGGAACCGGATCATCGTGTTCCTCGATGACCAGTGATTCGGGCGGACCGTATTCTTTGCAAACCAGTGCGCGCATCACAGAACCTCGAACAACGCTACGATAACCGCGTCTCTCATGTTGTTTTCCTGAGGTAAGGTCGCAATTCGTTTCTGGCGACAACCATGCGGTGAACCTCATCGGGGCCGTCGGCGAAACGCAGCGTGCGGGTATTCGTGTACATTTTTGCCAGCGGGAAATCCTGCGAAATACCGGCCGCGCCGTGTATCTGGATCGCGTCGTCGATGACCTGCAGTGCAACATTCGGCACCAGCGCCTTGATCTTCGAAATCCAGACCTGCGCTTCCTGCACGCCCTGGGTGTCGATGACATGCGCCGTCTGCAGGGTCAGCAAACGCGCCATATCGATATTGATACGCGCGTTGGCAATCTTGTCGTAATTGCCGCCGAGTTTCGCCAGCGGCCGGCCGAACGCGGTGCGGGATTCGGCACGCTCACACATCAGCTCCAGTGCCTGTTCGGCGGCGCCGATCGCGCGCATGCAGTGATGGATGCGACCTGGCCCAAGGCGGCCCTGGGCGATCTCGAAGCCGCGGCCGGCGCCGAGGATCATGCTGTCTTCCGGTACGCGGACATCGGTAAAGCGAATGTGCATATGGCCGTGTGGCGCGTCGTCATTTTCGAAGACGTTCATCCCGCGCAGCACTTCCACGCCTGGTGCATCCATCGGCACCAGGATCTGCGAATGCTGATGATGGCGATCGTTCTCCGGGTTCGACTTGACCATGCAGATCATGATCTTGCAGCGATGATCGCCGGCGCCGGAAATGTAGGTCTTTTCGCCGTTGATGACCCACTCGCCATTTTCCAGCACGCGGAGGTGGCGATATTGGTCGCGTCAGACGACGCGACGTCCGGCTCGGACATGGCATGCTGGCTTCCTTGAGCAGCGCGATATTGGCCGGAAACTGCGGTATGTCACCGCTGGCAAAACCGATGACCAGGTAGCGGCCATGCCAGGCCGTGGCGCGAAATGCCTGGTCGGCGAGCTCGCCGCCGACCGGGTCGTAAACGACATCGGCGCCTTTGCCGCCGGTGAGCTCCTTGACGGTGTCCTTCAGCGGTGTCGTCGAATAGTTGATGGTTTCGTCGGCTCCGGCGGAGCGAGCGAACTCGAGTTTTACGTCGCTGCTGGCCGCAGCAATGACGCGCGCGCCCATTGCTTTCGCGATTTCGACGGCGGTAATGCCGACGCCGCCGGCCGAGCCCAGCACCAGTACGGTCTCACCGGGCTGCAAGTTCGCGCTTTGTCGCAGCGCGTGGGCACTTGTGCCGTAGGTGACTGAAAAGCCAGCGCCCTGTTCGAAGCTTAAGCCGTCGGGCAGCGGCGCAGTGGTAGTGACGTCTGCGACGCACTTCTCGGCGAAGGCACCGCCGGTACAATTGATGATGACCTTGTCGCCCACCGCGTACTGGGTAACGCCGTCGCCGATCGCCGCGACAATCCCTGCCGCTTCATTACCCGGTATGAATGGTGTTGGCGTCTTGACCTGGTACTTGCCGGCAATCGATAACACGTCCGGGAAATTGATGCCGGCAGCCGCCACGTCAATACAGACCTGACCCGGCCCGGGAACCGGGTCGTCGTGTTCCTCGATGACCAGCGACTCGGGCGGACCGTATTCTTTGCAAACCAGTGCGCGCATCACAGAACCTCGAGCGACGCTACGATAACCGCGTCTCTCATGCTGATTTCCTGAGGTAAGGTCGCAATTCGTTTCTGGCGACAACCATGCGGTGAACCTCATCGGGGCCGTCGGCGAAACGCAGCGTGCGGGTATTCGTGTACATTTTTGCCAGCGGGAAATCCTGCGAAATACCGGCCGCGCCGTGTATCTGGATCGCGTCGTCGATGACCTGCAGTGCAACATTCGGCACCAGCGCCTTGATCTTCGAGATCCAGACCTGCGCTTCCTGCACGCCCTGGGTGTCGATGACATGCGCCGTCTGCAGGGTCAGTAAACGCGCCATATCGATGTTGATACGCGCATTGGCAATCTTGTCGTAGTTGCCGCCGAGTTTCGCCAGCGGCCGGCCGAACGCAGTGCGGGATACGGCACGCTCACACATCAGCTCCAGTGCCTGTTCGGCGGCGCCGATCGCGCGCATGCAGTGATGGATGCGACCAGGCCCAAGGCGGCCCTGGGCGATCTCGAAGCCGCGGCCGGCGCCGAGGATCATGCTGTCTTCCGGTACGCGGACATCGGTAAAGCGAATGTGCATATGGCCGTGTGGCGCGTCGTCATTTTCGAAGACATTCATCCCGCGCAGCACTTCCACGCCTGGTGCATCCATCGGCACCAGGATCTGCGAATGCTGATGATGGCGGTCGTTCTCCGGGTTCGACTTGACCATGCAGATCATGATCTTGCAGCGATGATCGCCGGCGCCGGAAATGTAGCTCTTCTCGCCGTTGATGACCCACTCACCATTTTCGAGCACGGCGGATGTGGAGATATTTGTCGCATCAGACGACGCGACGTCCGGCTCGGTCATTGCGTAAGCGGAGCGAATCTCGCCGTTTAACAAGGGCTCGAGCCACTGCTTCTTTTGCGCGGGCGTGCAGTAGCGCTCCAGCACCTCCATGTTGCCGGTGTCAGGTGCGCTGCAATTCATCGCCTCGGCCGCAAGGTAGGAGCGGCCGGTTTCTTCGGCGAGATACGCGTATTCGACGGTCGTCAGGCCGTAGCCGCTGGCACTGTCGGTCAGCCAGAAGTTCCAGAGATTCTGTTCTTTCGCCGCGGCTTTCAGCGACTCGATGATTTCCGACTGGCGCGCGGTCAGCGCCCAGCGATCGCCCTTGTCAACTTCGGCGAGGTACTCGGCATCGACGGGAATAACGCGCTCTTTGATAAACGTTTTCACTGCGTCTAGCAGCGGCTGAAGGCGCGCGGTGACTCCGAGGTTCATGGCGTTTCCCCTGGTTGTTCAATGACAAGAAAAGCGAAGCGATGCTCGCATAAACGCAAGCATCGTACCTGTCACTTGCGCTGACGGCACATAGTTTACTCTACGTTGTGATGGAGGCGGTGAGTTCGGCGGTGCGCCAAACTGCGAAACCGGTGGTGCGGCAACTCAGCGGAAGCGTGCTTCCTCAAGGCTCCAGACATCGGTTTTGATGGCGGGCCGTTCGGTGTTCGCGGTCACCAACAACTTCTTGATTCTCGCATCGCGGACTTTCAGGTCTGATTTCAGGCTATGGACTGTCCACTCCGCTTCCAGGTGCTCACCCACCAGCTTGTTATGAGTGTCTGCCAGCTCCAGGGAGACGCGATGCGCCGAGTCCCTTTGCCGTTCCATAAAAGCAAGTTGCTCAGTCAGCTCGGCAACGAGCTGCTTCTCACGCCGTGACGTAAGCCAGCGATGCGCGAGCCAGCCGAGGGTAAATGCCACGGCGATCTCAAGGGCTAGCAATATATTGTCCTGGGCCAGGAATAGGTCCATAACGAAATCTCCTCATGCGGTCCGAGTGAGCGCATGCGCTCATTACACGGTGCCGGAAGATTATCGAGGAAAAAGGTCAATAATCCGCGTATTGCCACAATTGTTGACAATCATATGGGGCGCTTTTTCCAGGAGTTAGCCCGTCAGCGTCGACTGCTCCGGTTCAAGTTCGAGCGCTTCCTTTGGCACTTCTGCGTAATGGCTGAAGTCCATTGTGAAGCTGCCGTCGCCGCCGGTTAGCGATTTCAGCCGCGAGTGATAAGCCTGTGCCTCTTTCAGCGGCACCTGGCCGGAAATCATCATGCGGTTATCAGGCAGTGCTTCGGTGCCTGTAATCATGCCGCGCATCGACGCCAGGTCACCGGTTACGCCGCCAGCGCTGTCACTCGGTACACTGATTTCCATGTCGACGATCGGCTCCATGACGATCGGTTTCGCTTTCTTCACCGCAGCGAGGAATGCTTTCTTGCCTGCCTGCACGAATGCGATTTCTTTCGAGTCAACGGAGTGAAATTTGCCGTCGTAAACCGTGACGCTGATGTCCTGCATCGGGAAGCCGTACAACGCGCCGGTCTCCATGACCTGGCGTACGCCGGCTTCCACGGCCGGGATATATTGCGACGGGATAGAACCGCCAACGACGGCACTGCCGAACTTGAAGCCCTCGCCGGTCGGTAACGGCTCGATACGCAGGTAAACCTCGCCGAACTGGCCGGCGCCGCCTGTCTGTTTCTTGTGGCGATGATGACCCTCGGCCTCCGCCGTGATTGTCTCGCGGTAGGCGATGGAGGGCAGGGAAGTCAGCACGTCGATACCGTGTCGATCCTTGATTTGTTCCAGCACGGTCCGCAGATGCAGTTCGCCGTGGCCGCGCAACACGACTTCATTGAGCGAAGCGATATGCTCAACCTCGAGCGACGGGTCCTCCGCTTCAACGACATGCAGGGCATCCGAGGTTTTTTGCGATTCCTTGTCATTCATCGGCTTGATGGCGAGACCGAACATCGGTCGGGACAGCTCGAGGGCTTTCAGGTGGAAGTGATCCTCGTCGTGCGAGTCATGCAGCACAGCCCCGTAGTGCACATCGTCCACGCGCGGTATGGCGCAGATATCGCCCGGCACGCCGATGTTGGTCTGGACATGCGTGCCGCCATTGAGCTTCAGCAGCTGGTTTACCTTGATGGGCTTGCGGGCGTCGCCGACAAACAGCTGGTTACCCGTGCGAATCGTGCCCTGATGGATGCGGAAGATGCCCAGTCGACCCTTGAACGGATCGATGTTGACCATGAATACGTGAGCAATTGCGTGGGCGTCCGGATCCGGGGTCAGCACGACTTCCTTGGCGTTGTCGCCTTCGCCCTGCAGGAACCGTGGCGGGTTGCCCTCCATCGGGTTCGGCATCAGCTCTTCAAAAATTTTCAGTAGCTGCGCAATGCCATTACCGGTGCTGGCTGACACAAAGCAGATCGGCACGAGATGCCCTTCCCGCAATGATTTCTCGAAAGGTGCATGCAGTTGCTCGGGCTTCAGCTCCTGGCCTTGCTCGAGATAAAGCTCCATGAGTTCCTCGTCGACTTCGACCACCTGGTCGACGATTTCCGTGTGCGCCGACGCAACGTCACTAAACAAGGTGGCGTCACCGGAGGGCTGGAAGAAACAGTCGACGACGCTTTTGCCGTCAGCCGATGGCAGATTCAGCGGCAGGCACTCGGCGCCGAACGTGCTGCGTATTTCGGCGAGCAGTGCCTCGAGGTCCAGATCATCAGCATCGATCTTGTTGATGATGATCATGCGGCAGAGACGCTGTTTCTTGGCCGCGTCCATCATGCGGCGAGCGATCATCTCGATGCCTTCCTGCGCATTGATGACGACGGCGGCCGTCTCCGCGGCCGGCAGCACCGATAACGCCCGCCCGAAAAAGTCGCGGTACCCCGGGGTGTCGATCAGGTTGATGTGGATGCCGCCGTGATCGAGGTGACAAATCGACGGATACTGCGAATGGCCCAGCTGTTTCTCGCGCTCAGTGAAATCGGAAACCGTGTTGCCCTTGTCAACCGAACCGTATTCGGCGATCGCACCGCCGGTATGCAGCAATCGCTCGGCGAGCTGCGTCTTGCCGGCGTTGCTGGGTCCCACAAGGCAAACGTTGCGAATGTCGCTGGTTGAATAGGCCATATTCTTATTCCTCTAAGCCGATTGATTGCACCAATTATCTCTCTGCCGCAGGACATTTTCTATACGGTTATTCCGAAGCGCTGTCCAGCCCGACGGGCAATCGCACGTGATGTCCCACGAAAAATGAATGCATGAGCAGGTATCAGGGCATACCAGTACAACAATCCCCAGACACCGGCTGGATGAAAGTAAGCAGTCACAGTGATCTTGCGATAGGTGCCTTCGTCAGAAACGACAAACTCGAGGACGCCGGCGCCCGGCGCCTTCATTTCCATGAGCAGCGTCAGTCGCTCGTTCGGCTGCATGGCAATGACGCGCCATGAATCGACGGCGTCGCCGACACGCAACTCCTCCGGATGTCGGCGTGCGCGTCTGAAGCCGGGCCCGCCGACGAGCCAGTCGAGCGCACGCCGCAGCCACCACAACCAGCGCGCGTAGAAAAAATCACCGCCATCGCCAAAGTGGCAAACAACGCGCCACAGTGACTCTGCACTCGCCTCAGTCGAGGCACTGTCGCCTTGCTGTTTGCTGTAATAGGAGTATTGCGGATGGAACTCTTTTACCGCGATCGAGCTCTCGACCCAGCGAGCGGGGACCGCGTGTTTGCGATCCGCTTCGAGCGCCTCGCTGGCCGACGCGCGAAAGCCGAGTAACTGCTGCGGCACCAGCGTTTCAAGGCGGTGATCATCGGCGATGACATCCTGGGACAGGCCGTCGATGAGCGCGCGCGCGACGTTGGTGGGCACCGTCGTCACGAAACGCAGCCAGTAAGACGACAGGCGCGGCGTCAGGACGCCGACCGGGATGATGCGCAGTTTCTTGCCGATCATTTCCGCGTACTGGCGCATGACATCCGCGTACGTTAGTACGTCGGGGCCGCCGACGTCATAGATCTCACCGGCCGTTTCTTCAAGTGCGGGTGCATCCGCGAGGTAGAGCAGCAAATTGCTCAGCGCTATTGGCGTTGAGCGTGAAGATACCCAGCGTGGCGTGACCATAATGGGCAAGTGGTTGACGAGGTCACGAATGACCTCCCAGGCGGCCGATCCGGGGCCGATAATCATGCCGGCCCGAATTTCCGTCACCGGTACGTCGCCGGCTCGCAGAATATCGCCGGTTTCCTGTCGCGACCGCAGGTGCAGCGATTTCGGCGTATCCGGGACCAGCCCACCCAGGTAAACGATACGGCGCACCCCGTGACGAGCGGCTGCAGCTCTGAAGTTGCGGGCCGCTTCGGCATCCAGCGTGGGGAAGTCCTTGCCCGCCGCCATCGAGTGCACGAGGTAATAGGCAATGTCGACGTCGTCAAGCACAGCGGCCAGCGTCTCGGGGCGCAGTGCGTCGGCCTGCGCGAGCTCGACACCCTGCCATTCGCGGCTCTCCAGTACCTCGACGTTGCGTGCCGTCGCTCGGACCTTATGGCCCTGCGCAGCCAGGTAGGGCGCCAGGTAGCCCCCGATGTAACCACTGGCGCCAAATACCAGTCGATAACTCAACGGTCACCCCGGATTTGGCGATTAATATTCAAGTTGCAGGAAAGTGACGGGCACTTCGGCGTAGTAAGTGGCGCCCTCCGCAAGCACGGCGATTCGAAGGGTCGATTCTGCGCTGTCCGGACGGGACAATGTAGCAACCCAGCGCATCGCATTGGTATCCGATTTGTCCATTGGCAAAGGTGTGTCCTCGATCCCGGACTCAACCAGACCGATGGTCGACTGCTGTAACGGAAATTTCGATAGCGCCTCCAAAGTCATTCGGGCATCGCCAATCCGGGTTGCCCGCAGCGTGATCTCGAAATCCTTGTTGGCGAGGTCGCATTGGCCGCTGTCATAGCGGCAATTAGACCTGGCGACCAACAGATAGGCATTACCGGACTTCGCCGCATGCGGCCGTTCGCCGACAAAATAATCGACAGCGAGCCAGGTTTGCGATCAACAGATAGGCACTACCGGGCTTCGCCGCATGCGGCCGCTCGCCGACAAAATAATCGACGGAAGCCAGGCCAGGATCGAGAGGACAGGGGCGACCAGCATTGCCACGACGACGTGTTTGTTCTTGAACATTGCGTGAATCCTACATGGCCTGAAGCCTGAGGCAAAAAAAAGGGGGGTCGAAACGACCCCCCTGAAAGCGGACTGATGCGATCTAGTGGCCTGTGGCTTCGCCTGCGCCTTGCGGTATGCGAATATTCTCGACCAGGTGCTGAATGTGCTCCGGCGGAGGTGCCGTTACCTTGCAAACCGCGAACGCCACCGCGAAGTTGACTACCGCACCGACCGCGCCAAACGCGTTCGGCTCAATGGTCAGGAACCAGTTAGGTGACATGTCGCCAAGGAACGACGTGCTCTGGATGAACATGATGCCCTTGTGCTGGAATACGTACAGCAGCGTCACGCTTATGCCTGCGATCATGCCGGCGATTGCACCCTCTTTATTCATCTTCTTGTAGAAGATGCCCAGCATCAATGCGGGGAAGATCGATGATGCGGCCAGACCAAACGCGAGGGCCACCGTGCCGGCGGCAAAGTCAGGCGGATTGAACCCTAAGTAACCCGCCAACCCGATCGCGCCTGCCATTGCAACACGGCTGGCAAGTAGCTCTTGCTTCTCCGTGATGTCGGGCTTGAAGATACCCTTCAACAGGTCGTGCGATATGGCTGACGATATTGCCAGCAGCAAACCGGCGGCCGTCGACAGCGCCGCGGCAAGTCCACCGGCCGCGACCAATGCGATTATCCAGTTTGGCAAACCTGCGATTTCCGGATTGGCCAGTACCATGATGTCGCGATCGACCTTTGTCATCTCGTTGGTTTCGGCGTTGGCTGAGTATTGGATGCGGCCATCGTCGTTCTTGTCTTCGAAAGCCAGCAGTCCGGTCTTCTCCCAACTCCTGATCCAGTTCGGACGCTCGTCGTAGACCATGTATTCGCCCGGTGTCGGCTCGATCGTGTTGATCAGGTTGAGGCGTGCCATTGCCGCAACCGAAGGTGCCGTCGTGTAGAGAATCGCGATGAACACCAGTGCCCAACCTGCGGAGCTGCGGGCATCCCTCACCTTCGGAACCGTGAAGAAACGAATGATCACGTGTGGCAAGCCTGCGGTACCGATCATCAGCGACAACGTGTACGCGAACATATTGGTCAGGCTGATTCTCGCGTTTGTCGTGTATTCAAGGAAGCCGAGATCTCTGAGTACGAGGTCAAGACGATCGAGCAGGAATACATCAGTACCCGCCATGGTGGAACCAAGGCCCAGCTGCGGGATCGGGTTGCCTGTCAGGCTCAGCGAGATAAAGATAGCCGGGATCGTGTAGGCGAGAATCAATACGCAGTACTGTGCGATCTGCGTATAGGTGATGCCTTTCATGCCACCCAGAACGGCATAGATGAATACGATTGCCATGCCGATCATCAGGCCGAGCTCATAAGAGAGTTCGAGGAACCGTGAAAACGCGACGCCGATGCCTTTCATCTGGCCGATAACGTAAGTAACCGACGCGACAATGAGACAGATAACGGCGACAACGCGTGCCCCGTTTGAGTAGTAGCGCTCACCGATGAACTCCGGCACTGTGAACTTGCCGAATTTGCGCAAGTAAGGTGCCAGCAACATGGCGAGCAATACGTAACCGCCTGTCCATCCCATCAGGAACACGGAACCGCCGTATCCCATGAAGGCAATGAGGCCAGCCATCGAGATGAACGACGCCGCCGACATCCAGTCGGCCGCTGTTGCCATACCGTTGGCAACCGGGTGAATGCTGCCACCGGCAACGTAAAAATCTTTCGTCGTCGATGCTCGCGCCCAGATAGCGATACCGATGTAGATTGCGAAGGTGAACCCGACGACGAGATAAGTCATAGCTTGTAAAGACATGATGCTCTCCTATTCGTCGTCTTCGTGAACGCCATGTTCACGATCGAGTTTGCCCATGCGGTTGGCATAGAAAAAGATCAACGCGATGAATGTATAGATCGACCCTTGCTGCGCAAACCAGAAACCCAGCTTATAGCCCCCAATGCGTATGTGGTTTAACTGCTCGACAAGGATGATTCCGAAGAGATACGACACAACAAACCAGATGACGAGACAGATCGTCATGAGCTTCAGGTTCGCTTGCCAATAGTTCTTATTCTTTGACATTTGGCTTCCCCAAGTTGAATTGTAGCGTGGACAGACTAACAAAAATGCGGGCTATTTATTTAACCTTCTTGCCCGGCGTGTCAGAATCACGGCATGAATGAACTCCCCGAAATTGTCCAGTTCCTTCGCACTGTGCCCGGTTTCGACAATCTGACTGATGCTCAGCTACTGGCAGCCGCGAAATCGATAAAGATTGCTTACTACCGGCGTGGCGAGGATATCCTCACCATCGGTAATGAGAATCATTACCTGCATATCGTCCGCAGTGGTGCCATTGAACTTCGCGATGACGACGACAACATTATGGCGCGTTTGGCCGAATCTGACTGTTTCGGTTTTCCCTCACTAATGAACGAGACTCCCGCAAGGAACCACTCAGTGGCGATTGAGGACTCACTGGTCTATCACGTTGCAGGTGAAACCTTTGCGAAAATCCGGCGGGAGAACGTTCAATTTGATACCTGGTTCATTCGTGCGTTAACCGATCGCCTGACGCTGCAGCCACCGGCGCCGAGCTTCCGCGGCATGGCGGGAGCGCTGGTTAGTACGTTGGTTGGGCGCCCGCCCGTTAGCTTTGAAACCGGCACCACGATCCAGGATGTTGCGGCGAAGATGGTTGAAGAGCGTGTTTCAGCAATGTTGATCACAGATGCCGGCAAAGTTTGCGGCATCGTCACGGATCGCGATATTCGAACTCGCGTCGTGGCGACGGGACTGGGTCCCGAGACTTCTGTCACGGAGGTCATGACGCGCGAACCAATCACACTCGATGGCGACGCGCTTGCCTATGAGGCAGCGTTATTGATGATGCAAAACCACATACATCATTTGCCGATAACGGCGGGCGGCAAGTTGCTTGGTATGGTCTCGCGGAGCGATTTCATGCGCCTCGAAACCGAGCATCCGCTATATCTCGTCAGCGACATCGGCCGGCAAACGACAGCGGCGGGGGTTGCCAAGGCGTGTAAACGCTTGCCCGGGCTCATTATTGGTCAGATGGAATCGGATGCGAATGGCGAGCAACTCGGGAAGTTCATTACGACAATTACCGATACAGTGACCAAACAGCTACTGCGAATCGCAGAAGCGGAACTTGGACCGCCGCCGTGTGAATATGCCTGGGTAGCCATGGGGTCGCAGGGGCGCTCCGAACAATCGGCAAAGAGTGACCAGGACAACGCCCTGGTGCTCTCGAACAACGCGACTGAAGCAGATGACAGCTATTTTGCGGCCATGGCCAAGATCGTCAATGACGGCCTCGATGCGTGTGGTTACGTTTACTGTCCGGGCGATGTTATGGCGTCGAATCCGAAATGGCGACAGCCGCTCCGGGTATGGCAGAAGTACTTTCGGCAATGGATCACGGTGCCGGAACAAAAAGCGCTGATGCATGCCAACATCTTCTTCGATCTGCGCTTTATCCGGGGTACGAACCAACTGGTTGACGAACTCAAGGCCAGCATTCGGGGAACCGCAAAGAAAAATGAGCTGTTCCTGGCCCTGATGGCGAAGAACGCGATGAACTTCCAACCGCCGCTTGGATTTTTCCGGCAGTTTGTGCTGGAAAAGTCGGGGGAGCACAAGAACAAGCTGGATCTGAAGCTGCATGGCATCATGCCGATTGTCGAGATTGCACGGATTCGTTCGCTGGCAGCCGGCGAATTGCGCATCACCACGCGCAACCGCCTGAAGGCTGCTGCGAAAGCCGGCGAAATCAGTGAAGATGATGCGGCGAGCCTGGCAGACGCACTCGACTTCATTGAACAACTTCGTGTCGAACATCAAAGTGCGCAGCTGCGGTCCGGTGTTCCGGCCGACAATTTCCTGGCACCGTCGAGCCTGTCACCGCTGGTGCGACACAATCTGAAGTCGGCGTTTTCCCAGGTGCGGACCAGCCAGGCAGCGTTGCTCAACCGTTTTCATCTTGCATGAAGCGGCGCTGGCTGAAACTGCGCCGCTGGCGCACGAGCAGGCGCGAACTCGAAGAGCCGTACAGGGAGTTTGTCCGTCGTTCGCTACCGTCTGCGAGCGCAATCTTCCGCAACACGGAGTTCGTCAGCCTGGATATCGAAACCACCGGTCTGGACGCGGCTACCGCCGACATGCTCAGTGTCGGCTGGGTGTTTATTCGAGACGGCAAAGTGGACCTTGCCAGTGCGGAGTCGCACATCGTTCGCCACAGCAGCGGCGTTGGTGACAGCGCGGCTGTGCACGGTCTCACCGATACGATAGTCGAATCCGGTCTCGACTGGACGGTGGTGCTTGACAAAATTATCGTCGCGCTGACAGGACGTGTATTACTCGTGCACCACGCCGGTCTCGACAAGTTGCTGCTCGACCGTTTCTGCAAGCGACGTTACGGCACGTCGCTGCTGATCTCCGTCGTCGACACGCTGGCGCTGGAGCAGCGTCGGCAGCAGCGCCGGCATCATATCGATGAGCAAAAATCGTTGCGTCTCGCCGATCTTCGCAGCCGTTATCAGCTGCCTCGCTACAGTGCACATGATTGTTTGGTGGATGCGATTGCCACTGCCGAGCTGCTGATTGCGATGGTGGCGCATAACGGTGGCGCCGCAAGCACGCGTCTGCGTGATCTGTGTGTCTGACAAAAGCGACTGCCAACCCTAAAACCGCCGCTTTGACTCCAGCAGAATCTGTACGGAATCGATAGAGGCGTCGCCGCCAAGTGGAAACGCGATATCGAGATGTATCATTTTGCGGTTGCTGCTGCGCGTCGGTGCGAAGCGCAGACCGAAACCCACGTCGGTGAGCCAGCCGGAACGCTCCGGGCCGACGGGATTGTTGCCCCATACGCGCCCTGCGTCGGCAAAAATTGCGGCGCCGATGCGCACCAGTCGAAACGGGTACCAGTCGGTAAAGAAGCGTTGTTCAGCGGTAAGCAACAGTTTTGAATCGCCGCTGTGGTAGCGCAGAGGATAACCACGCAGTCCGGTATTGCCGCCAATATGCACCGGATTATCGAGATCAAGAGCGTGTCCCGCTGTTACGCTCAGGGACATGAAGAAGAGTCGTTTGGCGGACTGCGTCTGGTAGTAGCGCGCACTGGCGGTTAGCAATGTGTTTCTAGCGTCGCCGGACTCAACCCGACCGTCGACGCTGGCGGCGAGCAGCAATGCGTTTTTCTGCAAGCTGCCAAACCCGCGGCTGGCGCGTGCCGAAATAATCAGTGCGTTGCGGTCTGCGCCGAACGATTCCGACGCCCAGCCGAGAGACGCGGACAGTCGGGAGCCGAGATAGAAGTCTTCGGTCTTGCCTAGCTGGTCGTGGTTCGTTGACGTTTGATAGTCGTCCTTGAGAATGTCGACGCTGATGAACGGGTAGACAAGTTTGCGATTGTCAGGCAACAGCGCCGGTAGCTCCGGGTTTGGCACCACGGAAAAACGGTTATCGTCAAACACCGCACCTGCCGTCCAGCGTCGCGCCCAGCCATTTTGCAGTCCTTTCGACCAGCCACCGAAGGCAGATAAGTAATCGCGTTCCTGCCGATACTCTGCTGCTTCATCGCCCGACCGATAGAGGGCGTCACGCTTTTCATTTTCTAACAGGGTTGCACCGGCGGACCAGCGTGCATCCAGTGCATAGAAAGGTCGTTGCACCGACAGCCAGTTCAGTTTCCCATCCGAGTTGTCGGCAATTTTTAAAGAAGCATCTATCCAGCTCCTGCCGAGATGCCGGTCGGCGAATTCAAAAGTCTTTTCGGTGCGATCGATGTTCTCAGTGCGCGCCACTCTGAGTAACTGGCCGCTGCCAAACAGGTTGCTGTCCTCGAGACCGATTTTTGTGCGGTTTTCACCGCCGCTGCGCGACAGCGAAATGTCTGGATTCAGCGTCCAGACATCGCGGGTATGCACTGTCAGATCGACGACACCAGCCTCGACTTTGGTGGGCTTGATGCGCGCGTCGAACAGGTAGGTGTTACTCCGCAGAATGCGCTCAGATTCATCAATCAGGCGCTCGGAGTAGGTGTCGCCGCTTTGTATTAGCAGCTGCTTCCTGATGACCTTGTCGTTGGTGACGATGTGCAGTCGATTGGCGAGGCGGTACAGCCAGTTGTTCTCGGCCGGATCGGAAAGGTTGAACACGTTCGCCTTTTCGAGCCGAATCTCGCCGACAATTGTGCCGTCCTGCTCAAACAGGCGGTCGGCCGGCAGGTCGTCGGCGAAAGTGGCGGCGCTGATGAGGATCGACAGCGCTAACGTGTGAAAACGCATGGTAGAAATCCGGATTGGAGCTGGATCAATGCTATCTGCTTTTGGGCACTGCGTGGCGCGTTTCGCCCGGTGAGGCGCAAACAAGACCCATAAACGTGTAAAGTTCGGCAAAGTTCAGCCGACACGCACTGCTGATACCAAAGAGTCTATGCAATGCTAAACCAAGCCCATCATCTGCCACTCAAACCGCGATTGTGGTCACGCTCGACAGAAGATACTGACGAATCGAGAGTCATGGAGGCAGCCTTCCGCGAGCACTATCTTGAGCGCATGCTGCCGTTTATCCGCGCCAGCCTCGGTCTCGGCATCGCGCTGGTAATCACCGTCAGCATCATCGATATGTTACTGATGCCAAAAGCGTTTTTTGAACCGGTCGTACCTCTGCGTTTGATGACGATGTTGCTCCCCCTGGTCGTCGGTATGGGCGCGGTCATTTTCCTCAAAGAACGCAACAGTCTGCCGTACCTGCTCGCCGGGGTTTCGATGGTTGTCGGCGTGTCCGCGATCTGGATCGGAACCATGGCTACCGGTAACGATAGTCACGGTGCGTCATGGCCGCTCGTCTACATAACGTTTAGCGCGTATCTCGTCCTGGGGCTCACATTCCGACAGAGCGTTGTGGTCGGGTGGTCGCTGTTCGTATTGTTTGGTGCGATTGGTTTGGTGCAGGGCATCCCGCTGCAGCAACTCGCCTATGGGGCACTGTTTCTGGGGGCCTGCAATCTGGTCGGCTCGTGGGGAGCGTACATGTTGGAGCGCGGCGCGCGCGAGCTCTTTGACGACAAACGGGAGTTGGTGCGCCTTGTCCACACCGATGGACTCACCGGGTTGTTTAATCGTCGCACCTTTGACCAGCATTTGCGGCAGGTATGGAAACAGGCACAACGCGAGGAAAAACACATTGCGATAATCGTGGCCGATATCGACCACTTCAAACTCTACAACGACTGCTACGGTCATCGCATGGGCGATGATTGTATTAAGGCCGTGGCCGATGTTCTCGCCAACAGCGTCAGCAGGCCCCTCGACATGGTCGCTCGCTACGGCGGCGAGGAGTACGTGATTCTCCTTTATGATCCGAACCCGGATTTCCTTCAGTCATATGTGCAGGGGCTCTGCCAGGCCGTTGCGGCGCTCAAGGTTGAACACAAAGCATCAGAGACGCTGCGCTTCGTGTCGCTGAGCATTGGTGCGGCATTGACCGACGCGTCCAGCAATGTTGCGGCCGCTCAGTTGATCCGTCAGGCCGACGATGCCTTGTACGAAGCAAAAGACCAGGGCCGTAATCGCGCAGTCGTTTATCGCACGGAGTGGGGGCAGCAGACAACGGCGAACCTGGCAGCAACACTCGGTTAGCCGGCGGGTTATCCGGAAATAGTCTTTCGGCGCCTTTGCAGGCAAACTGCGTCGATGCAAAATCACTCACTCGACAAGCAATCGAGCAAACGATTGCTGCTCATCTGCGTCGCGACTGTCCTGATCTCGAGCTTCTTCGTCTCCCAGATCCAGCGCTCATTTGGCGATGTCCAGGTTCGGGATATCAAGATCCCCACGCACAATGGTCAGTGGGTTGCCGGCGACTTGTTCAAGCCGAACAGTGCGACAAGCGAGAACCCTGCGCCATTCATCGTCGTAGTGCCGGGCTTTCAGCGCTCCAAGGAATCATTGTCGAACATCGCGATCGAACTTGCGCGGCGTGGTTTCGTTGCGCTCAGCATCGACCCTTATGCCCAGGGCGGTTCCAGTGCATCATTGAGCCGCATAGCCGCCACGACAGAAGGCTATGGCCTGTTTGCTGTCGTCGACTACGCGGCGAGTACGGGTAACCTCAACTACATCGATAGAAACCGAATTGGTGCCACCGGGCATTCCGCCGGTGGTAACGCGGCTATTCGTGGCGCGAATTACTTTGGTCGCGAGGCGATCAGCACCGGGCAGCCAAGCAAACTCGATTCCGTGTATGTCTCTGGTTACGTTTTGACGCTGACAAAGCGCGTGCTGGAAGACGTGCGTTCGAACGTCGGTGCAAGCTACGCGTTGTACGACGAAGGGGCTTACCGCAATGAGCTGCAGAACGGCGACATGCGCTTTGCCCCGGAAGCGTTGCGTCTGATCAATTTGGGCCTGCCTGCAGGTAGCGCAGCGGTTGATGAGGTCGAGATTGGCAAGTACTACGGCGATAAAGACACCAGGACGTTGCGCGTGATGCACAACGAGCACGTACTGCATCCTTTCCAGCCTTATAACAGCGAGGCGACCGCCAACCAGATCGAGTACTTCGAGCACGTGTTCGACTTCGAGTCCGAAATGGACAGCTACGACCAGGTCTGGCAATGGAAAGAGCTGTTCAGCATGATTTCGCTGGCGGCGGCGTTGATTGCGGTGATTCCATTTGGCCGTTTACTGCTCGAAATGCCGGTGTTCAGCACGCTGGTACAGCCGCTTCCGCGCGCGCTGCCGCGGCCGCAGGGTCGGGGGCGCCTCGTATTCTGGGGAACCTTTGTGGTCGGCGCGCTGATTGCCTGCTTTACTTATATTCCGATGGCGGAGCTGTCGCAGCAGCTGTTTGTCGCCGCATCGACACGCCAGCTCACCTGGTTCTTCCCGCAACGCATGAACAATGCGGTCATGTTGTGGGCCGTGCTCAACGGCACCGTTGGGTTCCTGATGTTCTGGCTAAGTTACCGATTTTTCGGCAGCAAGCATGGCGTCACACCCGACATGTGGGGTGTGAAAACGAGCCCGGCACAGCTCTTGCGTACACTTTTTTTGGCCATGGTGCTGTTCGCCTGCTATTTCCTGTTCCTGTTCACCGTTTACTATTTCTTCCACGTTGATTACCGCTTCTTGTTCATGGGTGTGCGCGTTTTCCAGCCGGCACTGCTGCCGCTGCTGTTCATGTACGCGCCATTCTTTTTTATCTTTTTCCTGTCAAATTCTCTGCGCGTAAATGCAGCCATGCGCTTCGAAGGGCAGCCGGAATGGCGCGGCATGTTGCTGGGTGGCGTGGCCAACTCATTGGGCCTGCTACTGATTGTTGTTGTGCAATACGCGACCTTCGCCGCAACCGGCATGGTTTACTGGACCGACGGCTGGCTGTACGTGAACTTACTGTTCGCCGTTGTTCCCATGATGTTCGTGCTGCCGTATTTCAATCGGTACTTCTTTCGTATGACCGGATCGATCTATCTTGGCCCGATGATCACCTGCCTGATCTTCGTCATGATCCTGATAACGAACACGGTCATCTACCTGCCGCTGGAATAAAAAAAAGGCGCCCCGGGGGGAGGGGCGCCTTTAAGCTTTGATATTGTTTTATAGGAGCAATATCAATCCGGTCGGGTACCGTCGACGACCGGATCACCGGTCCAGCCGAGTTCGGTCCAGTCGATCTGGTCGCCAAAGTGGCAGTCACCGCAATCACCATCCATGCCGTAGGCCTCTTCCTTCGGCGCAACTTCATGGTTGACGGACAGGTACATCACCGTGTCAGCAAATTTATATTCGCCGGTGTAGGGCTGGCCGGTGACATCTGCACCGTCCTGCAGGGCGAGATTCCAGTCAAACTTGCCCCAGTACGGATTCGCGCCACCGGTTGTACCAAACAGATGCGGCACGAGGATCGTATTGTTATTGAAGTCCGCGGGCTGGTTGCCGATCATCTTCTTGAACGGATAGATCATGGCCGCCGGGTCCGTGTGATCGCCAACAGGTTCTGCGAGTACAGCGGGCTCGGTTTCGTATTGATCATTTACGCCGATCAGGAATTTCTCGTACTTGCCATTGAAGTAGCGCAACGTCGGCCTGACGTTGTTCTCCCAGACGAAGTCGCCTTTCTTCTTGTCGTAGGCATTGCGACCGAGAATTACCGGTATATCTTCGGGTGCGATATCCTGGCCTGCGGTCTCCCAATACCACTGGGTCTTGGTCGACTGATTGCGGGCGAACGTCGGGATATGGCAGGTCTGGCAGGCGATAGTGTCGTGGAACTGACACGATCGTCTGGACCGAGGAGCCGGCATGAATGTTGTTGCGATCGCCGTGGCAGTCGTCGCATTGCTTCATCACACCTTCTTCAACAGAGTGATAGGGCATGCCGCCGATGCCATGGGACAGCAGGTTACCGTCTTTATCGCGTTGGACCTGGTGGCAAGCGATGCATTCAAAGTCAGCGCCATCCGTTCCCATGTGCACATCGAAATCACGCGTCGTGTCGGCCAACGACATCGACAGGTCGCCATGCTTGACGTTGTCGCCGCCACCCGCATTGGCGTGGCAGAAGATGCAGTTATCGATCGTTGGGCTGCCGCCATTCTCGGCAACGCTTTGTGCAACCAGCTGCAGGTCAACAGTGCCTGCAGGCCTTCCGGCCGTTGTCGGTGCTTTGGCATAGGTACCTGTCTGGTCATGACATACCAGGCAGTCGACGTTGTTGCGATCACCGAAATCGTAGCTCGCATCCGCGTAGTCATAACCAATATGACATTGCGTACAGCGACCTTCATTCGTCGGGATTGCGATACAGAAGTTATTCAGAATGTCCTTCTTGCCGTGGATACCGCCTTCGAATCCCTCAATGTTCGAGGCGACGCCTTCCCAATTGAAATGCCCGGTAGTAATAATCTCGTCGCCGACACTGCCGTGACAGCGCATGCACGATTCGGTGCCTTCATACGGGTTTTCGGCAAAGTAGCCTGCGTGCAGAGCAGGCGGTTTGTAGGCATCACTACCAGCCGCGCTACAGTCGTTGACGTCAACGACGCCATCACCGTTGATGTCTTCGTCCGGGAGATCTTTTGTGCCGTTCTCGTTGAGATCCCAGCAGGAGATGCCATCCGCACCATCCGTGCCAGCGGATCCGTCCGAACCGTCAGTTCCTGCGACGCCCGGGGTTCCGGCAGCGCCGTCGGTGCCATCATCACCCTCGCATCCGGACAGCCCAAAGCTGACCAACAGGGCGAGCAGTGCGAGCACAGGTGGTGAATATCCTTGCTTGAACAACGTCATGGTGAATTCTCCCAATGAGAGTGAAGAAAGTGCGCGGAGGACAGATCTACGTGTAGGATCTGCCCTTTTTGAATTTGGGTTTTTTGCCAGACTGGCGGGACCGCCGTGTTGGCTAAGTAGGTCATTTCTTGCTGTTAAATCAGTCAGTTACGCCAAGGCGTATAGAATTAGAATATTCGAATTATCTGATGTGTATGATCCGGATTGGACGAGATATCTCCATACGTTGTTTCTGAATCGTAGTAGGGATTTATACGGACCGTGTAGTTCGCGCCCGGATGACCTCACGACGACGCGCAGCAAGCACAGGCTCACGGATAGCGGAGCCGCGACAATGCCGTCTTGCGACTTGGTATCATTCCAGTTACGCGACCCTTCAAATAGACTGACCAGGCAATGACTCGCGATACAAGGACACGCATTCTGGTAGCAAGCCTGCTGCTCTTTAACGAGCACGGCGAACCGAATACAGCGCTCAACGACATCGCGGATGAAGTGGATATCAGTCCGGGCAACCTGCACTACCACTTTCGCAAGAAGTCGGATGTTGTCGCAGCGTTGCTCGCCGAATTCCAGGCCGACGCGCGGCAGGTGCTGCAGCCGGCGCAGACGACAACAGCCAGCCTCGATGACTTCCTGGTTTTTCTGCATTCGCTGCTGGAATTGAAAGAAGCCTACGCTTTCTTGTGGCGGGACATGGAGACGCTGGTCGTCGATCAGCCGAACGTCGGCAATGCCCTCAAGCATTTCGCCCGCGGACTTGGTGCTACGTTCGAGCTGTTGTTACACGGCCTGGTTGCAACCGGCGTGCTGGATCTGGACGAACAGGATATGCCGACAGTGGCCAGAAACCTGGCTGTGATTGCATTGTTTGCGGACCGTTTCGATGCACTGGTCGGTGCCGACGAATCAGCCGACGATGCGGCTTTACGAATTGCCGCCGCAGTTCTCGATGTCCTTCGACCGCTGGCCGCGACGGGCGTTGCGATGCACCTTGAAGACCTGGCGACGCACTACGGCAAATAAGAAAAAGGGCCGCATAGCGCGGCCCTTCTCCCTGGTAACGCTCTTGCGCCTGAAACTAGGCTGCTGAGCGCAGGTTTTGTACGACCTTGTCCTTGGCCTCGACAACCTCTTCTACAACGTCAACAACGAGTTCTTCGCCGTATTCCCTGACATCTGCGCCAAATCCCTTGACGTCTTTCTTGAAGCCCTTGAGTTCCCGACGATACCGAGCGCGAGCTTTCTCGCCATCCTTGACGAGCTTTTCGAACGTCTTCTCGAAGTCAGATTGAAACTTCGTCAACTCGTTTTGCATGGTTGCTACCACGCCCAGGCTAGCCAGAAACGTCCTGTTGGCAACCTTGATCGGTGTACCGACAAAACTGTCTTCCAGCCGAACAAATACTGATTTTGCCTTTTTCGGACGCGCTGTCTTCTTTGTCATTTTCTTCTTTGTCATTGTCTTCTTTACCATGTCATTTCTCCTTTACCCGTCAGCGATTACGCAGCTTTGCGTACCTTCTTGCTAACGGACTTTTTTGTTGATTTGGCCGGTGCCTTCTTGGCCGGTGCTTTCTTAGCCGGTGCTTTCTTGGCGGTTTTCCGCGTGACCTTTTTTGCTGTCTTGCGTTTGGCCGGAGCGGCTGCCTTCTTCACTGGCGCTTTCGGTTTGCTTTCAACAGCTCTCAGGATCTTGTTGAGCTTCGTGTTGATCTTGTCGATGTCATTCTTGCTCGGTACGTTCAAGCGATCCATCGCGTCGGCGACGCGAGAGTCGAAGGCACCCTGCAGCTTGCGCAAATTGGACTTGTCGCGCATCTGGTCGAGCAGGCCGGTTGCTTTGGACTGAGCGTCACCGCTCATGTCGCGAATCGCTTCCTGCACATCGTCAATGAGAGACTCTGTCTTCTTGGTCGTTTTCTTGCGAAATGCCTCGCCTTGTTTGACGAGCGAATCGAAAGTTTTCTCGCCCGCTTTCTGGGCGTTGGACAGTGCGCCTATGCCAGCGAGGAACGCTTGCTCCAGCTGTTCTGTGATTTCTCCGCCCTTCTTCAGGTTGAGTTTCTGTTTTTTCGTACGTTTTGTAGCGGCCATGGTGTTTCTCCTATGGGGTCTGTGGGTTTCCATGCTCGAGATACTAGCTGTTAGGATTAGGGTGTTCACACTAATCCGGACCGTCCCCGGAAGGATCTGCATGAGAATCAGAAGGAGCCACCACCTTGGGCTCGAGGAGGCAAAAAACCGGGCGAACCATATCGCCGAAACACTCGGTCGGCAGTTTTCGCTGACCTCATCGTGGCAGGGCGATCACCTGGTGGTGCGCGGCAGCGGCGTGAACGGCTACCTGTTCGTGGAAGAGGATAGCCTCGAGATAGAGGTCAAACTCGGCTTCGCCCTGAAGCTGATGGAGGGGCCGATTCGCTCGGCCATCGAGAGCACCATTGACGATGAGCTGGCCGTCTAAACCACCGTAACGCCCGCAATGAAACCCAAGGTCTGTGCCAGCAGTGCCGCACTGCTCGCTACAAACGACAAGTGTCGGGAACGCTGTCCGGTAGATTCCAGCGCGGGCTGGCAGTACTTTGCAAATTCGTCCGGGCTGAGCTGGCCCGACTGCCCCCTGAACCAATCGACGAGGAGGTCCCGGATCAATGGCATGCTCTCATCGATCGCGAATCCATCGTCCGGAATCACCGGCGTCAACACATCATCACCACCGAGCGTTAGAAAGTCGTTGGCAAGCATTGTCACTCGATCCGCGTCGGTGAGTTTGCGGCCATCATCGAGCTGCAACGTAATGTCCATCACATCGTTATTGCACGACACAAACACAGTCATGCCGGAAAAACCGGCCCGCCGGTGACCCTTGCGCGCCTGGCTGGCGATGATGTCGCGCACCTCGCGCCCGGACAGGTTCACGATGACGACTCGATTGTCGAACGGAAACATCTTGTAGACGCCGCCAAAGGTCAGTGGGCCGGCCGGCAGGCCGCTGCGAATTCCGCCGAGGACATTATGGATCGCAATATCAGTGCCAAGCGATTCTCGCAGCGCGTCGGTCATGAGGTTGGCCAGCGGCGACTCGGACGTCGACGGAAGTTGGAATTCCGCTGCAAGCACGACGCCGAGCGGTTCGTCTCGAATCGTCTCGGCCAGCGCCGCTGCCTGTTCTGCAATGGTGAGAACTATCGTATCCGGCACGACCGGCATACCTTCGTAAACGGCATCGCGGACGTCGGCTGCAGGGTCAGCTGTCGACGCACATTCGCCACCTGGATAAGTTGACGCGCAGGCAGGCTGGCTGTGGTGGAAAAACGCGTCTTGCCTGCACGGCGCCGGTGCCACGATCAACGGTAAAGTCGACGCGACTGAATGCGCGCGTGCTCGAGTAACTGGCAGTGATCGCAATGTCATTGACGATGTGCGCGATTCCCCGGTGGACATGGCCGGCGATGATGTGATCGACCAGCCCGTTCGGCAGCGCTTGTGCCACGCGCATGATCTCGCCGTCGAGGTTACAGGAAGACAGGTCGCGCGGATCCGTAAACTCGGTGCACCTGCTGCCCGCATGTGCGGTCACGATAACGATACCGGCTCCGGCATGTCGCAGCGCACGTGCTTCGTTTTCAATGGTCTCGGCCAACGGTGCGAGGCGCAGCCCGACCGTGTTTGCGGCGATCGTAGTGCGCAGGCCATTCGCCGTTAACACGCCGATGATGCCGACTTTGATGCCCTGGACGTCGACAAGTATCGACGGCCGTACGTTGTCCCATGCAACCGGCTTGCCGGTTTGGTTATCGATAATGTTTGCCGCCAGTACCGCAAACTGCGCTTCGGCAATCCGTAGCTTCAATGCGCCGCGCGGGTCATCGCCGGGTTGCTCCGGAATCGCGGCGGGGCCGGCGGGACCAAAATCGAATTCGTGATTGCCAACAGTGGCGGCGGTGTAACCCATGGCGTTGTAGGCATCGACCACGGCAGCGCCTTCGCCCAGGTTGGATGCGAGCGTGCCCTGCCACATATCGCCCGCGTCGATCAGCAGGACCGCGCCACCATCCTCGCTGCGCTTTTGGCGCAAAGCATTGACATAGCCCGATACTCCCGTGAGGCCGCCGCGCCCGGCTTTCGGCAGCAGCTCACCGTGAACATCATTGGTGCCGACAATCGAGATCACCAGATCGTCGGTCGGAGCGATGCGCTGACTGCTGCAGGCCCCGACGAACATCGGGATCAGGAGAACCACTGTTCTCAGGAGACTCGAATTACGGCTTCTATGCATGGTGAACTCGGCGGTCGGTGCCGGCCGCTATTCTAGCGGTTATGAAGATTGGCGCGAAATAAGAAGCTCGTTGTGCGCGGCGAGCGGCTATGATGACTGTCGATGAAAACGACACCGGCGATCGCCGAATACAGCGTTCTGGAGGAATACCTGCACGCCGCCACGCATGGTGTGGGCGTGATCTTGAGCATCCTGGGCTTGAGCTGGATGCTGACGCTGTCAATCAGCGCCGGCGATCCCTGGAAGATTGTCGCGAGCTCCATTTACGGTGCCAGCCTGATCATGCTGTTTCTCGCATCAACGGTCTATCACGGCCTGCACGCATCAAAGCATCGCGAGTTGTTCAAGATGCTGGACCATTGCGCCATTTACCTGCTGATTGCCGGCACCTATACGCCGTTCCTGCTGGTTGCCATGCGCGGCACGGCTGGTTGGTGGATGCTCGGCACGATCTGGGTGCTGGCGACGGCCGGGATTATCAAGAAACTCGTCCTGAAGCACCGTTTTCCGAAACTGGCGCTGGCGACCTATCTCGGGATGGGCTGGCTGGCCGTCATTGTGTTGCCACAGATGACTGCCGCCATCGGCACCGGCGGCATCGCCTGGCTGATCGCCGGAGGACTGTGTTACACGGTAGGCGCCTTCTTCTACGCCGCCGACAGGCTGCCGTTCAACCACACGGTCTGGCACGTCTTTGTGCTCGGCGGCGGCATTTGCCATTTCCTGGGCATCGTCTGGCACGTCCTGCCGGTGATCGACGCTGGCCTGACAAGTCACGCGCTTTGCGCGCCGCCTCGCGTCCCATCGATTTAACGCCCCCATTATGTGACCTGCGTCACAAAATCGCGGCACCCGCTATCCCGCTGCGCACGCCTGTTTTGACGCCGTTTCTTGGTGTAATACGTCTCGAACTCCGGAAGACACGCATCATGAACCGCACATTGATACTCGTCAGCATCGCGCATTCTTCGGGTTATCCGCCTGCGCCGGCTTGCGGCCCGAGCCGATCGATCAGCCGCACGCTCCACGCGGTGAGCTCGCTATATCGTGCAGGCCCAGTACGCTTGCGGCCGCACAAGGCGGCGGTGCAGTCCGTCGATGGCGCGATCACGCATGAGCTCGGCGTGATCCGCGCCGTGGCTGCCGATCTGACGATCGGCAGGTTGCCGAGCTGCGCATGCACTCGGACGGCATCCGCAATATCTACGACAACGGCGCCGTCGAGTCAGCCGGAAAGCCAGTCAAGAGACTCCAGAACTGCCGACGCACAGTGGCGATTCGGCAACAGAAGAGCAACAGCCGAAACCGATCTATCGACGACGTTCTTCCCGACGCTGATTGGCGCCGATCGGTTGCACAGCAGGGTATCGACGGCTGGGGCGTCGGCATTGCCGATTATCGACTCCGGCATGTGGTCGCAACCCGGGCTCAGTACCGACGACCGCTACGGAAATCTGCGCCGCAAGGCTAGCCTACGACGCGATCACCGACACCGTAGCACTACAGGCGTCTGGTGGCGCGGACCGATTTAGCGAGTTCGATAAGTCGAACGGGCACGGCTCGCACGTCGCCAGTGTTGCGGTCAGCAGCAAGCTGAATCGAAGCCGGCTCGTACAATGGCATCGCGCCGGGCGCACGAATTATTCCGGTCACGGCTCTTCGATGAAAATGGACAGGGCAGTTACGCTGACGTCATCCGCGCCATCGACTGGATTGTGATAGCCACGGCAAGCATCGGCATCGACATCATCAACATGTCGCTGAGCACGCCGGCCCGCTCGCACTACTGGGACGATCCGCTGAATCAGGCCGTCATGGCCGCCTGGGAAGCGGGCATCGTCGTGGTTGCCTCCGCCGGTAACACGGGCCCCGGCGCACAGACGATCGGCGTTCCCGGCAACGTGCCGTACGTCATCACTGTCGGCGCGATGACGGACAACTATACGCCGGCCGATGGCAGCGACGATTATCTTGCAACCTTTCGCGCGGCCGGCCCGACCTACGAAGGCTTCGTGAAGCCCGAAATTGTCGCTCCGGGCGGACACATGATCGGCCTGATGCAGAACGTCGGCCAATCGCGCCGAGCAGCCCAGCATCTATCACGACATGCCAAGTACTTCACGATGTCCGGCACGTCACAGGCGACGGCTGTCGTCAGCGGCATTGCCGCGCTGGTCCTGCAGATGGAACCGGGACTGTCGCCCGATGCAGGTCAAGTGCAAGATCATGTCGGCCGCGCGTCCGGCCGTGAAAGCGGACGGCAGCCTGGCGTACTCGGTGTTCCAGCAGGGTGCAGGCCTGGTCAATGCTTACGACGCGGTCTACAACTGGAACTACGACTGCGCCAACAATGGCCTCGACATCGCAGGCCGACCTGGCCGGCACCGCACACTTCGGCGGCCGTGCTAACCAGGATGCCGACGGCAATTATTACCTGATGGGTCTCGACGGTTACCTGTGGACCGACGGCGGCGTCGACACGAACGGCTACCTCTGGACCGACGGCTACCTCTGGACTGACGCCTACCTCTGGACCGACGCCTACCTGTGGACCGACGGCAGCGTTGGCGCCAATGGCTATCTCTGGACCGACGGTTACCTCTGGACCGACGCCTACCTGTGGACGGACGGCTACCTCTGGACGGACGGCTACCTCTGGACGGACAGCCTGACCGAGTCTGCGTCGATCAATACCTGGGTCAACCAGGAATAAGGTGGTGCGAGCGGCCATTCGCAAAGTCATCTCACTCGATTTCGGACCCTTCGGCGGCAGCGCCGCCAACGATCGGATTGCGCCCCCCTCGACGAAGTTGCACGGCACCGCGTTACTGGTGACAACCGACAAGTTATCCCTGCAGTGGGCGCCTCGCTGGCTGCGGCAAACCGGCCTCGACGTGGAGGTCGTCTCAACGGCCGGCGCCGCTCGGGATTGCATTGCCGAACAGGTGCCGGCGATCATGATTATCGACGCCGGTCTGAAGGGTGAGGGCAACGCGACGCTGATCGACGATCTGCGCCAGATGCTAAGCAGCAATGTCCCCGTCATCGCGCTGTGCAACAGCGACGTGACGTCAGCCTGGCGGTCGACGCCCGGGCGACAGACATTGCGCGACGACCTCTCGAGTGGGATGTCATCAGCCGACGTGTCGTGAAGGCTGTGAGCGCTCAGGCGACGCTCGAGCAGCTGCACATCGCCAATTCACGCCTTCTGGAGATGCAGTCAAGCGTCACTGCCGCGAACCGGGCACGAGCGAAGAAAGTCGGCATGGATCGCGTCACCGGGCTGCCTGACTTAAGCAAGTTTCGCAGCCTGTTACACAAGGTGACCACCGTTGACAGCTCTGCTAACAACAAGCTGTGCCTGCTGGTCATCGGTATCGATCGTTTTCGGCAGGTTAACGAAGCCGTGGGCTATCAGAACGGTAACGAATTGCTGCGCCAGTTCGCGGATCAACTGCGCGACTGCCTGCGTGACCGCGATGTCATCGGGGACGCGGGCGCCGGCTCCGTCACTGCTATCGCCGGACGCGTGGGTGGGGCGCGCTTTGGCATGCTCGTCAGTAACGGCGACAAGCAGCAGATTCGTCGAATACATACTTCGGTCATGGGCCGCTTACGGGAGCCATTCGAGGTTGCCGGCCAGAGCATCTATCTGACGGCGAGTATCGGTGCCGCCGTCTATCCCAACAACAGCAGCAATGCCGACGAACTGCTGCATCACGCCGAGAGCGCGATGTTCGACGCGCAGGATTTCGGGAGTGGTTTCGAGTTTTACGCGGGCCTCGGTGACACGGGGAGCCAGCAAGCACTGACGATGGACCGCATGTTGCGTGATGCTATGCGCAACGATGAATTGAGTCTTGCTTACCAGCCTATTGTCGATGCAAACACAAATACAGTCGTTGCCGCGGAAGCCCTGCTGCGCTGGCAGCATCCGGTGGAGGGCAATATTTCACCGGCGTTGTTCGTGCCGGTCGCAGAAAGCACCGGCTTGATGTCTGAAATTGGCGACTTCGTGATTCGCTCGGCCTGTCGCCAGCTCGGAGAGTGGGTCAAGGCAGGATCACGGCCCATCCGCATGGCGATCAATCTGTCACTGTGCCAATTGTTGCGCGGCGATGTTGTCGCAACGATCCGGACGGCATTGGACGACAATGGCGTTGCGCCGGAGCTGCTCGAACTCGAGCTTAGCGAACGCGGCGTGCTAAACCAGAATCCCGTAGTGATCGCCCAGGTGCACCGGCTCAAGAAGCTCGGTGTCAGGATTTCGATTGATGATTTTGGTACCGGGCAGGCGGCGATCAGTTATCTCAAGGATCTGCCGATCGACGTCATCAAGATCGATCGCTCCTATATCAGCGGCGACGACCGGAGTCAGCGCGACGCAGCGATTGCCTCGGGCATGGTCGCACTGGCAAATAGTCTCGATGCCGTCGTGGTGACAGAAGGCGTGGAGTCTCGCGAGCAGCTCGAACTGGTCCGCGACTGGGGCGCGGCGGAGTACCAGGGGTTTTACTTCTCGCAAGCGGTACCAGCCGATGATTTTGAACATCGCTACCTGTCAAGCGGCGGTATTTGAGACATTTGTCACAATGAAGCGCTGAACCAACGGCATACAATGCCAATAATTGTACGAAAAATTAAATACTTACGTTCGCACAGATTTTGGCAGGATATGCGCAAGGCCAACTCGACGGCTAATTGGATAAATTTAACTGCGGGCTTGATGCTGGCGCTGATTGCCTGTGCCTCGCCGGCGGGGGCCGACAGCTACAAAGCCAACACGATGCATTTCGATCGTGTCACGGTCGCTGATGGCCTCGCGCAGAGTTCCGTCATGGCCATTGCCCAGGACACTTATGGTTTTCTGTGGTTCGCCACCGAGAGCGGCCTGGACCGCTACGACGGAATCACTTTCAAGCATTACCGCAGCGAACGCGGCAATCCGGATTCACTGGGTAGCGATTTTGTACGCGACCTGAATCTCGCCGCTGATGGCGCGCTGTGGATTGCGACCGACGGCGGCGGAATCTCGCGCTGGAATCCGGCCACCGACAGTATCAGCACCTATCGTCATGATGCCGCGAATACAGACTCGCTGGCTGCCGACAGGATTCGCACGCTGCTGGCTACCGATGACGGGTATGTCTGGATAGGAACGCGCGAGGCGGGTCTTGACCGCCTGCACATCGCCAGCGGGACGTTCACACATTTCGTCAGCAGCGCGGATGACCCCAACTCAATCAGCAGTAACGAGATCTACGCGCTGGCGACAAGTGGCAACGGGAAGCTGTGGGTCGCCACGAGTGCCGGGCTCGACAGCCTCGATCTGGTCACGGGCGCGGTTCAGAGCTTTGACCTCGGTGCGGTTAAAACCGCCGCTGATGATCGAATAAGCGTCCGTGATATTCATATTGGCAAGGACGGGTTGCTTTGGCTGGGTAGCAACAAGCACGGCCTGATTCGGGTCGATACGTTGTCGGGCGAGGTTGAATCGTTCACGAACGATCCGTCGGTGCCATCGAGTATCAGCAGTAATCGGGTCGAAGTCGTATTCGAGGATGACCGCGGGCAATTCTGGATAGGCACCGACAAAGGACTTAACCTGCTGGACATGAACACCGGCGAGTTTACGGTGTTTGCGAATGATCCGGCCGACGAGGCGAGCCTCGGTGGCAACAATATTTTCTCGCTTCTTCAGGATGCCGGTGGTCTGCTCTGGGTCGGCACCCGCACGAGCGGTTTGAGTAAGTGGAACCCTCGGTCCTGGTCGTTCGGACATTTCAAACCGCTGGGCAATAGTCCATATCGCCTGTCCCACTCGAACGTAACAGCATTCACCGAAGACTATGACGGCAATGCCTGGGTCGGTACTTTTGGTGGTGGTATTAACGTGATTGACAAAAATGGTCACGTGCTGCGCGAACTTCGACACGATCCGGCCGCGGCCAGCACTATTGGCGGCGATCGCGTGATGGCGATGCTGACGGATCGCCTTGGATTTATCTGGGCCGGCACGATGCGTGGCGGGCTTAGCAGAATTGACCCGGAAACCGACACGGCGGTCACGTATCGCCATGAGCCGGGTAACGCGGGCAGTCTGGCCGCTAACGGCGTGATGTCATTGTTGCAGGACAGTGAAGGCCAAATCTGGGTTGGCACCTTTGGCGGGGGCGTCAGCCGCCTGGACCCGAAAACCGGTGAAATAACTAATTATGCGTATGACCCGGCTAGCAGCACTTCACTATCGAGCGCGCGCGCCACGGCGCTGGCGCAGACCCGGGATGGCGTCATCTGGGTGGGCACCGACGGCGGCGGCCTGAATTATCTGAATTCGCGCACCGGTCAATGGCATCAACTGAAGCATGACCCTTACAATCCCGACAGTCTTAGCTCCAATGCCATTTACTCGCTGCACGTCGATCCGCGCGGTCGGCTGTGGGTCGGTTCTCGCGGCGGGCTGGACCGCGTTTCGGCGTGGCCACTGTCTGGCAATGGCGCGAGAGTCCTGGATATTTCAGCCCCGGAGGGCATGAATCGCGACGCAGTTTTCGGGATCCAGTCCGACCTGCGCGGCAATCTCTGGATTTCGACCAGCCAGGGGCTCTTAAGCTTCAATCCGGACAAGGGAGACCTGCGGCGTTTTCATGAGAGCCAGGGATTGCAGGGCGAGGAATTCAATTTTGGCGCCAGCTATGCGGGTGCGAATGGAACGTTGTACTTCGGTGGCCCTAACGGCTTCAATCGCTTCAACCCGGCAGAACTGGAGGTTAATGATCGGCCACCACCCGTGGTACTGACCTCTCTCTCGTTGATCAACGAGCCAGTGCAGTCCGCGCAGCCGTATGAGCTTATCCGCGATCTCGACCTGACCCACCGGGACCATGTCGTCACCTTCGGCCTGTCAGCGCTCGACTTCACGGCGCCAGAGCAGAATAGCTATTCCTACATGCTGGAGGGTTTCGACGAGGATTGGGTTTACGCCGGTAACGAGCGCCGTATTACCTACACCAACCTCGACGGTGGTAACTACACGTTGAAGGTAAGGGCGGCGAACAGCGACGGCTACTGGAACGAGACCGGCATCGCAATTCCCATCAACGTCGCGGATCCGCCGTGGCAGACGTGGTGGGCGTATACGTTGTATGCGCTGGCCTTGCTGGCAGCGATTCTGGCGCTCTGGCGGCAACAGACTCAAAAACTGAAGCGCGAATCGGAATACAGCAAACGGCTCGAAAAAGAGGTGAGCGAGCGCACGCGTGAATTGGACGCGCGCAACAAGGACCTCAATGTTGTTAACGAAAAGCTGGTTGAGGCCAGCACGACTGACGCGCTAACCGGTTTGCGCAATCGCCGTTACCTGTTCCAGAACGTCGATCAGCATGTCGACGTGGTTTTGCGTCGATATCGCGACGGCGTCGAGAAAGTCCCGCCGGGCAGTAACAGCGACCTGCTGTTCCTGATGGTAGATCTGGATAAATTCAAACCGGTCAACGACAACTGCGGCCACGAGGCCGGCGACCGCCTGTTGCTGCAGGTTCGTGACGTGTTGCTCGACATGTGCCGCAAGAGCGATGACGTGATCCGCTGGGGCGGCGACGAGTTCCTGATTATTGCGCGCAACACCAACAGCCTCTATGCAGCCGATCTTGCGGAGCGTGTGCGCGCCAGCCTGTCGGACCGTGTATTTCCCGTCGGTGACGGCCAGGTCGCGCGCATCACGACATCGATCGGCTACGCTTCCTACCCGTTTATCAAAGACCGGCCGGATCTGTTGTCGTGGGAGGAGGTCCTGGGTGTTGCCGACGCCGCTATGTACGAGGCCAAGTCCAGCCGCAATTCCTGGCTCGGTATCGAGGGAATCGATTGGGCCGGCAGCGGCGACGAGCTTTACCGGGCGGTCAAGTCAGACCCTGTCAGCCTGGCAAAGGACGGCGTGATCAGGGCCGTGGAGTCAGTCGAGGCCGCCATGCGCGCAAACGTTTGAATTAATGCGCGAAGAGTGACCAAAATCACAGTAGTTTTCGCAGAAAAAACGCACTATTGTTAGCAATTGGACAATGAATCTCGGGTCTGTCGAATGTGGTTACCTAAACCTGTCTATAAAGCACTGCCCGTCACGTATGCCCTCGTCGGTGTACTGTTTATCATGGGTGCGGTTTATCTGGACCTGCAAGATCCTATGAGTCCGGTATACCTTGGGCTGGGTGCCCTGTCGATCGGTGCATCGATCACCGTGTCGTACTGGCGTGCCACGTACCCGGGCGGCCGGCTTAAAGCAAAATCTGACCGGTCGCAGTCTGCGGATTAAAGTCGCTTAGCTACTCTTTAAGTTGATAAGTCCAGCGGCCGTAAGCAATCAGGCCGGCGCCTGCGACCAGCCCCACCGAACCCATGATGTACCACGCAACACCGACATTGTTGGCTGCATAGAGCTGGCTCGTCAGCGCCTCAGCGCTCTGGCCCGAAACCTCAATGAGTTTCTGAAACGCCTCGCCGATCGGCACGGCGTCGATGTTCGGTCTGCGACATTCCCTGATCGAGTAGCGAGTGACGCGAAATCGTGTCCTTGGAACCGAACTCGCCGTACAGGTACTGACCGAAGAACCCCTCTAACGACCAGCCAATGCCTAATGGCAGCTGGCTGAAGCCCAGGTACATGGCTTTCTTTTGCTCAGGCGCGATGTTGCCAAGGTATTCCGAACTTTTGGGGCTCGCCAGCATTTCTCCCATTGAAAAGCAGACGATGGCCAGCACCATGATCCAGACATAGTTGAAGCCGCCAACGATGAGCAATGCCGAAGCGGCCAGGAACGTGCCGAGCGCCATGGAATTGGTTGCTTTCATCAGCGCGCTCCAGCCGGCAACGATGAAGCAGAAGATCATGATCATCATGGCGTTGAGATTGACGAGACCCTCCGGCTGAATTCGCTGGCCGTCCTGCGTCATACCGAGCAGGAATATCCAGACCCGATTTGACGTGCCATCGGCACCGAACAAATGCTGGACCATGACCGACGTGTCGACCCAGTCACGAAAGTACAGCGGAGCAACATCCCAAAAGGCCATCAACATGAACCAGAAGCCGGAAAACAGGACCATGTACCAGATCATGATCGGGCGCAGCAGTTCTTTTAAGCTATCTCGCCACAGACTTACTTCCTTGATCTCACCGGACTTCACTTTGGCACGGTGTGCCAGCCGCTCTTCCTTGTCCTGCTCTTTGTAGGTCAGCAGCAGCAGGAAGTTGAGCGAGATGATCGCGGCACAGGCGTAGAAAACATGCGACCACTCGAGCTGGCGCAGTTGCGCGGCGAGCAGTGGACCGATAAAGCCGCCGATGTTCACGGTCTGGTAGAAAACGCCCCATGCCATGGAGCTGTTTTCGCGACTGGTCGATTTGACGATCGTTGCCTGAATACCCGGTTTGAATATTCCGGTACCGAACGCGAGTACCATCGCGCCCGCCATGAACCCCCAGAACGTCGGGAACCAGGCCATGAGCAGGTAACCCAGGATCTTGATCACCGTCGACGCGAAAATCGTCTCTTTGTAGCCCACGCGGTCGGAAATGCCCCCGGTCAGAACAGGAACAAAAGACTGCATCAGTGCCCAGAACAAGAAGATGATGCCGACGTCGGATCCAACCAGGCCAAGACCGCCATTGGAGGCGGCGTCCGTGGCGTACAGGCTGGAGACCTGGCGCACGCCGTAGTAGGCGAGACGCTCGACCATTTCCATGGCACCACAGACCCAGAAAACGTAGGACAAGCTGCCTAGCGCCGCCCAAATGCCCAGCTGTTTGACATCCCTGACTGTGGTGCTGCTGGACCTGGTCTCCGACATCGCCATAGTCTCGTCTTTTGCTAGTACGCCGGTCCGTCTATGAACTCGAGCAAAGCCGCCTTGCCGCGTCGTTGATCGTCCCAGGGCTCGAACATGTCGAGAGCGTTTCCGCCGATTAGGAGTCGCAGATGCAGAGCTTCAGCAAGTGGCCGTAGCTGATCGAGCGTCACTTCGTAATACGCGTCTGCAGCTGATGCGACGGGTTTTGAGTAGACGGGTTCACTGGCACCAATCGCGTCAATCGTCCAGCCGGTAACCGCCAACTGCAGCGGTGCGCCGTCGGCGACCAGGAGTATGGATTCAAATCCGTCGCGCGTTGCATCCGTTGGACGTTTCTCCGGCGACGGTCCAGATACCTAGCCAGATGAAGTAACGATAGTTGCCACCCCGATTGACCGCAACCGGCGCCACGTATACAAAGTCCTTCGCTAACGCAGCGCGGCCAGAGACGTCCCGATAAAAGACCAGCGGCTGCTCGCTATAAGAAATCGTTGCGCTGGTGACCGGATCGAGCTTCTCGCCAGTCAGAGCCGTGCTCGAGCTACAACCACAGACTCCGGCAGCCGTAACCAGGGCAAGCACGAAGAGGAGCGGGGACGGACGTTTCGAAAGAAAGAGCATAAGCTCAAGAAGTATGACTGATATCCGACGTTTATGAAATGGGGGACCGAGTAACCCGATGATCGAAACCGACGTAACTTTCTACATTATTGTCTGCGGCAGTTTTCTTGCCGCGTTGTGCAATGCGGCCTTCTCGGCCGGCGGGGCGCTCATTGTCCTTGCCGCCACGAGCACGGTACTGCCCATTACCGCTATTGTTCCGATCCACTCGACCTTACTAATCGGCTCCACAGCCGGTCGCATGGTGTTTTTCTGGCGGCACATCGACTGGAAGATTGCGGGGCCGTTTCTTGCAGGCAGTGTCCTCGCTGTGGCAATTGGCGCTCGGACCTACGTCGAACTTCCAGAGACAGTCATCGCGACTGCGATCAGCGCGGTCATGTTGGTCGCTATCTGGCTGCCGGATATTTCCTGGCGCCCGAAAATAAAGCACCCCTGGGCCGTGGTGGGATTCGTGCATGCGCTACTCTCGACCTTATTCGCGTACGGCGCGCTGCTGCACGCCATTATCTTGCGAACGGATCTGAGGAAGCACCAGGTCCTGGGTACGATGGCTGCCTGTCTGACCGGCATGAGCGTCATGAAAATCGTTGGATATACGCTGACCGGCTTCGATTACCGGCCCTACTTTCAGTTGATCGGAGCCTCGATTGTCGCCGCCCTGATCGGCACCTGGATTGGCAAACAGGTTGTCGATCGCATCTCGGAGGCAGCGTTTCGGGTCGTCTTCCGGATTCTGATCACTATTACCGCTCTGCGGCTCCTGTACACGGGCGTCGTCGTCAACTGAACCTAGCAATTCGTACTATTACGAAGTGCTATAGCGCGAGTCGATCGTTACGATAAGATGCGCTATTGCGCGGAGGTGAATCATGAAACGCAACGTACTCTGCGTCGTCGAACTCGACAATTATCCCGAAGACGTCGTCGCGCGCGCCGCCTGGCTCGCGAAGCTGTATGACTGTGATCTGGAGCTGGTACTCAGCGATCCGATCATGAATCATCTCGACGAAAATTTTATCTATTTCGCTGATTTGCAGGTGCTAACGGACTCTGTGCAGAAGTGATCAGGAGGCCATTCTGCAGGGCCTGGCAACATCGGTCGAGGAACTCGGCGTGACGGTTCGGACCAGTACGTCAACGGATCGCCCCGAAGCCTACATGATTGCCGCAAAAGCCGAGGACTGTAATGCGTTATTCGTCGTCAAGGGTACTCACTGGCACAGCCCTTCGGAGCGTGCATCGCTAGGCGACACGGACTGGCGTCTGATCCGCAGGATCGAGTGTCCATTGTGGTTTGCGAAGCCCAAGCCAATTCGCAAGCAGCCCGTTGTGGTAGCAGCTGTCGATCCGACACACAGTCACGACAAGGGCGCCATGCTGGACCGTGAGATTATTCGCTAAGGCGCAGAGCGTTGTCGAAAAGTGCAGCGGCAAGTTGCTGCTGTTTCACTCTTACGAGCGGCTCGAGGAAATCGGCGCGCGGGTGACATGGAAGTTCAAACCGGAAAAACTGCCGCTGGACAAGCTCGATGAGAAGATTCGCGATGAGCACCGTAAAGCACTGCAAGAGCTGGCAGCGGAGTGCGGCGTTGCGGCTGCTGCCGTACACCAGTTACCGGGTCGGACGCACGACTTATTACCGACGTTCGCCCGGGCAAACGGTGCCAGTCTGGTCGTCATGGGCGGGCGGGCGCGCTCAGGAATCAAGCAGCGTTTTGTCGGTAGCACGGCGACCCGGGTTCTGGATCACATGCACTGCGACGTGCTGGTCGTGCACGCTTAAGCGTAGATTTGCTTCAATAACGGCGCCATCTTGCGGGTGCCGACCATGCTCATCGTTGTCAGGAAACCGGCCATCATCGCGCCGGTGACGCCACAGGTGAGTATGTCCTGGCCGGTCAGCCAAAGCCCGGGTATGCGCGTCTGCGGCCGCAGCCAGGACTGTTGCATGCGTTCGGGTGTGTGCGCCAGGCCGTAGAGCTCGCCGTGCTGGTATCCCCCGAACCAGTCGGTCGATAGCGGTGTTGATACCTCGAAATAATCGACCTTGCCGCGGGCCTGCGGCACTTTGTCATACAGATGCTGCATCAGCCTCTGACCGAGCGCCGCTTTGAACGCGTCATAGTCTTCACCGCGCTTGCCCCAGGTCTCACCACGCCACTTTTCAAACCATTGGTAAGGGGCCGGCGCGACGATCTCAATGGTCGCGGTGCCCGGATGGCGGTTCAGGTAGTCCGGATCCTTGGCGGAAGGAAACGAGATATAAACGACTGGAAACTCGGCGTCGGGGTCCTTGAGAAACGTGTCGACCGCCGCATCGTAGTCACTGCCCGGATAAATCCAGTAATTGGTATTCGGCAGGCCGATTTCCTCGGCGGTCCCGGTCAGCCCGATGTAGACGCCGAGATGGGCCATGCTCGGTTGTACATGTTTCAGCTTGTCCTCATAGCCGGTCTCATTGACGACGTCGCGCGGCAATAAGTGCCGGAACGTATTGTCTACGCCGGCGGCCGAGATGACGCGTTCGCAGCTGATACGGTGACCGTCTTTCATCTCGACGCCGCAAACAACGCCGTCGTCGACGATGATTTGCTTTACGCGGGCATACGTAAAGACCTCGCCACCAGCCTCCTGGATCTTCGGAATAATGTAATCAGCAATCTTCCAGGCACCGCCGACGGGATAGTAGCCGCCGTGCAAATAATGGCGTGCGATCATTGCATGGACCATGAAAGTCGACTGTTTCGGGGGCAGGCCCATATCGCCCCACTGGCCGCATAGCACGGCGATCAGCTCGTCGTTGTCGGTCAGTTCGCGAAGGACGTCATACGTGTTACGAAAAAAAGCGTCGGGAGTGCGCCACTTCAGGAATGGTTTTGCGATTGACTGCTGCCACGGTTTCATCGCGCGGCTCATGCCGAAGCCAGAGAGCGCGCCGCCCGTCTTGGCCAATAACTTCATGTAATCGTCAATTGCCGCTTGCTCGTCCGGGAACTGGCGCAGCAGGTTGTCGCGAAAACCTTGTTTCCCGGCACGAGCGCTAAACACCTTGTCGCCGATGTAGAAGCGATCGTACTCGTCAGCCATCGGCGCCCATTCGAGTTTGCCGTCCGTCAGGAAATCGAACAGGCGTCGGGTGCGCGTCTGCGCGCCAACCTCGCCGATGTAATGCACGCCGACATCCCACTCGTAGCCGTTGCGCTCGTAGGAGTGCGTAAAGCCGCCAGCCGTGTAGTGCTGCTCGAGGACGCACACCCGCCAACCAAGCTCGCTCAGCAGTGCCGCCGTGGTCAGGCCACCCATCCCCGAACCGATGACGATGGCGTCGTACTCGGGAGCAAGGCGACTCGGGCGGTACCGATAGCCGATGCGTAGTGTGCTTGGAGTCATCGCTGCCATAGATAACCAGTCTACATCAGCGCTGCGCTCGACAGGCGCCCGAGTAGTCGGTGGGCTACTTCAATAGCTCGTGTAGTAGTGGATCAGGTTGTCGAGGTCACCTTCCTCAAGCCTCGACAGTTTGTCAGCCATTGCTGGCAGCAGGTTCTCGCGGCTGCCATCCATGTAGGACTCCAGCGCGTAGCGCAGGTACCAGCCGCGTTGCCCATGCAACGGAATGCCCAACGCGTCCGCAACGTCGGGGTCGTCAGGCGGGACGTGGCAGCCTTTGCACAATTGCTCGTGCACCAGTTTGCCTGCCGCCGCTTTGTCCGCAGCATAGCTTTGCTCTGAGGAAACTCGCTTCTTCGCGCCGAAATAATCGGCAACCTCCGCGATCTCTTCGTCGCTAATCGCGCTGGCCGTTTCACACATCAGCGGCGCGTGGTTACAGCGACGCGCACCATCTTTGTAGGCGTACAGTGCCTCCTCGATATGCACGGCCGGGATGCCGGCGATGATGGGTATCGAGAAATTGCCATACCCCATGCCGTCGGTCCCGTGGCAGGCATAGCAGAGAGGATGATCCGCCGCGGCGTGGCCGGGAAATAGGCAAATGAACAGTGCCAGCGCGGCAAGTCGGCATGCCGGGTTGGTGGTTACCGTGCAAGTCATAACACCTCACTTTGCCAACATAAGCGTATATACCTATGCTGGCGTTGATTGCCTCGATCAAACGTGCGACCGTTCTCTACTATATTAGGGAGAGCTAAATACGCAATCCCGGAGTACCCGTATGTGCCTGGCAGTACCGATGAAAATTACATCGATCGATGGGTTCCAGTGTACCTGCGAAGCCAAAGGAATCGAGCGCCAGGTCAGTCTTTTTATGATGCAAGGCGAGCCGCTCGAGCAGGGCGACCATATTCTGGTGCACGTCGGGTACGCGATCCAGAAAGTATCAGAGCAGGAGGCGGCCGATTCGTGGGCGCTGTTCGACGAGATTCTGGCGGTAGAAAATCAATAATCTAAAATGCCCCCGGTAACGAGGTAACAACAATGTGTGACACCTGCGGTTGTAACGTAACACCGGGAAACGAGCATCTTGTGGCCGCCGGGGGACACCTTGCGAAAACCGCGAGCGGCAGCGAGTCAGTCGAGGTCTTGAAGGGCTTGCTGGACGCCAACGATCATCAGGCGGCGCACAATCGCGAGCACTTCGCACGGCATAACGCACTGGCGATCAACCTGATGTCGTCGCCGGGCGCCGGAAAAACCGCATTGCTCGAAGCGAGCATCGATGCACTTGGCGCCGATCTCAAGATTGCGGTCATCGAGGGAGACCTCGAAACCGAAAACGACGCTGAGCGCATTCGCAAAAAAGGCGTGCCGGCCGTGCAGATCAGCACGGGCAGTGCGTGTCATCTCGATGCCCACATGGTGCATACGGCATTGCATGAACTCGACCTTGATGATGTCGACGTCGTTTTTATCGAGAACGTCGGCAATCTTGTTTGCCCGGCCAGCTTCGATCTCGGGCAGCATGCCAACGTGGCGTTGTTGTCCACGCCTGAAGGTCACGACAAACCGTCCAAGTATCCGGTCATGTTCCGCAGCGCAGATCTGGTTGTTATCAGCAAAGCCGATTTGCTGCCGGTATTGGGTGACTTCGATCCCGACTACGCGACCCACTGTCTCCGGCAGCTCGCAAGCGTCGCGCCAGTGCTGGAAGTCTCAGCGAAAACCGGTGCTGGAATTGCCGACTGGCTGGACTGGGTGCAAACCGAACTCGATGTTGTCAGAGGCCGCGTTGCAGACGCTGGATTAGCTGCCACCGGCGATGGCGCATGAGAACCTCCGCATCCGACTGGCTGCAGGCGCTGCAGTCGTTGGATACCGGCAGGCCAGTGCGGATCATGAACGTTTGTGGCGGTCACGAGCGCTCGATTTCAGCGGCAGGACTGCGGACCCTGATACCGGACAATGTCGAATTGGTTCCCGGTCCCGGTTGTCCCGTGTGTATCTGTCCCGAAGAGGATGTTTACGAGGCCATTCAGCTGGCGCTCCACGAAGACGTTACGCTGGTTGCGTTCGGCGACATGCTGCGTGTCCCGGTCAATGCACCGAAGCGCGAGCCACGCTCGCTCGAACAGGCAAAGGCGGCCGGTGCTGACATCCGTCCCATCGCGTCGCCGACTGACGCGGTCAGGATCGCGAACGAAGATCCCGAGCGTACTGTCGTGTTCTTCGCCGCGGGCTTTGAAACCACGACGGCGCCGGTCGCTGCGATGCTTGCCGAAGGTGCGCCCGACAATTTGCTGGTACTGCTCTCCGGGCGGCTGACCTGGCCTGCCGTCGCGATGCTGCTGGATTCCGGCACGCCCGGGTTCGATGCACTGGTTGCGCCCGGACATGTTGCGACCGTGATGGGACCCGAGGAATGGCAGTTCGTCGTGGACAAGCACGATATTCCTGCCGCCGTTGCGGGCTTTACGCCGGAGTCGCTGCTGGCCGCGATGTACTCGGTATTGCGGCAGCTCGAAGGCAAGCGCCATTTCCTGGACAACTGCTATCCGCAGGTTGTGAAAGCCGGCGGCAATGTTGCCGCGCAGAAGCACCTTGAAACGGTAATGGATGTCGTTGATGCCAAGTGGCGGGGCATTGGCATCATTCCGAAATCGGGGTTCGCGTTACGCGACGAGTTTGCGGCTCACGATGCGCGCAAGCAGTGTCGCTCGTATGCCGACGAGTCACGCAAACGTGTCGGCGAGATGCCGCCGGGCTGCGACTGCGCCCAGGTGGTGCTCGGCAAAATCTATCCGAACCAGTGTCGACTGTACGGTGCGGCCTGCACGCCGAGAAAACCGATCGGCCCGTGCATGGTATCGGACGAGGGGGCCTGCAGAATCTGGTGGTCTGCCGGTTATCGCGACAACGAGTGGGAGAAAAAGCGCGCGAGCGAGGCGGGTGGCTAAGCTCGCCGAGCAGCACGCGGAAGACCTCGCTGCCGTCCGAATAATACTCACCGGTCACGTGCAAGGGGTCGGATTTCGGCCGTTTGTTTACCGGCTTGCGAGCCACCATGGCGTGCGCGGCTCGGTGCAGAACCAGCTTGGCAACGTCGAGATCATTGCTGTCGCAGCCGCCGATATTTTGCAGGTCTTTCGCAAAGACATTATCGACAAGGCGCCGCCGTTATCGCGCCCGGTTATCGATCAGGTCGAAACGGTCGATGTCGTTGCTGCGAGCAGCTTCGAAATACTTCCGAGCGCTGCTGACGCCGCGGCACAGATATTTGTGCCGCCCGATTACTTTATGTGCGATGACTGTCGCCGTGAATTGCATGATGCCGGGGACCGGCGCCACGGTTATCCGTTTATTAACTGCACGCAGTGCGGGCCTCGTTACACATTGATCGAAACACTGCCCTATGACCGGCCGAATACGAGCATGGCCGGATTTCCGCTGTGCCCTGATTGCGATGCCGAGTATCAGAGATCCGGCAGACCGGCGTTTCCACGCGGAGCCGGTTGCTTGTCCACGGTGCGGTCCGCAGCTGACCTTCGAATCGGCTGGCACCCAATTGATCGATGAAACCGGCGCGGCTCTGGACGCGGCCGTAGCGGCAATCACTCGCGGCAAAGTGGTCGCAGTCAAAGGCATCGGCGGCTATCACCTGGTCTGCGACGCGCTCGATGCGCAGGCTGTTGGCCGGCTGCGGCAAAAAAAACACCGCCCGGACAAACCGCTGGCGGTGATGTTCCCGGCAGGTGGCACTGACGGTCTCGACGTCGCGCGACGCTACGTTAATTTTTCGTCGGCCGAAGCCGAACTCGTTGCGGGGCCGATTCGGCCCATCGTGCTGGTCGAAAAAAGGCAAGACTGCAAGCTGGCGGCGAATGTCGCACCCGGGCTTGCCGAAATCGGCGTGTTCCTGCCTTACAGCCCGCTGCACGAGATGTTGCTGCATCGCTGCGGCGGGCCCATCGTCGCAACGTCAGGAAATATCAGCGGTGAGCCGGTGCTGACCCGCAATGATGAGGCGGCAACGCGGCTGGCGAATATCGCCGATGCATTCCTGCAGCACAACCGGCCGATTGTGCGGCCCGCTGATGACCCGGTGTATCGTCGCATTGCCGGCAAAACCCGGCCGCTCAGGATTGGACGCGGGTGCGCACCGCTTGAGATGAACCTGCCGTGGCGCCAGCCGCAGCCGTTGCTCGCCGTTGGTGGCCATATGAAAGGCACGGTCGCGCTTGCCTGGGACCATCGTGTGGTTGTCTCACCGCACATTGGCGAGATGGATAGCCCGAGAAGCCTGGCCGTTTTCGAGCAGCTCGCCCGCGATTTGCAGTCGCTTTACGGCGTGCGCGCCGAGCGCATTGTCTGTGACGCGCACCCTGGCTACACGACTAACAAATGGGCGCGGCAGCAACCGGATTTGCCGGTCGACGAGGTCTGGCATCATGCGGCACACGCCAGTGCCGTCGCCGCCGAGTACGAGCGGCCGGGAAACTGGCTGATGTTTGCCTGGGATGGTGTCGGTCTTGGGGCTGATGGCACGCTGTGGGGCGGTGAAGCGTTGCACGGAGTCGCAGGTTGCTGGCAGCGGGTCGCGAGCTTGAGGACGTTTCGCTTGCCCGGTGGCGAACGCGCCGGCCGCGAACCGTGGCGTAGCGCTGCGGCGCTGCATTGGGAGGCTGGAATCTCCTGGAAGGCGGCCCCGGATAATGATGGACTGGCCGCAGCAGCGTGGCGCCAGCAGCTTAACGCGCCGGTGACGAGCGCCGCCGGCCGGCTGTTTGACGCAGCAGCGGCACTGGTTTGTGATCTGCCGCGCACCAGTTTTGAGGCTCAGGGGCCGATGGTCCTCGAGTCCTTGTGCCGCGAGGTTCGAGCGCCCATCGAATTGCCCATGCAACCGGATGACGACGGCGTGCTTCGCAGCGACTGGCAGCCGCTGCTCGAGATGTTGACCGATGCAAGCGTCAGCCCGACCGAGCGCGCCGAGATTTTTCACAGCAGCCTTGCTGAGGCGATCTGTCGGCAAGCGCTCGTCGTGCGTGAGCAATACGAGTTCAGGCAGATTGGTTTGTGCGGCGGCGTATTTCAAAATCGCGTGCTGACCGAGCAGGTGCTGCAGCGGCTGACGGACGCCGGTTTTCATGTCTGTATCCCGGAGCAGTTACCCTGCAACGATGCAGCACTCAGTTTTGGTCAGGCGGCAGAAATAGCCGCGCGTGCGGTGGGAGCATGACGTAATGGAAGATGACCGTATTTCTCTGGCTCACGGTAACGGCGGGCGCTTCATGCGCGAGCTCATCGAGGAAGTTTTCGCGCACCAGTTGGCCGCGAGTGAACTCGATGTGCAGGCGGATGCGGTGCCGATCGATCTCGCCGGTGGCGAAGTCATGATCACGACCGATGGCTTCACAGTGCAGCCACTGGAATTCCCGGGCGGCAATATTGGCTCCCTTGCCGTGCACGGCACGACCAACGATCTGGCGGTGGCCGGTGCACGGCCGATGTACCTGACCCTGAACGCTTTTATCGAAGAGGGTTTCGAGATGGAGCGCCTGGTGCGCATCGTTGGGAGTCTTGCCGCAGCCGCCGAAGCTGCCGGTGTGCGGATTAGTGCGGGCGACACCAAGGTAGTGCCGCGCGGTGAGGGCGGCGGCATCTACCTGGCAACGACCGGTGTCGGTGTGCGCTTGCCGGGCGTGCGCCCGGCGATGCGTCATATTCAGGACGGCGACGTCATGATCGTCAGCGGTCCGGTCGGCGATCACGGCACGGCCGTGATGCTGGCGCGTGAAGAATTCGGCCTGCGCGGTGACCTGGTGTCGGACGCCGCCTCGGTGATGGAGTTGACCGAGCCGTTGCTGGCACTCGAAGGATTGCGTTTCATGCGCGACCCGACACGCGGTGGCATTGCCTCAATCGGTCACGAGATTGTCAAAGCCACCGGGCTCGGCGTGCGCTTCGAAGCGACTATTCCCGTCCGCGAGCAGGTGCAGTCGGTCTGCGAGATGCTCGGCTACGATCCCTATTACCTGGCTTGCGAAGGGCGTGTCGTCGCGGTCATCGCCGCAGATCAGGTTGACGAGGCGTTATCCATCTGGCGTGCCATACCGGCAGGCAAAGACGCAGCGCGGATGGGCCGAATAACCGCTGCAATGCAGCGCGTCATTTTGGAAACTCCGCTTGGCGGCGAGCGCTTTTTAGAAGAACTCGAAGACGATCCGCTGCCGCGAATCTGCTAACTCGCGCCAGCTTGTCAGACGATTTCGACGAGCTCGATCGCGAAGGTCAGGGCGAAGCCCGCCAGCGGATGGTTGGCATCCACGGTAATTGTCTCCTCGGCAACCTCGGTAATGACGAGATTCATGACCTGGCCGTCTGGCGACTGGCTTTGCAGCTGAACGCCTACAGCGGGCTCCATATCTTCTGGCAGGATATTGCGAGGAACCTGCTGCACCAGCTTTTCATGGCGCTCGCCGTAAGCGTCCTCTGGCGCAATGGTGACCGACTTGCTCTCACCAACGCTCATGCCGCTGACAGCGGCGTCGAAACCCGGAATGACCTGGCCGCCGCCAAGGGAAAACTCGAGCGGATCACGGCCGCTGGAGCTGTCAAATTGGGTGCCATCTTCTAATGTACCGGTGTAGTGAATTCGTACGGTGTCGCCGGATTTTGCCTGACCCATTGTTTCTCCTGAGAACGATTTGAATTTGTTAACTGGCCTAGTCGGCTAACGTAATTTCACCGCCGCCAAAGCTGTAGCGAATGCCCAAACCCACGGCCCATACATCGTAATTGTAGGGTTCCGCGCCCAGGGTCAGCACAGTTGATATCGTCGCGGGCGAGACCAGTGCATAGTCGTCAACCTCGAAACTCTCGTAACGCAAGTTGAACGTAGCGTCGACGCGTTCACTCCAGCGATAGCGTGCTTCGACACGCGCTGAGTCAAGCGTTGATTTCAGGTCTGGCAGGCGGCTTTGTCCACCACTCAAGCTAAAGACGTCGACCGTGGTCTTGCCGCTGCCACGGTTGAAGTCGACGCGCAGGTCGAGCTTGCCCTCGGCCTGGCGCCAGCGAAAACCAACACCCACATGGTCGAAGCTGTCTTCATGAGTCGCGCTCCAGTCCCAGTAGCCAGCTTGCTCGGAACCCAGCTGCAGCGCGTCGATGTTTTCGTGGCCGTACATCAGGAAAAAATTGGTGTTGTCGGTGACGGCCCAGCTTAAGTCCACCGTTGCCTGCACCTCTTCGCTGTCAGTCATGCCCAGCTGCGAGCGGTTGTAGCGATCGTCCGCGTACAGAACCGTTGTGCTGAGGGAGATCGGCGATTCAACCGGTGTGATGGACGCGCTCAGCTCTCCGTAGCTGCGGTAGCGATAGGCCAGGTTGTATTTGCGCAGCAGCGGGTTCTGGCCGAAGCTGACCGCAAGCGTTTCGTTATAGCGATCAATGTCACGTTCTGACGCGCCGCCTTTGATGCGCAGGTCGAGCCATGCCAGCGGCTGCCAGCGGGCTTGTCCCCAGCCGGCGTCAGTTGTTTGTTCCGCTACCTCCTGGTAGTCGCGCTTCAGCTCTTTGCGATCCCAGCCACCGGAAACGCGAATGCCTTTCCAGACCAGGAGCTCACCACTCAGTGAGAGTGCCGAGCGTTCGAAACTGTAAGGCACGTTCTGCTCGGTATCTGTTACCTGGAAAATGTCGGCAACGACGCGGTTCCAGTCGGACTGTGGTGTCTGGTTGTCGCGGTCATCATAGCGGTAAGAAAGTTTTACCCGGGCCTTCGGAAACGGTCGTGACGTTACCGTCAGCGCATAGTTGCTGGTATCGACTTTGCCGTCGAGAGAGCTCTGCGGCAGCGCGCTCGCGCCCACGTTCGGGTTGGTCGTATAGGGCAGGAAAGCCTCGTTCTGTTTGCCGGTGCCGGATGCCAGTGAGAAGGCCAGGACGGTATCCCACATTGTTGCGCGGTAGGCGCCCGACAGCGAGATCTGCTGGAACTCGTTTTCCGGTGCCATCGCCAGCTGCAGCAGTTCAGCGCCAGGGCTGGACGTAAACGGGGTCTCCAACGTAATCGACGGATTCTGGTTGGTGAAATACGAGCCGAAGTAAGCCAGCGTCAGACTCGAGCGCGCGGTGCCATAACGGATGCCCGCGTCGATCTGGTCGGTCTCGTAGTCAATCCAGCGTGGGAGCAGCGATGTCTGCCCGAAGCTGGAGGCAGCAGTAATGTCGACGCCATCTCGATTCTGGCGCTGGAAGTCGGCGTACAGGCGAAAGCCTTCAGTGGGTTGCCAGTGCCCGCCAACGTCCATGATCTGCCGGTCGCTGCCGATGTCTTGTCGGCGCAGCGACGATGACAGCTGCGTCATGTTCGACGTGAGGCCTGCCGCTACCCAATCCGCGGGCAACGTGAGCGTGTCGGACGTGGAGGGAATAAAAACAGTCCGCGTCGTATCGAATTGCCTAAAGGGCAGCTCTCGATAACCCACGTGCACACCGAAGCTGCCCTGACGACCGGCCTCCAGAGTGAATACGCGTGAGTCGAGGCCGAGATCTTCGAGGGTCCAGTCGAGCCGGTAGCCATCGCTGACATAACGTCCCTGGCCGTCGACATTGGCGTAGCCACCCTTGTCGTCATAGCCGGTGGCGTTGCCGAAGCGAATAGCGCCATCCTCTGCCGACGTAGGTTGCGCCCGCGCTGACATTTGCGCGGTAGCCGTCATCAAACGGGCACGACTCACATTTCCAGTCGCTGGTGTCGACGTCGGCGACGCCGATGCCAGGCGCCAGCAGCAGAGCGAAGAGAGTGGGAGTGAACGGGCTCTTTCTATTCAACATCGCACGACGCTCCTAGCGCATTAGCTTGGTGCCGGACGGATGGTTCGATCCGTGCACCTGTTCGTGGCAGTTCAGACAGCTTTGACCCAGCAGGAACCGCGATGCCGTGCCGGAGGGCAGGCCGCGCTCATCCTGTGGCAGGCTCGGATGGCCGTCCTTTGAATGGCAGCTCTGGCAGAGCAGCGGCGCGCGCTTCGACAGCATGCCCGGATGATTGGAGCCGTGCGGATCGTGACAGTTGCCACAGTCTTCGGCCGCCGGCGCGTGTTCCCAGAGATAGGGCCCGCGTTTTTCCGCGTGACAGTCGAAGCAGGTCTGGTTGACTGTTGCACGTGCGAGGAGCAGGTCCGTGGTCTCGCCATGCGTATTGTGACAGCCGGTGCATGACATTTTGCCGTCACGCAGCGGATGTGCGTACGGCTTCATGGACGCTGTGCGCTGCTGCTGATGGCAGTCGAAGCACACGTCGGCCTGCGTTGCTGTAGCCAGTACCGGGTCACGTTCAACGTGGCTGTCATGGCAGTCGGCACAGGCCACCGTGTTGTCGTCGTGAGCGCTGCCATGCCAGGCGAACCCGGCATCGGGCAAATGGCAGTTCAGACAGTACGAGTTCTGCTCGGGCACCGGCGTACCGCTGTCGGAGCCGAAACTCACCATCGCCGGACGCTCCTCGCCGCGACGCACACGACCCGTGTGATCGCCACCCGGCCCGTGACAGGCTTCGCACTGCAGCTGGCCGTGACCGAACGGTGAGTTAGGATCCGTTGGTACCGCGTGCTTGGTGCGAAATACGCCCAACACGACCTGGTCGTCATGGCATTTGAAGCAGGTGTCCGCGCCTTCCTTGCTATAGCTCCGCGCTTCCTCCTCATCCTGGGCTGACGACGTGGCCGGTGCTGCGATGGCCACGAAGGCCACCATCAGCACGGGCAGGCAAAGCCAGCCGCGACGAGTCACTGTTGTCGCCATTAGTTGAACTCGAACGTTTCGATTCGGTGAGCTTTCTTGACGTCCGACTGACGGCCCTCGCCGTGGCAGAGCTGGCAGGTTTCTGCGCCGGACGATATCAATTTGCTGTCTGCGGCCTTCGTCGCGTTGAAATCACCACCGTTCTGGGTCATGTGATTCGCTGCAAGTTGGCTCGTATGGCAGGACGAACAAACGGACGAGTTCGGCGATACGACCCTGTCATCCGTCGGCGTGGTCTTGTCCGGTCCGGTATCGACGGTCGTGCCAAGCACCATGCCCGGATCAACCGGGTAGTAGCCGCCCGGCACATGGCAGCCCTCGCAGTTGTTCAGTTTGCCCGGGTAAACAAAGTCATAAACGTGAGATGAGTTGCCGAATCCGCAAACCTCGTAAGGAACCCCAATCGTTCCGGACGCGTGGATCGCGTGGATCATGTACTTCATGTCAATCGACGTATCATCGAGACCAAGCTCGGCCTCACAAGCGCCGCCCCGTTGGTTCACGTCAGTGGCGTTCGGCGCGTGACAGGTCACACAAACCTCGATGTTGTCCGTACGGTTGTTGCCGTGCATTGCCAGCTGGTTATGGCAGTCGTCGCACTTCTCGATGGCAACTGCGTTGCGACGTGGCATGGCGGTGGCATCCGTTATCGCCGCGTATGCTACGGCGTTGGTCACGGCAATCCGTTCGAGCGTGCCGTCGATATCAACCGCGGGATGCCCATCAATGGTTACCGCGAGTGACCCACCGGCGGTTGCCGGTACGGCCACCGGTGACGTGACGCTATACACACCGCCACCAAGGTCGTCAGGAGCACTGCCATAACAGTTAATCGCGTTCATCGATACGCCCAGACCCGGGGGGTTGCCGCTGTCATTGTTGTGATAGTCGGCCGTATCCCAGGCGATGCCGACGGCCAGTCGCGCCGGGCCACAAACGGTCCATTCATCATCATTTAGAAGATCGTATGGCGCGTCGCCGCTGGTCGGATCGGTAACCGAGTACTGAATCACCGGAAATTCGCCGATCGCAGTGTCGCTGATATCGAGAATGTTGAAGGCGAATCGTTCGCTCGCCTCGCGATTCGGCTGCGCGTGGGCTGCGGATACGTGCACCCTGGCTGTGGCTGTGGCTCCGCGTTCATCATCGTGGCACTCGAAGCAGAACGTGTCGTCATCAAAGCCGAAGTGTGCCCCACTATCAAAGTCGATATCGTCATGGCAGGTGCCACAGGCGGCACGGTTCTGCACGGTACGCCAGTTGCTGGCTTGCGGTACTTCGTCGTTCGATTCCTGGTGACAGGTTGTGCAGTTGCGAACGTCCTGCGAGAACTTGATATCGGAGTAGTCGTGTTCGGTGCCACCGTACCCGACAACTCGGTAACCGTTGGTAAGATTTTCGCCATAGTGGATCTTGTGGATCATGACTTTCATATCAACTGATCCCCCCCATGGTTCGTCGGCCGTATCGCCATCGATGGAGTAGGGGTTGTGGCAGGTCACGCAATATTCGACATCGAAGCGCGCTTCACCGTGCAGTTCGAGGTTGTCATGACAGGCATTACAGGCCGCATTGTTGACAATAAGCCGCTGCTCCAGATCCGCAGGGCTGCCGCCAGCCGGCACAAAATCAAACGGTGCGTTGTTGGCCGGAATGTTCTCGGGCAGAAAACCGCCGCGATCGGTGCGTATTTCGACACCCAGACGGTGAATCTTGTTGGCGTCGAACGTGGGACCGCCCGCATAGTCGGGCAGGTTTTGGGCGAAGACATAGGTATAGGTGCCGTCGCCGTTATCCGTGAAGCTGCCGGCGCCGGCCGATTCTGTCGTTGCCTGCGCGTTCGGGATGCTGGCGCTGCTGCGCGTTACATAGGACTGCCATGCGCTCGAACCACCGTCCTGGCCTGGCGATAGCTGTGCCAGCGTAAAGCCCACGCTGGCCACCGGCAGACCGGTTATGCCGAAGCCAAAATCGTCCGTCAGGCGCATCACGAGTTCTGGTGCCTGGCCGCCGGCGTCAATCGTGACGCTGTCGAACGATACGTTGATTTTTTCCACCGACTGAATCGGCACCAAAGCGGACACGGTGCCGCCAGTAGATCCGGTAGATCCGGTAGATCCGGTGGATCCGGTCGAACCAGTTGCTCCGGGTGGGCCCGTCGGACCCGTATCGCCACTGCACGCGAACAGCAAGGCAGATGCGCACAGCAGGCTCAAAATTTTGGATCGGGGGTCGAATGGACGGCTCATGTCGTTCCCTCAGAAGGTCGATGTTGTAAATGATTGATTCTTAACTAGTTGCGCCGTTTAGAATCGTTATAAATACAAAGTATGTGTTGTAACAAATACGTCTGTAGATTATATCACGGCATCTACCTACTGGTTGTCGCTATGAGGCGGCCTGATAATGTGTTAAACCCGCAGTCGAAATGCGCCCTGGTTCAGGGTGTATTCAGACTGCAGCAACGATAATAGCGATAGTAACCCGCAAGAGATCGGAACTCCGAGGAGACGACATGAAACGAATGATTTTTTCCACAGTAGCCATATTGGCGCTTGCTGCCACTTCCGCCAATGCAGGCGACGTAGAGGCGATAATGGCTGACTGTAATGGCTGCCATGGCCCGGGTGGTGTTAGCGCATCGAGCGATGTACCGACACTTGCCGGTTTCCCCGAGTTCGTGCACGCGGACGCGCTGTATGCTTACCAGGAAGAAGCCCGGCCCTGTGCGGAATCTAAATATCGGCATGGCGATACCAGCAAACCTGCCACGACGATGTGCGCAATAGCGGCAGCAATGAGCGAGGCCGATATTGATGCCATCGCTGTTGCCTACGCCGATCTCGACTACGTGAAAGCCAAACAGGACTTTGATGCCGGTCTGGCTACAGCAGGTAAGGCCCTGCACGATGAACACTGCGACAAGTGCCATTCAGAAGCCGGTACCAATGCCGAAGACGAAGCCGGCATGCTGGGTGGACAGATGATGGGCTACATGGACACTGCGATGGCAGAGTTTCTGGACGGCTCACGCGACCAGCCCAAAAAGATGAAGGAAAAAGTGGATTTGTTGTCCGCAGATGATGTAACAGCGTTGGTCCATTACTACGGCAGCGTTCAATGACAGAAGCACACGCCGCCAGTTTTGACACTGGCGGCGTTTTTGCCGCAATAGATCGGCAAGACACCGCGGCGTTCGTCGGCTTCCTGAGCGACGACGCCGTGTTTCGTTTTGGTTCTGCTCCGTCCGTGCAGGGGCGGGAAGCCATATTGGCGGCCGTCGACGGTTTCTTTGGGACTATTGGTGGTTTGTCACATACGGTCAATAACACGCTGGTGCACGGATCGACCCAGGTCTGCGAGGGCGAAGTAACCTACACCCGTCTTGACGGCACCCGGATTACGCTGCCGTTTACCGACGTTTTTGAGTACGACGGCGAGTTGATTGCGCACTACAAGATCTATATGGACATCAGCCCGCTGTACGCAGAATAGAACGTTCGCAACTCCGTGCGGACGTTCTCTCGGAAAACCCTGATAGCAAACAGCTGCTTATTGGCATAACTAGAGTGCCAGACTTCAGGGAAATCGAAACATGACACAGATCGCTCAGGGCAGTAGGGGACAGTTTTGGCTCGTTGCAGCCGCCGTGGTCCTCTGGTTGGCGGCCACCCCCACACTGGCACAGGATAACGAGGGGTGCTTCGGGTGCCATGACGACACCGAACTTACCGCCTTCCATGGAGAGGAAGAGGTATCGGCTTACGTCGACGAGGCGGCCTACGCGGCATCGACTCATGCCGACATGGCCTGCGTGGAGTGCCATGCGGATCTGGCCGGCAGCAAACGCCGGCGGCACGCCGAGGACCTGGAGCCGGTCGATTGCAGCGGCTGCCACAGGCCACAGGCCAATGCGCACAAACGTAGTCTGCATGGGGTAGCCGCAAAAAACGGTGATCCTATGGCGCCGGTCTGTGCGGACTGTCACGGCAAGCACGAAATCCTGTCGGCCACGGACCCCAACTCGCCGACGGCGGTGATGAACGTGCCGCTGCTCTGTGGCAGTTGCCACCAAGAGGGATCTCCCGTATCCCGAACTCACGAGATATCGCAGGAGAACATCCTCGAGCATTACTCGATGAGTATTCACGGTGAGGGTTTGTTCCGTCAGGGCCTCACGGTCACGGCCGTCTGCACCTCCTGTCACACGTCCCACGACATTCGTTCGCACACCGACAAGCGGTCAAGCATCCACGCAGATAACGTGGCCGCGATGTGCACCACCTGCCATGCGCAAATCGAAGTTGTGCATCGAAAGGTGATCGATGGCGAATTGTGGACCAAAGATCCGGGCAAGATTCCTACCTGTGTCGATTGCCATGCACCACACGAGATCCGCAATGTTTTCTACCCTGACGGACTGGCCAACAAGGACTGCCTGAGCTGCCACGCGGAGCCCGATCTGACGATGACACGCGCCGGCGGCGAGACGGTCAGCTTGTTTGTCGATGAACAGCACTACAGCGAGTCGATGCACGCGGGTACTGCGTGCGCGCAATGTCACACAGAGGTGACAGTATCCAAAGAGCGCGCCTGCGAGACGATACAGTCCGAGGTCGATTGCAGCATCTGCCATGCCGAACAGGTCACCGAGTACGATGGCAGCGCGCACGGCACCCTGTTTGCGCAGGGCGATGCGGACGCACCGACTTGCCAGGACTGCCACGCCAAGCACGCCACGCTCGGCAGTGAATTTCCCGGGTCGCCCACCTATCCGCGTAACGTCCCCAAACTTTGCGGAGATTGTCATCGCGTCGGCGAACAGGCCGCGACGCGGATTCACGCCAAAGTGGACGACATCGTGGGCAGCTATGAAGACAGCGTCCATGGTCGAGCCCTGGAGGCCGGCCTCATCGTGGCGGCAACCTGCTCCGATTGTCACGGCGCACACTCCGAGCGTCCCCCCACGGATCCGGAGTCCCCGGTCAGTCCGCAAAATATCGCCGGCACCTGCGGCACCTGCCACCACGGGGTAGAAGAAACGTTCCGCACCAGCGTCCACTGGCCTGACGAGCCGGACCCGGACAAAGAGTATCCAACCTGCGAGGACTGTCATGCTTCGCACACGATCTCGCGCACGGAACAAGTGGGATTCCGCACAGAGATGATGCAGCAGTGCGGTCGCTGTCACGTAGACGAGACTGAAACCTTCTTCGACACCTTTCACGGCAAGGTCTCGCGCCTGGGTGGGGAGAGTGTCGCCAAGTGTTACGACTGCCATGGCACGCACGATATTCTCGCTCCGACCGACCCTGCCTCGCGCCTTAGCCGCGACAACGTGGTTGAGACTTGTGGCCAGTGTCACGAAGGATCGCACCGGCGTTTTGCCGGCTATCTGACACACGCGACGCACCACGATCGCGAGACCTACCCATGGCTGTTCTGGTCCTTCTGGGGCATGACCGCGCTGCTGGTCGGTACGCTGTCGTTTGCACTGCTGCATTCGCTGGCCTGGGTCGTACGCTTATTGCTGAACCGCGATGAGTGGAAGGCTCATAAGGCTATGGCGCGCAATAAGGACCAGAAGTTCTACCGCCGGTTTAGCCGCTTCCAGCGCACGATGCATATCGTAATGATGCTCAGCTTCTTCGCGCTGGCGTTGACGGGCATGGCATTGAAATTCTCGTATATGTCCTGGGCCCAGTTTACCTCCCGGGTACTTGGTGGGTTCGATGGCATGGGATTGCTGCATCGCATCGGTGCGGTCGTGTTGATCGGCGTTTTCATTGCGCACATATTTGATGTGCTGCGTCACAAGAAAACGACGGGACACACCTGGTTGCAGATCATTACCGGACCGGACTCCATAATTTTCAACGGCCGTGATCTCAAGGAGTTTATCCAGTCCATCAAGTGGTTCTTCGGAAAGGCCCCCCGTCCTAACTACGCTCGTTACACGTATTGGGAGAAGTTCGACTACTTCGCAGTAGCCTGGGGTGTGGCCATAATCGGTAGCACCGGGTTAGTGCTCTGGTTCCCGGAACTGTTTACCTACATCGTTCCTGGCTGGGCCGTGAACGTGGCGACGATCATTCATAGTGATGAGGCGCTGCTCGCGGTCGGTTTCATATTCACGATCCATTTCTTCAACACACACTTCCGCCCTGACAAGTTCCCGATGGATCCGGTGATATTCAGTGGGCGGTTGTCCGTGGAAGAGCTAAAATACGACAAGCCCGGCGAGTACGAGGCGATGGTGGAATCCGGTGAACTGGAGAATAATCTCGTGAGAGCTTTCCCGGATGCCAAGGAACGCGGGGTGAAGATATTCGGGTTCGCGGCGCTCACGTTCGGGCTGGTACTGCTTTGCCTGATTGTCTACACAATGCTATTCGGCTACCGCTAAGATAGCAGCGTCGCAGAGACCAGCGGTTTCTGACAACGACCCCCGGACTGCAGGCTTGCAGTCCGGGGTCTCTTTGAGGCCGAGCTCGACAAGGCAGCTTTGCCTGACCGAGCAATACCCGAAGTACGGATGCCCGACCTTGCACGATATGCACGTGATCGAAGGCGAGGTTGTGAATAAGAAGCGGACCTACCGGATCTACTGCGAAGAAGGGCTGCAGGTGCGTACCAAAAAGCGCAAGAAGATCACGCGGCCTCGGGTTCCGATGGTCGTGCCTGACGCCGTTAACCAGCACTGGTCGATCGATCTTGTCGCCGATCAGCTGGCCAACGGACGCCGATTCAGGGTCCTCAACGTCGAGGACGACGTCTCGCGCGAGTACTGCCAGGGCCTGCACTGGTTCGCCAGCATTGAGGATGCAAGATCAACAATCGACGACTGGCAACGTCACGACGATCATGACAGACCGCACCGTTCACTTGGCAAGAAACCGCCAGCAGTGTTCGCAAATGAAGCAGCCTGATATGCTCAATGTCCCACATGACCCTATGCTCTAATGCAGGGGTACGGTCACACTAACCACGCCGACGGCAACTGCCTGCAACCTGAACCGGGCCATCAACATCCGCGGAACCTGAAGACTCTGCCAGGCACTGGCAGTCAGCCCTCAAACAAAAAAAGGCCACCTCAAATGAGGTGGCCTCTGGTTATTACGCGGCCGCAATCGCAGCACCCTTAAGCTAGTTGTCCTGCTGCTCTTGCGGGTCCTGGCAGTCGACCTCGCCGCGTTCCTGCGCCCGTGCGAACGGGGGCTTGCCCGTCAACCACGTCGCATCCATTGGATATACCGCCGGATCGAAGATGACGAAATAGAAGTGCCAGATGGCGATAGCCAGTGCGGCCAGGATTGCCTCAAGGAAATGCAGGACCGTGGCGGCTTCAGGCACCCAACCGGGGAGCCATGCCAAAGTGAAGTTCTCGAACCATAATATGAGCCCCGTTATAGCCGTAACGAAGGTGCCCCACAGCGCGGCCCAGTATTCGACCTTCTCAACGTAGCCGACTCGTACCGGCGCTGGCGGGTCGGAGCGTCGGCCCAGGTTGTAGGCCATGCGATGCGTGAACTCCCTGAAGTCGTCTGCCTTCGGGATGAATGCCGCGATCTGGCTGCGAGCGCGGGCGCTAATGGCGAGATGCCCGAAGTGGAAAAAGCAGGCGCCGATCAGACCCACGGCGGCGACGCGATGAAAATCACCGCGAAGCTCACCATCCATGAATTGCACCAGGCCTGCCCACCAGCTCTCCGGGTATTTCAGTGCAAAACCCGTGAAAACCAGCACGATGAAGCTGGCAGCGGCCACAGCATGCGCAATGCGAAAGCCCAGCGACATGCGTTCTTTGATCGTGCAGTTTGCGGGTGGTCTGCGCCGCCACAGCGAGTAGGTGCGAGTCTTTTTGAACAAGTCGAGCAGATTGTGGAGCAGCATGCCGATAACCGTGACCCAGATCAGCGGAATGTAGATCAGCCGAATCCAGTGCGCGACGATGTTGGGTGTCTCTTCGGCCAAAACATGGACAGGGCCAATCGAAAACCGCTGGCCTGCGCCAACATGGCACTGGCCACAGGTTGCCGCGAGATTGTCCGGGTGGATGTGAGAGGCGGTATCGGTCGATGGCAGGATGTTATGGACACCGTGGCAGCTTGCGCAATTCGCGACTCGTTTCGAGCCCCCACGGGCAGCCAGGCCATGAAAGCTGTCGTTATAGGAGAGGACCTGGCCGTCGGACAGTCCAAACTTTTCGTTCAAGCCCACGTCCGCATGACACGGGCCGCAGGTCTGCCGCGGAATATTGGTCGCGGACACGGGAGAACCGTCCGCGCGCACGCCAAGAATGTGATGCTCACCGTGACAGTCCGTGCATACAGGTGAGTCCGATATTCCCCTGGCGACAGCCAGGCCATGAATACTGTTGTTGAACAAAGCGGTAATTTCTGTATGACACGTGCCACACGTTGCCGGCACATTCGTTCGATAGATCGAAGACTCCGGGTTACTCGCCTGTAACGGCGAATGGGCCGTATGGCAATCGCTGCAACTCGCTCCATGATTGCCCAGGGCGACCTCGGCTGCATGCACACTGCCTGTATAGGCTTCAATCGGCCGAATTGTGCGTACGCCAGCGGGGGCCAGCTGCCCGGAGCCATGGCAGGTACCGCAAGTCTCCCCCTGATGACGCTCATTCATCGGAGACAAGGGGTCGGCTATAGCTGTCATCGTATGTGTGTCGCCGTGACACGATGCGCATGACGGTAGTTCCATACTTTCTGAATACCGCTCTCCGTCCACGCCATGCACGCTCACAGCTTGTTCAGCGACGATTTCGGCATGACAGCCACCGCAGTCCACCGGATCGAGCCCGCGCCTGTGTTTGCGCTCGTCGGCACCGACGTGGCAGTCGAGGCATTCCGTCGAGCCGTGCGGCGTGGTCTCGAAGCGCGCTATATCGACCTCGTGGCAATCGTTACAGGGATTGGTCTCCTCGGCATCTGCCGCCTGCAGCGCGAGCGGCAGGCAAGTGAGGAGAACGGCGGCGGCGACGTATGTGCGCATGGGACTACTCTCGGTTTTGTATTAGATTAATACTCAGGAGGTACATCAAATTATGAGCCTACTGGCGTGAAATCCCAATACCCCGGGACTGCGCGAAATACGGATTTTCGTGCCGCTTATACGTAGTCTAGAATGGGCCTTGCTCCTGTGAATTGAATACTCTTCGCATTACTGGCTCGCCGGGGTATAAAGAAGGCACGACCCGTCGCTACAACATAGGGATAGCTGTGTTCAAGAACTTCCTTTCGTCGATTACCCGAAACGGCATAAGCCTGTTCGGCACAGGCCTCGCGATTGCGACCCTCGTGCTTATCATCTGCCTGTACGCCATGACGCAGGTTGGCTTCGAAGGCGGGCCCTATCTCGGCATCATCACGTTTCTGGTTTTGCCGATGATCTTTGTCATCGGATTGCTCCTTATTCCGCTCGGAACCCTGTTGTACCGGCGCAGGGTTCGCCGGTCGCCAGGCGGTGAATCGGTGCCGTTGCTGCCGATCTTCGATCTTAACAAGCCAAAGACCCGCAACTGGATGCTGATCCTGCTCGGCGCAACGATGGTCAATGTTGTCATCGTTGCCGGTGCAACCTACAAAGGCGTCGAGGAAATGGAGTCTGTCGAGTTTTGTGGGCTTGCCTGCCATTCTGTGATGGAACCCGAGCACACGGCGTTTCAGCGTTCGTCGCACTCGCGGCTGTTGTGCGCCGATTGCCATATCGGTCCTGGCGCCGACTGGTTTGTGAAGTCGAAACTGGATGGTGCCTGGCAGCTGGTATGCAGTGGCATTCGACCTCTATCCGCGCCCGATTCCCACACCCCTGCACGATCTGCGCCCGGCACGCGATACCTGCGAGCAGTGCCATTGGCCAACTCGCTTTGTTGGCGACAGGCTGAAGATCAAAAAACATTACGCAGAAGACGAGGCCAACACGGAGTTGACCACGGCGCTGCTGCTCCGAGTCGGCGGCGAGGCTGGTAAGAGCTCGTCGGGAATACACTGGCATGTCGATCCCGGCGTTAGCATTCGCTACCGATCAGACGATACGCGAGAAGAGATTTATGACGTCGAATACGCCAACGAAAAGGGCGAGGTCAAGCTCTATTCTGATCGCAAGGCGCCCGAGGATGGCGGCGTGTGGCGGGAAATGGATTGTGTCGATTGCCACAATCGGCCCAGCCATAATTATCAGGCACCGGATTCAGAAATTGATGTCGCAATGCGTGATGGGCTGATCGACAGGACGCTGCCTTTTGTGAGGCGTGAAGCGCTGCGCATTATCGATGCCGAGTATGCCTCACACGAAGAAGCTCGCGAGGTCATCACGGCCGAGCTGAATCAGTATTACCGGGATAATTATCCTGACGTCGCCGAGGCCAGGGCGGACGACATATCTGCAGCCGCTGTGACGCTTGGCGATATTTATTCGGTCAACGTCTTCCCGCAAATGAAAGTGTGGTGGAACACGTATCCGGAGCACATCGGGCACGAGCGTTCCGACGGCTGTTTTCGTTGCCACGGCAAGAAACTGCGGACCGCGGAGAGAGAGACGATCTCCCGTGATTGCGATACCTGCCACTCGATCCTCGCCGAGCGTGAGGAGAATCCAGAAATCCTGACACAGCTGAATCCCTGACGATGAATACCAAAGCGACATCGGTGCGAAGCGCACAGCCCAGTGCACATACGGCGGCGCGTCGCCAACTGATCTATGAAGTAATAAGCGGTGGCAGCGGCCTGCTGCTGGCACTGTTCATGTGGGGGCACGTGGTCCTCGTTGGCTCGATCCTGACCGGCGAACGTGGCTTCGACTGGATGGCGACGATGCTGGAGGATTATTACATCGCCCAGCCGACGGTGTTCGCCATCTTTACGCTGTTCCTGGTGCACGCGGCGTTCGCGGCACGCAAGATCCCGGCGCAGCTGCGCGAGCGTAAACGCATTCTGCAGCTGGCCAAAGGGCTTAGTCAGTCCGGCCGCGAGAAAGTGGCGACCCGCACCGAGTACTCGCCGTTTCGGCCGCATGTCGAGTCGCTGCTGTGGATCTGGCAGGTACGCACCGGCATGATCATGCTGGTGCTGGGCAGCTTTCACCTGGTGTTGCTGGGCATGGATATTTTCACGCCGCTGTACGGCGACATTGCCGGCATCGAGTCATCGACATCGATGGCGAGAGTCAGCGCCGGCCTCTGGTTGCCTTATGCGGTGCTGCTGTTGTGTGTCGAGTTTCATGCCAGCGTTGGCCTGTACCGGCTGGCGATCAAGTGGGGCGCCGACCTTTGGATGTCGCGCCAGACGATGCATCGCATTGAGCAGGTCATTTTCTGGGTGGTGCTGGGGCTTGGCGGCAGTCACGCTGATCGTGCTGGCAGGCTGGATGGATCCGCCGCTGGCATTCCTGCTCGAAGGTGGCACGTCATGACGCGTTCGCCTGATAACGACCGATGTCCTGGTTATCGGCGGTGGTCTCGCCGGCGAGCGCTGCGCCATCGAAGCGGCGGCCGCCGGACACGAAGCGCTGATCCTGTCCCTGGTGCCACCGCGACGCAGCCACAGCTGCGCTGCGCAGGGCGGCATGCAGGCATCGCTGGGTAATTGCGCCAAGGCCGAAGGTGACAATCCCACGGTGCACTTCCTCGATACCGTGCGCGGTTCGGACTGGGGTGCCGACCAGGAAGTGGCCAATATCTTTGCCGACGAGGCGCCGATCGCGGTGCGCGAGCTGGCGCATTTCGGTGTGCCCTGGAGCCGCGTGAAGGGCGGCAAGAACAAGTATTTCATCAAGGGCGAGCATGTCGAGATCGACGAGGCGCTCGAGAACGACGGGCTGATCGGCCAGCGCGATTTTGGCGGCACGGCCAAATGGCGCGCGTGCTATGCGGCTGCCGGCACCGGGCACGCGGCACTGTACGCGGTCGACAGCGAAGTGGTGCGTCTCGGCATCACGGTGCGTGATCGCACCGAGGCCGTGTCACTGATTCACGACGGCAGCCGCTGCCTCGGCGCCGTCGTGCGCTGCCTGCGCACCGGCGAGCACTTTGCCGTGCTGGCCAAGGCCACCGTCATCGCGACGGGTGGCTACGGGCGCATCTACGGCCAGTACACCAGCAACGCAACGATCAACGAAGGCACCGGTGCGTCGATCGCGCTCGATACCGGCGTCGTGCCGCTGGGCAACATGGAAGCCGTGCAGTTCCATCCGACGACGCTCTCTCCGAGCGGCATCCTGGTTACCGAAGGCTGCCGTGGCGACGGCGGCTACCTGCTCGACAAGAACATGCATCGATTCATGGTCGAGAGAGAGCCTGCCAAGCAGGAACTCGCCAGTCGTGACGTCGTGTCGCGACACATGCAGCAGACGATGCGCGACGGTGACGGCGTAGATTCGCCGTACGGCCCGCACCTGTGGCTCGACATTCGCCACCTGGGCGAGAAGCACCTGCGCACCAAGCTGCTCGAGGTCTGGGATATCTGCCGTGACTTCGCGGGAATCAATCCGGCCAACGCACTGATTCCGGTGCGGCCGACCCAGCACTATTCGATGGGCGGCATTCGCGTGAACAAAGACGGCGAAGCTTACGGGCTTGCCGGACTGTTCGCCGTCGGCGAAGCGGCCTGCTGGGACATGCACGGCTTCAATCGGCTGGGTGGCAACAGCCTGGCTGAAACGCTGGTATCAGGCCGGATCGTCGGCCGACGTGTGGCTGAGCATGCCGCAGGCGTGTCACTCCGTACCGATACCGGTATCGCGTTTGATGCATTGAAAGCCGCCGAAGAGCGGGCGGCAAGCTGGTTGGCGCGCAGCGGCAGCGGCCGTAGCGTGTACGAGATTCGCGATGCGCTCGGCGAAACCATGATGTTCAAGGTTGGCATCTTCCGCACGGGCGAGGAACTCAACGAAGCGGTTACCGAGATCGGTCAGTTGCTCGATGACTGCGACAACGCGGTGCTGCGCTGCAAGGATCCCGGCGTGAACCCGGAGCTCGGTTTCGCGCTGCGCCTGAAAGGCATGCTGCGATTGGCCATGACGGTAGCGATGGGCGCGCGAGCGCGCACCGAAAGTCGCGGCGCACATTTTCGCAGCGACTTCCCGCTGCGCAACGACGAAGAGTGGCTGAATCGTACGCTGGTGCGTTGGGCGATGGACGAAAGTGAACCTTCGTTCAGCTACGAGCCGACCGGTCTCATCGATCTGCCGCCGGGACATCGTGGCTACGGCAGCGACGAGCGCATCGAAATGCAGCGATCGATCGACAGTTACAACGAGACGGTGGTGCAGGAACAGACGCAGCACGGTCGTCTGCCGAGCAGTGAAGAGATGGGTAGTCGGCTCAAGCGCGGTGCCTGGCAGGCCTATTCGCAATAAGAGACAGCAATAAAGGATTTAAGGAATGACCCAGGAACACAGCACAGCGTCGCGTCGACTGAAGTTCGAGATTTTTCGGTACAACCCCGAAGACGAAAACTCGGAACCGCACACCGACGTGTTCGAGATCGACGAAACGCCGTACATGTCGCTGTATATCGCGCTCAGCAAGATTCGCGAAACGCTGGATCCGGGGCTGCAGTTCGACTTCGCCTGCCGCTCGGCCATCTGCGGCTCCTGCGGCATGATGGTCAACGGTCGCCCGGCGCTGGCGTGCCGCACGCTGACCGCGGACCTGCCGGAGAACATCCAGCTGTATCCGCTGCCGGCGTTCAAGCTGATCGGCGATCTGTCGGTCGATACGGGCACCTGGTTCCGCGAGATGGCCGAGCGCACCGAAGCCTGGATTCACGAACAGCTGCCGTTCGACCCTGAGGCGACCGAAGAGCGCATGAGCGACGATCTCGCCGAGGCGATCTACGAGGGTGACCGCTGCATCGAATGCGGCTGCTGCGTCGCCTCCTGCGGCGTCGCGAACCTCGATGACGAGTTCCTGGCCGGCGCCGGCATGAACCGCGTCGCGCGCTTCATGATGGACCCGCGCGACCAGCGCACCGATGCCGACTGGTTCGAAGTGGTGGCCGGCGACCAGGGCGTGTTCGGCTGCCTCGGCATGATGGCCTGCGCCGACGTCTGTCCCGAAGGAGCTGCCGCTGCTGGAGGTCTATGCCTACCTGCGGCGCAACGCTGGGCGCGCGCTTCGCGAAGAAAGCGCTAAAAAAGAAAGGGGTCGGATCCATTTTCCTTAAAAGAAAGGAAAATGGATCCGACCCCTTTCTTTATGACCGCGCCGAATCGCGGGCTAATTCAACCTTTTGCGATGACTTCGAGCGCCCGCAGCACGTCGCGACGACTGATCTGACCGACGAGACGCGTATCCTGCATGACCGGGAAGCGCCGGAATTTCTTGTTGATGAACACCTGCGCCAGATCCACGATGCTCATGTCGGCGTCGACCGTCTGGACGCCGTCGCTCATGAAGTCGCGAACCGGACCGCCCCAGTTGCCGTGGTAACCGGCGTCCAGCGCGACCTTCATGCAGTCGAACTCGGACAGCATGCCGATCAGGTTGCCTTCGTCATCGACAACGGGCGCGCCGGCAATGCGATTCTTGACCAGCACGTGGATGGCATCGAGCACATCCGTGTCCGGCTTGAAAGTCACCAGTGTTCGCGCCATGTAGTCCTTGACGAGAACGGATTTGTTCGTCATGCGGATTCTCCGTCCAGGTTCTTGTCTTTCTTGCGGCACTTGCCGCTGCCGCTGCAAAGTTCGCAGCCGCCACCATTGAGACCGCCGCAGCTGCCACTGATCGCGCGGCGACCGTTGAGACGCCAACGCTCATGCCGGTTATCACGAGCAGGATGATCGAGGAAGCTGAACAGCAATGTGGTCAAATACAATGTTCATAAGTTTCTCAGTTTCTCAAAGCTCGACGTCGTCAGTTCCTCGAAGCCGCTTGCCTCGCGCACCAGGAAATAACCCGGCGACACCGAGATTTTCAGCCAGCGCCGGCCCGCCTCGGGGCCCAGCACCAGCAGTGCCGTTGCCATGGCGTCCGCAAATGCCGCCGATTCGATCGACGACGGTTACGGCGGTCAGTTCGTGTGACACGGTCGGCCTGTGCGCGCATCGATCGTGTGCGAGTAACGGCGGCCTTCGTGTTCGAAATAATTTCGATAGTCGCCGGAGGTCGCCACGCTCGTATTGGTCACACGCAACACAGAGTGGTCGCGTATTGTTTTTTGAGGCGTCTCGATCGCGACGGCCCACTTCTTGCTCCGCATTGTGGCCGCGCAGGCGCAACTCACCGCCGATTTCCACGAGGTAGTTCTCCAGTTTCCGCGCGCTCGAGCAGGAGCGGCGATCTCATCGACGGCATAGTCCCTTGGCCCAGCCGGACAGATCGACGTAAAGCCCGGGCGAGGCTTTGTGAGCGCCGGTTGCCTGCAGTCCGCCTCTACCTGGTTGTTACCGACGGAGCGTAGCGCCGCTGCGATGCGCCTCGTCCGACGGTATGCGGTCTTCGCCGTCGGGGCCAAAGCCCCACAGGTTCACGAGCGGACCGACCGTGACGTCAAAGGCGCCGTGCGTCAGACGACGATCTCCAGCGGCTTCGATGTGCACCATGCACAGATCGTGCGACACATCAATCCAGTCGAGCGGAGGGTTCCCGTTGAACAGCGACAGCTCGCGAGTCTTCCCGGTATGTCGACGCGAGGTCGTCGATTTTTTCGAGCGTGTATGACGATCTGCTCGCGCAGGCTCCTATGGAGTTCGGCGGGAGGAGCGACGACCGTGATGTTGAACGTCGTACCCATTGCGTTGCCGCTCAGGTCGTAAGTTCCGGCAACGCAATCGTCGCCGCAGGCGCCGAGCGAGCAGCGCCAACAAGACAGCAGATGCGCAGGTGACGAACCACCGCATGACTATCCGCCGAAATCGTCGAGCAGGATGTTTTCTTTTGGTACGCCCAGGCTGTCGAGCATCTTGATCACGGCGCTGTTCATCATGGGCGGACCGCAGAGGTAGTACTCGCAGTCTTCGGGTGCCGGGTGGTTGCGCAGGTACTCATCGTGCAATACCTGGTGAATGAATCCCGTTAGCCCGTCCAGTTGTCCTCGGGCTGTGGCTCCGACAACGCGAGGTGCCAGTCGAAATTGTCGTTCTTCTCCGCGAGCTCGTCGAACTCATCCTCGTAGAACATTTCCTTGAGGCTGCGTGCGCCATACCAGAACGACATCTTGCGTTTGCTGTGGCTGCGCTTCAGCTGATCGAAAATATGTGAGCGCATCGGTGCCATACCTGCGCCGCCACCGATAAACACCATCTCGTTGTCGGTCTCGCGGGCGAAGAACTCGCCGTAGGGGCCCGAGATAACGGCCTTGTCGCCGGGCTTCAGGTTGAAGATATAAGACGACATGATGCCGGGAGGAACGGAGTCGTCGCACCGGCGGCGGCGTCGCGATACGAACATTGAGCTTGATGACCGTTCTCTCTTCCGGATAGCTGGCCATCGAGTAGGCGCGCGATCTCGGGTTTCTTGACGTGCGACTCGTAACGCCACAGGTTGTAACGATCCCACTCGTCGCGGAACTTCTCGTCGATATCGAAATCGGCGTACTTGAGATCGTGTGGCGGGCACTCGATCTGGATATAGCCG
>CAWJHR010000001.1:0-141775 GCA_963842765.1 uncultured Gammaproteobacteria bacterium | reverse complement strand
TGCAGCAGACCATTATCGATCGAAACATCAGCCTGCACGTAATCGACGCCACCAGCGTTGCGCGTGACGCGGGCATGGGCAAGCGTATCAATACGATCATGCAGGCGTGTTTTTTCGCGTTGTCGGGCGTATTGCCGCGTGAGGAAGCTATTCAACAAATCAAGAAGGCCATTGAGAAGAGCTACAAATCCAAAGGCCAGCATGTCGTCGATCAGAACTTCGCGGCTGTCGATGCAGCGCTCGACCACCTCTATGAAGTGACGATTCCAAAACAAGCGAGCAGCTTACGACCTCTGGATGATGTGGTGCCGGCGAGCGCCCCGCAGTTCGTGCGCGAAGTAACAGCGCAGATGATGCGAGGGCACGGCGACGACCTGCCCGTTAGCGCAATGCCGATCGACGGCACTTATCCGAGTGCGACCTCGCAGTTTGAGAAAGGTAACGTTTCCAATCGTGTGCCGGAGTGGGAGCCTGATCTCTGTATTCAATGTGGCAATTGCTCGTTCGTGTGCCCACACAGTGTTATTCGCGCCAAGTTCTATCATGAAAGTTCGTTAGCAGATGCGCCCGAGAGTTTTCCCTCGGCGCCAATCAGTGCGCGCGGTTTCCCGGAAACGCGCTATTCCTTGCAGGTATATGTTGAGGATTGCACGGGCTGCACCCTGTGCGTCGATGCCTGCCCGGTGAAGAGTCCTGACGATCCTGAGATACGTGCGATCAACATGACAGACAAGAAGCCGATTCTTGAAGAAAGCCTGTCGAACATCGAGTTCTTCGAAACACTGGCATTCAACGATCGTGCGACGGTCGAGTATTCGTCCGTGCGCGGCGCCCAATTCCTGCAACCCTTGTTCGAGTTTCCAGGGGCCTGCGCCGGCTGCGGCGAGACGCCTTACGTCAAGCTGCTATCGCAGTTGTTTGGTCCGCGTCTGCTGGTTGCTAACGCGACTGGCTGTTCGTCAATTTATGGCGGTAACCTGCCGACAACGCCATGGGCCAAGAACGCCGAGGGTAGCGGCCCCGCCTGGTCGAACTCGTTGTTCGAGGATAATGCCGAGTTTGGTCTTGGTATGCGCATCGCGGCCGATCACCACATGTCCATCGCCAAGCAGATGGTGACTGAGCTTGCTGAGGACATCGGCGAAGAACTTGCGGAACGGCTGGTACACGGTGGACAGCGCGTCGGCGGCGAGATTCGGGCACAGCGCAAACGTGTGGCCAGTCTCAAGGAGCGACTCCAGAAAGTCACGCGAGAACGCAAAAGCGCAAAAGCTGAGGCGTTGCTCTCGATCATCGATCACCTGATTCGCCGCAGCATCTGGCTGGTCGGCGGTGACGGCTGGGCCTATGACATCGGGTCGGGCGGGCTGGATCATGTTCTTGCCAGCGGACGAAACGTCAACATCCTGGTGATGGATACCGAGGTTTACTCGAACACTGGTGGACAAATGTCCAAGGCCACGCCACTCGGCGCATCCGCGAAATTCGCGTCCGCCGGTAAGCGTATCGGTAAAAAAGACCTGGCGTTGCAGGCGATCTCAGGCGGTAATGTTTATGTGGCACAGGTCGCAATGGGGGCCAATCCGCAACAGACGCTGCTCGCAATGCGTGAGGCGGAAGAGTTCAACGGCCCGTCTTTAATACTGGCTTACAGTCACTGCATTGCGCACGGTTATGATCTCGCCAATGGACTGCGCCAGCAGCAGCTTGCCGTTGCCAGTGGCTACTGGCCGCTGATCCGATATAACCCGGGTCTGCGTGCGGCCGGTCAGAGGCCGTTTGTACTGGATTCGATTGCGCCGACGATTCCGTTGCGTGAGTACGCGTACAACGAAAACCGTTACAAAGTGTTGACCAAGACCAATCCTGAAGAAGCCGAGCGCATGATGCAGATGGCTCAGGAAACGGTTAGCCGCCGGTGGCAGACGTACGAGCACCTGGCTAAACAGGAACCCGCGCTGTTTGAACAGGCTGTCTAGGGCTGATTTTTCGACAAATAATTTCGACAAATAAAAAGGGCGAGACCCATAAGGTCTCGCCCTCTTAGTATCTAAACCGTAGAGCGCTTAGACTGCGGTGATGTTCTCAGCCTGCGGGCCTTTCTGACCCTGCGTTACTGTGAACTCGACCTTCTGGCCTTCGGCCAGCGTCTTGAATCCATCACCGACGATGTTGCTGAAATGAGCAAATACGTCAGGTCCTGATTCCTGCTCGATAAAACCGAAGCCTTTCGCTTCGTTAAACCATTTAACGGTTCCGGTGGTAGTAGCCATAATAATTTCCTAATTAATCATAAAGTATTGTTGGCCGCCAAAGTGACGGCCGGGTCGCAAGATTGACGCAGGTACTTATGAGAAACAGGACGGAGTACTACAAAGGAACTTCGAAATGGAAAACACAAATATCAGCCGATCGTTCTAGCTGGCCGCAGTATATCGCCAGAAAGCGCCAAGTCAACGAAATTACCGTCTTTTTTCAACGGTATACGTCGCCAGCAGGCACCGCCAGAGCGTCTGAAAACGGCGCCAGCACTCGGTTTCGAGCCATTTGGCCGATTTTTGTGACTTTTTGACCATTTTTGCCTGGTGCCACCCTTACACCACATCGGCGATCAGTTTGATCTCCATCAGTATGAAGAGCACCAGGATAATTTTCCGAAAAGTGGCGGCGGAGATCATCCCGGCGCAGCGCATCCCGACTTGCGTGAAGATCAAGGTGGGTATCAGTGCAAGCAGGCCCAACGTCAGGCGCTCCGCGTCGAAGAGCTGGTTGCCGAGAGCAGTGACAAACTGCGCGCTGCTGGATGTCAGGAAAGCAACCGCAACCAGGAAGGTGTAAGCCGCGGGAGCAATCTGGCGGCCGTGGAAATAGGGCGCGACGATATGTGCCGAGATCCCGCTGGCGCCGTGTATCGTGCCTGCTGCCAGACCGATCAGGGCAGACGCGGCGCCTTTTGCCCTGAACACAAAGCTCAATGCATCGCCCAGGACAAGCTGCAGCAAATACAGCGCCAGCCACATCGCGAGGATGAGTTTCAGCCAGCGATCGTCGATAGCCACCAGCAGAAAAGTACCCAGAATGCCGCCGATAAACGCAGCGAGCAAGAAAGGCCAGTGCTCGACGAGTAGTGGAGCGAATCTGCGTTGACGGCCGACCATCCAGAGGTTCGAACCGATTACCGGGATGATCATGAGAACGACGGCTTCTTCAACAGATGTGAATGACGCGATCGCGGGCACCGCGATCAAGGGCAGGCCGAGACCCGTCATGCCTTTTACCAGGGCGCCCAGCGATATTGCCGTCAGCACGATGACGAACAGCCAAATACTGATCGAGCCAATGTCCAAACGGACCTTCCTTTAGTTTCGAGCGTCTGTTTGACGAGCCAGTGTATACGCTTGGCAATGGCCGGCAGTGATACCATGCGCCGAGAGCCACGACAATTTTTGCCGGAGGAAATTCATGAATGTCAGTAGCACCCATGCAGTCGTCATAAGCAATACGGAGAGCATACCGGGCAAGACTATCGTCGAGTTTTACGGTGTAGTCAGCGGTAACACGGTCCGCGCCAAGCATGTCGGGCGGGACATCATGGCGGGGCTGAAGAATATCGTTGGCGGGGAGCTCAAGGGATATACCGAGTTGCTGCAGGACTCGCGCGCCGAGGCCACCGACCGGATGATAGAACAGGCCGCGTCGATGGGAGCCAACGCGGTGGTCAACGTGCGCTTTGCAACCAGCTCAATATCGCAGGGTGCCGCCGAGCTATTCGCGTACGGTACGGCAGTTCGGGTTACCTGATCATGGATTCCACCTTCGAGAATCTGAATTTGTTCGTCAACTTCGGGCTGCCGTTGCTGCTGCTGGTGGTGACGTATTTCATTGGCAACATGATTGAGCGAAAACATTTTCGCGTTCTGCAAGAACGTGAGGAAGCAATGCACGGGTTTCCGGTCGTCTCGTTTGACACGATGCCCGACGATTGGAAAGTCGCCTCGTCCGACATGGTGACGGGCAGCATCGTTATTTCGCTCGACTACTTCAAGCGCGTTATCGCCGGACTGCGCGGCCTGGTGGGCGGTCGCATCAAGACCTATGAGCCGCTGCTTGAACGGGCACGCCGGGAGGCGTTGCTGCGTATGTCGGAAGCGGCGCGCGCACAGGGCTTTGATGCCGTTTTCAATGTCCGTCTTGAAACCTCGCGTCTCGCGAATGCCGGCCGGGACGGCAAAGGCACGGCGGGCGTTGAGATGCTGGCTTTCGGTACGGCCGTGAAGTTCTCCAGCCGCTTCGGATAGGCAAAACGTGCGGTATGTTCCAAAGAAGGCCCGGGAAGGCATTAACGTCAGCGACGTTCATCCACTGGTCGAAGCCAGTACCCTGGTAGTCGGCCTGACCGCGATCTTTGTGATCATTGCGCTGGCACTGATTTTCATCATCGAGGTGGCGCTGTATTTCGTGCCGGCAGATCGCGAGGCCAGGCTGTTTGCCGACTGGCTACCCGAGGACCTGATCACAATTGCACCCGCCGATGACAGGCTGCATGAGACGCAGCTGTTGCTGGATCGACTCACGTCGCATTGGGCCGACACACCCTACAGGTTTCGCGTCGAGATTGAAGACTCAGACGTTGCCAACGCGATGGCGCTGCCGGGCGGCCTGATCGTCGTTACACAGGGCTTACTCGATGACGTCGAGTCCGAAAATGAACTGGCGTTCGTGCTTGGTCACGAGCTCGGGCATTTCAAAAATCGCGATCATCTGCGCGCGTTGGGCCGCGGTCTTGTGATCTCGCTGTTTTTTACGGCAATTACGGGCGGCGATGTTTCCGGTATCGGTATTAACGTTGCCGACATCACGCTACGCGGGTTCAGCCGCAAACAGGAATCACGCGCCGATGAATTCGGGCTCGCCGTCGTGTACGCCGAATATGGCCATGTCAATGAAGCCTGGCGACTGTTTCAACGCTGGGACAGCGGGGACAGGAAGTTCATCGATATCGGGAGCTACCTGTCGACCCACCCGCGCTCCGGTGATCGTGTGGTTGAGCTTCAGGAACTGTCAGCGCAGAAGGGCTGGCGCACTGACGGTCCGGTTGCGCCCTTAACCTGGTAAGAAAAAACTGGTAAAAAAGCCGCCGCCTTGCGGCGGCGGCATAAGCCAGTGGACAAGACGTCCAGTGGATAAGACCTGCGGGGAGGGGTCTCATCCGGTCATCAGGGCTCCAATAAATAGACGCCGATTTTGTAGGCCGTGAACACGTTGGTGTCGACGTCATACTTGCCGCGAGCATGCATCGAACGGGCCCGGTCGCCGCCCGTGAGGCTCGTACCGAGATCGTTAGCGAAGTCACCGAAGTCCGAATACATGCGAATGCTGTCAGCGGATTTGATGTAGAACGCCAACCGATCACTCTCGCGCGGCACAATGGTCGTATCGGAATCGAGTGCCGTGAGATCAATCAGGACCGGACCCTGCTTGATGTAATGCCGCTGGTCGATGTCCGGATTCTGGTTAAACAGAACCAGGCCTTCTGCAGTGATGCTGGTGAACGGTTCCGCCGTTCCTTCAGCACCCCAGCCAACACCCAGCGCGCTCCGCACGTCGGTGTAGTCGATGACCGTACGGCCCGTGAAGTCGGGTGGCGCTGCACCAAACGCTGTCGGGAAACCGCGAGCAACAATGGGCTTGCCGGTGGCGAAATTAGCCAGCGTCAGGTTGCCGGTAGCGATTTCGTAGTTGTCCGGATCTGCGTCATCGTCGGGGAAGACGCCAGTGCCGCTGAAGTCGAAAATCTCTGAGCGGCGACGGTCAATCGCATACAACGTGATGTCGGTCTGGCCCGGAATGACGGTGTTAACGATGCCCGACAGCCGAGTTACGTGCATCCGTACAGAGCCCTGGGTCGCATCGAAGAGGATCTGCGGCGCGAGCGCGTCTGTCGTTGGCGTCGGCTGGTTGCCGCGAATCGTTACGCGCTGGCCGATCGAGATTGCGTCGATGCTCAGGTCGCCAGCGCGATAGCCGTCTTTGAATACCTTCGTGTCCGGGCCGATTTCGACAACAACATCATCGTGGAAATGCGTGCGGCGGTCGGATGGCACTATCGTCGCGCCGCGCACCGTCAGGTAGTTGCCGTCACGCTTGATCACATTGCCGACCACGGCATCGCGGTCGATACCGGGCACACTCGAGCCGGCGAGTACGATATCGGCCGTGAACTTGCGCTCGGCAACGCTCAATGTGCCTTTGGCCACGGTCGGGGTGCCCGATCCGGCGGCATCCAGCGCGCGCAGTCCATCTGTACCCACATACACGACCTCGTCAACTTCAAATTCGGTGTCGTCGGTGACGTGCACTTTGACGCGGCCGAAGTCGCCGGCGCGGTCATGGAACGGGCGCAGCGCGACGGTGTAGGTCATTGCATCCAGGCTGACTTCGACAAGCGGACCGCGGACGCGTATTTCCTTTTCGTCAACCGGTGCAACCTCTGCGAGTATGAATTGCTCGGAAACTGCTTCGGCAGGCGTCGGAACGATGTCGACGGTGTGCGATGCGCCCAGATCGAAGTCCAGCTGCAACAGCGCTGGCAAGCCTTTTCTCACGTGCAGCTGCTGGCGGTTCGATAAGCGTATCTTCAATTCGGTCCGCGTCATCGTATTGCCATCGAGGTCTTTGACGACGGCGGCTTTTGAAGCACCGTCTGCCTCGACATAGACCTCGGCGTCGCCGTAATCCAGCGTAATCGTGCCGGCGACATACGTTGCTGGCGGCACCGTGGCTACCGTTACCAGCTCCGTCAGGTCAACGTAATCGGAAAAATTGATTCGCGTTTGTCGCGGCATGGTTTCCACAACGCGACCATTCGCGGTTTCAAGCTTCAGCGACAGCACGTCGACGGTGTAATTCAGGAAGTCGCCGTCGGCATCGGTCAATGCCACGAGTACGGTGCCACATTCGGCCGCCGTGGCCGGATCATTCGGATCGCACGTGGCGGAGTCGGCAGGGTTCTGCTCTGCTACGGAACCGCCACCGCCGCAAGCGGCGAGCAATGCGGCTGCCAGCAGCAACGTAAAGTAAGAAAGTAACGTCCTTGTGCCTGCCGGTGGTTGCAGGGCCTTGCTCGCGATTTTCATGGGGCTCTCCTTGTGGGCGTGCTGCGGTGTTCAGTGCAATAACGGCGTCAATCGAAAACGGTTGACCTGAGCCCCTCGATTGACCTTATGTCAACGACCCGAAAATCCGGAGAAGATAAAAAAATTCAGCAACTTATCTTGTATTCCCTTGGCATCATGTCAGAATATTTCCCAGTAATGCCGAATCCGCCCGAAAACGAAAATACGACGGGAATCCGACACCGCCGGCCGCAGCCCGGTGAGCGGAATCGCGGCGCCGTCGACGCCTTGCAGACCAAGATCGCGGTCAGTGTTCAGAGCCTCGACACCCACAACTACCTTGAGCAACTGCAGGCCATTACCGATGAGCTGCCAGAGGCGACCGGGGCGGATGCTGCGTTTATCGCGTTAGTCAGCGACGATGGCGCGACGATCGAGACATTGCTGGCGACCTGCAGCGGCTTTGCGCGCTGTAACCCCGCCATGCTGCTTGGGGAGAAAATCGAGGATTGGCCCTGGTTGCGGCAGCGACTCGGGCATCTGCGCGTTATCGAGGTTGCCGATACCGTGCGTGGGCCCCAGGCCGCGAAAGATGAACTCGAGCGGCTGAATCAACTTCACATTGGTGCGGCGCTGATCAGCGGCTTTTCGGTGCGCGGTGAGATCGCCGGTTTTCTGGGAATTGCCAATGAACGCGCGGTTGAGGGTTGGGATGCGAATCTGCACCTGCTGATGAAGCTGTTTGGCTCATCACTGGCCGTCGGGCTGGAGCGCGTGCATGACAAACAGATGCTGGAGGAACTGGAAGAAAGAAACTCGCTGATTGCGCTGACAGCGAACGATGGCATCTGGGATTTTGACGGCCAGACGAAACACATCAAACTGTCGCCCCGCTGGAAAGTAATGCTCGGCTATGACACCGATGATGAAGACGTCATGCTCGACTGGTATCGCCTTGTGCATCCGGATGACATGGCGCGCGTGCAGCGACGCATGCGGGAACACCTCGAAGGCAAGGTGCCGTTTTTCGAGTCAGTGCATCGCATGCAACACCAGAGCGGCGACTGGCGCTGGATGAAGAGCCGCGCCAAGGCCATCGTTGATGAAAATGGCCGCTTGCTGCGATTGCTCGGTGTGGAAGTCGATATCACCGAGCGCAAGCTGTATGAAGATGCGCTGTTCCGCGAGAAAGAAAGCGCGCAGATTACTCTGCAGTCCATCGGTGACGGTGTTATCACGACGGACGCCAATTCCAATGTCGAATACGTAAATCCGATTGCAGAAGAGCTGACCGGCTGGAAAGTCGATGATGCCAGCGGTCGCCCGATTGATGAGATATTTCGCGGCTTTCACGAAGAAACCTGCGAGCCCCTCGAGAATCCGCTGGCGGTTGCCATTCGGCGCGATCGCTCGATCAAATCTGTGCGGCCAACGCTGCTGATTCGTCGCGACGGCAACGAGCTGTATATCGAGAGCACGGCATCGCCAATCCGCGACGGCAAAGGCATCGTTGTTGGCGGCGTGCTGGTATTCCATGACGTCAGCGAGTCGCGGGACTTGAATCGACGTCTTAGCTACCACGCCAGCCACGACATCCTGACCGGTCTCGTCAACCGCCGTGAATTCGAGAACCGTGTCGAACGGGCGCTAAAAAGTGCCCGGGCCCGCGAGACCTCTTACGCGCTGCTTTATCTCGACCTCGATCAATTCAAAATCGTCAACGATTCCTGCGGCCATAGCGCCGGTGACGCACTGCTTGGGCAGCTCGGTGCGCTGCTGAAGTCGAAGATCCGCTGGCGCGACACGCTGGCCCGGCTTGGTGGTGACGAGTTTGGCGTATTGCTTGAAAGCTGCAGCCTTGAAGACGCGATGAACACGGCCGAGACACTGCGCATGGCCATCGGCGAGTACAAGTTCCTTTGGGAGGAACGTAGTTTCAGGCTGGGTGTGAGCGTCGGCGTCGTACCGATAACGGCCGAGAATGAGGACGTCGCGGCGCTGCTGACGGCTGCCGACAGTGCTTGTGCCGCTGCCAAGGAAGCAGGCCGTAACCGCATCCACAGCTTCCAGGAAAATGACATCGACCTGATGCGTCGGCGCCGTGAGATGCAGTGGGCCGCACGGATTAATAACGCCCTGGAAGAAAATCGTTTCGAGCTGTTCCGCCAGACGATCCGGCCGCTGCAGGTCGAAGAGCAGGGCGCGCACTACGAGATTCTGCTGCGCATGCGTGACGAAAGCGGCGGCATCATCTCGCCGGGTCTGTTTATTGAAGCCGCTGAGCGCTATGGCATTACGCCGAACATCGATCGCTGGGTGATTCGTAGCGCGTTTCGCTGGCTGGTGTCGGAGGCCGACGAGCGTGAACGCCTGGCGCTCTGCTCCATCAATCTGTCTGGCCAGAGTCTCGGCGACGAGAAATTCCTGCCGTTCGTTGTCGATCAGTTCCAGATGAGCGGCATCGATGCAACCAAGATCTGTTTCGAGATTACCGAGACCGCGGCGATTGCCAGCTACTCGCAGGCCAACCGCTTTATCAACGCGCTGAAGGAGCTTGGCTGCAAGTTTGCGCTGGATGATTTTGGTACGGGCCTGTCGTCATTCGGCTATCTGAAACACTTCCCGGTCGACTTCCTCAAGATCGACGGCAGCTTCGTGAAAGAAATTCTGCATGATCCGATCGATCGCGAAATGGTGAGGTCCATCAATGAGATCGGGCATCTGACCGGCAAGCAAACGATCGCCGAGTTTGCGGAGAACGAGGAAATCATCACGATGCTACGCGGGATGGGCGTCGACTATGCGCAGGGCTACGGTGTCTCCGAGCCGAAACGCGTTACGCGGGCGGTGGCTTGAGTTCGTGAGACCAATAGTCCGCGATTCTGAGGTTACTCAGTCGATTCTGAATAACAGTGACAGGTCGGCCGCCTGCACATTCTTTGTGAGCGCTCCTGTCGACAGGTAAGTCACCCCGGTCTCGGCCACTGCTCGAGCCGACTCAAGTGTGATGTTTCCTGATGCTTCCAGCTCAGCGGCAACGTAGCCATAGCTGTCGTTGGTCGCAACCGCGCGACGCAGTTCATCCAGTGAAAAATTGTCGAGCAGGATGCGCTGCGCACCTGCATCAAGCGCCGCAATCAGACCGTCATGATCTTCGACTTCAATCTCAATCAAAATGTCGTCACCGAATGTGCCGGCCTTTTGTAATGCGGTGGCGATGTCGCCAGCACTCTTGATGTGGTTTTCCTTGATCAGGACGGCATCAAAAAGCCCGATCCGATGGTTCTTCCCACCACCGCAGGTCACCGCGTATTTTTGTGCAAGTCTGAGGCCGGGCAGCGTTTTACGGGTATCCAGAATCGTCGCACCGGTGCCCGCGATGGCTTTCACGAACGCAGCCGTGAGTGTGGCGACAGCTGACAGGGTTTGCAGGAAGTTCAGCGCGGTACGCTCGCCCGTCAGCAGGGCGCGTGCCGGCCCCACGAGCTTGCAGATGACATCGTCGGTGTCTGCCGACTGGCCATCGCCGATATACCAGTCAATGACGACCCGCTCATCGAGCTGCGCGAAGACCTCATCGACCCACGGCTGGCCTGCAATGACGATGGGTTCCCGCGTGAATATGGTCGCGCCGACTATAGCGTCGGCGTCGATCAGCGCGGCCGTAAGATCGCCATCGCCGACGTCCTCGGCCAGCGCCTGGGCGACGGTTGGCCCAATCGATTGTTTGGTGCGGTCCGTGAGCTGCATCGCTATCTCATAATAAAAGAAGCCCGACGCAGCGGCCGGGCTTCGGACAGAAATTTAACGGCCGTGCTTACATTATCCAGCCGTGGCCGGCACCCACCATGCTCATGGCCATTGGAATGGACATCAGGGTGTTGGAGCGAGACGCGAGGAACGCCGTATTTTTTGCTTTGGCGACCTCATCAGCGGTGGCTTCCACCATTCCCAGCACCTTCTTCTGGTTGGGCCAGATCAGCACCCAGACGTTGAACAACATGATCGTGCCGAGCCAGGCGCCAACACCGATGGTCATCGCGTACTGATTGATCGGGTCGGTGTTCAGGCCGAGCAGGAACGCATTCAGGAACTGGCCTTTGTGGGCCAGGAATGCTGCGCCTGTCAGCCAGGTTGCCAGTGCACCCCAGCGAAACCACCACAACGCCCGCGGAGCGACGTATTTCGCAATGCCGGCGCCACCGGGCCCACCTTCATCGCCGGCAGCCTCGCCGAGTGCAGGTACCTGCACGAAGTTGAAGTAATACAGCAGACCGATCCACGTAATGCCGGACAGTACGTGCAGCCAGATGATGAGGGCATTAGCATGAACGCCTGAGACCATGTGATTGCCTCTGGTGACCAGCATGATAATGATGGCCAGTACGAAGCCGCCAATGATAGTGCCGCCAATGCTCTTCAAGGGATTCATCGTTAGTTTCTCCGCGCTTTTTTTGGTTGGCGGTATTATAGAGACTGCAGCTTTGAAAAGTGAGTATTTTTCGTGGTTACGCAGCCCGTCAAAGTTTGCGATAAAGATTCTAGAAAGATGTCATAACTAACTGATTTATATATTAATGAAAGATACCAAGAACGGCCAGAGTAACGACAGATCGGGCAGGCCTTTGTCGCCGTGTATTTTGATCTGCACACTCGACGACGCACAGCGTTGTCTCGGTTGTGGCCGCACATTGCAGCAGGTTTCCGGTTGGGCGCTGATGAGCGCGGCGGAGCAGTGGGCGGTGATTGACGAATTGGCGGCACATCAGCCGAAAGATTGACTGTACAATCCGCTGATCATTTTGGAGAGTGGCAATGCGAATTCTCGTTCTAGTTTCATGTTTTCTGGTGCTGTCTGGCTGTACGGCACTGATGGTGGGCGGTGCCGCAGTTGGCGGTTACCAGCTTGGCAAGGATGAGCGCCCGGCTGGCGTCGTCGCATCGGACTCTGCTATCACGACCAAGATCAAGGGCAAGTACGCCGCCGACTCGGTCGTGAGCGTATTCGGCATCGGCGTTCGCACCTACGAGGGCACGGTGACGCTGACCGGTACAGTGGGTAGCTATATCGCGCAGGGAACAGGCTGAGACCATCGCGAAGGGAACGAAGGACGTGAATGCGGTCAATAATCTCATTGAGGTTGTGGACCACAGCGCCTCAAATTGAGCCGCACCTATTGAATTCATAATCGGCGACTCCATCTCGTGAAGTCGCATCACAACAGGTAAATAATGTGGACGTAAAAGCCAGAATCGAAGAGCAACTCAAGTCACACGATGTCCTTTTGTACATGAAAGGCTCGCCGGACTTTCCGCAATGCGGATTCTCAGGACAGGCCGTTGCGGCCCTTAACTCTATCGGCAAGCCGTACTCCTTCATCAATATCTTTGAAGATCCGGAGATTCGTGAAGGCTTTGAAAGAGTACTCTAACTGGCCGACGTTCCCGCAACTCTATGTCAAAGGTGAGTTGATCGGTGGTTCCGACATCATGATGGAAATGTACAACTCGGGCGAGCTTAAGAAACTGCTCGACGAATAAACGCGATTCCAGGCCTCAGGGCTGGGGAGGCGCGTTTCTAAAGCTCGTCTCAAAAATGTTCCGGAATCGATTAACAACCTCGCAAAACAGATTGGCCGTCATCTCCGCGTCGTAAGAGGCGGAGTGCGCCTGCGACTCGTCCCACTCCAGGCCGGATGCGACCACCGCGCGCGCCAGCACGGTCTGGCCAAATGCGACACCGCACAGCGTCGCGGTATCAAAACAACTGAATGGGTGAAATGGATTGCGTTTGATGGCCGTACGCGCCACTGCCTGATTCATAAAGCCGAGGTCAAAATGAGCGTTGTGCCCAACCAGTACGGCGCGGCTGCAGCGCTGTTCACGTACCGAGCGCCGGACTTCCCGAAAGACTCGCTGCAGGGCGTCGCGCTCGTCGATCGCAGGCCGTAGCGGATGATGCGGATCGATACCGTTCACGGCGAGCGACGCCGGTTCCATGTTCGCCCCTGCAAACGGCTTTACATGGTAGCGAATAGTTTCGTCGCGTCTCAGGTACCCGTCGGCATCGATCACCAGCAGCACAACCGCGACTTCGAGCAGTGCATCCGTTACAGAATTGAAGCCCCCTGTCTCGACATCGACTACCACGGGCAGAAAACCGCGGAAGCGGTCTGCCATTCTGATTGTATCGGTCACCTAGTCGTTCGCCTTGAACAGATTCTCGTCAAGCACGACGCTCAGGGTGTAGCGGACGCCGAAACCGGTAAATTGTGAATCCACATGTGCCAGGCCACCGTCGTTCTCGGCTGCACTCAGATCCATGTGAACCCAGGGGGTGTCATTTTCGATGAACTCGGCGAGAAAACTGGCCGCCAGAATATGATCACCCGGCGCCTTGGGGGAGCATTGCATCAAATCAGCCGTCGGACTGCTGAGGTCGGCAAGAAATTCCTTACCGATCGGAAATGGCCATACGCGTTCCCCACAGCGCTCGCCGGTTTCCTGCAGGCGCGCGTGCAGATCGACCCGGTTGGTAAATACGCCTGAATAGCGCTTGGTGACAGCGCTTATGCAAGCACCCGTTAACGTCGCATAATCGAACATCAGGCCGGGTTTGTCGCGGCTTGCAAGTACCAGCGTGTCGGCCAGCACCATGCGTCCTTCGGCATCCGTGTGGATCGCCTGGATGGTCTTGCCATTCGCGGCCGTGACGACATCCTGCGATTTGTAGGCTTTCGGTCCCGTGCGGTTTTCCGTTAGCGCGAGCCAGCAGTCAACGGCGATCGGTAACTGCAACTCGCTGATCGCAAGAAATGCGCCGAGCGCGACCGCGCTGCCTTGCATGTCGCCGTGCATATCCAGCATGGATCCAAACGGTTTGAGATTCGTGCCGCCTGTATCAAAAATAATACCTTTGCCAACCAGGCTGAGATCCGGCCTGGCATCCTTGCTTGCCGGGCCGATAGCTGAGTTTGACGATCGCGGCGCTGTCGTCCTCGTTGCCCTGAGCGACCGCCAGAAACGCACCGGCATTCAGCAGCTCAAGGTCCTTCTGGCCAAAACGTTTGAACTGCCAGCCACGCTCCTTCGCCATGCGCCGCACGAGTGCCGTGTAGTTCTTCGCGTCCAGCCTGTTAGGCGGCTGGGTGGCCAGCCAGCGGGCAAGATTGTTGCCTTTCGCCTCGGCTTGGGTGCGCGTGGTGTCGAGCGTTTCACTCAGCCCAAGGAGCCGGATACTCTTGATGCGCGGCGGTGCTGCCTTTGACTTGTAAGAGGGCAGCGTGCAGGCGGCGGCCAGGGCGGCGGCCAGCATGTTATTGACGATCGTCGCCGTGGCATCGCTGGTAAATCCTACGGCGCATATGCCGAGGCTCGCGGCCTTCTGGCTGGTAGCGGCGGCAATCAGCTTGCGCCCGAGGGTCAGTTGTTCAAAAGCGCTGGCATCGGCGGCGAGCTTGCCGGCAACCACCAGCGTCTGCCTGTTGTTTGATAGTCGGGACGTAAATGCCGGCGTCGCATCAGCGGGATGTTTGCGCATGACAGCCTGCAATTTGCTGCCCTGCGGTATCTTGCGAAAATCGGCCGCCGTGGGCTTTGCAGGTAGTATCAAAAGTAACTGATCGGCCGCTTCGAGTGACTTTCTGTCAAGACGCCCAAGTTTTTGAAAAATACGGATATCATGGATGTCTGGAACGAGATCGGTCATACGTTTTATACTCCGCTGTGAGCTTGACGCTCACGGCTCAAACCCCGAAGATGTTGGCCGCAGTATCGCCGGCAATATATGGTTCGCACGGTCCGGTGCAATGAAGCGCTGATCCTAGCACCACGCTTCACGTAATTCACGCGACACGCCGAGAGAACGCACGGCAGACGCCTGGCGGATAAAATATGAGTAGTTTCAATCCTTTCGATGATATTGATCCGGTCGAAACCCAGGAGTGGCTCGAGTCGATCGACTCAGTCCTCGGGCAGCACGGCCCGGAGCGCGCGCATTTTTTGCTGAACCACATGATCGACTACGCCCGGCGATCAGGCGCCTACCTGCCGTACACGCCGAACACGGCTTATCTGAATACGATTTCGACAGTGCGGCAGCCCGAGTATCCGGGTGATCGCTCGCTGGAGCGTCGCATCGAGGCCTACATTCGCTGGAACGCCATGGCGATGGTGGTGCAGGCCAACCGCAAGAGCACCGAGTACGGCGGACATATTTCGAGCTACGCATCCTGCGCCACGCTCTACGAAGTGGGTTTCAATCACTTCTGGCGCGCCGAGAGCGAGAAGCACGGGGGTGATCTCGTCTTCATGCAGGGTCATTCAGCCCCGGGCATGTACGCGCGCGCCTTTCTCGAGGGCCGTCTTGACGAGGGCCATCTGAATCGGTTTCGCCAGGAAGTCGGCGGCGGTGGCTTGTCGTCTTACCCGCATCCGTGGCTGATGCCCGAGTTCTGGCAGTTCCCGACCGTCTCGATGGGCCTGGGGCCCATGATGGCTATCTACCAGGCGCGCTTCATGCGTTACATGCAGAACCGCGGGTTAATTCCGCAAAGCGATCGCAAGGTCTGGTGTTTCCTCGGTGACGGCGAGATGGACGAGCCGGAGTCGATGGGTGCCATCACGATGCCGGTGCGAGAAGGCCTCGATAACCTCGTGTTCGTTGTTAACTGTAACCTGCAGCGCCTTGACGGTCCGGTGCGCGGTAACGGCAAGATCATCCAGGAGCTTGAGGCGGCGTTTGGCGGTGCCGGCTGGAACGTTGTGAAGGTCGTCTGGGGTTCCAAGTGGGATCCACTGCTGGCGAAAGACCAGTCCGGCAAATTGCGACAGATCATGGAAGAAACGGTCGACGGTGAATACCAGAAGATCAAGTCGATGGACGGCAAGTATGTGCGCGACACCTTTTTCGGCAAGCATCCGGAAACGGCCGAGATGGTCGCGAACATGTCGGATGAGGAAATCTGGCGACTCAATCGCGGCGGCCACGATCCGCTGAAAGTTTATGCAGCTTACGATGCGGCCACGCAGCACAAAGGCACACCCACGATTGTCCTGGCAAAAACCGTCAAGGGCTTCGGCATGGGCTCGGCGGGTGAGGGACAAAATACGGCGCACCAGCAGAAGAAGCTCGATATCGAAGAGCTAAAGAAATTCCGCGATCGGTTCAATATCCCGGTCTCGGACAAAGAGATCGACAAGGTCCCGTACTGCAAACCGGCTGCGCACAGCGCGGAGCTCGAATACATGCTGGAACGCCGCGAAGCGCTGGGCGGTTCCCTGCCCAAGCGTCGGCCGAAATCGAAGGCATTGCCGGTACCGCCGATCGAAATGTTCCGGTCGCAGATTGAGGGCACCGGCGAGCGCAAGGCCTCAACCACGATGGCGTTTGTGCGCATGCTTACGGCACTGCTGCGCGACAAGCAGATTGGCAAACATATCGTCCCGATCGTGCCCGATGAGGCGCGTACCTTTGGTATGGAGGGCCTGTTTCGGCAGGTCGGCATCTACGCGTCGAAAGGTCAGCTGTACGAGCCGCAGGATTCGAGCGAGCTCATGTATTACCGCGAGGACAAAGAGGGTCAGATTCTCGAGGAAGGCATTAACGAGGCCGGCGCATTTTGTTCGTGGCTGGCGGCCGGTACGTCTTACTCGAACCACGACGTGCCGATGATTCCGTTTTACATCTACTACTCCATGTTCGGTTTTCAACGCATCGGCGACTTCATCTGGGCCGGTGGTGATCAGCGGTCGCGTGGCTTCCTGATCGGCGGTACCGCCGGCCGCACGACGCTCGCCGGCGAGGGCTTGCAGCACCAGGACGGCCACAGTCTCGTGCTCGCTTCAACAGTGCCGAACTGTGTCTCCTACGATCCGACCTATGCCTACGAGCTTGCCGTCATTGTCCAGGACGGTCTGCGGCGCATGATCGGCGAGCAGGAAGGCGTCTTCTATTACATCACCTGCATGAACGAGAACTACGAGCATCCACCCATGCCCCGGGGCGTCGAAGAGGGCATTCTGAAGGGTATTTACCTTCTTGATGTGGCGCCGCAAGGCAAGATTCGTGTGCAGCTGATGGGCTCGGGCACGATTCTTCGCGAAGTAATTGCTGCTGCTGAGCTGTTGATGACGGATTTCAATATTCCTGCGGACGTCTGGTCGGTCACCAGCTTTAACGAGCTGCGTCGCGATGCACTGGAGGTCGAGCGATGGAATCACCTGCACCCGTCGAAAGCACCGCGCAAATCCTACATCGAGGAAAAGTTTGAGGGTATTTCGGGACCGTTTATTGCGGCGACCGACTACATGAAGATTGTCGCTGACCAGATTCAACGTTGGGTCCCCGGCAGTTTCATGTCGCTGGGCACTGACGGCTATGGCCGCAGTGATGCGCGCAAGGAGTTGCGCGAACATTTCGAAGTCGACAGCCGTTTCATCGCGATTACCGCCCTGATGAGTCTCGTGGACGACGGCGTCCTTGATCGCAAGACGGTCGCGAAGGCCATCGAAAAATACGGTATCGATCCGGATCGTCCGGATCCCGTGACGTTGTAGCGGGCCGGGGCGCGAGCATGGCTAATTCAATAGATATCGTCGTACCTGACCTCGGTGATTTCGACAGTGTCGAGGTCATCGAAGTCCTGGTCTCGTCCGGCGACGCGGTGGCGCTCGAGGACGGTCTGATCACACTGGAGACCGACAAGGCCTCGTTCGATGTGCCATCGCCCGGGGCCGGCGTCATTGAAAGTCTGACGGTGAAGAACGGCGACAAGGTCTCGACGGGTGACGTCATCGGTCGCATGACGGTCGCGGCTGGCAGTGATTCCCCGGCAGTTGCATCGCCGGCCACTGCGCCAGAGCCAGAAGACATGGCAGCCGCGCCGCCGAAAGAAGCGGCTGTTGCACCGGCCGCCGCAGCGCCGGCGCCAGCCAAACCGTCCGCGCCGGCGATGCCGGTCGTTCAGGAAGCCGGTTTTGCCAAAGCACACGCCAGTCCGTCGGTTCGAAAACTGGCGCGGGAACTGGGTGTTAATCTCGCGGACGTCAGGGGCAGCGGCGCCAAACAGCGCATTTTGCATGCTGACGTCAAGACATTCGTCAAAGCCATACTCAGCGGCCAGCGCGCCGACCGGGCTGGCGGTGCACTGCCGCGCACGCCGGTCGTCGACTTTGCGAAGTTCGGCGAAGTCGATATCCAGCCGCTGACGCGAATTCAGAAGATCTCCGGGCCTCGATTGCAAGCCAGCTGGATCAACCTGCCACACGTTACGCAGCACGATCTCGCTGACATTACGGGGCTGGAGGCGCGGCGGCAAAGGCTCAAGGGACCCGCCAAGGAACGCGGCATTGCGCTGACACCACTCGCCTTTGTCATGAAGGGCTGTGTTGCTGCGCTGGCGGAATTTCCCAAGGTAAACGCTTCACTGTCCGAAGATGGCGAGAACCTCGTTTTCAAGAAGTACTGTCATCTCGGATTTGCGGCGGATACGCCACAAGGGCTGATGGTCCCGGTGATTCGCGACGCCGATAAGAAGGATATCTACGAACTCGCCAGCGAACTCGGGCAATTGTCGGCATACGCCCGTGAAGGCAAGTTGAAGGCCGACCAGCTGCAGGGCGCGACCTTTACTGTTTCCAGTCTTGGTGGCATCGGCGGCACGGCATTCACCCCGATCATCAACGCGCCGGAAGTTGCCATTCTCGGTGTCTCGCGCTCATCGATGCAGCCCGTGTGGAATGGCTCGGAGTTCGAGCCCCGTCTGATGTTGCCGCTGTCCTTTTCGTACGATCACCGGGTCATCGACGGCGCGCAGGCCGTGCGCTTCACGACGTTCCTCGGCCAGAAACTGGCGGACGTCGATGGGCTGCTGGAGGCGATCCCGTAGTGACCGTCGAGCTGCTCATTCCCGACCTCGGCGATTTCGAAGAGGTTGATGTCATCGAAGTGCTGGTCGCTCCCGGCGACTCGGTTGAAATCGAAGAATCGCTGGTGACCCTGGAGACTGACAAAGCGTCGATGGATATCCCGGCGACCGCAGCCGGCAAAATTGTTTCGGTCGAAGTCAAAGTGGGCGACAAAGTGTCCAGCGGCACGCTGGTTGCAACGCTCGCGCCCGCTGCCGATGAAGCCACGGCTGATGAGCACGCTGCGACTGTGCCGACAGCTGATCCCGTAGAAAAAACCCAGGCGATGCGAAAGCCTCCGTCGGATGCGACCCACTCCGCGCAACTGGTGGTGATCGGGGCCGGTCCGGGTGGCTATACGGCGGCGTTCCGCGCGGCAGACCTGGGTCTCGACGTCATGCTGATTGAACGCTCGCCCGTGCTGGGTGGCGTCTGTCTCAATGTCGGCTGCATTCCATCGAAAGCGTTGCTGCACGCAGCAAAAGTCATCGATGAGGCCGCAGCCATGGCCGAACACGGCGTGTCGTTCGGCAAGCCTGAGATCGATGCGGAAAAACTGCGTGACTGGAAAAACGAAGTCATTGGCAAGCTGACCGGCGGCCTGTCGGGTATGGCGAAACAGCGCAAAGTGCGCGTGGTGCAGGCGAGTGCAAAGTTTGTATCGGCCAATCGTCTGCAACTGGATAACGACGAGACCGTCGAGTTCCAGAACTGCATCATTGCGGCGGGCTCGGAGCCGGTCATGCTGCCGGGATTGCCGGATGACCCACGGATTGTCGATTCGACCGGTGCGCTCGAACTGGCGCCACTCCCGCAGCGCATGCTGGTGGTCGGCGGCGGCATCATCGGCCTGGAAATGGCCTGCGTTTACAGCGCACTCGGTACCGAAGTCAGCGTCGTTGAACTGATGGATACCCTGATGCCCGGAACCGACCCGGACCTGCTACGGCCCTTCCTGAAGGTGGTCAAGCCGCGGTATGCCGACATCATGGTATCGACGAAGGTGACCGGCATGCGGGCGACGGACGCCGGTATAGAAGTCAGCTTCGAGGGCGACAAGGCGCCGGCGAGCGGCACTTACGACCGTGTGCTCGTAGCCGTTGGTCGCAAGGCGAACGGGTCGCTGCTCGATGCGGAAAAGGCCGGGGTCAACGTCGATCAACGTGGCATTATCGCGGTCGACAAACAGATGCGTACCAACGTGCCGCATATTTATGCCATCGGTGACCTCGCCGGAGGCCCGATGCTGGCGCACAAGGCAACCCACGAAGCGAAAGTCGCAGCCGAAGTCATCGCTGGCGAGAAAAGCTTTTTCGATGCGCGCAGCATCCCGTCGGTGGCCTACACGGACCCGGAGATCGCGTGGGTCGGTTTGACCGAGTTGCAAGCCAGGGAAGAGGGTATCGACTACGAAAAAGCGCAGTTTCCATGGGCGGCGAGCGGCCGCGCGCTTGCCATCGGCCGTCCCGAGGGATTTACCAAACTGTTATTCGATAAGAAGACTAACCGCGTGCTGGGTGGTGCGATCGTCGGTCCGAATGCAGGCGATCTGATCTCCGAAATCGGACTGGCGCTCGAAATGGGCTCCGATGCGGCCGATATCAGTCTGACCATTCATCCGCATCCGACACTGTCCGAAACGATTGCCTTCGCTGCCGAAGCGTTCGAAGGTACGCTGACCGACCTCTACATGCCGAAGAAACGCTAGCTCAAACGCGCGTTGTACGGTTACCGCTATGCCGATGGCGGCCGCTCACCCTACCTGAATTTCTTCACCAGCAAGTGATCCACACTGAGCTTGCCGGGGCCCATCAATACCAGCGGTACCAGCATGACGATGAACAGCAGTGGAATGCGGAAATTGCCAAAGCCCTTGTTCGACACCGAGTAACCTTTCCACAGCTCGGCAAGGCTGTCCCAGCTCTCTGGCATATGTACGCCGGTGATTGCTACGAACGTGACGACGATCAGCCCGAGTGCCCAGAATCGCGTGAACAGGCCCAGCGCAAGGCCGGCGGCACCCAGTATTTCCGTCCACGTGGCCAGGAACCAGCTGATCTCGACCGGGATCACGTTAAACGGGATGGGGAAGTTGTCCTGAATATTGGCGAACCAGTTACTGCCGTTTAATTTCATGATGCCGGCGCGGCCGAACTCGTAAGCCATCAACAGTCGTATCGGCAACAGTGCAGCCCAGTCGCCAACACTATCGAGTGCATCTGTTACCTGGTTTTTCAGTGTCACAAGTGACGCCATCAAGAATCTCCTGTCAGTTGGCGCGACGCGCGCCAATGAGTATTTCAAGTTGTCGCATTTGCTGCATCGCCGCGGCACCATGCTGCAACAGCGCATCAACATCCGGGTAGTGAATGGTTTTCGCCAATGCTCGCAGCAGCTCTTCGCCATTCATGTTTTCTGTATTGTCGGCAATCGCTTCAAGGAGCGCTGCGGTTACGGCATTGAGTTCCAGGAACCGAACCTTGTCATCGCTGCCGCGATAAATCGATAAGTAGACCGGCTGTTCCGCCGGCGTGTCGGGCAGAAAGTCGGGCGAGATCCGGTGCACGGGATAGTGGTAGGCATAAGTCCATGCGAGTTCCGACTTGACCGGTGTCGCGCTCAGCAGATCGCCCTCGGCATCGATATTCGACAGGTCGTTTTCGAGTGTCGCCACTGACAGCGCCAGTTCCGCATACTCGTATTGCGCCAGCTCGGTCAGGAAATCGAAGTCGCTGCTGTCTGGCTCGAATTCGTTTTGCAGAAAAGCCAGAAACTCTTCCGGCAACTTGAGAAAGTAGGGCGTTTCTGCTTTGTGTTGTTTCATGAACTGACGGATCAGGTAGCGCCACCGATCATCCGTGTGAATTTTCTTGAGTACCGGGAACATCGTGCCCAGCAGGTTGTAAAGGTTGTTAAAGAACAGGCTGCGATAAATGGCAAGGCGCCGCTCCTCGATGCCCTCCGGCGGCGGCACGTTGGCCGGGTCGCGCAGGTGTGCCGCCAATGCATACTGCTTGTCCTGAAACTCCGGTCGGTCAGGCATTGGCCACCCGCTGGTTTGTCGTGCGGGTTTGCAGTTGCTTGATGCGCCGTACTTCGTCGAGCAGTTCCTGCATCGGCGGGAAGTTGAAGTCGCGTTCCAGCAGTGTCGGCACCGGGCCGAACAGCGAGTAGGCCTCCTCGAGCAAGCGCCACGCCTGGTCATCAACGGGCGTGCCGTGCGTGTCAATGCGCAGGTCCTCGGCCTCGACGTAGTGTCCGGCCAGATGGAAGTAGCGAATGCGTTCGGCCGGCATGCTTTTGAGGAACTCGCTCGCATCGTAGCGATGGTTGATGCTGTTGACGACAATATTGTTGATGTCCAGCATCAGGTCGCAATCGGCTTCCTCGAGCACGGCCAGCAGAAATTCCTGCTCACTCATGGTCGTATCCAGCGGGGCGTAGAACGATACGTTTTCGAGTGCGATGCGTTGTTCCAGGATGTCCTGGACGCGCCGTACGCGAGCGGCGATATAACTGACGGCCTCTTCGGTAAAAGGTATCGGCATCAGGTCGTATAGCTGGCCATCGTCGCCGCAGGCGCTTAGGTGTTCTGAATACAGGCGAATGTTGTGGTCCGCCATGAATGTTTTTACGTCCCGGACCAGCTGCTCGTTCAGTGGCGACGGTGCACCGATCGAGAGTGACAGCCCGTGAATAAGGAATGGGTAGCGTTCGGTAAAGAACCTCAGCTTTTTACCCAAGGCACCGCCAACGTGTATCCAGTTCTCGGGCGCAACCTCCATAAAATCGACGTCGGCTGGCGGCTCGGCCATCAGCTTGTCCAGGAGCGCGCGGCGCAACCCGAGTCCGGCACCGCTAACCGGGTACTGTGATTTTCGTCTATTCATACTCGATTATTCATACAACGTAACCCAAAAGACTTACCTCATCAGACCTGCCCGGGCGGACGATTATTACACGCTATCAGCGGATGAGTTTTTTGAGGCGTTCCAGGTACTTGATCTCGTCCGGCGCGGTATTGGCGCTTTGCGCCTCCCACAGCGTTTCCGCGAGCGCTTCGATCATCTGGTGTTCGGCGGTGTGGGCATCGCCGCTGCTCGTCTGCAGCGTTGCGTGGACAGCGGCAATGCCGGCAGGCCGATCGGTCGCCACCTGCTCGCGAATGCCAAGATGCAGACCCATGTGCAGGAACGGATTGCTGCGGCCGCCCTCGGGCGGGTAGTCGCGCTCCAGTGCATCGTTGCTGACATCGTCGTGATACTCCGGATGCCAGGCTACGACTGCTGCAATCTGCGCCTCGAGCGGCGACATTGGCTGCTTGTTGCTGAATTTCTGCCAGGCATCGGCATACATCTTGCGCAACTCGCTGCGGTCCTGTCCGAAAATCACGCGAGCTCCTTGCGTGCGGTATTCACACCATTCAATAACAGGGCACTCGCCACATAGTGGCTTGCGGGCTTTGCAGATATAGCGACCATGCAGGATCAGCCAATGGTGCGCGTCCTTTTTGAATTCATCCGGCGTCAGGCGCAGCAGTCGTTTTTCGACCTCGAGCGGCGTTTTCCCCTTGGCAATCCCGGTTCGATTCGACACCCGAAATATGTGCGTATCGACCGCGATCGTTGGTTCCCCAAAGGCCGTGTTCAAAACGACGTTCGCCGTCTTGCGGCCGACACCCGGTAGCGCCTCCAAGGCAGCTCGATCACGCGGCACCTCACCGGCATGTCGATCGATAAGCAGGCGACACGTCTTGATAATATTCTCAGCCTTGCTGTTGAACAGGCCAATGTTGCGAATGTAGGGCTTCAGTCCATCGACGCCGAGCGCGAGAATAGCTGCCGGTGTGCGCGCGTCCGGATAGAGCCTGGCGGTTGCTTTATTGACGCTGATATCCGTTGCCTGCGCCGAGAGTATGACCGCAATCAGAAGCTCAAAAGGTGTCTGGTATTGCAGCTCGGTGGTTGGCGCCGGCGTGCGTTCGCGCAATACACGGAAGATGGCTGTACGTTTTTCCTTGTTCACGGGTCAGTGATCAGCGCGTTGGTCGTGTTGCGCTGTCGGGTGTGCGACGCGCCTGTTCGCGCCGCCGATCCAGCATGTTCTTGGCCGCAATCGCCAGCGCCAGGCTGAAAAACGCACCGGGCGGCAGTATCGCCAGCAGCCAGCCGCCATCAACAATGACCAGGCCTTGTAGCGCGGTTACCGCCGAGCACCATGTCGAGCCCGGCAAACAGTGAGCCTTGTCCCAGTAGTTCGCGAAATGCGCCGAGCACCATCAGCAGTAGTGCAAAGCCGCTGCCCATGACAAACCCGTCGACAATACTCGGCCCCAACTCCATTGCGCGATGCGAACACTTCGGCACGCGCCACGATCGCGCAGTTGGTGACGATCAGCGGTATGAAGATGCCGAGCGAACGGTCCAGGTCGGGAAACCAGGCTTTGAAAATTAACTCGATGCAGGTGACGAGGCTGGCAATGATCAGTACGTAGATCGGAATTCGGATTTGTGGCTGAATCCAGCGGCGCGTTGCCGACACCAGGGCATTCGAGGCCATCAACACGGTGAGTGTGGCGATGCCGAGCCCGAAGCCGTTGACGAACGTGGTGGTTACGGCGAGCAGCGGGCAGAGGCCCAGCAGCTGCACCAGTCCGGGGTTTTCATCCCAGAGGCCGGTTTTGAGTCGATCAAATAAAGCTGTTTCCACTATTCTGCGTTCCCTTCGGCCTGCGCAGCCGGGTCATCTGCTGCGAACACTGACGCTTCATTGGCAGCAAAGTATAGCAACGTCTCCCGGACCGCATTGACAATGGCGCGCGGTGTTACCGAGGCCCCGGTCAGTTGATCAAACTCGCCGCCGTCGCGCTTGATCTCCCAGCCGTCCGGCGTGGGATTGATTAATGAGCGCCCGTCGAACTGTTTGACCCAGTCGGATTTGCCGGCTTCGACGCGATCTCCGAGCCCGGGTGTTTCGCGATGCTCAAGTACCTGTACGGCAGTGACGGTGCCCTCGACGTCAATACCGACGAGCAGGCGAATGGGACCGGAGTAGCCGTCACGCGCACTGACGACAAATAGTGCGGCTACCGGTGCGTCTGTTGGCGTAGACCCGGTAGATGATGGCATCGTCCGTTCCCGGCAAGTCGTGCGGCGCAGGAATAGTCAGTTTTGCTTCGGTAATCCCGCTATCGAAAAACAACCCCGATAACGCCGGTTGCAGATGCCGCTCGAGCCAGGCTTTTTCATTCGCAACGATACGGTCTCGCGTCAACGCAAACGTCAGTGCCACCAGCGCGGTGCAGATTGCTGCAATAACGGCGAGGGTGACACCACCTTTGACGACGTTGACCTCACTCATCGCCATGCCCTGAACTACCGTGTCCGACGATTCTGGGTCGGGTCAGGTAGTCGATCGCCGGCACCGCCATATTCATGATCAACACTGCGAAAGCGACACCATCGGCGTAACTGCCCCAGGTTCGAATGCAGTAAGTGATCAGGCCGATACCAAAACCAAATACCAGGCGGCCTTTGGGACTCGTCGCCGCGGAGACCGGGTCGGTGGCAATAAAGAACGCGCAAAGAAGGGTCGCACCACCAAACAGGTGAAAGCCCGGACCTGGACTCGTGCCGGGTGCCAGCAGATACATGATACTGGCGGGGACGAGCAGGCCGGCACCGACGCCGACCGGAATGTGCCAGCGGATTATCTTCTTGATCAACAGCCAGCAGCCGCCAATGGCCAGGAAATTGCCGATCCACTCCCAGCCGCGGCCACCGAAGTCGCCCATGATCGGATTGGCATTGATCTCTGCAACTGTTCGCATGTTGTTCAGCCCGGTCTTCATCAGGTCCAGTGGCGTCGCGCGACTGATTGCATCGAAGCTGAGCGACTCCGGGAGCGCGCCGGTAAGCGTGAATTGCAGGGTCTGCAGTACCGTCAGGTACTGGTAGTCGATGTCGCCGATCCGCGGTGCAATCCACAGGTTCAGGTGCACGGGAAATGCGACCAGAACAACGACATAGCCGGCCATGGCAGGATTGAAGATGTTGTAACCGAGGCCGCCATACAGGTGCTTGGCCACGACGATGGCAAACAGTGCGCCTGTTGCCGTCACCCACCACGGCGTCAGCGACGGCAGCGCGAAAGCGAGCAGTGCCGCTGTGATCAGCGCCGTGTAATCGGAGAGGGCGACCTCCGGCGGGCGCTTGCGCAGCGTCATCACCAGGTATTCGCCGCCGACGGCGAAGACGGTCGCGACGAGCAGGTTAAAAATAAAGCCCGGTCCGAAGAACCAGACGTGGGCGATCGCTGCCGGCACGAGCGCCAGCAGCACTTGCAGCATCATTCCCGGGACTGCGCCACGTGCAGACCAGTAGGGCGATTGTCGTCGCGAAAATTCCACGCCTAGTCGTCCTCTTTTTCTTGCTGCTTACGCTTCAGTATCTCGGCGATAGCCGCCGGACCGGCGCGCTTCGCCGCTTCTTTTTGCTGCGTAAGCTCGTTGTCACGTTTCAGTTTCTCGCGCTCGAGTCGATCGTTGCGCGCTTCAAAACGCCGCCTGGCCCGTTCCGCGCGTGCTTTTTCATCCGCGAGTTCCTGGATGCGCCCTTTCGCAATGCGGAAATTCGCGGTCAGCGGTATGTGACTTGGGCAGACGAGATCGCAGCAGCCGCACTCGATGCAGTCCGTCAGGCCGAAGTCCCGCAGCTTGGCCTCATTGTCTGCACAGGCATGCCAGAAGAGCTGTTGCGGCAACAGTTGCACCGGGCATACCGCGGCACAGTCGCCGCAGCGGATGCAGGGCAATTCACGCCCCTCAAAGGAAGACTTCAATACGGCGAGAATCGAGTTAGTGGCTTTCACCAATGGCACGCGGTCAGTTGACATGGACTTGCCGGTCAGTGGTCCGCCAATTATCAGGTGCTCGGCGCCTTCCGCGTAACCGCCGGTAAAGTCGACAACGTCGGCAATGGTGGTCCCGATTCGTGCACGCACGTTCATCGGGTTGACGATGCCGTCGCCGGCCACCGTGGTAACGCGGGAGATCAATGGTTCGCCGTTGATGATCCAGTCATAAACAGCGGCAGCGGTGCCAACATTCTGCACCAGGCAGCCGATATCGGTCGGTAAGCCACCGCTCGGCACCTCGCGATTCGTCACGAGTTGTACCAGCTGATCTTCGCCACCGGACGGATAAATGGTCGGTATTTGCTTCAGTATGATGCGCTCGTCGGCAAGATCACCCAGTGCTTTACCCAGGCTCTCCAATGCTTCCGGCTTGTCGCTCTCGACGACCACGAAGCACGTCGCGATCTGCAGCGCGTGCATGAGAACCTGCGCACCGCCAACAACCTCCGCCGCACGCTCTCGCATCAGCATGTCATCGCAGCTGATGTAGGGCTCACACTCGACACCATTGAGTATCAGGCATTCAAGATTGCCGGTACGCGCCTGCATCAGTTTCTGTGCGGTAGGGAAGACGGCGCCGCCCAGACCGACGATACCGCCACGCAGTAATTGCGACAGCAGCGCATCCGGCGTGACGGCGGCGATATCCGAAGGGGCGTCCGTCCGCGCAACCGGACGGTCGTCGCCGTCGCATTCGATGACGATGCAGGGTGCCGGCTCACCGTGCCGATGCGTAACCGGCCACGGCTCGATGGCGATGACCGTCCCCGATGACGATGCGTGTACCGGAGCACCCAAAGCACCGGCAGGGTCAGCGACCAGCTGGCCCCTGAGAACATGTTCGCCAATACCAACGACCGGTTGTGCGGGGTCGCCAACGTGCTGTGTAAGCGGCAGGATCAGCTGTGCCGGTATCGGCACGTCGCGTATCGGCGCGGCCGTCGACGCGCTCTTGTGTCCCGGCAGGCGCAGACCACCGTGCAGTTTGCCGAGGTCATAGGTCGCTGCGGTCATGCGAGTGGCCGCATGCTGATGCAGTCGACCGGGCAGGGGGCGACACAAAGTTCGCAGCCCGTGCACTCACTTTCGATCACCGTGTGCATCAGTTGATGAGCGCCAACGATGGCATCGACAGGGCACGCATTGCGGCAGTGTACGCAACCAATGCAGGCGCTTTCATCGATGACGGCGACAGCATGGCCGCACCGACTCGGCGAGTGGGAGTACGTCTTTGCCCAGCAGTTTCGCCAGGCGTTCGACGGTTGCCTGCCCGCCGGGCGGGCACAAATTAATGTCAGCGCCCGCCTCAATGATTGCGGCGGCGTAAGGGCGGCAGCCCGGGTAGCCACATTGTGCGCATTGCGTCTGCGGTAACAGGTCATTGACTGATTCGACGAGGTCGTCTTTGTTCGATGGCAGTTGCCGCGACGCGAAACTCAAGGCGAGTCCCGCGAGCAGGGCAATCAAAGCGATGGTTATGACGGCGGTTATCATCAGCCGCCGTCAGGGCCGGGCCATGCCCGAGAAACCCATGAAGGCAAGCGACATCAATCCAGCGGTCATCAATGCGATCGCCGCGCCCCGGAAAGGTGCGGGCACATCGGCAACCTCAAGTCGTTCGCGAATAGCAGCGAACAGCACGAGTACCAGCGCAAAACCGAGTGACGCGCCGAACCCGTAAAAGACGGACTGCACGAAGCCCTTGGCTTCTTGTACGTTCAGCAGCGCCACGCCAAGCACAGCGCAGTTCGTGGCGATCAGCGGAATGTAAATGCCCAGCACCTGGTTAAGCATCGGACTCAGGCGTCGCACCATGATTTCAGTGAACTGTACGCTCGCGGCAATAACGAGGATAAAACCCAGCGTGCGCAGGTATTCAAGCTGCAGTGGCACCAGCACATACTGGTGCAATAGATAGGCTGTCGCAGAAGACAACGTCAGGACAAATGCGGTTGCCAGCGACATTCCGACGGCCGCTTCAAGATTGCCGGAAACGCCAAGAAACGGACACAGCCCAAGAAACCGGACCAGGACGAAATTGTTGACCAGAACGGTGCTGATCAGGATGACGACAATTTCAGTCATTCGATCATTTCGGCAACGCGCCTATTTGGTGACCTACTTGACACGCATGCCTGGCGTGGCCCCTTCGTCGGGCGACAGCAGGAAGATGTCCTCGCCCCCCGGACCGGATGCCAATACCATGCCCTCCGAAACCCCGAACCGCATTTTGCGCGGTGCAAGATTAGCGACGACAACGACGTGGCGTCCGATCAGTGCAGCTGGTTCATAAGCGGCCTTGATACCGGCGAACACCTGTCGCTCTGAATCTCCCAGGCTCAGCGTCAGCGCCAGCAACTTGTCGGCGCCGTCGACCGGTTCGGCGTTTTCGATCCGTGCAATGCGCAGATCGACTTTCATGAAGTCGTCAATACTGATGAAACTGTCCTGCGGCTTTGCGTCGGGCACAGCGGTATTCTCCATGGATTGCTCCAGCATGCGTTCAATCTGGGCCGATTCCACGCGTTGCAGTAACGGCTTGAATTTCTTGATCGTTGTTCCCAGCAGCGGCGTGCTGGCGTCTTGCCAGCGCCAGTTGTCCTCGTTAAGGAAGCCGCGCGCGTCGGCGGACACCGCCGGCACTACCGGCGTCAGGTAGATCATCAGGCTGCGAAACAGGTTCAGTCCCTGGGTGCAAACATCCTGAACATCGCCGCGCCGCGCCTCGTCCTTGATCATTTGCCAGGGCTTGTTGTCGTCGATATAGCGGTTTGCCTTGTCGGCCAACGCCATGATCACGCGCATTGCCTTGGAGTACTCGCGTTGCTCGTAGTGGGTGGCGATAATTTCCGATTGAGCGCTGAATTCGGCAAACAATGCAGGATCCGGCAGGCGCTCCGCGAGGCGGCCGTCGAAGTTCTTGCTGATAAAGCCGGCGCAGCGACTGGCGATGTTGACCAGCTTGCCCACGAGATCGGAATTCACGCGCGCGCTGAAATCGTCGAGATTGAGGTCGATATCTTCGATCGTCGGACCGAGTTTCGCCGCGTAGTAATAACGCAGAAAGTTCGGGTTCAAATTATCGAGATAGGTGCGGGCCTTGATAAACGTACCGCGCGACTTCGACATTTTTTGCCCGTTAATCGTCAGGAAGCCATGCGAAAAAACGCTGGTTGGCGTGCGGAAACCGGACCCCTGCAAAACGGCCGGCCAGAACAACGTATGAAAGTACATGATGTCCTTGCCGATGAAATGGTAAACCTCGATGTCGCTGCCCGGCCGCCAGTAATCGTCAAACTGCAGGTCGTCACGGCGAGCGCACAGGTTCATAAAGCTCGCCATGTAGCCGACGGGTGCATCCAGCCAGACGTAAAAATACTTGTCTTCGGTGCCGGGAATCTGAAAGCCGAAATACGGAGCGTCGCGCGATATATCCCAGTCCCGAAGGCCAGCCGCAAACCATTCCTCGAGCTTCGCCAGCACATTTTTGTCAAGCGTCGCGTCGCTCATCCATTGACGCAGGCGCTCTTCATAGTTACTCAGCTTGAAAAAATAGTGCTCGGATTCGCGTTTGATTGGCGTCGTTCCCGACAGTACGGAAACCGGGTCAAGGAGATCTTCTGGTGTGTAGGTGGCGCCGCAGACTTCGCAGGCGTCGCCATACTGATCGTCACTCTTGCAGCGTGGGCAGGTGCCGCGAACAAATCGGTCTGGCAGAAACAAGCCTTCTTTTTCATCGTAGGCTTGTTCGATTGTGCGCGTGTAAATATCGCCTTTGTCGCGCAGCGTCGTGAATATTTCGGTGACCAGCGCTTCATTCTCGGGCGAGTGCGTTGTGTAGTAGTTGTCGAACTCAATGCCAAAATCGCGGAAGTCGTTGACGAATTCGGCGGAATAACCCTCGGTTAGTGCCTCCGGCGTGATGCCGAGTTCGCGCGCTTTGAGCATGATCGGAGTGCCGTGCGAATCCGACGCGCAGACATACAGGCAGTCGTGCCCGCGCAACTTCTGGAAGCGTACCCAGATGTCGGTCTGCAAGTATTCAACGAGATGCCCCATATGTGGCGACCCATTCGCATAGGGAAGGGCACTCGTGACGAGGAGTTTTCTGGGTTCGGGCATGGTCAGCGGCTTTGAGCGTTCAGTGGCCGCGATTATGCCACAGCCTTTCTATTCGGTGTCTTTGAGCTTCTCGAACTGCGATTTATTATTGGCCTGCTGGTAGGCCTCGAGAGCCGAGACACGACCTTGCTCGACGAGCTCGAGCAAAGCACCGTCCATGCTTTTCATGCCGACGTTACCACCACTCTGGATCGCGGTTTCGAGCTGGTCGATTTTGCCTTGCCGAATGAGATTCGACACCGCCGGCGTGTTGATCATGATCTCGAGCGCTGCCGCGCGCCCCGGTTTGTCGCAGGTAGGCAGCAGCTGCTGCGACACCACGCCGCGCAAGGACGTCGAGATCATCGTACGAATGTGGCTTTGTTTGTCGGCCGGGAACGAGTTGATGATGCGATCCACGGTCGGGGCAGCACCGTTAGTGTGCAGAGTGCCCATGACCAGAATACCCATCTCGGCCGCCGTTACGGCAACGCTGATGGTTTCAAGATCACGCATCTCACCAACGAGGACGACGTCCGGGTCTTCGCGCATCGCGGAATGCAAGGCTTCGGCAAAGCTCGGGCTGTGCACACCGACTTCGCGCTGGCTAATCAGGCAGCCCTGCGCCTGATGCACAAACTCGATCGGATCCTCGATGGTGAGGATGTGACCCTTCATCCGCTTGTTCATTGCGTCAATCATGGCGGCCAGGGTTGTGGACTTGCCGGAGCCGGTTTTACCGGTGACCAGGATCATGCCCTGCGTGTGCTTGCAAAGGTCATGTATGACACGTGGCATGTTCAGGTCTTCGAGCGTCAGGGCCGTTGACGGAATCGCGCGGAAAATCGTGCCGATGCCATTTAAATGCCGAAATGCGTTGACGCGAAAGCGCGACACCTCGGGTATTTCATAAGCGAAGTCGGCGCCATCGTCCGCATCGAATTTTTTTCGCGTAGTGCCGTCCATGATTTCAAAGACACACTGCTCGACGAAGTCGGTCGTCAGGTGCTCGTCCATGATGACCTTGAGCTCGCCGTGCACGCGTGCTCGAACCGGATCACCGGATATGAAATGCAGGTCCGACGAGTTCTGCTGCAGGGCTTCTTGTAGGTATTTGTCGATCGCTGGCATGGCGTTACTCAGTGCTACCGGTGTCGAGGATGGGCACGAGATCCGTATCCGTGATGTAGCGCTGGAACTTGCGCTTGTCCGTCGCGAAGCGAATTGCGTCGTCGGCGTCGATTTCCTTGGCATGGATGGCATCAAGTAACGTCTGGTCCATGATCTGCATGCCAGCGTCTTTGCCGGTCTGCAGCAGTGACGGTATCTGGTGCGTTTGCTCCGTGGTGATCAGTTTCGAGATGGCGCGATTATTGACCAGAATCTCGAGTATTGCGCGGCGGCCGCGCCCGTCAGGTGTCTTGACGAGGACCTGGGTAACGACGGCCTTCAGGCTCATGGCAAGGAAGCCTTTCGTCTGTTCTCGCAATTCGCCAGGCAGCGCGTCGATAATTCGGTCAATGGTTTTTACAGCACCGGTGGTGTGCAGGGTGCCGAGGACCAGATGACCCGTTTCCGCCGCAGTCATCGCCATCGAGATGGTTTCGGCATCGCGCAGCTCGCCAACCAGGATGACATCGGGGTCCTCGCGCATGGCGGCGCGTACGCCATCCGCAAAGCTCATTACATGTGTGCCGACCTCACGCTGGATGATCTGGCTGTTCTTGCTCGGATGTACGAATTCGATCGGGTCTTCGAGGCTGATAATGTTGAGATTACGCGTCTGGTTGAGATGATCGATCATCGCCGCAAGCGTGGTTGACTTACCGGTACCGGTCGAGCCGGTTACCAGCACCATTCCCTGGTGATAATCACAGAACTTCTTGAGGATCGGCGGGACATTGAGTTCGTCGAGCGTTGGCACATGGCTGGGGATGTTGCGGAACACGGCGCCATGCCCCGTGACTTTGCGAAACACGTTCACGCGGAAGCGACCGCCTTCATCGGTGACGTAAGAAAAATCCAGGTCATGCCCGGCCGCGAGATTGTCCTTCTGCTTTGCTGTCAGGATTTCGTGGATATAGGTTTCGAGTTCCGCGTCGGTAAGCTGGCGGAACTTGATGGGCATCAGGTCGCCATTCATGCGCAGCATGGGCGGTACACCGACGGCAAGGTGTATGTCCGAGCAACCTTGCGCGAGACCCAATTTCAGGAATGCATCAATACGTGCCATAAAACTCTCAGACTGTTATTTGCTCGAGCGCCGCGGTCAGTTCTTCCATCTTCTGGAAGCGCTTCGTTTTGTCAACTGACATTGCCTTGTCGATAATCGCTGCGAACTCATCGATAATTTCAGGATTGACCTCCTGGCAATGCGTGGCTTTGCCCTGCACGTGTTGATACATGACCGACATATGATCACCCTTGCTGTATGGCGGTATGCCGGTCGCCATTTCATACATGATGACACCAATGCTGTAGATATCGGCGGTCTCATCGACTTTCTTGCCGAGAATCTGTTCGGGTGCCATGTATTTAGGCGAGCCTATCACATAGCCGGTTTTGGTCAGCTGGGTATCGCCGCTGCTGGCTGCTGCGGCAACGCCGAAGTCCACTATTTTCAGCAGCCCTTCCTCATTGACCAGGATGTTGGCGGGCTTCAGGTCGCGGTGAATGACACCGACCTGGTGCGCGACCGTCATGCCGGCGGCAATGTCTTTGGAGTATTGCACGACCTTTGCAAACGGCATGGGTTTGCCGTCCGGTATTTCGCCGGACAGCGTGTGCGACGGGAAATATTCCATCGAAATCGCGTAGCATCCCTGCACACTAAGGAAGTCATAAATACGAATAATGTTGGGGTGCGTGATCTTGCGCGAATAACGCAGCTCGTGCACAAATCGCTTCATCATTTCGTCGTCGGCTGACACGTTCGCATTCAGGAACTTCAGAATCAGCTGCTCGTCGACGACCTCGTCTTCCATCAATAGCACGGTGCCGAAAGCGCCCTTGCCGATCTTCTCAATGTACTTGTAGCGATCATCAATGACATCGCCCGGGTTGAGCTTGGCAATATCGAGGACGGGCGGACCTGCGCTGGCGGCGGGGGCTTGTGGAGCAGCGGGCTTGGCAGCCGCGGCAATTTCGTCGGCCTGGGCCTGCAGCAGTGCATCGAGATCTTCGTTTTCGATGAGCAGGGTCTTGGTATGTGCCGTGGCTTTTTCCTGGTTGCGCGGTTTCCGGAACCGCAGCTGCAGCTGCAACTGCAGCTGCGGAGAAACGCGCATCGAGATCCTTCATCGCCTTGTCCGCGGCGTTGATTATGGTTCCGTCTCCCGACTCTTTTATCTTCAACAGCAGGTTGCGAATGGTATCTGCCTGCCCATCGTCGGCCAGCTTCGCCAGCGCCTTCATGCTCTCGAGCTGCACTTCGCGCTCGGGACTCTTCAGCATCGGCAGGATCATCGTTACGTGTTTGTGGCCGCCCAACTCGGCAATTGCGCGAATCACGACCGTGTCGGTGCGGCTGTCTTTGCCGAGCATGGATTCGAGTTTTGGCAGCGCTTTGGGATCGCCGATCTTCGATAACGCATCGACCGCGCGTTCCCGTACCCACCAGTCGGAGTCGTCAGTCGCTTTGATCAGGTGGTCGACGGCGCGCTGGTCCTTGGTCGAGTTAAGAATTTCGATCGCCGTGCGCCGAATATCTTCATCTTTGTCGTTGATCAGCGTCAGGACCGAGTCGACAACCCGCGGACCCCCGATCTCGGCAAGCGCATCGCCGGCGCGCGATCGCACCCACCAGTCATCGTCCTTGATCGCGCCCAGCAGGTCTTTTACGGAATCCTGATCGCCTATTTCATTGAGAACTTCGACCGCCGCGCGGCGCGAGTACTCGGATTCATCCTTGAGTGCGTTAACGAGAAATTTAATGGTATCGGGATGCTTGGCATTGACGAGTACGTCAACGGCCTTGTTCTGGACTTCGAGATCCGGGTCGGTCAGCAGCTTCGCCACCTTCTCGACGTTGATATTGCCGCCACGCTTCGCCAATGCGGAGAGAGCGGCGCTGCGGACCAGCTTGTTCGAGTCCGACAGCTGCATTTCCAGCGCGTTGTTGATTTCCGGCTTGTCGAACTTTGTGAGCAAGTGCATCAGGTGCACTTTCACGGCCGGGTCCTTGCCGCCCATCCGCGAAATCAGATCGGGCACCATTTCCGGTCTCACCGTTTGCTCGATGATCTTGAAAAGTGCGGCCTTTTCTCGCGATTCGCACTCGTAAGCACGGCGTAACAATTCGTGGACGCTAAGGTCCTGTTTATGGACCCGCAGTATCTCGATCAGGGACGGTTTGGAAACCTCTTCATCGTCGAAGAAATCCAGCAGCTTGTTCGCGTTGTAATTGGTACTGCTCGACAGCGCGAAAGCGGTGCCCGAGACAACGCGTTCATTGCCGTCCGCCAGGCCTTCGCGGAACAGATCGATGTTCTTGTCATTGATGAGGTCGGAGAGTATGTCGACCAGCGCCATGCGGTGCGTTTTGTCCGACAACGCCATCGCATCGATGACTTTCGGCACGGCACGGTTGCCGGCTTTCTTCAGTTTCTCGATCAGTTTCTCGGCGGCGGGAGACGCCGGATCCTCCTGAGCCAATAACTGCGTTACGAACTGATCGGCGCGAAATGAGGCCAGGAAGTTCATGACAAACGCCCCGTTTCGCGCGCACGACGATGCCCTGCGCCAGGAGCGAGACGGCCGATCCGCCCTCCTGCGACAGCAACTGAACGTGCTAAAGAATGTCTTACCGCCAAATCTTGTATTCGCTTATGCCCAAGCAAAATGGTGTGCCCGCTGGTGTCCCCGGCACGCCGAGTCGCAATTTCGCCAATTAACCGACGCGGCATTATGCCACATCGAACCCACGCACTTCCGGTCACAAGTGACCTGTATCGGTGGTCCGCCGGTACATGGAATGCGCAATTCGCGCTTGGTTCCTGGCGGCTCTCCGTTACAATGTGCGCCCAAATCCCGACCAAGGTCGGAATGTCTCGATTTTACCTAATGCCTATGTGCGAAGTGTGACCGTGTCAACAGAATCAAACGCAAGTAAGTACCTAAATTCAGTCGAATTATCACTGGTCGGGCGACCATTGCACGAGGTAGCGTCGGTGCGTGATGTGAGCATCGACGGCAACGTCGTTCGTGCCCGGGTCGATCTCCGGTTTCCCTGCAAAAGTGCGCTGGAGCGGGTCCGGGAGGAGTTGGCGGACGCGCTCCGCGCGGAAACCGGCGCTGAACAGGTCGACCTGGTGCTCAATACGCACATCGTCAGGCACGCCGTACAGCGCAATCTGAAGCCCATTCCGGGCGTCAAGAACATTATTGCGGTCGCTTCCGGCAAGGGCGGGGTCGGTAAATCGACGGTGTCGGCCAACCTGGCGCTGGCATTGGCGGCCGAGGGCGCCGCCGTAGGCATTCTGGATGCGGATATTTATGGCCCCAGCCAACCCCACATGATGGGGATCGTCGGCCAGCAGCCGGTCAGCGAGGATGGCAAGACCATGCTGCCACTGCGCGCACACGGGTTACAGATTATGTCAATTGGCGCGCTGGTGGATCCTGATCAGCCCATGGTCTGGCGCGGGCCGATGGTGACCTCGGCACTGGATCAGCTGGCCAATCAGACGCGCTGGGATGATCTGGACTACCTCATCGTCGATATGCCGCCAGGCACCGGCGATATTCAGCTGACGCTGGCGCAGAAAATCCCTGTATCCGGCTCCGTAATCGTGACCACGCCGCAGAACATTGCGACCCTGGATGCCCGGAAAGGGCTTGCGATGTTCCGCAAGGTGTCGATTCCGGTGTTGGGCGTCATCGAAAACATGAGCACCCACGTGTGTTCGGCCTGCGGGCATAAAGATGCGATTTTTGGCAGCGGTGGGGCGGCGAAGATGATCGAGGACTTCGACGTGCGTCTGCTTGGCCAGCTGCCGCTCGACACGCAAATCCGTGAACAAACCGACGCCGGGCGGCCAACGGTGGTTGCCGCGCCAGATTCAGCAGTTGCGCAGGCGTTTCGTGAGGCGGCGTGGCAGGTTGGGGCGGCGCAGGCGGCAGAACGCGCCGACCACAGTTCGAAGTTTGGCAACATCGTCGTCGAGTCGAGTTAGTGAGCATCAAGTCTGATCGCTGGATTCGGCGCATGGCCGATGCGCACGGCATGATCGAGCCGTTTGAGCCGGGACAGGTTCGCGAGAACGAAAAAGGTCGTATCGTCAGTTACGGAACTTCGAGTTACGGCTACGACGTGCGGTGCGCCGACGAATTCAAGATCTTCACCAATATCAATTCCGCTATCGTCGATCCCAAGGCGTTCGATGCAACCAGCTTCGTCGATCTCAAGAGTGACGTCTGCGTCATTCCGCCGAACTCGTTCGTACTGGCGCGCACCGTCGAGTTCTTTCGCATTCCGCGCACTGTCCTGACCATCTGTCTTGGCAAATCAACCTATGCGCGCTGCGGCATCATCGTTAACGTCACGCCGCTGGAACCCGAGTGGGAAGGGCACGTCACGCTCGAGTTTTCCAACACGACACCGCTACCGGCAAAAATCTATGCCAATGAGGGCGTCGCGCAGATGCTGTTCCTGGAGTCCGACGAGCCGTGTGAAACGTCGTACAAGGACCGGGGCGGCAAGTACCAGGGGCAGAGGGGCGTGACGCTGCCGAAAGCGTAAAGCGCTATGGCAGTCGTGTGCCGGAATCGTCGAATGTGTGAATGATCGGTTCGTCGGCGCGCGCATTGTCGATCCAGGTGCAGCCATCCCGAAATTCGACGCGGCCTGCGCCGACCCAGCCCGCCGCTTCCGGGTAAATCCGGTGCTCGATCGTCTGTACGCGGGCCTCGAGTTCTGCGGCCGACTCCGCTGCCAGCACCGGCAGCCGCCCTTGCAGAATACGCGGGCCGCCATCGAGTTCTTCGGTAACGAAATGCACGGTGCTGCCGTGCCACTTGTCGCCCGCATCGAGTACTCGCTGGTGAGTGTGCAGTCCGGGATACGCCGGCAGCAGCGCCGGGTGGATGTTGAGTACCTTGCCCGCATAGTGCGCGACAAATTCGGGGCTCAATATGCGCATGAAGCCGGCGAGAATAATCAGATCGGGCGCGTAGCGGTCGAGTTCCGCGATGACAGCGCGGTCGAAGCTGACCCGGTCCGGGAAGCGCTGGTGCTCAATGCAGGCGGTGCTAATACCCGCTTGCGCGGCGCGAGTCAGGCCGAATGCATCGGGGCGGTTACTGAGCACGACCGAGAGATCGAGATGCAGGCTGCCATCAGCAACCCGATCGATAAATGCCTGCAGATTGGTGCCGGATCCGGAAATCAGGATTGCGGTATTGCAACGGGGCATCAGCGGTAGCGCACTTTTCCAGCGGCATCGTCGGCTGCGGCGATAATGCGTCCGATGCGCCACGCATCTTCGCCCAGGTCCTTGAGTGCCTGCAGTGCAGCATCGGCGTGCTCAGCGTCAACAACGATGACCATGCCAACGCCGCAGTTAAACGTGCGGCGCATTTCAGCGGTTTCGATACCGCCGTGCTCTTGCAGGAAGTCGAATACCGGGCCTTGCTGCCAGCTGTCGGTTTCGACTTCGGCATCCAGGCCACCGTGCAACATGCGCGGTACGTTTTCGGTGATGCCGCCGCCCGTAATGTGCGCGAGACCCTTCAATTCGAAATGCTGCAGCAGTGACAGTACCGAGCGCACATAAATTCTGGTGGGCGCGAGCAGCCGCTTCGCAGCCGGCTCGTTGTCAATTAGCGCGTCGCCTGAGCGCTCCAGCACTTTGCGAACCAGGGAATAGCCGTTGGAATGCGGTCCGCTGGAGCGCAGTGCGAGCAACGCGTCACCGGCCTGAATGCCGCTGCCGTCTATCATGTCGCTGCGTTCAACAGCACCCACGCAAAACCCGGCAAGATCGTAGTCGCCGGGATCGTACATGTCGGGCATTTCGGCTGTTTCACCACCAATCAGCGCCGCGCCGGCCTGGACGCAGCCCTCGGCAATGCCGCTGACCACGTCGGCAGCAACGTCGGTGTCGAGCTTGCCGCAGGCGAAATAATCGAGAAAAAACAGGGGCTCGGCACCCTGCACGAGTACGTCATTGACACACATTGCCACCAGGTCGATACCAATGGTGTCGTGCAGCCCCAGTTGCTGTGCCAGCATCAGCTTGGTGCCAACGCCATCGGTGCCCGAGACCAGTACCGGCTCCTTGTAGCGGCCGGGCGGCAGGGCGAACAGGCCGCCGAAACCGCCGAGCCCCGCCAGCACCTCCGGACGGTGCGTGCGCCTGACCAGCGGCTTGATTCTCTCGACGAGTTCGGCGCCCGCGTCGATATCGACGCCGGCGTCTTTGTAAGTTAGTGGTTTATTGGTCATTTTGGGGTGGCATACTCTGGCAGGGCGATATAATAGTGCCTAGGTCCGCACGGGGAAACCACCGTTGTTAAATGATCCATCAATAGTCCGCCACGCCACGTGGCGAAGAGCCTTGTCTTTGGCTGTCCTTGTTGTCGTTCTTGCTATCACCGGCATGCCGTCGGCGCGTGCGGTCGAAGTGCCCACGTTGTACACGGCCGAAGTGGCATTTGATCGCACCGCGCGGAATGGACAGGAACGTGCCTATGACCTTGCACTGAACGAAATATTGCTGCGCGTCGCCGGGTCCGACCTGGGCCGCGATGCGGCGACCATCAACCAGCTGTTTCCTGACGCCAGTGCGTACGTCGTGCAGTATCGACAAGGTTCCGCCAACACGATGTGGGTGTCTTTTGATGGCGCGGCTATCGAGCGGACGTTGCGCGAGGCTGGACAGGCGGTGTGGGGTGCCGAGCGGCCGCTCACCGTGGTCTGGCTCGCCGTGGACTGGGGGCAGGGTCGCCGCGAGATTGTTGCGGCCGACGATCCGGACAACGAACAACGTGACGCGCGCTCGATCAATCGAAATACCCTGCTGCGCAAGCGCATTCTGGAGGTCGCCGAGCGCCGCGGTCTGCCACTGGTATTTCCATTAATGGACACGACGGACATCCAAAACGTGACGTTCAGCGACATCTGGGGCGGATTTGACGAGGCTGTCATCGGCGCCTCAAGGCGCTACGACGCGGATTCGATATTGATTGGCCGTATTCGGGCATCGAGTGGCGGTCGCGAAAACTGGAGTTATTACTTCAGCGGCGATGCGCGGGGCTGGAACGGCCCGCCCGAGCAAGTCGTCAACCAGCTTGCGGACCTGCTGGCAGCGGAGCTCACGGTTGGCGGTGACGCGCCGCTGGATTCCGTGGCGATGAGTGTTGCCGGCATCGTGTCAGTTGATGCCTACGGAAACCTCAGCCAGATACTGGATAATGTCAGCGTTATCGAGGAATACCGGATTACGGAGGTCAGCGGCGACCGTGTAACGGTTCAGGTTAACGTGCGCGGTGGGGCGGAGCGACTGCGGCGTGCGTTACAGTTCAGCGGACTCGTCGAGCAGGACTCGGTGCAGCGGTTTGGTGACACGGCGGATGAAGTCTCACTTGAGTTTTACTACGGCACCTGAGAGCGCCTGAATGTCTTTGAGCTGGATACCGAACGCGATCTCGTTGCTGCGCATCATACTCGTGGCGCCGATTCTGATGCTTATTCTGCGTAACGATTTTGCCATCGCTTTGGGCTTGTTTGTTGTTGCAGGATTTTCTGATGGCGTTGACGGTTACCTCGCGAGACGATTTCAATGGCACACTCGCCTGGGCGCGCTGCTTGATCCGGTTGCCGACAAGCTGCTGGTCAATGGCCTGTTTATTACGCTTGCTTATATGCAGCTCGCGCCGGTCTGGCTCGCGGCGATAGTCATCGCCCGCGATGTGATTATTCTCGGTGGCGCGGCCGCGTACAACATTCTGGTCGAGCCGCTACGGGGCGAGCCGACGACCGATAAGCAAACTGAACACCCTGTTCGAGTTGCTGTTCCTGCTGTTCGTTCTTAGCAGGGCCGCTTTCGGTTGGCCGGATAAGATTGCGATTACGGTGCTGGGCGCTGCAATACTCATTACCGTCGTCATCAGCGGGATCGACTACGTGTGGACCTGGTCGAAACGAGCGGGCGCGAGGTTATAACGATGCAGACTGACTTGCGATTGAACTGGCTGATCGCCATCACGGTAACGGGTTGGCTGATGTACTTGCTGGCGCCTGTGCTCACGCCATTTGTTGCAGCGGCACTGCTGGCCTATGTCGGTGATCCACTGGCAGATCGACTCGAGAAGTTGAAACTGCCACGCACGCTGGCCGTTGCTGCCGTCTTCCTGATTACCTTCGTGGTGCTGGCATTGCTGATTTTGCTGGTCGGGCCGCTCATCAAGACCCAGGTCAGTGCACTGTTTGACGCCCTGCCCGAGATTGCGCGCAAGGTCGAACAGGTCTGGCTGCCCACGGTGCTGGGCTGGTTGCAGGTCGAAGCGGGTGAAGATGTCGGTATCGCGGCGTTTCTTGCAAACTACAGCGAGCTTTTTGGCAGTTGGAGCGGCAAGGTACTGATGTCGGTGGGCAAGTCAGGTGGCGCGCTGGTAGCCGCTGTCTTGAGTCTGTTTCTCATACCCATTCTGACGTTCTATCTGCTGCGTGATTGGGACTACATCCTGCTGCACGTCGGCGCCGTCGTGCCCGAGAGCCAGCGCGAAACGGTCTTTAAGCTGGCGCGTGAAACTGACGAAGTGCTCGGTGCGTTCCTGCGCGGCCAGCTCCTGGTGATGGCGGCGCTGGCGATGATCTATTCGCTGGGCCTGGCTCTTGTTGGTCTTAAATTTGCAATTGCGATCGGCGTGGTTGCCGGGCTGGTCAGTTTTGTGCCGTACCTGGGATTCGTTTTTGGCATTGCGCTGGCCGGGATGACGGTTACGCTGGAACCCAACCCGTTGTGGTCGCTGATGGGTGTCGTTATTACATTTTCGCTGGCGCAACTGATCGAAGGATCGATTCTGACGCCCAAGCTGGTCGGTGATCGTATCGGCCTGCATCCCGTCATCGTGATTTTTGCCGTGATCGCGGGCGGCCAGTTGTTCGGGTTCTTTGGTATTTTGCTCGCCTTGCCCGCAGCGGCCGTTCTGTCAGTGCTCGTGCGCTTTGCCTATCTCCGCTATCTGAAGGAACATCCTGAGGTCGAGGCCGAGGTACAGGCCGAAATCGAGGCGGAAAAAGAGACCGAATGAACCAGCTGGTCCTGCCAATCAGACTGGCCGATCATGCCGTCTTCGAAAGTTTTCTCGCGGCGGGTAACGACGCGTTGGTGGCAGCGCTCGGTGCACTGGCCGACCGGGATTCCGACCACGGTTGCTGGCTCTGGGGAGCGCCCGCCACCGGCAAGACACACTTGCTGCAGGCAGTTTGTGAAAGAGCCGGGGACCGTGCCGTCTATGTACCGCTGTCACTGCTGGCCGATGCCGGTCCGGCGGTGCTTGAGGGGCTTGCGCGACGGGAGCTCGTCTGTATTGACGATCTCGATGCCGTACTCGGCGACGCGGCCTGGGAAGTCGCGCTCTTTGATCTTTGTAACCAGCTGACTGACAGCGGCGGGCACCTGGCCGTAGCCGCCAGTGCGGCCCCGCGTGAAAGCACTATTGTGCTCGCCGATCTTGCCAGCCGACTGTCACGCCTGGCGGTATTTCGCGTGCAGCCACTCGACGATGAGCAACGTATCGAAGCGCTGAAATTGCGCGCAACGCACCGCGGTCTGGATCTGCCCGACGAGTCGGCGCGCTACCTGATCAAACGCAGCCGCCGCGATATGGCCAGTCTCTACGAGCTGCTGGACAAGCTGGATCTTGAAGCGCTGCGCGCGCAGCGGCGCCTTACGATTCCGTTTGTGCGAGACGTGCTGCGATCGTAGCGACGCGTTTGCCAAGCAGTCTCGCCAACGTCTTCTCGTCACCGGACAGCTCGGTCTGCTTGCGATTCCACGTGACGTGTGTGGCGCCGTACGGGGTGCCGCCGGTGGTTGTGGTCGACAAGGCGGCTTCGGTGTAGGGGAGGCCGACCAGCACCATGCCGTGGTGCAGTAGCGGTACCGACATGCTGAGCAGCGTCGTCTCCTGACCGCCATGCAACGACGACGTTGACGTGAAGACGCCGGCAGGTTTGTCCTCGAGTGCGCCACCAAACCAGACGCTGACCGTGCTGTCCAGGAAATGCTTCATCGACGCAGACATGTTGCCGAAATAGGTCGGGCTACCCAGCACCAGGCCGGCACACTCGCCCAGGTCGTCCAGCGACACATAAGGCGGCCCCGATTCCGGTACGGCGGGCTCCACCGCCTCGCTGACAGCCGATACTTTTGGCACCGTCCGCAGCCGGGCACTCATCCCCTTTACGGAGTCGACGCCGCGGCAAACTTCGCGCGCCAACGCCTCCGTCGCGCCTTTGCGACTGTCATACAGCACCAGGATGTCGGCCATCAGTTCAGTAACTCATGAACATTTTCGGGTGGCCTGCCAATAACGGCTTTGCCCGTCGCCGTGTCGACCACGATCGGGCGCTGCAGGACTATCGGATTTGCCGCGACCCAGGCAGCCAATGCGGCGTCATCGTTGAGATCTGGCAGATCTGTCGCCTCCTTGAACACCGCCTCGCCGCGGCGCAGCAAGTCGGCCACGGGCAGGCAGAGACGGCTCGCCAGATCGAGAACATCGGCAGCCCCGAGCTTCTCCTCGAGATACAGAACGACCTGCGGTGAAGCACCGGAATCCTCGATAATCTCTAATGTTTTCCGTGACTTCGAGCACCGTGGGTTGTGATAAATGGTAACGCTCATAGGCCCTTTTAGTTCCTGAAAGCTCGAGTAGCGACGCACTCTAGCAGGCCTCAACGTGCCCGTCAGCGGGACTGTCGCTTCTTGACGACATAGGGTACGGTTGGTAGCGTTACCTGGCTGCCAATAACTATAAAAAACAACGTGTATTCAACTCGACTGACATCACTACTAACCGGACTGCTGCTTGGCGGCAGCGTTGCTCGTGGCTGGTTGCGAAACGGCGCCGCCGGTTCAGGAAATGAGCGATGCCCGCCAGGCGATAGCCGTCGCCAGGGAAGCGGGAGCCGAGGAATTGGCCGCGATTCACCTCAAGGCAGCCGAGTTTTACCTGAAAAGCGCTGAGGAAAAGCTCAACAATCAGGATTTTTCGCAGGCGCGCTACGACGCCAAGCAGGCGAAAATGAAAGCGCTGGATGCACTCCGGTTCGCCGAAAAGAGTGTCGAATAGCCTGAGCCTGGCTTAGGCCTGAAACCACTTGCGGCTGAGTTTATCGATCACCTTGTTCGGGTACTTACGCTTGCCCAGGCTGCCGTTGTAACGTCCGAGGGCACGCCGCAGGTCGCCTTTTTCCTTGTCCAGGTAGAAGCGCAGAATGGTGCAGCCGTAGCGTAAATTGGTGTCGGTGTGCAGCAGGTTGTCATTGGGACGACCGATTTCATCGAGCCAGAATGGCATGATCTGCATCAGGCCCAGCGCGCCCGCGACGGAGATCGCGTAGCGGTCGAAATTACTTTCCACTTCAATCACAGCCAGGATCAGTTCCGGCGGCAGGTCGACCCGGGATGCCTCCAAATGGACCAGCGTCAGCAGTTTGATGCGTTCCTGCGGGTCCTTGAGTTGTCGCTCGAGACGCCGCGACATGTCGGTCAACCAGACCTCGGCGTCAAAGCGATCGTCAAAACTCGTGGTGTCACTGGCGGCGTCGCGGAGCACTTCCCGAAGTTCCGGGTCGGGCGCTACCTCCGCCCACGCCGCAGCACTCGCCAGGCAGACGAGTAGTGGGAGTGTGACGATGAGGCGCCGCAGTAAGCTCATTGGGTCATTATAAAGCAGAATATTAACTAATTATAATCATTAGCTTACAGAGGTTTCTTTCAGCAGGTTGAGAGCTTCTTCACGTTTCAAATTACGCGACTCCGACTCCCGCCGGTGGCGATACTCGAGCTCGCCGGCGGCCAGGTTGCGCTCGCTGACGACCAGCCGATGTGGAATCCCGAGCAGCTCGGCATCGGCGAATTTGACGCCCGGCCGGGCATCCCGGTCATCGAGCAGCACCTGGTAGCCCTGCTGCGTCAGCTCCGCATAGAGGGCCTCGGCACCGTCACGGACAATCTCCGACCGATGCATGTTAATCGCGACCAGCACCACGTCGAAGGGTGCCAGTGCTGCCGGCCAGATGATGCCGCTGTCGTCGTGGTTCTGCTCAATGGCAGCGCCGACAATCCGCGTTATGCCGATGCCGTAGCAACCCATGATCATTGGTTGGTTATTGCCGTCGGGGTCCTGCACCGTGGCGTCCATGGCCAGGCTGTACTTGTCGCCGAGCTGGAAGATATGCCCCACCTCGATGCCACGGGCAATGCGCAACGTGCCGTTGCCGCCCGGCGTCGGGTCACCTTCGACAACGTTGCGCAGGTCAACGGTTTCTGTGACGGCGATATCGCGGTCGAAATTGACGCCTTTGTAATGGTGGTCGACCTCGTTCGCGCCGCAGACAAAGTCGCTCATCGTGGCCGTCGCGTGGTCAAAATAGACGGGTATGTCGAGTCCGATCGGGCCGACAAATCCCGGCGCGCAGCCGCAGGCTGCGTGGATCGCAGCCGGACTGGCCATCGTCAGCGGCGCGGCGATGCCCGGCAGTTTTTGTGCCTTGACGATATTCAGCGCATGATCGCCGCGCAGCGCCAGGGCGACCGGCCCGTCCGTGCCCTCAACAATCAGGGTTTTCAGCGTCTGTTCGGGTTTTATCGAGAGCGACGTGGTCAGCGCCTCGATGGTGCCAACGCCCGGCGTCGGGATCTTCTCAAGGTCCTGGGTTGCCGCTGGTCGAGCGCCCGACGGTGGTAACGTTGCCGCGGTTTCGATGTTGGACGCGTAATTATCGCTGTCGCAGTACGCGATGGCGTCCTCGCCCGAATCAGCCAGCACGTGGAATTCCTGCGACCGGCTGCCGCCGATCTCCCCGCTGTCGGCATCCACGACGCGGAACTTGAGGCCAAGGCGTTCAAAGATCGCCGTGTAAGCAGCGTGCATGCGCTCGTAGGACGCCTGCAATCCCGCCTGGTCAATGTCGAACGAATAAGCGTCTTTCATGATGAACTCGCGCGAGCGCATCACGCCAAAACGCGGTCGAATCTCGTCACGAAACTTGGTCTGAATCTGGTAGAAATTGACCGGCAGCTGCTTGTAGCTGCGTAACTCACGGCGCGCGATATCGGTAATCACTTCCTCATGGGTCGGGCCAAAACAGTATTCCCGCGAATGGCGGTCCTGCATCCGCAGCAGCAATGGACCGTATTTATCCCAGCGATCCGACTCCTGCCACAGTTCGGCCGGCTGCACGGCAGGCATCAGGAGCTCGAGCGCGCCGGCTGCATTCATTTCCTCGCGCACCACGTTCTCGATCTTGCGCAACACGCGCAATCCCAACGGCATCCACGTGAACAGGCCGGACGCAAGGCGTCGAATCAGGCCCGCTCGCAGCATCAACTGGTGGCTGACGATTTCTGCATCGGCCGGCACTTCCTTGAGCGTGGTTAGCCCGAATTGGGAAAAACGCATTGCGATTCAATCCTTAAGTCTGTGAGCCGCGCATTCTAACTGTATTGACTCCAGCCCGAAACAAAGGGATCGTCCGCGATGTTTCTGAGTCGAGAGCTGCTTGCCGTGTACAGACGCCGAAATCCATTTGTCGCCCATGAGGGCGTGGTGCCGCTGGCGCTGGTGGCCGCGCTTGGCATCGTTTTGCTCCGCTTTGCCGATCCGTGGCTTGCGCTGCTACCCGCCATCCTCTTTGTCTACCTGTTCCTGCTGTTTCGTGATCCGCAGCGAGGGGTGCAGGCAGTTGCGCTCGGTGTTATCAGCCCCGCCGACGGCGAAGTGGTCTCGGTCGAAAAAACCGAGGCCTGCTTTCTGCCGGGCGAGACCTACCGCATCCGTATTCGAATCAACAGTTTCGGCGCGTACACGGCCCGGAGTCCGGTCGAGGGCACCGTCATGGATCTCCGCGCAGACGCGCCGGAGAACAGTGACTGTCCGGCCAATGCCCTGTGGATCAAAACGGACGAGGGCGACGATGTCGTCCTGCAGTTCCACGGCTATCGTTTCGGGATTGCACCGCATTCTTTCGTCGGTTTCGGCCAGCGGATTGGCCAGGGCCATCGTTGCGCCTACCTGCGCCTGGCGAAGTTTGCGGATGTCTATATGCCGGTGACCGGCAAGGTCACTGTGGCGCCTGGCGACAAGGTGCTGGCCGGGAGTGACCTGATCGGCAGCGTTCAGCGCCAATGAGACGCGACAGCCAGTGAAAACCACGATACGCCGTGGCAAACTGGCAGTTGGCCTTAAGCATCAGGATTTGCAGTGCTCCAACCCGAACAGCAGCGACGCGCGTACTTGCGAGCGATGGGCATCGACGTCTGGCTGCCCCGCGATCAGCAGGATGCCGAGCTACTCGAGACTGAATCGCCCGACGCGGAATTTGCGCCGAGCGAGTTGGGCTGGGACGCACTGCAGCAGTGCGTCGCCGACTGCACGCGCTGTGAGCTTGCAGCCAGTCGTACGCAGACGGTATTCGGCGTCGGTAACCACGACGCGGACTGGCTGATCATCGGCGAGGCGCCCGGCGCGGAGGAAGACCGCCGCGGCGAGCCGTTCGTCGGCCGGGCGGGCCAGCTGCTCGATCAGATGCTGCAGGCAATCGGGCAAAGCCGCGACCGCGTTTTTATCGCCAATATCCTGAAATGTCGGCCGCCGGACAATCGCGACCCGAAGCCCGCTGAAGCGGCGGCTTGCCGGGGTTACCTCGAACGCCAGATTGCGTTGATCCAACCGAAGATCATTCTGGCCGTGGGCAAGATCGCGGCGCAAAACCTGCTGGGTTGTAACGATCCGGTCGGACGGATGCGTGGCAAGGCACATACGCTCGGTGAGATCCCGCTCGTGGTGACGTATCACCCGGCGTATTTGTTGCGCAGCCCCTCGCAGAAGAAGAAGGCCTGGAGCGACCTGTGCCTGGCGGCACGCCTGGCCGCGGAGTCGCGCGCATGAACGTGCGCTTCGCCGATACGCCGGCATCCATTCGCGATATGCAGCACGAAGATCTCGCTGCGGTTTCTGATATCGAGCGCCGCAGCTACGAGTTTCCCTGGAGTCACGGTGTCTTTCGTGACTGCCTGTTGGCCGGCTACCAGAGCATGGTATTGATCCGCGAGGGGCGCGTAGCCGGCTACGCCATACTGTCCATCGCGGCAGGAGAGGCGCACATCCTGAATGTCTGCGTCGAACCTGAGTTCCGTTCGATGGGTTACGGCGAGCGCCTGGTGAACGAGATGTTGTTCCGCGCGCGCTCGGCGTCGGTGCGGGACATATTTCTGGAAGTTCGCCCGTCAAACACGACGGCGCTGGCGCTTTATCGCAAGAAAGGATTTCGCCTGGTGGCGAATCGACCGGCCTACTACCAGGCGAACGCGGGTCGCGAGGATGCGGCGGTACTCGTGAAGAAGCTCGTTGCCGACAGCTGACCCCGTGGTTTCGCTGCGGCCGTGAGTCGGCTAGACTGCGCCGCCTTTGCAGATCAGCGACTGATCCCGATCAAAACCCATGTCCAACATCGAAAAACAAGTCAGCCTGCGCCGCACCTTTGCGATTATCTCGCACCCGGATGCGGGCAAGACCACGCTGACTGAAAAGCTGTTGCTGTACGGCGGGGCCATCCAGCTGGCGGGCACGGTCAAAGGTCGCAAGGCCAGTCGGCACGCGACTTCGGACTGGATGGCGCTGGAGCAGCAGCGCGGCATCTCGGTCACCTCGTCGGTGATGCAGTTTCCGTATAGCGGGCATGTCATCAATCTCCTGGACACTCCCGGTCACGAGGATTTCTCGGAAGATACGTATCGCACGTTGACCGCGGTCGATTCGGCGCTAATGGTCATCGACTGCGCAAAAGGCGTCGAGCAACGCACTATCAAGCTCATGGAAGTCTGTCGCCTGCGCGATACGCCGATCATGACTTTCATCAATAAACTCGATCGCGACGGCCAGGAACCGATCGATCTGCTCGACGAAATTGAGTCCGTACTGAAGATCGAGTGCTCACCGATTACCTGGCCGATAGGCATGGGCCGGTCGTTGCGCGGCGTCTATCATTTGCTGCAGGACAAGATCTATCTCTACGACCGTGTCGGGCGCGAGAAGGCCGCTGAAATCAGAATGATCGACGGACTGCATTCTGCCGCAGCGACCGACGTCCTCGGCGACGCCGCGGATGATTTTCGCGACGAAATCGAACTGGTGAAGGGTGCGTGCCCGGCGCTGTCCTTGCCGGACTATCTGGCGGCCAGGCAGACGCCCGTATTTTTCGGCTCGGCCATCGCGAATTTTGGCGTCAAGGAATTGTTGGACGAGTTCGTTATGCACGCGCCCGCGCCGCTGGCGCGCGCAAGCGAGCAGCGCATTGTCAGTCCAACAGAGGAAGCACTGTCGGGTTTCGTTTTCAAGATCCAGGCAAACATGGATCCGGGCCACCGCGACCGGATCGCCTTCATGCGGGTCTGTTCCGGCGAATACCGCAAAGGCGCCCGTGTCCTGCACGTGCGCTCGGGCAAGGAAATGAAGATTCCGGATGCCATCACTTTCATGGCGGCGGACCGTCAGCACACGGAGACGGCCTACGCCGGCGACATCATCGGTATTCACAATCACGGCACCATTAATATTGGTGACAGTTTCTCGCAGGGCGAAGACCTCCGCTTTGCAGGGATACCCAATTTCGCGCCGGAAATATTCAGGCGCGCGGTGCTCAAGGATCCCCTGCGTCTGAAAGCATTGCAGAAAGGCCTGGCGCAATTGTGCGAAGAGGGTGCGACACAGCTGTACAAGCCTTTCCGTAACAACGACCTGATTCTCGGCGCGGTGGGCCTGCTGCAATTTGACGTGGTCGCCCATCGCCTGCGCGATGAGTACAACGTCGAGTGTCAGTTTGAAGCGATCAACGTCGCAACGGCGCGCTGGGTCGAATGCGATGACGAAAAGATGCTGCAGGAGTTCGAGAAGAAGGCGCACGACAACCTGGCGCTGGATCACGGCAACAGTCTGGTCTACATTGCTCCTACCCGGGTCAATCTGAATCTGACTGAAGAGCGCTGGCCGGACATTGCGTTTCGCGAGACTCGAGAGCATTGATCGCCCGCGCCAGCAAGCTGAGACTGCGTATTGCCGTATTCCGCGATTCTTAACAAGAAGGTTATTGGCTGGGCTCTTTACGACTGGGCCAATTCTGCCTTCGCCCTCAGCGTGCTCGCCGTGCTGTTTCCGCTGGTCCTGGGGAACTTCTGGAGCGTCGGCGACGATGGCTCGGCAGTTACGGCAAGACTGGGCTGGGTCACCTCCGCGGCGAGTGTCATAGTCTGTATCACGGCGCCGATATTCGGCACGATTGCCGATACCGGCGGCTACAGAAAACGTTTCCTGCTGGTGCTCGCCCTCATCGGCGCATCGATGACCGCAGCACTGGGCCTGATTGGCCAGGGTCAATGGCAACTCGCGCTGTTCGTCTACATGATCGCATCGGTTGGCTTCTACAGCTCGACCGTGTTCTACGACTCGTTGCTGATCGACGTGTGCCCACCGCGCTACTTCAGTTTCGTATCCTCGCTCGGGTTTTCGCTGGGCTACCTGGGCGGCGCGGTGCTACTGGCGCTGCACCTGTGGATGTTGTCGTCGCCCGCGACGTTCGGCTTTGCCAACACCGAAGAAGTTTTCAGTTTCGCCTTTGTGTCAGTCGGCATCTGGTGGTTGTTGTTCTTGTTGCCGCTGGTGTTTTTCGTGCCGGAACACCACAGCCCGCTTGAAGTGAGCAGCGGCACGATTCGCGCGGCGTACGCCGAGCTGCGGGCGACGATGCAAAAAGTCGGGCAGTACCGCAACATCGTCATTTTTCTGAGCGCGTACTGGTTGTACCTTGGTGGTGTTTTTACCGTCATCTTCATGGCGGTGAATTATGGACAGCGATTGGGCTTTGCAGACAAGGACCTGGTCATGGCCCTGCTCATCACTAACTTCATCGGGTTTCCTGCGACCTTTCTTTATGGTCTCGCCGCGCACCGCTTCGGGCCGCGGTCGGGAATCTACTTCGCGCTGCTGGTCTATACCGGCATGTCTGCGTGGGCGATGGTCATGCAGGACGTACGCCAGTTTTACATCATGGCAATGATTATCGGCACGGTGCAGGGCGGCGTGCAGGGCTTGAGTCGGTCCCTTGTATGCATCGTTGATTCCGCCGGATCAGCCGGGTGAGTTTTTCGGCTTTTACAACATGGTCACGAAGTTCGCACACGTACTGGGTCCGGCCATGGTTGCCGTCGCGGCAACACTTTCCGACGATCCGAAATGGGTCCTGCTGACATTAATGCCGCTGTTTCTGGTGGGTGGCCTGCTGCTTGGCCTGGTAAGAGTAGAGCCGACCACGAAGACTACGTGATAGCGGATACGGCGGTCTTGAGTCGTACAAAGGCCGCGCCGGATGTCGGGCCATAGCGCGCATCGAGATAAGCGTTCGTGATTGCTTCGATGGTGGGTGGTGGCAACGTGCTGGCCTGCCGGGCACGTGCAGCAAAGTGCAAAGGCGTCTCGCCCACGCCAGGTTGGAGCCCGGTCTTCTTCACAAATCGTGCGTACAGCCGGGCAGCCTCGTCCTTCTGCGGCACGCGGTAGCGCAACATCAACAACCCGCTAATTGCCAGGATAAGACCGGCAATGACGGCGACCAGGGTAAGCAGCATTTTCTGCCAGTCAGGATTCTGCATGCCCAGCCATTCCATGAAACGACTTTGCGTGTCGGGCCCGTACCCGAGAATCCAGTCGTTCCATTTGGCACTCACGGCATCAACGGTCAGCGACAGTTTGTGCAGTAATGCAGACGGCGCTGCCAGGCCCCAGGCCGCACCGAGGCCTTCGAACGCAGCGTCGCTCGCACCATAGTCGATGCGGTCCGGCGCCACGGCCGCTGTCGGATCAACGCGACGCCAGCCGACACCGTCGAGCCAGACTTCAGTCCAGGCATGTGCGTCTGACTGGCGCACGATCAAATGTCCGCCCATTGGATTGATTTCGCCGCCGTGGTAACCGAGCACGATGCGCGTCGGAATGCCGACGCTGCGCATAAGTACCGAGAAAGCGGAGGCATAGTGCTCGCAGAAACCACGTCGTGTATCGAACAGGAACCGGTCGACCGGGTTACTGCCCAGCGGCGGCGGCTCCAACGTGTAAAAGAATTCCTGCTCGTTGAACATCGCAAGCACGGCATCAATGTAGCCGGCCTCGTCGCGCGCTGCGGCTCGCATCGTGCGCGCCAGTTCCAGCGTGCGCGGGTTCGTGTTCTCCGGCAGGCTCGAGTACCAGTTTATGAACGGCGCCTGCAGATCGGTTTCTACCGCATAGTCGCTGTACGAGACTGCGTTGTAGACAACTCTCTGGTCGATCGGCATGGAGCGTGCCAACTGTTGCTGTGGACCCATGAAGGTTTGCGCCAGCGACCAGTTAACAGGCATATCGAGCGCGAAAACCCATTGCTGCCGCGTCGGCTCCAGGGTGACTTCGTAGCTGATTGGCTCTCCCGCAAAACTGATTTGCCGGATGGCGGTGCCACTGATGCTCGGCTCGCGAGCGGTCCACGTGCGACCGTTGAAACGTGTGAGTACCAGCCCGCGCCAGTAGCGATCCCGTGGTGGCGGAACGGCGCCGTCAAACGTCACGCGAAAAGCGACCTCGCTGGACATCGACAAGGACGTAATGTCGCCAGGACTCATCGAGTCGCTAAGGCCGGATGAGGCCTGGCTGGTGTCAATGGGAACGGCCCAGAACGGTGTGGGAATGCGCGGGAAAAATACCCACATGGCAAGGGCCAGTGGCGCCGCGTACAACAGCAGTCTCCCGCCGGTTGCAAAGCTTTGTTTCGGCGTTTCGCTGTTGCCGGCGGACATCCTGAGCCACGCGGTCATGATCACGGTCATCGCGACGAGCATGTAGGGCAGGGACCACATAAACTGCTCGCGCAACAGCGATGACATGACCAGAAAAATCGCGATAAACAGCAAGACGAACTGATCGCGACGCTTGCGAGTCTCCAGGAGCTTCAGGGAAGCCATCACGGCGAGCAATGCGGATCCTGGTCCGACGCCGCTGATCGACGAGTAAGTCGCCAGGACACCGAGGAAACAGCCCAGCGCGAGTGCCGCGCGGAACCAGCTTGAAGGCAGCGGCCGCCGTTGTCTCTCAATGATGTAACGCCAGCTCGCGCAACCGAAAAAGGCGGCCGTTATCCAAATGGGCAAATACGGCAGGTGCGGCAGGAACGACAGCGACAATGCGCCGAGCGTCCAGGGCAGGCTCGAAAGCAGCGATCCGTCAGTGCCGCGTGCCTTGGCCATCAGTCGTTGCCACTCGCGTACAGGGCCAGCGCCTCGAGGCAGGCGCGGCGGTGAGTTTCGCCATGGGCGGGCTTGAATTCCGCGCCCGGGATGCGCAGGCCATAGTCGGCCAGCGTGCGATCGGTAGCCACGATCCAGCGCGTAAGAATCGACAGGCGCTGTTCGATGTCGGCCTCGCTCAGGTCATCGAAATCGAACCACTGGCTGCTCGTGTCGGCACCGGCAAACTGTTTGGACAACAGCTGACCGCTGCGTGCATAAGCTTTCCAGGCGACGTGTCGCGGCGAGTCGCCGGCCTGGTAGCGGCGCAGTCCGGCGAAGTCTTCTTCACCGCGTGCATCGTGCTGGCGGTGGCCGTGCGCCACCATCGTCGGCGGTGGCTCGGGCGCATGCTCGGCCGGGCGCGGATAAACCAGGCCGGCGATATCCATGTGCAGCCAGGCCCAGGAGCGGAACAACTCGAAAGGAAACAAGGTGCGTATGCCAAAGCGTTGCAGCCTGATCCAGCCCCGCCGGTCCGTCGGGATCGCCAACGTAAACACTTTGCTTTCGCCAGCGGCGAGGTCCATTGCCTCGCTGGTAACGGCGTCATGATTAAGACGAATGCCATAGCGGGCATTTTTCGCATTATTGGTGACCGCAATACGAAAACGCATCGCCTGGCCGGCATAGACCGGCTCGGCGCCGGCAAAAGTGAGTTCGAGCCCGACCAGGTTTCGCTGACACTGGTGCATTGAAATCAGGCCGATTCCGGCCAGCAGGAAGGTCAACAGAAAAGAGAGGTTGTTGTTGTAGTTCATCGAGCCGAGCAGCATGGCAAACGCCATGATCCCGAACACGAAGCCGACGCCCGTTGGCAGTATGTAGACACGGCCCGGGCCCAGGCGCGTCGTCGACGGATCGCGGCCCTGGCGCTTGCGCGCCCAACGCTGCGCGCGGGCGCCGGCGAAGTTTCTGAAAGCGCTTACGAGATTGCGCGGATCAGGGAATGGCCACGGTATCGAGGACATGCTGGCAAAGCTCTGCTGGGCTACGGAACCGGGTACTTCCGGCTGGTTTAAGTCGATGGCCCGCAATCGCTGTAAACACGGCTTGCACGTCGTCCGGATAAGCGCCGGCATGGTTTTCGACAAACGCATGCGCGCGTGCGGCCGCGACCAGCGCCTGCGCGCCGCGCGGCGACAAGCCGATGTCAATGTCTGCGGATTCGCGCGTGTGCCTGACGAGCGCCTGAATGTAGTCAACCAGGGCATCACTGATGTTCACTTCGCGGACAGCACGCTGCAGTTCCAGGAGGGTGTCAGTACCGCACACGCTGTCGATGTCGCCGAGCATCGCGCGGCGATCGTCACCGGCAAGTAGCTCGCGCTCGCTGGCCTCGTTCGGGTAGCCGATCTCGATGCGCATCAGGAATCGGTCGAGCTGCGATTCGGGCAGCGGGAATGTGCCGATCTGATCGCCCGGGTTTTGCGTCGCGACCACAAAAAATGGCTCCGGCAAGCGCCGGGTGTTGCCGTCGACGGAAACCTGGTTTTCCTCCATCGCCTCCAGCAAGGCGCTCTGTGCTTTCGGCGTCGCTCGATTGACTTCGTCAGCGAGAATCAATTGCGAAAACACCGGGCCCGGCTGAAATTCGAATTCCCCGCTGGACTGCCGGAAAACTGAAACGCCGATGATATCGGCCGGCAACAGATCGCTCGTGAATTGAATGCGGCTGAAACTTAAGCCCAGCACGCGGGCAAGCGCTTGCGCCAGCATGGTTTTGCCCAGACCGGGAAGATCTTCAATCAGCAGGTGGCCGCGGGCGAGCAGGCAGGCCAGCGCCAGCGTGATTTGCTCATCCTTGCCGAGGATGATGCGACTAAGCCCCGCGCGCGCACGTTTCAAGACGTCTTGCTGTGCGTCTCGGCTGGTGTGCAGGGTTTCTAGCGTATTTCCGCGCTGCATCGCTTGGTCCTGGGTTTAAAAGAGCTTGGGTGTAAAAATGGCGGCATCGATCGCTTATGGTCGCCCAGCGCCCGCCGCATTGCACTGCAGTGGCCATGAGAGTGTGATGCAGTGCTCAAAAATCAGGCTGTTTTCAGGCCAGTTCGTCGAGCTTGTCGAGCTGTTCGGCGAGCTGCGCGATGGTCTTCTCGAACTCCGCAACGCGCTGACGCTCCTGTTCGACTACGGCAGGCGGCGCATTGTTCACAAATTTTTGATTGCCGAGTTTGCCCTGGGCGCGGCCGAGCTCGGCACGGACCTTTGTCATCTGCTTGTCGAGACGCGCGCGTTCGGCGTCGACATCGATCAGCCCCTGCATGGGCACGAGCAGCCGCATGTCGCCCAGCAGCGCCGTTGCGGTGGTCGGTGGTTGCTCATCAGCGGCCAGGACCGTGACTGATTCTACGCGGCCGACCCACTGCAGCAGCAGCATGTGGGCATCGACGCGCCGCTGATCTTCCGTGGTCGCATGCTGTAACAGCACCGGCAGCGCTTTGCCGGGAGAGATGTCCATTTCGCCGCGAATCTGGCGAATGCCAAGGATGAATTGCTTGACCCACTCGATGTCGTCGACGGCTGCACGATCGCCGGCGGAGGAGGCCACCGGGTAGTCCTGCAGCATGATCGTCTCGCCGGTAACGCCAGCGCGCGGCGCGACCTGCTGCCAGATCTCTTCGGTGATAAAAGGCATGAGGGGATGCAGCAGTCGCAACACTGACTCAAGCACCGTGATCAACGTTTGCCGCGTGCCGCGTTGCAGTTCAGCAGATGCCTGCTCGGATTGCAGTACCGGCTTCGATAATTCGAGGTACCAGTCGCAAAACTCGTGCCAGGTGAATTCGTACATGGCTTGCGCCGCGAGATCGAGGCGATAGGTATCGAAGTGGCCGGTTACGGCAGCGACCGTGGAATCGAGGCGCGTCAGAATCCAGCGGTCCGCGGCACTTTGTTCCGCCTCGCCCGCGTCGAGAGCCTCGGTGTTCATTAACACGTAGCGCGCGGCGTTCCAGAGTTTGTTGCAAAAGTTCTTGTAGCCTTCGATGCGGCCGAGATCGAAGCGAATATCGCGACCGGTCGTTGCCAGTGCGGCGAAAGTGAAGCGCAGCGCATCCGTACCGTACTCATCAATGCCGTCCGGGAATTCTTTGCGCGTGGCTTTCTCGATCTTCGGCGCAAGGTGGTCCTGCATCATGCCGCGGGTCCGTTTCGCGATGAGCGCATCGACATCGATACCGTCGATCAGGTCCAGCGGATCCAGCACGTTGCCCTTGGACTTCGACATCTTCTGGCCGTCTTCGGCGCGAATCAGTCCGTGGATATAGACCTCGCGGAACGGCACGTCACCCATGAACTTGATGCCCATCATGATCATGCGGGCAACCCAGAAGAAGATAATGTCGAACCCCGTGACGAGAACGTTGCCCGGGTAAAAATCGTCGAGCCGCTCGGTCTTGTCCGGCCAGCCCAGCGTGCTGAATGGCCATAAGGCCGACGAGAACCACGTGTCGAGAACGTCCTCGTCCTGCCGCAGCGCAACGTCTGCACCCAGCCCGTGCTTCTCGCGGACGTCAGCTTCCGAATAGCCAACGTACGCCTTGCCCGCGTCGTCGTACCAGGCGGGAATCCGGTGCCCCCACCAGAGCTGGCGGCTGATACACCAGTCCTGGATGTTGTACATCCACTCGAAGTAGGTCTTCGACCAGTTCTCCGGCACGAACTTGATCTTGCCGGTCTCGACCGCTTCGATCGCCGGTTTCGCCAACGGCTCGATCTTTACGTACCACTGATCGGTCAGGTAGGGCTCGACCACCGCGTGCGAGCGATCGCCGCGAGGAATCTTGACCACGTAGTCCTCGATCTCTTCCAGCAGTCCGAGTTCCTTGAATTCCGCAACGATCTGCTTGCGCGCTTCGAAACGATCGATGCCCTGGTAAGCCTCGGGCACCGTGTCATTCAGAGCGGCGTCATCAGTCAGTATGTTGTAGACCGGCAGGTCATGACGTTTGCCGATGTCGTAGTCATTGAAGTCATGGGCCGGCGTGATCTTCACGCAGCCGGTGCCAAATTCCGGATCGACGTAATCGTCGGCGATAATCGGAATGCGTCTGCCGACAATCGGTAGAACGATATCCTGGCCGACCAGTGCCTTGTAACGCTCGTCATCCGGGTGCACGGCAACGGCGCTGTCGCCCAACATGGTCTCGGGTCGCGTCGTCGCGACGACCAGGTGACCATCGCCGGATGCCAGCGGGTAACGAAAATGCCAGAGAGACCCTTTTTCGTCAGCCGACAGGACCTCGAGGTCCGAGAGCGCTGTGTGCAACACCGGGTCCCAGTTGACGAGGCGCTTGCCGCGATAAATCAGTCCCTCTTCGTGCAGCCTGACGAAGACTTCAGTGACGGCTTTTGACAGACCGTCGTCCATGGTGAAGCGTTCGTTCTGCCAGTCGACGGAAGCGCCAAGCCGGCGCGTTTGCTGACTGATCTTGCCGCCGGACTCTTTCTTCCATTGCCAGACTCGCTCGACGAATTTTTCGCGGCCGAGATCGCGTCTTGACGTACCTTCAGCATTCAGCAAACGTTCCACGACCATCTGCGTCGCGATGCCGGCGTGATCGGTGCCCGGTTGCCACAGCGTGCGGTCACCGCGCATGCGGTGGTAGCGGATCAGCGCGTCCTGGATCGTGTCGCCGAATCCATGCCCCATGTGCAGCGTGCCCGTCACATTCGGTGGCGGGATCATGATGCAATAACGTTCGCCGTCGCCTTGCGGCGCGAAATAGCCGCGCTCTTCCCAGCGTTGGTACAAACGCTGTTCGATGTCTTTAGGTTGGTAGGACTTGTCCATCAGAGCTTATGCGTCTCGATCGTGTGCCCGTCGTCGCGATAGGCAGCGAAGCGCTTGCGACTCAGTGTCCGGCAGCGGTCATCCTTCGTTACGATCTCAGCCACGCGCGGAAAACTGGCCGCAAACTCCGGTATCTCGTCGCAGAGATTGATGAGGAGGTCGCAGGGCGTGACGCTGTCGGTGTCGCTCCCGATCATGATTGGCGATTCGGCCATGTCGGCGTCACCGAGTAGCGCGTGCGGCACAAAGCTACCGTCACGAAATGTCCACAAAAGTTCGTCGAGGTGCTCTGCATCAGCGCGGTTTTGTGTGTGCACATAAACTCGATTGTCCAGGCGATAGGCTTTTTCGGCCAGCCTGCAGGCAAGCACCAGGCGTGCTCGCTCGTCAACGCGCTCAAGCACATAGAAATCGACACGGGCCACGGTGCGTTGCTTATTTTGGCAATGCGCCGGCGCGCGCGAGGACCATCTCCGCAAGCAGCGTCACCGGTCGGCCGGTGCCGCCTTTCGCCGCGCCGCCGGTCCATGCCGTACCGGCAACGTCCAGGTGTGCCCAGGTCAGTCCGTCGGTGAACTTGCCGAGGAAACACCCCGCGGTGACCGCGCCGCCACCCGGTCCGCCAATGTTGGCCAGGTCGGCGAAATTGCTCTTCAGCTGTTCTTCGTATTCTTCGCCGAGCGGCAGCGGCCAGGCAAGGTCAGCCGAGCTTTCGCCGGCATCAACGAGCTCGTTGCGCAGGTCGTCGCTGTTGCTCATGACGCCGGTTCGGTGTGCCCCGAGCGCCACAACGCAGGCACCGGTCAGGGTGGCAACGTCAATGACGATCTCCGGCTTGAAGCGCCGTGAGTACGTGAGTGCGTCGCAAAGAATCAGCCGGCCCTCGGCGTCCGTATTCAAAACCTCGATCGTCTGGCCGGACATGCTCGTGACGATATCGCCGGGTTTGGTGGCGGTGCCACTCGGCAGATTCTCTACAGCGGGGACAATGACCGTGAGGTTGATCGGTAACTTCAACTTCGTAACGGCGAGCATGGTCCCGAGGACGCCGGCCGCACCGCCCATGTCGTACTTCATCTCATCCATGGCCGGGCCGGGCTTTAACGAGATGCCACCGGAATCGAAAGTGACGCCCTTGCCAACCAGCACAATCGGTTTGTCGCTGCCAGCACCTTTGTACTGCATCACGATCAGGCGGGCCGGTTCCTTCGTGCCTGCTGTCACTGACAACAGTGAACCCATCTTCAAGCGTTTCATCTCCGGCTCATTCAGGATGCGCGTGGTCAGTTTGCCATTGCCTTGCGCCATTTTCTTCGCTGTGCGCGCGAGGTAAGTCGGCGTACAAACATTGGCGGGCAGATTGCCAAGGTCTTTGGCGAGCGCCACGCCGGCCGCGATAGCATCGCCGTGTTCAGCGCCGCGCAACACCGCTGCAGCGTCGCCACGTTTGGCAATAACAAATCCGATCTTCTGCAAAGGACTTGCCGCGGGCTTTTTGCCGCTCTTCATTTTTGTAAAGCGGTACAGCGCCGCATTGATGGTTTCGGCAGAATAGCGGGCGAGGTAATACGGACTGCAGTTCGCAACGGCCTCGAGCGCCAGGGTATTCAGTGCGCTTTTCGCTTTGGACTTTGCAATGGCCTTGGCGGCGGCCGTCATGGCCAGGCGAAACTGTCGCGCTCGCAGAGCACTGGGTTTGCCCAATCCGACCACGGCAACGCGTTTGGCTTTGACGCCGTCGAGGCCCGTGAGCATCGCGCAGTCGCCGACCTTCGCGGACAGGTCGCCACTCTTGAAAAGCCGGCGAAGTTCGCCCGACGTTGCCGCATTGATGTCGGCGGCGCCGGTCGATAACTTGCCGCGCTCGTAAACGCCCACGATGACGCAGTCGACGGTGCGACGGGAAGGATTGCTGGTTGTTGTGAAGTATTCCATAAATTCGGATTGCCTTGTTTCCGTTGCGGGACTGTCACGGACAAAATAAAACCGGTAGTCTAACTGTTTACGCTGCATGCAGCTATGCAATATCCGGGCATCGATGATCCGCATTCTCGATCGGTACATATTTCGCGAAATCACGACGACCTGGTTCGGTGTGACGTTGGTCCTGCTGCTGATCTTGCTGACCAATCAGTTCGCTCGCGTGCTGGGCGACGTGGCCAAGGGCAAGCTGCCAAAGGATGCCGCTTTTGACGTGATTGGCCTGTCAGCGGCTCAATACCTGACGATTCTCGTGCCAATCGGCCTGTTCCTGTCGATCATGGTCGCCCTTGGGCGTTTGTACCGTGACAGCGAAATGCCGGCGATGATGGCCTGTCGTGTGGGTCCCAGCGGCATTTATCGGCCGCTGATGTGGCTGTTGCTGCCGCTCGCCGCCGTCGTTGCCTGGCTGGCCATTGACGGCGCGCCGCGCGCCCTGACGGCGGTGGATCGCATCGGCGCCGAAGCACGGCGCGAGGCGGATCTGGCCAGCATCGAGCCTGGGCGATTTACCGTGTTCGGTCCCGATGAGGCGGTTGTCTATGGTGAGAGCGTCACACCGGAAGGCGAGATGCGGAATGTTTTCATGCAGCGCCGGATTAATAGCAGTGGTCAGGTGGAAGTGGTGATCGCCAAACGCGGCGAACAGGTTGATACCGAAGACCCCAACACGCGGCTGCTGGTGCTGCACCAGGGGCGTCGCTATGAGGGCATACCCGGTACCTCGAAATTTCGCGTTGTCGAATTTGCCGAGCACGGCATTCCCTACGAATTGCCGAGTCTGGAGCCGGCCGATCCGCGGCCACGCGCGATGCACTACGCAGATCTGATGCGCTCCGAGGAACTCGAGCACATTGCCGAACGGCAGTGGCGCCTGAGCATACCGATCTCGACAATCATCCTCGCGCTGCTGGCCGTACCGCTGAGCCGCAGTCAGCCGCGCGCCGGGCGTTACGGGCGCCTCGCAATCGGTCTCCTCGTTTTTATTATCTATTTGAACATGCTCAGTGCCGCGAAAGCCTGGATCGAGCAGGCAACGATTTCGCCGCAACTGGGTCTGTGGTGGGTGCACGGCTGCATGCTCGTGTTCACCGCACTGCTGATGGCGTACCAGAATGGTGTGCATAAGCGAATCTTTCGATGAACGGCATTCTCACCCAGTACATGATGCGCACGATTCTCGCGAGCACGGCATTGGTGCTGGTGGTGCTGCTCGCGCTCGCGGGGCTGTTCGAGTTCATCGCGGAACTGGATGACACTCGCGGTAACTACCAGACGCCCCAGGCCATTTTATTTGCGTTACTCAGATTGCCGAACCTGGCGTTCGAAATGCTGCCGGTTGCCGCATTGATCGGTTCGTTGCTGGGGCTGGGGGCGCTCGCGTCGAACAGCGAAATTATTGTCATGCGCTCGGCCGGCCTGTCCGTTATGAAAATGTCCGGCATGGTCGCGCTATCGGGGCTGGTCTTGCTGGTCTTCACCGGGCTGATCGGTGAGTTCATTGGTCCGCCGCTCGATCTGTACGCGCGCGAAATGCGCGCGCAGGCGTGTTGTGAGCAGGGTGACGATCGCCTGGGTAACGCGGCCTGGGTCAGAGACGGCCCGGTCTATCTGCATCTCGAACGCATCAACGCCGAGTTCGAGTTTGGCAGCATCTACCTGTTTCGCTTCAACGATAATAATGAACTGGCGTCGATCGCCAAAGCCGAGAATTCCGGCATCGATGATGACGACAACTGGATTCTCGAGAACCTGCGTGAAACGCGTTTCAACGAGAACGGCGTGCAGGTCGTCGAGTCGTCAGTCGCCGTCGAGTCGTTCGAAGTCAATTCCGAGTTGCTGGGCAGTTCACTGGCGAAGCCGCTCAGCCTGTCGGGGCGGGGGTTGCTCGTCTATATCGACTACCTGAAGCGCAATAACCTGGACGCGTCGCAGTACGAGTCTGAACTATGGAATCGTGCCGCGCGCACCGTGACAATTATCATCATGCCAATTCTGTCGCTGGCCTTTGTCTTCGGCTCATTGCGCAGCGGCGGGGCGGGCGGTCGTCTCGCGATCGGTGTGATCGTCGGGCTCGCTTATTACCTGGCAAGCGAAACGCTGGCGAACTCCGGCCAGGTTTTTAACCTGAACCCCATCCTCGTCAACTGGCTGCCATCGCTGGTACTGCTACTCGTGACCGTGGTCGCGCTGGCGCGGATTCGTTAGCGACGACCCGACTTTTTATTTGGTTTCTTTCGGGTAGTAGACCAGCCGCGTCTTGCTGATGCGATCGTGCCAGGTGAGGTGCTGCGGATCCCAGAGCTGCCAGATGAAGCCGAGCCCCAGCGGTAGCCAGGAGAGCAGGGATGCGACAAAGCGCAGGCTGGCGCGTGCGACCGATGGCACCTGGCCGTGGTCATCCTGCAGCTGCAGGCGCCACGACTGCATCCCGAGCGTTCTTCCGGAATAACTCCAGAAGCCCACAAAAAAAACATAGATCACAAGCACCACAACCACGCGGTAAATAAAGTTATCGCCGCTTTCCACCGCCTCACCGCCGCGCACAGCGATAAACGGGGTTGTCGCCAGGAACAGTAACGCGAGGATCAGCAGCGTGTCGTACATGATTGCCGCCAGGCGACGGATCAGACTCGTATTTTGCATACTTGTGACTCTCGTTCAGACCCGGGTTCTCTTCACTGCACACCGCTAACACTTAGCGATTTTGCCCGGCGTTTATATTCGCGGCCGAGCCATAGCGCGACGACAGCCGATATCAGGGCAAATGGCACCATCACGATCGAGATGCCCGCTATGCCGAGTCCAAGTATGGACATGAGCCTGATGCTCCAGGTTCCAACCACGTCGCCACCGCGATAGATCGCCGTGTCGATGGCGTTCTTGGTCTTGTATTTCTCCTCGGGCGTAACGACCGAATACAACATATCCGTCGATGGCTTGGCGAAGCCGAATCCGAGGCCGCGACGGACCACGTCGAGTATTGCGACGGCCATGAGTGTTGGGTCCATCGAGAGTATGGAGAATCCGATCATCGAGGCGACCGGAAACAGGACACAGGGATCGACCAATGCCAAAGCGCGTAACGACCTGTTTGACCAGGAACATCTGCGCGATGAGCGCGAGCGCATTTGACGCTATGTTCATATTGGAGAAGAACTGAATTCGGACATCGGGGTCCAGAATTGCCGATCCGATGAGGTCGGCTCGAAACATGTATAAGGTTGTGCCGAGCAGGCTGGCAATCAGTGACATGAGCGCGATGCCAAGAAAGTACTTTGACGAAAACAGGTGGGTTATTCCTGCAAACGGGCTGCCACCCAGCGGTTCGTCGCTTTCGACGGTCGTGTCGATCTCGTCCTCATGCTCGTTGTGCACCCAACCTTTTAGCCGGCCAATACAGAACACAGCGACCAACAAAACTGCGGCTGAAATAGGCAGCAGATTCTGAAAACCGATATTGGTAACCAGCGAGCTTGTAACAAGACCACCGATCAGCGCCCCGATACTGCCACCGGAGGTGATAAATCCGAACAGGCGACGGCCCTGCTCGCGTGTATAGATGTCTGCCATGAAGCTCCAGAACACTGACACGACGAACAGATTGAAGACGCTGAGCCAGACGAAGAACACACGTCCAAGCCAGACATAGTCCTCGCCCGAGTTCCTGGCTTGAGAAAATACGAACCAGAAGATCAGGATGTTCGATATGAAGAACAGGTAGACCCACGGCAGAAAGGTGCGGCGCGGATAGCGAGATGCAACCCAGCCGAAAATCGAGGTTGCGAATATCATCGCTACGAATGTGCCGATGAATAAAAGCGGTATGGTATTGGGGCCGCCTCCTACGGCCATCTCCTCGCGAACTGGTCGTATGATGTAGTAGGAAGAGAGGACGCAAAAGAAATAGGCGAACGACCAGGCCACTGCGACGAACTCCTGCCGCTTGGGGCCGAAGACTCTTTCGAAAATGCCGTTGGGCGGCTGTCCGGTGGCGGAAGAGGTCACATCGCCGATCATATCAACAAGAGGAGAAGGGAATGGAAGCAACTGTAATTATCACGATTTTGGCGCTCGCGCAGTTCATGCTATTTGGCATTCAGGTGGGTTCAATGCGCGGCAAACATGGCGTCAAGGCGCCTGCGACCACCGGCCATCCGGAATTCGAGCGAATGTTCCGGGTGCAGCAGAACACCATGGAGCAGCTGGTTGTCTTTATTCCGGCTCTGTGGATTTACGGGTATTTGGTGAATTGGTTCTGGGGTGCGGCCATAGGGCTGGTCTTTATCGTCGGCCGCTTTATTTATCGCGCATCCTATGTGAAGGACCCGGATTCACGCGGAATTGGCTTCACGCTGACGTTTTTGCCCACGGCCGTGATGCTCGTGTGGTCCCTGATCGACGCGTTTTTGAGTTTCGTCTGACGCGCTTCTTAACAAACAGGCGAAATTCACTGCTGTAGATTCCCGCCCGGATTACTCATTCTCTCCCTTCGTCAATAACTCAGGGAGAGAGTCGATGAACAAAAGGGACTTTGTGGCATTCATGCTGGTGGGCGTTTGTGCGCTGGCGATCAGTGGGCAGGCACGCGCCGAACAATCTCGGCGTCATGCAGACGGATGTGCCGTGCTCGCCGACATCATTTATTCCGAGGTGACCGCGGCGATCTGGCGCGGGCCACAGGCGTTGGGTGCGGTGAGTGACGAACGCGCATCTCACGGGATCGCGGTCTGTGCCGAGACCTCGCGAACGGTCAGTAAGGCATTCAGTACCGCCATGATCAGCGTTGGTGCTGACATTCGTTGGGACGACGCGCCGCCGCACCGGGGCGACTTTTGCCTGAGTGGCTTTCTTGAGCAGTGTTATCCGGACCGCTATCCGCTGCAATCGCCGGTGAGTAACTGGAGTGCCGTTAGTGGCACGGTGCAGCGGGCGATGCCGTTGGGGGTGGCGAGTGATCAGAGTGTTTTTAGCCGAAGCGCACTGCGGTCGCGCGTTAGCGAAGCTTGCGGAGGTAGTGGGGTGGTTCAGGGGATTGACTCGAATCGCCTTGGGGCGATTCTCGGGTCTGCGACCCGCCTGCGGCGTCCAAAACGCTGGCGCGTTTTGTCGAACGGCTGTTCCAATCCTCCAGAGACAGTTCGAAACAAACAAAAAGACCCGCTGCAAGGCGGGTCTTTTTGTTTGTTTGGTACTCCCTAGGGGATTCGAACCCCTGTTACCGCCGTGAGAGGGCGGCGTCCTGAACCACTAGACGAAGGGAGCGGAGTTTCAGCCGGTCGTCCAAAACCGGGCCGCCATTATACGGCCGCGTGGCAAATGCTCAAGACGTATCCGGGGTTTTTTGGCGCGAACAGCCTCGCAGCCGCGTCGGACTGCTATGATACGGCCGAATCCAGTATTGTCATGCGGAATAACATTTGAATAACAGCGGGAATTCCCGGGCCGACGCGCCGCAAATCATCACACGTGCCGATCACAACGTTTCTCGAAACGAGATTTCCAAGAGCGCGCTCAAGGTACTTTATCGGCTGAACAAGGCCGGCTATCAGGCGTTTCTCGTCGGCGGCTGTGTGCGTGATGCCATGCTCAACCTGCATCCCAAGGACTTTGACGTGGCGACCGACGCGACGCCCGATGAGGTGCGAGCGCTGTTCGGCAATTGCCGGCTCATCGGCCGCCGGTTTCGCCTGGCGCACGTGCGCTTTGGCCGCGAGATTATCGAAGTCGCGACCTTTCGCGCCGCGGCCGAACATGTCGACGACGACTCCGAGCATGATCACGAAGGCCGGATACTTCGGGACAACGTCTACGGCAGTATCGAAGAGGATGTCTGGCGCCGTGATTTCACCTGTAATGCCCTGTACTACACCGTCACCGATTTCAGCATCTGGGACTATGTCGGCGGTGTCGAGGACGTCAAGCGCAAGCAGCTGGTGATCATCGGTGATCCTGAGGAAAGACTGCGTGAGGATCCGGTGCGCATGCTGCGCGCGGTACGGTTCGCCGCGAAGCTCGATTTCACGATCGACCCGCCGGTCGTCGAGGCGATTCATCATCACGCGCCGTTGCTCGCCAACGTGCCGCCGGCTCGCTTGTTTGACGAGTTCCTGAAGCTCTTCCAGACCGGGCACGCGGAGACCACGTTCATATTGCTCTGGCAACACGGCCTGTTCCAGGAGATGTTTCCGGCGACGGCAGAAGAGCTTGCCAACGACCAGGGTTTCGGGGAGTTCGTGCGTGCGGCATTGCAAAACACGGATCGACGTGTGGCGGAAGGTAAGTCAGTGACGCCGATGTTCTTGCTGGGCGTGTTTTTCTGGGCGCCGGTGAAAAAGCTCGCCGCCATACGGCGCGCCGAAGAGAAAATGACGGAAGCGCAGTCTCTTAGTCTCGCGTCTTACGACATTGTTGCGGCGCAGCAGAGCCGTCTCTCGATTCCGCGCCGCTTCACGGCGCCCATGCGCGAGATGCTGTCACTACAGCCGCGCTTTGCGGTGACGCGCGGCAAGCGTGCGATGAAGCTACTCGAGCACCGTCGCTTCCGTGCTGCGTACGATTTCATGCTGCTGTTATCAGAGGTCGGTCAGTTCGACGCTGAGGTGGCGGAACTCTGGACCAATGCGCAGTCGCAGTCGGCCGACGAGCGGGCGGCGACTTTTCAAGTGAATACAAATGCGGGTGAGAGTCGGCGGCCCCGTCGTCGCCGTCGCCGCAAACAGTCCCCGGCACCCTGATAACCCGCGACGCCATGAGCGAGCCGCACAACCCGCACTGGTATCCTGCTTATATCGGCCTTGGCAGTAATCTGCATGGTCCGGCGCGCCAGTTACAGGCGGCGATAGAAATGCTGGGCAGATTGACCCGCACGCGCCTTATCGCGCAATCATCGCTGTATCGCTCAGCGCCGTTCGGGGGCATCGAGCAGCCCGATTTCATGAATGCCGCGGCGTCACTGCTGACCCAACTCAGTGCGCAGGAGTTGTTGGCCGAGATTGCAGCAGATCGAGGTGCGGCGGGGTCGCGACCGCGATGAAGTGCGCTGGGGACCCAGGGTTCTTGACCTGGATTTACTCGTCTACGGTGGGATGACTATCGCAGATCCGGACCTGATCGTTCCGCATCCGGGCATCGCCGAGCGAAATTTTGTATTGTTGCCTCTGCAGGAGATCGCACCGGAACTCGTCATTCCCGGCCTGGGCCGCCTGGCGTCGCTCCCTGTTAATGTGCAGGAACCGCAGATAGAACGCCTCGAGTAAAGGATGGAAGTGTCAGTCAGCCAACTTCAAAGCAAGACCGGGTCATCACGATACATTGCTATCGAGGGGCCGATTGGGGTGGGCAAAACAGCGCTGGCGCGGCGACTGGCCGACAGCCTGTCTGCAACACTGGTACTGGAGGAGGTCGAGGAAAACCCGTTCCTCGAGCGTTTCTACCGCGATGGTCGAACTGCTGCGCTACCGGCGCAGATGTTCTTCCTGTTCGCGCGCGCCCGGCAGATCCAGGATCTGCGGCAATCCGATTTGTTTTCGAGCGTGCAGATCTCTGACTACCTGTTCACGCGTGACCGACTGTTCGCGGAGCTCAACCTCGACCCCGAAGAGCTCAAGCTCTACGACCAGATTGCCGACAGCCTGGCCGTCGAAGCGCCCGTACCGGATCTCGTCATTTATTTGCAGGCCTCGGTCGATTCATTGCTGCGGCGTCTGGTGCGTCGCAACTCGAGCTATGACCGATACGTCGAGCGGGCCTATCTTGAAAAGCTGACGGAGGCGTATGCGCGGTTTTTCCATGCTTATAACGACGGGCCGCTGTTAATCGTTAACGCATCGCAAATAGACCCGGTCAACAACGACGCCGATTACCAACAGCTGTTTCAGCAAATCGAGCGCACCACGGGTGGCCGGCACTTCTTTAATCCGGTGGCGGCAGCACTCGCCTGAGCTTATAGCGATACTTTGTTGCGGCCCGCGTGTTTGGCACGGTAGAGCGCCGCGTCCGCGGCGCGACTGAGCCGATCGATGCTCTCACCGGGTTGCAACTCGGCGACGCCCATCGAAATCGTCAAAGGAATTTGAATCAGCGAATCGGAGCCGTCGCCCGTGGTGCCACAGACCGTCTGGCGCACGCGCTCGGCAATAGCCGCGGCTTCATCGGCTGTTATGCCGGGCAACAGAATAGCGAACTCGTCGCCACCGTATCGCACCAGCAGGTCTTCGGGGCGAAACTGTGCGCTCAGTATTGCGGCAACGGCAGAGAGGGCGCGGTCACCGGCAACATGACCAAAGCGATCGTTGAACAACTTGAAGTTGTCAACGTCGATCATGATCAGTGCAACGGGCACGCCGCGTTGGACGCACGATGCAACCTCTTCCGGAAACGTTTCCTGCATCGCATGCCGATTGGCAAGGTTCGTCAGGGCATCGGTCGTCGCATGGCGTTCGAATTTCTGGATTTCGCCGTAGCTCTGGGCAATCACATGGTTGTAGCGACGCACCCGGTCGGATAGAACCATCAGCAGGTTCTTGGTGAACTCATGCGATGCATTGATCATCTCCCACAGCACGGATTTGTGAATCACCAGCATGTGCGTGTCTTCCGCGGCGATGACGTACGCCGACGGATCCCGGTCTTCAATAATTGACATCTCGCCGACGCATTCCCCCATTTCCATGGTGGCCAGTACCGGTGCATCGGTCGCGCCGACATGAACGTTGAGGCTTCCGGAAAGGATGACAAACATCCGTTCGTTGCTGACGCCAGGTGACAGCAATTGTTCGCCGGCTTTCAGGTCGCGACGATTACAGCGCTGTAACAGCTCGCGAATGTCATTGGGCGACACGTCTTTGAACAGCTCGAGTCCCTCGAGCAGCGAGCGGCGATAGTCCGTATTCAGTCCTACTGGTTTTGAGCAATTCCCTAGCCTTTCGTGTGGCGCACAACGCTGCGCGCCAATTCCTGACGACTCCGTCAATTATGGTGTTCTCGCAGTGCAGATTGTAGCGACTACGCCACAGTATGCCGGGTCGACTAGCGTGAACTGCGTCACACTTTGAAGCCTGTCAGTCTTCGGCTTCCAGCTCGGCGCGCGCTTCGGCAAATTCGGCGCGGTCTTTGGCGGAGGGTACCGGGTATTGCAGGCCGATATTCTGCAACGTTGCGATGATGATATCGGCGACGCGTGCGCGCATGTACGACTTGTTGTCGGCAGGAATTGCATACCAGGGTGCCCAGGGTCGCGACGTAGCGTTCAGCGCTGCTTCGTAAGCGTGCATGTAGTCATCCCAGTAACGGCGCTCGACAACGTCTTTTGGCTCGAATTTCCAGTTCTTGTCAGGATCGTCGAGTCGCGAAATGAAGCGCCGTTTTTGTTCCTCTTGTGAGACGTTCAGCCAGAACTTCAGAATCACGGTGCCATTGCGTGCCAGGTGTTCTTCCTGCTGGCGGATCGACGCGAGCCGGTCGTCCCAGATGGTCTGCTGATCGAGCTTGCCCGGCAGTTTTTGATAGCCGAGAATTTCCGGATGCACGCGTACCACCAGCACTTCCTCGTACTGGCTGCGATTGAAGATACCAATGCGGCCGCGCTCCGGCAGGCGGCAGGTCGTGCGCCACAAAAAATCGTGGTCGAGTTCGAGGCTTGACGGTTTCTTGAAGCTGAAAACCTGGCAGCCGGAAGGGTCGACCCCCTGCATGACGGATCGAATCGTGCTGTCCTTGCCCGCTGCGTCCATCGCCTGGAAAACCAGCAGCACCGCGTGTCGGTCGCCTGCTGCGAGCACGCGCTGCAACTTGTTCAGGTCTTCGGTCCGCTTACGCCGGTGCTTGCCTTTGTGCGAGGTTCCGTCGGTGCTTGGTCGAGTACTGGCGGCGGCGACCGTAAAGCTGCCATCGAAAGGGACCAGGTAAGGCGATTCAGGTGCCTCAAACATCGTTGCTCTCCGCTGCGGGTGTCAGTTCATGTTGCGCCAGTGCCCAGGTGACGTGCTCGGTCACCATCGGCGATTCCCCAGTCTGCCTCTGCCGCAGGCAGGCGACAACCTCCGGCGTGGTCTGCGCATTGCCGAGGGCGATGGCGATATTGCGCAACCAGCTGTCAAAGCCGATCCGGCGCATTGCGCTGCCCTCGGTGCGCTGCAGCCAGGTCTCTTCATCCCAGGCAAACAGATCACAGAGCGCCGCGGCATCGAGGCCGTGTCTGGGTGCGAAATCGCTTTCCGTGGTCAGGGACGCAAACTTGTTCCACGGACAGAACAACTGGCAGTCGTCGCAGCCATAGATGCGGTTGCCTATTGCTTTGCGAAACTCAACCGGGATGGCGGCTTTCGACTCGATCGTCAGGTAGGAAATGCAGCGCCGCGCATCCAGCGAGTAGGGCGCCACGATGGCGTCGGTCGGACAGACGTCGATGCAGGCACGACAGGTGCCGCAATGCGAGACTTCCGGCGGGTCAATCGGCAGCGGCAGGTCGGTGTACAACTCGCCGAGAAAAAACCACGAACCACGATCGCGGTCGATCAGGTTCGTGTGTTTGCCGATCCAGCCGAGGCCGGCTTTCTCCGCCAGGGCTTTTTCCAACACGGGAGCACTGTCCACGAACACGCGATAGCCGAACTCGCCGATCTGCGCTTCGATTTGTCGTGCCAGTGCGCGCAGCCGACCGCGCAACACTTTGTGGTAGTCACGTCCGAGCGCATAGCGAGAAATATAGGCCAGCGAGTCGTGGTCGAGCAGGGCCTTCGCCGCTTCCTGATCTTCCGGCAGGTAGTCCATGCTGACTGAAATAACGCGGACGGTGCCCGGCACGAGCGCATCGGGCCGGCTGCGCTTGTCACCGTGCCGCTGCATGTAATGCATGCTGCCGTGGAACCTGGCGTCGAGCCACTGGGTCAGCCGCGCCTCGGCGACGGCCAGGTCGATATCGCTCACACCGATTTGCTGGAAACCCAGTTCCTGGCTCCAGCCAACTATCTCGGCCTTGAGAGCCGCCATATCGGTATTACCGTAATGCGAGGTGGATATCGTCAATGTCAGTTCCCGGTTCCGGAGCAGTATAATCGTCGCGATGACCAACTTGCCCACCCAGATCTATTCAGTCGCCGCCGTTCGCGAGATCGACAGGCAGGCGATCGAGGATAATGGCATACCCGGCTACACGCTGATGACACGGGCGGGCGCGGCCGCGGTGGAGGCCACCCGGGAACGCTTCCCGGACGCGCGGCACTGGCAGGTGGTGTGCGGTGCCGGGAACAACGGCGGCGATGGCTACGTGGTTGCGCGTCTGGCAAGCGCTGCGGGCATCGCGGTCACGGTGACGACACTGGTGGACCCGGGCACATTGCGCGGCGACGCGGCGCTCGCGTACCAGGACTTTCTCGCGCAGGGCGGTGCGGTGTCGAAGTGGGGCGGCGAACTCGACGACGCAGCGGATCTCATTGTCGACGCGATACTCGGTAGCGGCCTCGAGCGCGAAGTCAGTGGCGACTTCGAACGCGCGGTCATCGCCATCAATCGCCATCCCGGCAAAGTGCTGTCGCTGGACATACCGACCGGCATCCACGGTGATACCGGTGCGGTGCTTGGATGCGCGGTCAATGCCGATCTGACCATCACCTTCGTCGGTCTGAAGAGCGGGCTGTTTCTTGGCGAAGCTGCGGATTACTGCGGCGAATTAATCTACGACGGGCTGCAAATTCCGGACACGCTGCGCACGATGGCGCCGGCATTTCGCCGCGCGGATGATGCGTTGCTGCGGCGACAGCTGCCGCGTCGTAAACGCACCGCACACAAAGGCGATTTTGGGCATGTGCTGGTCGTCGGCGGCGGCGCGGGCATGCCGGGTGCCGTGCGTCTTTGCGGCGAAGCGGCGCTGCGAGCCGGCGCCGGACGCGTCAGTATCGCTACCGATCCATCGCACGCGGCACTGCTTGCTGCCACGCGCCCCGAACTCATGTCACACGCGGTGGACTCGACCGACGACCTCGACAAATTGTTGGCCAAAACGGACGTTATTGCGTTCGGCCCGGGGCTCGGACAAACCGATTGGGCCAGGATGCTCTACGAACGGGTTGCCGCCGATGACCGCGCTGCGGTCTGGGACGCCGATGCCCTTAACCTGTTGGCGGCAAACCCGTCTCAGGCTAAGCACCGCATCCTCACCCCGCACCCGGGTGAGGCAGCGACCCTGCTGGGCCAGACGGGCGCGGCAGTGCAGGGCGATCGGCCTGCGGCCGCCCAGGCGCTGGCAGAGCGCTACGGCGGGGTCGCGGTACTCAAGGGCGCCGGCACGTTGATTGCGTGCGCGCAGCACGAGACCTGGCTGTGCACGGCAGGCAACCCGGGCATGGCGGCGCCAGGCATGGGCGACGTGCTGACCGGCATCATTGCGGCGCTGCTGGCTCAGGGGCTGTCGCTACAGGAAGCGGCGGTGGCCGGTGTTGAGGTGCATGCGCGCGCCGGTGATCGCGCTGCCGTGCTCGGCGAGCGTGGCATGACGGCCTCCGATCTCATTGCGCAGTTGCGAGGCGTGCTCAACCCATGAAGTCGTATCTGCCGAACGAGGCGGCCACGGCAGCGTTGGCGCGGCAGGTCTGGGATGTTCTGCCGGATGACCTGGCGGGCTGGACCTTATTGCTGCGCGGCGAGCTGGGGGCCGGCAAGTCGACATTTGCGCGCGCGCTCATCACGGCTGCCGGCCACAAAGGTGCCGTGCCGAGCCCGACGTACACGTTGGTCGAGCCTTATTCGGTTTCGAAGGCAAAGCTATATCATGTTGATTTATATAGAGTTGCTGATGAAGAGGAGCTGCGTTACCTGGGGTGGAATGAGCTCGACGACGGTTTTCGAATGGTGGAATGGCCAGAGCGAGCGCCCGGATTGCACGAGCAGGCCGACCTGGAATTGTGTCTCGCTTACCAGGACGAGGGGCGCGTTGCTGAGCTCACCGCTGTCAGTAAGCGCGGTGAAGCGGTAGTGCGGGCCCTGTCCAACGCTGAATCAAAGTCTTAGGTAAGTCGGGTATCTGGTTAATTTTTCTGTAAAAAATGCTTGGATTTTGTCCGCGTATTCGTATACTGATCCGACATAATCCTTATGAGCGGTTCTGCATTCCTCTGATGCCCCAATTGCGCCTGACAACGATTATCCTGACTTTGCTGTGTTCGGCGGCCGCAGTTGCCGACACGACGGTCGAAGATATCCGTATCTGGGCGGAAAATGACAAGACGAGGGTCGTCCTGGACCTGAGCAAGGCGGCTGGCCACCGCATATTCACACTGCGGGGCCCCGATCGCCTGGTCGTGGATCTTGAGCGCGGCCGTATTGCCAAATCGCTGCAGACTTTGCCGCAGGGTGCCGGCGCCGTGCGCTCGATTCGTAGCGCCATCCAGGCAGACGGCGATCTGCGAGTCGTCCTCGATCTCAATGCCGAAGTTCGCTCCAGGAGTTTTACGACCGGGCCGAACGCCAAGTACGGTGATCGGCTGGTCATCGATTTGCAGCGCTCCGGTGATCTGGCGACAGTGAAGCGGGCCTCCGAGGCCTATCGACCGGGACGTGACATCGTGATTGCGATTGATCCGGGGCACGGCGGCCACGATCCGGGTGCCGTCGGCAAACGGCGCACCAAGGAGAAAGATGTTGCGCTCGAGATCAGCCGCAAGCTGGCTGATCGGATCAATGCCGAACCCGGGATGCAAGCGGTGCTGGTTCGCAACCGCGATGTTTACGTTGATCATCGTGCTCGCACCGCCTTCGCGCGGCGGCACAAAGCCGACCTGTTTGTTTCGATCCATGCCGATGCCGTCAAAGACCGGCGCGCGAGTGGCGCCTCCGTTTATGCGCTGTCTTTAAAGGGCGCGAGTGACGAGGCGGCCAAGCAACTGGCCGAACGCGAAAATGCGTCGGTTGGCGGGGTAGCGCTGGGGGGTAAGGATGACGTACTGGCCTCGGTGCTGATCGACCTGTCGCAAAACGCGTCGCTCAGCGCCAGCCTCGAGGTTGGCGATAAAGTTATTCGCGAGATGGGCAAAGTCGCCAAGCTGCATCGCAAAACAGTGCAGCAGGCGGGCCTGCTCGTGCTGAAGTCGCCTGACATGCCGTCGATCCTGGTCGAGACCGCCTTTATTTCGAATCCTGGCGAGGAGACAGAAGCTGCGCGATGCCGGTTACCAGGGGCGGCTGGCGAACGCGGTCCTGACCGGCCTGCGCAAATATTTCTATACGAATCCGCCGCCCGATACGCAAATCGCCGCCAATCTGCGGCAGTCGCCGGCGCGGCAGGTGCGCCACGTCATCTCGCGTGGCGACACGCTTTCGCAAATCGCGGAGCGCTACAACGTCAGCGCAGCGGCCATTCGCGCGGCTAACAAGCTGTCAACGGACAATATCCGCGTCGGCCAGACGTTGAGCATTCCCGTCTTCTCCGGCGGTTAATCAGCTCCGAACAAGACTTTTCACTGTCGATTTGGAAAAATGACGGCCCGTAGTGCGTCAGTCGGCCCCTCGTCATGCCAATTCAGCAGCTCCCCAGTCATCTGATCAACCAGATCGCCGCCGGTGAAGTGGTTGAGCGTCCGGCGTCGGTCGTGAAAGAGCTGGTCGAAAACAGCCTCGATGCGGGCGCGCATGCCGTTCAGATCGACATTGTTAATGGCGGCCAGAAACTGATTCGTATCCGTGATGACGGGCAGGGCATCGAGCAGCAGGAGCTGTCGCTGGCGTTGTCGCGCCATGCCACCAGCAAGATATCGAGTCTCGACGATCTCGAGTCCGTCGTGTCGCTGGGGTTTCGCGGCGAAGCGCTGCCGAGCATCGCCTCGGTCGCCCGCCTGATGTTGTGTTCGCGGGCAACCGGTGCCGACGCGGCGTGGCAGGTGACGGCCGACAGCGGCACCATCGAAGGGCCGGCTCCTGCGGCACACCCGCAGGGAACGACCGTCGAAGTGCACGATCTGTTTTACAACACGCCGGCACGTCGGCGGTTCCTGCGCACCGAGAAAACCGAGTTCGGGCATATCGAGAAATGGGTACGGCGCCTGGCGCTGTCGCGCCCGGACGTGGCTTTCACGCTCAGTCACAATCGTCGCACGGTAATGAATCTCGTGGCCGGGTCGACAGACGCGGCGCGTCGACAGCGCATTGCCGGCATTTGCGGCGACTCGTTTGCCGAGCAGTGCGTCTATCTCGAGCACGAAACGGACGGCATTGCCCTGGCTGGCTGGATCGGTTTGCCGACATTTAATCGTAGCCAGCCGGATATGCAGTACTGGTTTGTTAACGGCCGCAGTATTTCCGACAAGACGCTGGCACATGCGGCACGCCATGCGTACCGGGACGTGCTGTTTCACGGCCGCTATCCCGCCTATGTTCTCGCGTTGACGATGGACCCTGCTGGCGTGGATGCCAATGCCCATCCCGCCAAGCACGAGGTGCGCTTTCGTGACGGCCGCCGCGTGCATGGCGTGGTCTCGCAAGCGGTCGAAGTCGCGCTCAAGGACATGCGGCCCGGGGGGCACAACGTCGCGCCGATCCCCATGACGCGCGATGCGGTCTTCCGGCAAAGCCCGATGCCGCTGTCGTCCGCGCCGGGACGAGGAGCGGTGCGCGAAACGCTTGCAGGTTACAGCGCCATGTCGGCGGCGACTTCATTGGCAGCGTCGCCCGAGCGCTCCGCCGAACAAGCGCACGACATACCGCCGCTTGGGTATGCCGTCGCACAGCTGTCAGGCATCTATATCCTGGCGGAAAATAATGACGGGCTGGTTGTTGTCGACATGCACGCGGCACACGAACGGATTGTTTACGAAAAGCTGAAACGCGATTACGAGGATCGCGGTCTCGTTCGACAGCCGCTGCTGGTGCCAACAGCCGTCGCCGTGGCGGAGAGCGAGGCGAACCTGATCGAGCAGTCCGCGGAGTTGCTGGAAAAGCTGGGACTGGTTGTCGATCGCAGTGGGCCGACGAGTCTGACCGTGCGCGAGGTGCCGGCACTGCTAAAGAACGCCGACATCGAGTCGCTGGTGCGCGACCTGCTTGCCGACCTCTCGGAGTCCGGGCGCAGCAGTCGTGTCGATGACGTCAGCGATGACTACCTGGCGACCATGGCCTGCCACCATTCCGTGCGTGCGAATCGCCTGTTGACCATCGACGAAATGAACTCACTGCTGCGGGAAATGGAACGCACGGAACGTGCCGATCAGTGCAACCATGGTCGACCAACGTGGACGACGATCACGTTGGCAGAGCTCGATCGCCTGTTTCTGCGAGGGCGTTAGGTCTCGACCGTGAAAAACACCGCCATCCTGCTGATGGGGCCCACCGCGTCCGGCAAGACCGGCCATGCGCTCAGTCTTTGCAAGCGCTTCCCGTTCGATGTGATCAGTGTCGATTCCGCGCTCGTCTACCGTGGCATGGACATCGGTACGGCAAAGCCGGACGCGCAGACGCTGGCACGTGTGCCGCACCGACTGGTTGATATTCGTGACCCCGAAGAAAGTTACTCCGCCGGTGAGTTCGTTCGCGATGCGCACCGTGAGATGGCCGCAATCTTTGCCGCTGGTCGTATTCCGCTGCTGGTCGGCGGCACGATGATGTACTTCCGGGCATTGACTGAGGGTATTGCCGAACTGCCGCCGGGCGATGCGGCGATGCGCCGCGACATCGATGCATTCGCTGAGCAATCGGGGTGGCCGGCCGTGCACCGCGAACTGGCCGCCGTCGATGCCGTGGCCGCGGCGCGCATCAATCCGAATGACAGCCAGCGCCTGCAGCGGGCGTTGGAGGTTTACCGGGTAAGCGGCAAGACTCTGACGGCGTGGCAGGAGCAGGCGGCGTCGCCGCGACCGGCTATTCGTTATCTGAAAATTGCGCTCCAAATAGAGCCAAGAGCACTGCTGCACGCGCGGATTGCACAACGTCTGGACGATATGGTCGCTGACGGTTTCGAGGATGAGGTGCGCAGGCTGCGTGAGCGTCCGGAGCTCACACGCGACAGTCCGTCGATGCGCTCGGTCGGCTACCGCCAGTTCTGGCAATACCTCGACGGCGAGGTTTCGCTTGAGGAGGCACAACAGCGCGCGCTGTTTGCCACCCGCCAGCTCGCCAAACGCCAGCTCACCTGGCTGCGCTCGGAGAAGTCGATAGAGACGGTCGATGCCCTTGAAGCCGCGGCAATCGACTCAATATCACGATATCTGGCGCGAAATCTGGTCTGAAAACCCGCTGTAGGGCGTATTGCCCGGATAGTCGCTGTGTTAGACTTTTTCAACGCTTTGGCAAAGGCCTGCGCTTGGGCAATCCCGGCGCCACCGGGACGCGGGCCGCGAGAATAATGAAAAATAAGGAGACCCAACATGGCTAAAGGGCAGACATTGCAAGATCCATTCCTGAATATGCTCCGCAAGGAAAAAATTCCGGTGTCCATATACCTGGTTAATGGCATCAAGCTGCAAGGACAGGTCGACTCATTCGACCAGTTCGTGGTGCTGTTAAAGAACAGCGTGAATCAGATGGTTTACAAGCACGCCATCTCCACCGTCGTGCCATCACGCAATGTGCGTTTGCCGTTGCCAGACGATGAGCCGGGAGACGACGATTAGAAAAGCCATAGCGCTACTCCGCCAGGAGGCCGCGTTTGTTTGAAAGACCGCAAAGTGGCGAGCGAGCAGTGCTGGTCCATGCGAGTCACGAGGGCCTTCCCGAGAAGTCTGAACGCGACGAGTTCGCCGAGCTGGCGCGCTCTGCCGGCGCTATTATTGCCGGCGAGTTGATGAGTTCGCGCCGTCGTCCGGATGCCCGCCATTACCTGGGCAAGGGCAAGCTCGAGGAACTGCGTGAACTGATTGCCTCTGTTGACGCGGAACTCGTCGTGTCGTCTGCCTCGCTCAGCCCCAGCCAGGAACGCAATCTGGAACGTGAGCTCAAATGCCGCGTCGTGGATCGGGCCGGCCTGATCCTCGATATTTTCGCGCAGCGCGCGCGGAGCTTCGAGGGCAAGCTGCAGGTTGAGCTCGCGCAACTCCGGCACCTGTCAACGCGCCTGGTGCGTGGCTGGACTCACCTGGAACGTCAGAAAGGTGGCATCGGTCTGCGCGGGCCGGGCGAAACGCAGCTGGAGACGGATCGTCGCCTGGTCGGTCAGCGGATCCGGCAGCTCAACGAGCGGCTGGAACATGTCGATACGCGGCGTTCGATGAATCGGCGCAACCGGATGCGGGCAGAAATTCCGACGGTGGCCCTTGTTGGTTATACGAACGCGGGCAAATCGACGTTGTTCAACGCGCTGACGGACGCCGACGTATACGTTGAGGACCAGCTGTTCGCGACCCTGGATCCGACAGTGCGGCGCCTGGATCTGCCGGAAGGTGAGCACGTCGTGCTCGCGGATACGGTTGGGTTCGTGCGCGATCTGCCGCATGAGCTGATCGCCGCATTCCGTTCGACACTGCAGGAGGCGCGCGAGGCAGACCTGATATTGCACCTGATCGACGCGAGTGACCCGAATCGCTGGCAGCGGGTGCGCCAGGTGAATGCTGTGCTCAAGGAGCTCGAAGCCGACCATGTGCCGCAGATTCGCGTCTACAACAAGATTGACCTGCTGGATCGAGAACCGAAAATCACCAATAATGGGGCGGGCGAAGGGCGCGCTGTCTGGCTGTCGGCATTGACCGGTGAAGGCCTGCCGATGCTCAAAGCAGCGATCGCGCAACGCCTGCAGCAAAAGACCGAACACCGTACGATTCAACTGTCTGCGTCCCAGGGGCGACAAAGAGCCAAACTATTCGAACTGGGCGCTGTCATTGGAGAGGAGCCCATCGAAGCGGGCGGCTGGACGTTGCAGCTGAAAATGACCGAAAAGGACTTGCGGCGATTCCTAAAGCGTGAAAATCTCGCGGACGAACAACTCGAACCGGTGTTGATGCCTGCATCAGCGTCGGCGGCAAACGAATGAGAAGCACAGAAATTATGGCTTGGAATGAATCAGGAAATGACAAAGACCCGTGGAAACGCGACGGGGAAGGACCCAATGATCTCGATCAGATTGTGCAGGACTGGCAGCGCCGGTTCGGCAGCCTGTTTTCAGGTGGTGGCAAACCCGGTGGTGGCGCCAGCGGCGTAGTGCTCGCTGTCATCTTGCTGATCGCGTGGGGATTGACCGGGTTTTACCGAATCGACGAGGCGGAGCGCGGCGTGGTGCAGCGGTTTGGCGCCTATACGAAGACGACGTTACCCGGGCTGCACTGGCACTTGCCGTTTCCCATCGAGACCTTTACTCGCGTCAATACCAGCGCGGTGTCGAACTACGCTTACCGTACCGAGATGTTGACGGCCGACGAGCAGTACGTGTTTATCGACATGGTCGTGCAATACCGGCGCACCAATCCGGTGGATTACAGTTTCGAAGTCGTTGAGCCCGATCTGACATTGCAGGACGTTACCGAGAGCGCGCTGCGCGAGGTTGTGGGTACGACCATGCTCGATGTGCTGGTCACCGGTCGTCGCGATGAGATCGCCTCACGCACGCGCGAGGTGCTGCAGTCGACCATCGATGCATACAAGGCGGGAATTTCAATTACGTCGATCTCGCTCGAGACTGTGAACTATCCACAAGCGGTGCAGGCCGCGGTGGACGACGCGCAGAAAGCGCGTAACGACAGCGAGCGCTTCGGACTCGAAGCCGACGCATACGCGAACGATGTCGTACCGAAAGCGCGCGGTGCTGCGGTACGAATACTGGAAGACGCGCGCGGTTACCGCGAACGTGTCGTCGCCGATGCGCAAGGTGAAGCCTCTCGCTTTGAGGCAATGCTGACCGAGTATACGAAGGCGCCGCGAGTAACAAGAGATCGCCTGTATATCGAGGCCATAGAAGATGTCTATGGCAATACGGCCAAGGTGCTGCTCGACAACAAAGGCAGTGGCAACGTCATGTACCTGCCGCTCGACCAGATCATCAAGCAGCAAGGGCGTGTGCCAACGACACTGGAGTCCAACCGCTCGGCCGATTCCGAGACGGAGCAGGCACGTCAGGATGCATTAGACAACCTGGATGATCCGCGCGAAAGGAGGATTCGCGAATGAACAGCGGCAAATTTGGCGGCCTCGTTGCGCTTGGCCTGATCATCGTTATTGTTGGCCTGTCGGCGTTTACCGTTAGCGAGACCGAGCTGGCGATCAAGCTGCAGCTTGGCGAGGTCGTAAAGGCGGACTATGAGCCGGGCCTGCACTTTAAGTGGCCGGTCGTACAGAACGTTCGCAAGTTCCCACGTCGCATTCTGACGATCAGCGATCGGCCCGAGCGCATTTTTACGGCCGAGAACGAGGCAGTGCAGGTGGACTTCTTCGTGAAATGGCGCATCGTCGACCCACTACGTTTTTACACGTCGACGGGCGGCGCATTGACCGTTGCTAACGGTCGTCTGTCCGAGATCATCAAGAACTCTATCGTGACCGAGTTCGGCAAGCGGTCGGTGGCGGAGGCGATCTCACTGGAACGCGCGGAGATGATGCGCGACATGCTCGCGACGGCGGCGGCGACTGCCGAGGACCTCGGTGTCTCGCTCGTGGACTTTCGCGTGAAGCAGGTTGAATTCATGGACGAGGTGCGCAACTCGGTCTACGCGCAGATGGCGGCCGAGCGTGCCCGTATCGCTGCGGAACGACGTGCAGAAGGGCGGGCAGGCGCTGAGGAGAAGCGCGCGTCGGCCGACCGGCAGCGCACGGTTATTCTCGCGAATGCTTATCGTGACGGCCAGATTATTCGTGGTGAGGGTGATGCGAAGGCTGCCGACATTTACGCGCAGGCGTACACCAAGGATCCGGAGTTCTACGCGTTTTACCGCAGTATCGACGCCTACCGTAAATCAATGGGTAAAGCCGGCGATATCCTGGTGCTCGATCCTGACAATGAGTTTTTCCGTTACCTGAATCAGTCGGGCGGCGATAACTAGCCGTTAGTGACAGCGCCGTATGTTCTGGACAGAAGTACTGACGGCACTCGCGCTGGTCCTCGTGCTGGAAGGCATGTTGCCGTTCATATCGCCGTCGAACTACCGTCGCATGGTGGCCGAAGTGACGCGGCTCGGTGACAACAGCATTCGCAATATCGGGCTGATCGTCATGATCGCCGGTTTGTTGTTGTTATTCGTGGTGCGCGGTTAAAATTCACGCTAACAAATTCAATAATTCAAAAGTCAGGGCGATCATGGGAAAAAATGTAGTCGTAATTGGTACTCAGTGGGGCGACGAGGGCAAGGGCAAGATTGTCGATCTGCTGACGGATCGCGCGGCAGCAGTCGTGCGCTTTCAGGGCGGCCACAATGCAGGCCACACGCTGGTGATCGACGGCGTGAAGACGGTCCTGCACCTGATTCCCTCCGGCATCTTGCGTGATGGCGTCAGTTGCCTGATCGGCAACGGCGTGGTGCTGGCGCTGGACGCCCTGGTGGAGGAAGCAGATGCGCTGATCGCCAACGGTGTACCGGTGTACGAGCGTCTTAAGGTCAGCCCGGGCTGCCCGTTGATTCTGCCGTCACACGTGGCGCTCGACATGGCTCGGGAAAAATCACGCGGTGCTGCCGCGATTGGCACCACGGGTCGCGGTATTGGGCCGGCTTACGAAGACAAAGTCGCGCGCCGCGCCCTGAAAGTCTCCGACATCTTTGTGCGCGAGGTCTTCGCCGCCAAGCTGGGCGAGGTTCTCGACTACCATAACTTCCTGTTGAAGAATTATTTCGGCGCCAAGACGGTCGACTTTGCAGAAACGCTGGACGAAGCGCTGGGCTACGCCGAGATCATGGCGCCGATCACTGCAGACATCACGCAACTACTCCACGATCTCGCGGACTCCGATAAAGGTATTTTGTTCGAAGGCGCGCAGGGCAGTTTCCTCGATATTGATCACGGTACTTATCCGTATGTCACGTCATCGAATACTGTGGCGGCTGCAGCGAGTACCGGCACCGGTATCGGTCCGCGGAATCTCGACTACATCGTGGGCATTGTAAAGGCCTACACCACGCGTGTTGGCGCCGGCCCGTTTCCGACCGAGCTTTTCGATGACCAGGGCGCGCACCTGGCGCGAGTCGGGGCAGAGTTTGGTGCCACGACCGGGCGACCGCGCCGGTGTGGCTGGTTTGATGCCGTTGCGTTGCGTCGCTCGATTATCAACAGCAGCGTGTCGGGACTGTGCGTCACCAAACTCGATGTACTCGACGAGCTGGAGACGATTCAGATCTGTGTCGGTTATTCGATTGACGGCAAACCCATCGCAGGTGTGCCGGTGGTGGTTGATCGTTTTTCCGAGTGCAAGCCGATTTACGAAGAGTGGGCTGGCTGGCAGGAGTCGACGGTCGGCATCACCGACTTTGACAAGCTGCCGAACAAGGCGCGCGCTTATCTCGCGCGTATCGAAGAACTCGCGGGCGTGCCGGTCGTCATCATATCGACCGGGCCGGATCGCGAGCAGACGATCATCAAGACACATCCCTTCGACTAGCGAGACGCTTCCGGACCAGTTCCCCGCGTTCCATCGGCAACTGACATGAAGACTCCGTCTTTGACCTTCAAAGCGGGCGCAGGTGCCCTGAAATCGATCCGCGCGCATGGCTTTGACGTCAGCAGCATCGGTACGATTGCCGGCGCCTCGGGCGGGGCGAAATGGCTGGTGCTGAGCCAGCTCGATCGCGCGATCCTTACGAACCTGGTGCCGAAAATGGCCGGCCCGGTGCACCTGATCGGCTCGTCGATCGGCTCCTGGCGCTTCGCCTGCTATGCGCAGAACGATCCGTTGGCGGCTATCGAGCGTTTCGAGGCTGCGTATCTCGAGCAGACCTACAGCGAGAAGCCGGACATTCACGAGATCACCGCGAAGAGTCGCGAGATTCTCGCCGACGTTGTCGGGCCGCACGGCGTGCAGCAGATTCTGGAGAACCCGTTGTTTCGCCTGCACGTCATGGCGGTGCGCAGTCGCAAGAGCAGTGCCACTGAGAATCGCTCGCTGCTGGCGGCGAGTCTCATGGCGGCAGCGACGATGAACGCGATCAGTCGCAAGACCCTGGGGCTGTTTTTTGAACGCGCGCTCTTTTTCGATGAGCGCGAGGTGCCGCCGTTTTTCGATCTGACCGGTTTTCCACTGCAGCGAATCGCGTTGACCCGGGAAAACCTGTTTGACGCGATTATCGCGTCCGGCTCCATCCCACTCGTGCTATCGGGCGTACGCGACATCAGTGGCGCGAATCCCGGTGTTTATCGCGACGGCGGCGTCATTGATTATCACCTGGATCTGCCGCACAGCAGCAGGGAACGGATGACGCTGTTCCCGCATTTCTACGACCGGATCGTACCGGGCTGGTTTGACAAGCGCCTCAAGTGGCGCCGACCGCATCCGGGTAACATTGATCGTACGATTCTCGTTAGCCCCTCGGCGGAGTTCGTCGCGAAACTGCCGAACGGGAAAATTCCCGATCGCAGCGATTTCGTCAAGCTCACGCCAGCGGCGCGGGTCAAAGCATGGCGGACCTGCGTCGCGGCGTGCGAAGCACTGGCGGACGAATTTAACGAAGTTATCGAGAAGCAGGAGCTGGCGGCGCGCTTGCAGCCTCTGTGGTAGGCTTTCCGGAAAATAACAACGGGGGATAGACGGTGGCAACGACACCATCAACAATCGCTCGGCCGTACCCGGAGCTCACCTGGGTCGCGCTGATCACCGGCTGGTTTCTTGGCGTCATCATCGCCGTAGCTATTGGCTATGCGGCATTGATTCTCGGATTTTCCATTGAAGGTTCGGAACTCGCCGCGATCCTCGGTTTCGGTATTCTGCGTGGCCTGTTGGGACGAAAAAGCATTGTCGAAAACAATATCGTCCAGACGATCGCCAGCGGTGTAAACGGTGCGTCCTCAGGAATGATGTTTTCCGTACCGGCGCTGTTTTTGCTCGGCTTCGGTGATCGTTTCGATCCGGTTCTTCTGACCTTCGGCTGTATCGCCGGTGCTTTCATGGGCATCGCGTTTATTATTCCCCTGCGCAAGCACATGATTGACTACGAACGCCTGACCTATCCCGGCGGCGTAGCCGTTGCGACGATCCTCAAATCGCCCGGTGCCGGTGTGCGTAAAGCAGTGTTCCTCGTGATCGCTGCGCTGATTAGCGCGGCTCGTGCATTTTGCAACCATCCAGACCGGTGTCGACGACTGGAACGTCGGCGCCGGGCTCGGGCTACCGGACTATATGAACGGCATCTGGTACCTGTCGCTGATGACGGTTGGCGTCGGCTTCATTGCCGGGCGCGGCGGCATCGCGTTCATCATCGGTGGCTTTGTGGCCTACTGGTTCCTGTCACCGATGCTCGCAATGACCGGCAGCTTTCCGGCGGATGCCGCCGGCGGCGACCCGGGCTTGATGCGCGTGCTGCTGTACCGCCCGCTGGGTATCGGCATGCTGATCGGCGGCGCGATCATGGGCGTGATTCTTGCGTTCCCGCTGATTGTCAGTGCCATTCGTTCGATGCAAAAAGCCGCTGGCGTCTCGAGCGATTCTTCCGGCGACGAAATGCCGATCAAAATGCTGTACTTCGCCATCGTCGGCGCCGTGATTCTGTTGAGCTTCATGGCGGTATCATCCGCCGAGTCAGTGAGTCTCGGGCGCGGTCTTGCGATGGCGCTACTCGGCACCTTGTGGATCTGGATGGCAGGCATCATTCTGTCGGAGGCCATTGGTCGCACCAACTGGTCACCGTTGTCGGGTATGACGCTGGTTGGCATCACGCTGCTGATCGTCGTGACGCACGGCATGGAGCGTGACGATTCGATCATCGCCGCCCTGATGGTTGGCGCGGCCACCTGCGTGGCCATGTCACAAGCCACCGACCTGATGCTCGATTTGAAGACCGGCTACCTCGTCGGCGCAACGCCGCGTATGCAGCAAATAGGGCAGTTCGCGGGCGCGTGGCTTGGGCCGATCGTCGTGATCTTTGTCATTTTCGTGCTGGACAAATCCTACGGGCTTGGCAGCGAGCAGTTGCCGGCACCGCAGGCGCAGGCACTGGCCAGCACGATTGATGGCATTCTGGGCGGTGACGTCCCGACCGAGAAATACATGGCCGGCGCGATTCTTGGCGGCATTTTGTCGGCGGTCATCGGCGGGCTGGGCATCACCGTCGGACTCGGCTTCTACTTGCCGTTCAATATCGTACTGACGTATTCGCTTGGCACGCTGGCCCGTGAATTAACGAATAAAGTGAAGGGCAATACCTGGAGCGAGGAGATCGGCATTCCCATTGCCGCCGGACTCATTATCGGGGAAGCGCTGGTCGGTGTTGGTAATGCTTTGGTCATCGTATTCTCATAGGGAGGCAGGGAAATGACTAAGAAAGGACTGGGTTACTTTCTGCTTGCCGTCGGTTTCTTAGGCGGTGCTTACGCGACATCGCTCGACGTGCAGGAAGTCAACTGGACACTGTTCGGAATCAGCGCCCTCGCGGCGGTCGTTGGTCTGGTGCTCTTCAAAGGGCAGGCCTCGGCAGCGGCACGCTCGGAGACCGTGTTGCAGGTGAATCGCACGGAGCTGAATGAGTCGATCCGGAATATTGTTCGGGATCTTGAAGAGCTGAACGGTGACGGGCAGCAGCAAGGGGCTGCGCTGCGCGAAACCATCGATCTCAAGTTGCGGGACGACTTGCGTCGCTTTGCCGATGCGAGGGAGAGCATGGTGCATCTGTTCGGCTTGCAGACCTATGCGGACATCATGAGCAGTTTTGCTGCCGGCGAGCGCTACATCAATCGGGTCTGGTCTGCGTCTGCCGATGGCTATATTGAAGAGGCGGCGACGTATTTGAAAAAAGCCGGGGCCATGTTTGTTGATGCACAGACGCAGCTGGATCGAGCCGCGCAGGATACGCCTTAAAGCGAGCTTCTGGTTCTGTCGCTGACTCGTTGCCGGCAGCGTAACCGCAGATCCTGCACCAGGATCTGCACGTCGTCATCCATCAGCAGATCGGTCTTGTCTTTCCAGCCGAGCAGCATGGCGACATTTCTTTCGTTGACAATGAGATGACGCTCATCCGCCTGTTCCGGGGTTTCCCACCCTGGCACGGCTATGACTGAGCGCACCCGCACGCGCTGACCAATAAGTTGTGTGAAATGCTTTGCGAGCCGCGTGTTTTTCGCAAGATCAGGAACGACGGAGACCTGCTCTTCCGATGCGGAAAACCGCACACGATTTTCCAGAATGCACGCACTTGCACCTTCGTTTGAGCGTCGGGCGATCACATTGACGGCATAAATGCCCTCGCGGCCGATGACAACGTGGTCGATAACTCCGGCACTCGTTTCGACGTCATGAAAGAGCCGTGTCGATGCCGATGATAATTGCTGTAACTCATGGCCGATGGCGAGGCTCGCGTCGCGCAGGAGCCGGGCCCGTCGTGCAGCTAAAAAAGTACTAATAATTTTGTAGGCAGCAAACATTGCCGCCAGTACATAGAAATCCTAGCAGCAAACCCAGTTGCCAGGATGGGTAGCCGGCAAACAGTTGCTCGGCTTGCAGCAGGTAGGCGGCCGCGAACAACATGGCGAATACCAGTATGCCGCCCAGGTAGATCGACTGTGACGCGGACAGCCGGTTGCATTCGTCGCGAAATCGCTGCGCCGCTTCACGCATGATGCTGTCATTGAAACGCGAGCCTTCGCCGACAAATTGATTCAAGGCGCGCCATGAGCGTGCGATCAACAGGAATGCAATGGTCGTCGTCAGTGCGACAATTCCTGCGGCGCTGACGGCTGCGATGCTCATGGGCGAGGTCTCTGCGGTTTGCTCACAGTTCGAGCGTAGTCTCCGGGCCTGCCATCGACTGTGACGCAGTTCACACTGGGCCCGCACGAGAGCAGGAGAAGCGGTCCGTTTTCAGCCCTGGTTCAGCAGTAACGGTGTATTTGTGAATGTGATCACACAAGCGTTGAGCGCGCGTCGGTAGCGTTGTTCACAGCAAGAATCGCCTATTAAATACAGCGGAGCACGTCATGAGGAAATCATGGAACATAATTTGGATGGCACTTGTAATTGCAGGCCTTGGCGGCTGTGCATCGATGAGTGGTGATGAGTGCATGACGAGCGACTGGGCGGCCATCGGCTTTGAGGACGGTGCGCGCGGATATACGAGCGACCAGCTCAGTCAGCGCCGCAAGGCTTGCGCCAAGCATGGTGTTACCCCGGACTTTGCAGCCTATCAAAACGGTCGCGAACAGGGCCTGGTTGAATATTGCCAGCCTGGTCGGGGATTCAATATCGGCTCGAATGGCGGCAGTTATCACGGGGTGTGCGACGCAAACCTCGAAGGTGATTTTCTGGATGCCTACAACTCCGGTCGACAGCTATACACACTGCAGGCAAATGTGAATCGTGCGACGGCCGGGATCAACTCGCGACAAAACGAGCTGGATCGTATCGACGAGGAAATCCTGGAGAATGAAGCGGAATTAATTGACGGCGAAACGACGATGCAGCGCCGCATCATATTATTGGCCGAGCTGAAAAACCTCTCAGAGCGTATTGGCGAGCTCGATGCGGAGATCGAGGATCTTTACGAGCAGCGTGCCCATTACCGGTTCGAACTGGAGCAATACCAGGTCGCGCTACTCGATTACGGTTATTAACCCAGACCCGGGATAGCGGCTACGCCGAAGAAGCTCGGGTGGAAATAGGCGAGTACTGCGAAGACGACCAGGCCCGCCACAACGGTAATGACGTCGGATTTGACGGCGGCTTTCGCCGGCTTCTGCCATTCCCCGTCGCGCTTGTTGCACAGGACGATCTCCAGCACGGCCCAAAGCGTAAGGCCGCCAAACAATACGATGGCGCGATTGCTGCCGTTAGTCAGCAGGTGCGCCACACCCCAGAGGATTACCGCCGCCATTTGTGGATGGCGGACGTAGCGCTTGATGTTGCCGGGAATGGCGGACGCGGCAAACAGGATGAGGGCTGCCAGCACCAGCAGTGAGACCAGTGGATTGGGTGCCAGCGGCGCATAAACGCCAGTCGGCATTACCGACCTCCAGCCCATGATGATCAGCACCAGTCCGAAGACGATGCACAGCGAGTACACGCCCTTGTAAGAATTCTCGCCGAGCCTTTCGAATAATCGACCGCGCACATCTGGCAGCATCGCCGGAAACAGGTGAGTCAAACTCCAGATGAATACGCCAAAAACCAGCAATGTCATGAGCCCGATCCTCGTCGACTGATGCGGTGCGGCCAGTATACCGTTCCAAGGGAGGGGACAGACCCCAAAAAAAAGAGCCCCTGGCGGGGCTCTCTGATTTGTTTGGTGCCCAGGGCGAGACTCGAACTCGCACATCCGTAAGGACACGGCGACCTGAACGCCGCGCGTCTACCAATTCCGCCACCTGGGCAATGTCGAACCGCGTACAATAGCGGCCCTGACGGGTGGCGCACTGTACTCAAAGCGGTCGTTACCTGTCAATTGTACAATTCACTCATCTACTAAAACGGAGCGCATCACTTGCCGCGCCAAGCCAAACCCAGCAAAAAAAACAGCTCGAAAAAGCCCTACAAGCACCCGATTCCGAGCCAAACTAAGCTAATAGACTTTCTAACAGAGGCTGGTAAGCCACTGAAAATAGGAGCTATTACCAAGGCATTCTCGCTCAAGGGGCAGCGTGCCCAGGCGCAGCTTGTGGACCGTCTGCGCAGCATGGTCAGCGCCGGCCAGATCCTCGAGAATCGCCGCCACGAGTACTGCCTCACAGCCAAACTCGATCTCGTCACCGGGACCGTCAGCGGCCATCGTGACGGGTTCGGTTTTGTTGCGCGTGACGACGGCGAGGAGGACGACATTTATCTCTCCGCGCGCGAGATGCGCTCGCTGTTCGACGGCGACCGTGTTGCCGTGCGCATCAAGGGTCTGGATCGACGCGGCCGGGCCGAAGGGCAACTGGTTGACGTTCTGGAGCGCGGCATGCGTGAGGTCACCGGGCAGTTCATTCGTGAACGCGGCATCGGCCTGGTCGTGCCCGACAACACGCGCATCGCGCACCGCATTTTGATCGCGCGCGGCGAGAGCGGCAAAGCAAAACGCGGCGACATGGTCGTCGTCGAAATCCTCGATTACCCGTCGAAGGTGGAGCAGGCCACGGGCCGCATCACCACGGTGATTGGCGCTCCCGGCGAGAAAGGCATCGCGACCGAAATCGCGATTCATTCGCACGCGATCCCGAACAAGTGGCCGCGCGCCGTGCTCGAGGAGATCAAAGCCTACGGCACGACGGTGCCGTCGAGCGCGAAACAGGGTCGTAAGGACCTGCGCGAGGTGGACCTCGTGACGATCGATGGCGCCGATGCGCGCGACTTCGATGACGCCGTCTTTTGTGAGAAATCCGGCGACGGCTGGCGCTTGCTGGTCGCCATCGCCGATGTGTCTCACTACGTTAGCGTCGGCTCGGCGCTCGACAAGGAAGCGACGGTCCGCGGCACCTCGGTGTATTTTCCGGACCGTGTCGTACCCATGTTGCCCGAGGTCCTCTCCAACGGCCTCTGCTCGTTGAACCCGAAAGTCGATCGGCTGTGCATGGTCTGTGAAATGCGCGTCGACAGCGACGGTGAGGTCACGCGCTCCGAGTTCTATGAAGCGGTGATGCGCTCCAAAGCGAGACTGACGTACAGCGAGGTTGCGGCGTTTCTCGAGGGCAAGTCGAACAAGTCAGTACCGCAACCGCTGCAAACCTCGATTCGTGAGCTGCAGAAGCTCTACAAAGTGTTTGCCGCTGCTCGCGGACGCCGCGGCGCCATCGAGATCGACCTGCCGCAAACTAAATTCAAACTCAATAAAGACGGCGAGATCGATCGCATCGAGGTGGTGCCGCGCAACGACGCACATCGCCTGATCGAGGAGTGCATGATCGCGGCCAACGTGCAGGCGGCCAATTTCCTGAAACACCACCGCATTCCTGGCCTGTACCGCGTGCACGCCAAGCCCGACCCGGATCGCTTCAACGACCTGCGGCTGTACCTGGTGTCGTTGGGTCTCAAAGTGTCGCATCCCGATCACGTCGAGCCGCGGCATTTCACTGAGCTGATTCGACAAACGTCGGACCGTCCGGATGCCGCTGCCATCATGATGGCGATGCTCCGTTCTCTGACGCATGCCGAGTACTCGCCAACCAACGTCGGCCACTTCGGCCTGGCGCTGGAGTCCTACGCGCATTTCACCTCGCCGATACGACGCTACCCGGACCTGCTTGTCCATCGCGCCATTCGTCACATCGTGCGTGGCGGTAAAGCCGGCAAGTACGACTATTCACCGAAGGAAATGGAGCGCCTCGGCGCGATCACCTCCGGGCATGAAAAACGCGCGGAAGAGGCGACTCGCGATGTCGAAGCCTGGCTCAAGTGCCAGTACATGGAGCAGCATCTCGGCGACGAGTTCGAGGGCGTCATCACCGGCGTCACCAACTTCGGCGTGTTCGTGCAGATCACCGAGCTGCTCGTCGACGGTCTCGTCCATGTGACCAGCCTCGCCAACGATTACTACAAGTACGACGCCGGCTCGCAGCGATTGATTGGCGAGCGCACGGGCAAGACGTTCAGCCTGGGTGAGTCGATGCGTGTGAAAGTGCAGCGCGTTGATATGGACACACGTCGCATCGACTTCCGGCCGGTGGAAAAACGCAGCGCGTGAGTAAGTCGAATTACATCAGTGGCCTGCGTGCTGTCGAGCAACTGATATCGACGCGTGCTGACGAGATTCGCCAGATCTACGCCGAGTACCAGACGGCCAATCCGCGCGTGCAGGCGGTGATCGATGCGGCCCGTCATGCCGGTATCGAGATCCAGCCCGCGAATCGGGCCCGGCTGACGCAGATCAGCGGCGAGGCGCGCCCCCAGGGAATTGTCGCCGAGATTCGGCGCAGCACGTTACTGGACGAGGCCGCGCTGCGCAGCCTGGTCGAGGAGCGGCTGCAGGAGGGCAAACCGCTGCTGCTACTGGTGCTGGACGGCGTGCAGGACCCCCACAACCTGGGCGCCTGCATGCGCACGGCCGATGCGGCCGGCGTCGATGCGGTCGTGGTGCCGCGCCATGGTGCGGCGAGCCTGGGGCCGACGGTAAGCAAAGTGGCGGCCGGTGCCGCCGAGCAGCTGCCGTTCGCGCAGGTTGCCAACCTGCGGCGCGTCCTGGGCTGGCTGAGGGATTACGGGGTGCGCTGCATCGGCACCAGCGACAAAGCCGACAGCAGCCTCTATGACGCTGATTTGACCGGTTCCATCGCGCTGGTCATGGGCCGCGAGCACACCGGGCTGGGCAAAGGGATCGCCAGCCGTTGCGACCTGCTGGTCAGCCTGCCGATGCAGGGCGTGGTCTCAAGCCTGAACGTCTCCGTGGCGACCGGCATTTGCCTGTATGAGATTGTTCGCCAGCAGGGCTGAGCCGGGCCGGGCAGACCCTTGAAATAACGGGATTTCTGGCTTGCGTCAGCCCCATTCCTTGGGTAGCATGCGCCTCCCCGTCAAAACGGCGGGGATTTCACCTCTTGCCACACCGGGTTTGCCGGGTGGCTGTAATCCGTAAGGGGATACAATGAGACACTACGAGATCGTGTTTCTGGTTCATCCGGACCAGAGCGAGCAGGTTCCTGCCATGGTAGAACGCTACCAGAGCATGGTGACCGAATCCGGCGGTGCCGTGCACCGCAGCGAAGATTGGGGCCGTCGCCAGCTGGCGCACCCGATCAACAAAATCCACAAGGCGCATTACGCTCTCTTAAACGTAGAGTGCGATTCTCCTGTGATCGACGAAATCAAGACGGCCTTCAAATTCAACGATGCCGTACTGCGGAACCTGGTGCTGGTGCGTGACGACGCCGTGACCGAGGCCTCGCCGATGGCTGTCGCCGTTGCCGAAGAAAAGGCGAAGGAAAAAGAAGCGCAGCAGCGCCGTGAAGCGAAAGCGGCTTCAGAGGCACAGATGCGCAGCGAAGAGGCTGAGAAAGCGGCGGCCGAGGCTGAGAAAGCGGCGGCCGAGCCTGAGGGTGACGCTGTTGTCGCTGCCGATGAAGCGCCTGCTGACGCAGAATCTCCCGCGGAGCCGGCCGAGGCTGTGGCCGCGGCTGAAGCTCCTGCGAAAGCGGAAGCGTCTGCAGAGCCCGTCGAGGCTGTCGCTGCGGCGGACAGCACAGAAACTGAAAATACTGGCGAAGATGCAGCTGACAAAGCTGCGGCCAAGAGCGCCTGAGGAGCATTGTTATGAGTCGTTATTCACGCAGGCGTAAGTATTGTCGTTTTACCGCCGAGGGCATTACGGAGATCGATTATAAAGATCTCACGCTGCTCAAGGCTTACGTGACAGAGACGGGCAAGATCGTTCCGAGTCGCATCACCGGCACGAAGGCTCACTACCAGCGGCAGCTGGCGACGGCGGTGAAGCGAGCACGTTACCTCGCGCTGTTGCCGTATACCGACCGGCACCAGTAGACGTCGGTACGAACCAGTGCAGGCGATAGCCACCTGGCTGGTCGCACGACCGCAAAACGCCGTCATGGGCCTGGCCGTCACGCTGTTGCTGCCGGCGCCACAGCTCACGAGCGGTGTGATCATGGCGCTGCTGGTGGTAGCGCAGGGTACCAGGCTTGCCGTCTTTGAAGGACTGATCGCGGCCGCAGTGCTGGTGGCAGTGTCGTTAGTGTTTGGTGTGTCGATCGCCTCGATCACGGCACTGATGCTCGGCACATGGGTACCGGTATTTTTGTTGGCAGCGCTGTTGTTGCGCACGCGTTCGCTAACGCTGGTGATGCAGGTGTCGGTGCTGGTGGCGGTTGTCGCCCTGACGATGTTTTACATCGTCGTCACGGATCCGGTGGCTTTTTGGCAGCCGTATCTCGTGATGATGGCCGAACTTGCAAAGCAGAGTAATCTGCAGCTGAACATGGAGATGTTCACGCCGGACGTCATGACGGTTTCTGCCGTGCTCGCGTTCTGGTTGTTGTACGTAGTGGGTTTGTTGCTCGGTTATGCGCTGTATCAGCGCTTGCCGGGGGAAACCGGGGACTATGGCCGGTTTCGGGATTTTGGTTTTGGCCGTGTCATCGCCATCGTACTGGCGCTGGCATCGCTGCTGGCGTTCGTTGTTGACGTCGCCTGGATACAGAACCTCGCGTTCGTTTTGTTCGTGTTCTTCTGGCTCCAGGGTCTCGCCATCGTGCACTGGCTGCATGCGGAGGGCATTTTGCCCATAGCGGCAGTGATTGCCGTTTACATATTACTGCCGTTTCTGCAGATATTGTTGATGACGGCGCTGGCTTTATTCGGATATACGGACGCGTGGTTTAATTTCCGCCGTCGAATCAGGAAAGCATAAAAAGGTAGCAGTGATGGAAGTTATTTTATTAGAAAGTGTTGAAAACCTCGGTGGCATTGGCGACCTCGTCAAAGTGAAGCCCGGCTATGGCCGTAACTTCCTGTTGCCACAGGGCAAAGCGGCTCTCGCTACAAAAGCCAACATGAAAGCGATTGAAGCGCGTCGCGCCGAACTCGAGAAAGCAGCGGCTGCGGAGATCAAGAAAGCGAAGGATCGTGCGAAGTCATTCGCTGGTGTCGAGCTGGTGGTACCGGCCAACGCTGGTAGCGAAGGCAAGCTGTTCGGTTCGGTAGGACCTATCGATATTGCGGAGGCGCTGGCGGCGATCCAGGTTGAAGTCGAGCGTTCGGAAATTCGCATGCCCGATGGTCCGATTGGCGAGCTCGGCGAATTCCCAATTGGCATTCACCTGCACAGTGACGTCGATACCGAGATTCTCGTACGGGTTGTTGCTGCCGACTAAGTGCCGGCTGTGATACCGTTGAGACAGGAATAATTTCACCGCGCTAGAACGCCAAGGAAACGTCACATGGTCCGAGCTTTGGACGACGGCTTTACAGACGGGGGTGCCGAGCGGCGCCTCAAGACACCGCCGAACTCCATCGAAGCGGAACAGGCGTTGATTGGCGGCCTGATGCTTAACGCCCAGGCCTGGGACAAGGTCGCCGATGTCGTCGTCGCTGACGACTTCTATCGCAAGGATCACCGGCTGATCTTCAAGGCAATCGGTAATCTGATCGAAGATGGCAGCCCCTGTGATGTTGTCACCGTATCGGAATACCTTGACGGTCGTGGCGAACTCGAGCAGGCCGGGGGTCTTGAATACCTGGCGACGCTCGCCAATGAGACGGGCGGTGCTGCCAACGCACGGGCTTACGCCAAAATTCTCCGCGAGCGGTCCACGCTGCGCGCATTGATCAATGCCGGCAATGAGATCAGCGGCAGCGCCTTTGCATCCGATGGCCGAACGGCCTCACAGGTCCTCGACGATGCCGAACGGATGGTGTTCGAGATTGCGGAGAAGGGCAGTCGCGGCAAGAAAGGGCTTTCAGTCGCTCAAGCAAATCCTGCCGGAAGCGGTTGATCGTATCGACCTGCTGCACCAGTCCGATGGCAGCATTACCGGCGTCTCCAGCGGCTACACCGAATTCGACAAACTGACAGCGGGTTTGCAGCCAGGCGAACTTATCATCGTGGCCGGTCGCCCATCGATGGGTAAGACGACCTTCGCGGTGAACATTGCTGAGAACGCCGCCATCGGGTCCAAGGTTCCGACCGCTATCTTCTCCATGGAAATGCCAGCGCAGCAGTTGGCCTTTCGCATGATTTCGTCACTGGGCCGCGTGGATCAGACGCATCTCCGTACCGGCAACTTCCCGGACGAAGACTGGTCGCGCATTAACACGGCGGTGCAGCTGATGTCGGATGCACCGATCTTTATCGATGACACGCCCAGCATGTCGCCGACCGAAATTCGCGCCCGGGCACGTCGACTGCATCGCGAACATGGGCTCGGACTGATCGTTATCGATTATCTGCAGCTCATGCAGGTGGAAGGCTCGAAGGAAAATCGCGCGACCGAGATTTCTGAAATATCGCGCGGCCTGAAAGCGCTGGCGAAGGAACTGTCGGTCCCGGTCATTGCGTTGTCGCAGCTCAATCGCAGTGTCGAGCAGCGCACCGACAAACGACCGGTCATGTCCGATCTTCGCGAGTCCGGCGCCATCGAGCAGGACGCCGACGTGATCTGCTTTATCTATCGGGAAGAAGTCTATAACCCGGACACCCCGCGCAAAGGCGTCGCCGATGTGGCGATCGCAAAGCAGAGGAACGGACCGATTGGCGATTTCCTGCTGACGTTTGTCGGCCGTTACACCAAGTTCGAGAACTTCGTGCCCGATTCTTATGGGGATGAGGGTTATCCGTGAGTTTTGGTGCACGAGCGCTCATTCGGCTCGGTGCGCTGCAACATAACCTCGCTGTTATTCGTTCCGCAGCACCCGGCTGCAAAATCATGGCGGTTATCAAAGCCAATGCGTATGGCCATGGCATGGTGCCTGTGGCACAACATTTGGCCGACGTCGATGCGTTTGCCGTGGCGCGGGTTCCCGAAGCGGTTCAGCTCAGACAAAACGGTATCACCGCACCCATCGTCCTCCTGGCGGGTGTGATGAACGCGGCGGAATTGCAGGCGGCCCTTGAGTGGGGTTTCGAGCCTGTCGTTCACTGCCAGCAGCAAGTCGAGCTACTAAAAGCCACGATGAGCGGTCGCGTGACCGTCTGGGTGAAGATCGATACCGGCATGAATCGGCTCGGTTTCGCGGTTGATGAGGCGGAGTCCGTACTCGCTGCCGTGGAGGCATCGGGCGCTGTTAACGAGGTTCGCTTGATGACCCACCTGTCGAGTGCTGACGAACTGCGTTCTTCGGCAACCGCGAACCAGTTACGACGTTTCAAGCAGGTTGCGGCCGGGTTCCAGGGCTCTATCAGCATTGGCAATACGCCAGCAACGCTTGGCTGGCCCGCGGTTGCCGGTGCACAGCAGGATTTGGGTTTTAGCGGTGACAACTGGATTCGCCCCGGTATCGCGCTCTTTGGTGTGTCCCCGTTTGCGGACCGGCGAGGTAGCGAACTCGGTCTAAAGCCCGTGATGCATTTTGAAGCGCGACTGATCGCGATCAAGCCACTTCGGGCTGGTGCAAAAGTTGGCTACAAAGGGGCTTATGTCAGTGATTCGGACACGCAGCTAGGCATCATTTCAGCTGGCTATGGCGACGGTTACTCACGCCACTTTCGCACCGGCACGCCGGTGCTGATCAACGGCCGGCGAGTGTCATTAATCGGAAATGTTTCGATGGACCTGATCGGCGTGGACCTTGGAGCAGATGCACACGACACAGTCGGTGATATCGCCACGCTGTGGGGCGACGGCCTGCCCGTCGAGGAAGTCGCGCCGTGGGCCGACGCAATCCCTTATGAACTGGTGTGCGGTGTCATGAACCGTGAAGACAGCGAGATCGTGTCCTAGCTCAAGGTGAACTAGCTCAGGTAGAAGCCCATCTTGACGCCCGCGAGTTGCACTACGTCGTTGTCCGTGAGCTTTTTGGCCTGCGCGCCGATCGGTTCGCCATTGACCAGCGGGAAGTCGCCTTCCTTGCCTGATTCCACATGCACGATGTAATAGCCCTCGGCGCGCCGGGTCACGGCTGCTACCTGAATGCCGGGACGGCCAAGCGTCGTTAACGCTTTGGTGAGCTCCAGTTCGCGGCCGGCAAATGCGCCGCTCAACACCTGCAGCTTGCCCATTGGCAGTGCGCTGCGTGCAGCGGCGAGGTCGACGCCGGTCTGCGTCGCTGAGGGACGAAATGCCTCTTTCTTCGCCGCTACGGGTACAACGGGCGGGGGCGGCGGTGGTGGCGCTGTCGGTGAGGGCGACGACGGCTCGTCGAGGTCTCCCAATTCGTCGGGATTGAGTTTCACGGCGGCTGCGGCCGCATCGTAGCCGGCGGCTGGAGCAGATTCCGCCGCTTGCGCTTCCGCCACGGCTCTTTCGGCTGCTCTTTCCGCCTCTATCAGTTGATCGGCATCCTGTTGTCCAGCCGGGATAACCATGGTTTTTTCAAACTCATCCTGCTCGGGCTGGTTGGACTCCTGATCCGAGAAGCGCATTTGATGGTGGCCGATGGTAATCACGTCACCGTTTTGCAGCGCATGTTTCTTGATCAACTTCCCATTGACGTACGTACCGTTGGTACTGTTGAGATCTTCAAGGAAGGAGTCGTTCAGGATATTGATGATCAGCGAGTGATGACCGCTGACTGCAGGATTATCGATCCTGACATCGTTGTCCGGCAGGCGCCCGATCGTGTAGCGCTCTTTGGACATGTTGTATTCAGCCAGGACCTGATTGTCGAGGCTTAGGATTAACCGTGCCATGTTTTCTCGCTCTTAGACCGCTGCGTTCCCTATGAGCGAAACAAACCGATAAGCTTCGCAAGTATCCCTCGCCTCACTGGGAAAGGTTCCTTTACTTGCGCAAGCATGACCGACACATTGTCTCGCCCGCCGTGGTCGTTGGCCAAGTCAACCAACTGTTGACCAACCACCTGAAGACTAGCATTAAAAGTACTGATAGTTAAGTGAATGTCGTCATCTTCGACCATGTCGGGCAAGCCGTCCGAACACAGTAGATAGATGTCGCCTTTTTTCGCTTCGTGCTCGTGAACCTCGACCTCGACCGTTGGCTCGACGCCGAGTGCCCGCGTCACGTAGTTGCGGTTCGTGGAGCGTTGCGCTTCTTCCTCGGAATAAAAGCCTCGATCAACGAGTTCCTGCAAGAGCGAGTGGTCCGCCGTCATCTGGTCGAGCTTCTTGTCCCGGAGACGATAAGCGCGTGAATCACCAACGTGGCAAATTGATACCTTGTTGTCGTAGAACATGCAGGCCACGATCGTCGTACCCATGCCCTCGCAGTGCGTCTGGCTCTGTGCCGTCTGGAAGATGATCTTGTTCGCCCGATAAACCGCATCGCGCAACACGATGGATTGGCGCATCATGCCGCTATGTGGATCGATGTCGTCGCGTTCTTCACGCTTTGCGCCATCTTCAGCCAGCGTGGTCACGATTTGTACCGCGATGCCGCTGGCGACCTCACCAGCGTTGTAGCCGCCCATGCCATCAGCCAGGACCATCAGGCCGATATCCGGATTCGAACCGATCGCGTCCTCATTGTGATCACGAACGCGACCCGTATCGGTTAATTCGGCGATAGCTATTTTGTCACGTAGGTTCATCGGATCCGGTCTTCGTTCGTCAGCGCTGTGTTAAGAGAGTCTCGCACAGTTCCTGAGGGCAACCGCCATTTCGGCGCCGCAGGAGAAGCGATCTTGAGGTCGTTTCGCCATCGCCTTGGCCAAAATGGCGTCGGCGGATGACGGTATGCCGTTGCGGCGGCTGGCCACCGGTTCCGGATTATCGGTCGTAATCTTGGTCATCAGGACAGCAATATTGGTCGCTTTGAACGGCGCTTCGCCAATCAGAAGCTCGTACAGGGTAACACCAAGTGAGAATAAGTCCGAGGAACCTAACAGGTCCTCGGCACCGAGTTGTTCCGGAGACATATACATAGGCGTGCCGAGAACAATGCCGGTTTTGGTGCTGTTGTTGTCTGTCATGCGGGCCACACCGAAGTCGCTGATCTTCAGCGAAGCGTCCTTCGGGTTATAGAGCAGGTTCGCCGGCTTTATGTCTCGATGAATAACACCCTGGTTGTGGGCGTAGTCAAGCGCATCGGCCGTGAGTGCTGCGAGTTCGAGGGCACGCTTCGGCGCGAGCAGCCGCGTTGGCTGCGTGAAGTCCTTCAGCGGGATGCCGGGCACATACTCCATGGCGATATAAGCCAGTCCGTTGTCCTCGCCGGCGTCATAGACCGTTATGATATTCGGATGCGTCAGGCGGCCGGCCGATTCGGCTTCCCGATAAAACCGTAGTCGCGCCTCCTTAAGTTCCTCATCTTCAAATTCTTTCTCGATGGGGATGACCTTCACGGCGACTGAACGATTGATGCGCGGATCCTTCGCGAGGTACACGGCACCCATAGCACCGCGCCCGATGCGCCGCTCTATCACGTATCGCCCGAGTCGTTTGGGCATGTCGGCGGAGAGTCCCGTCGGATGCTGGCCACGGATTGTGGCCCCACGTGCGTGCGCTTCATCCAGTCAATCACAGCCTCAGCGCGCTCGGGTTTGGCCTGCTGCTCGAACGCCAGCGACAGCTTGTACATGACCGCCGCAACGGTATCGGACGGATTGCAGCGACGAAACTCTGCAAATGCGGGTTCCAGACGACCGGCGGAGAGGAAGTCGGAGCCTTTCTTGAAGGCATTGACCGATTCTTTCTTGATGTCTTCGACCAGGTAGGCACACAGCATTGCGACGCCGCTGTAGATCAAGACAGCGCGGCCTACATCAATGCGAATTCGCAGGCCGAGCAACAGCAGAATCTGAATGATCAGAAGGCTGGCAATGCCAATCACTGCAAACAGGCCAATGTCACGCCGATCACGTTCCGGCATAACAAGCACAGCAGCTATCGCCATCAGGAGCGGTGCCAGCCACTCGAGAGCTCTTGCCCACATTGGGGTGGAGATAACGCGATCGTATTCGATATCACCCAGTTGCGCGGCGGTGAGCTCGGATTTCGTGACGTACTGGCCAGATGGCAGCACGGCCTCGGCACCAACCAGCGCGGGATCCGCATCGACAAACACGGTGGCTCCCTGCAAATTCGCGTCGGCTCTGCCTCGCAGCACGTCGCTGACACTGAGTCTCGGCAACTCGGCATAGTTAGAAAAATAAATGGCCTCTTTGGAACCTGCAATTTTTTGTGCGGCAGTCGGATCGGCGGCTGATAATGCGATTGCCAGCGGTAATGATGGCGACTTCACATCACCATTGAGGTACCACAGCTGAGAGTTTCTGAGCACGCCATCATTGTCAGGTTGCACGCTGACAAAACCGATGTGGTCCGAGCGCGCCGCCAGCGGGTGCCGCGCAGGTACAAAGACAGGCGTGGTGGATTTCAGCAGCCCCGTCCATGCCGGCAGGCTGGCGTTTGACAAGATGTCCGGCGGATCCGGCAGTACGATGCGGCTCGCTCCGGCGTCTTGTAGTTTGCTTACAAGGTCGCCGTATTGCTGCAACAGCTCGGTCGTCGATTTACGCGCCGGATCGATACTGACTATGTAGGTGTTGCCAAGAGGCTTGTTCGGCGCGGCGCCGGCCAACTGATCGTAGAAGAACCGGTCAGCGGCGACGAACCACTGCGATAACGGACCGTAAATGACCAAAAGCAGCACGCTGACAAAGCAGAGCGCGATAATTCGGTTACGTTTTTGGACGCCGGTGTCTTTCAAGTTGCTTCAGGTATCTGTTTACAAGCGCAAAAGTATAGATAAATGCTAGTAGTCTTAATGAGATAGGGTTGGCACTTTTTACGTAATACGAGGCTTGGAGGCGGTGCTATCATTGTTTTTCACGGGACGGCGTGAATTTAACAATAATCAGGCAGAAGTTCGCCTGCTTTCACACGGCGATTCCAAAAACACCATAAATAACAGCGTCTTATAGATTTGGCGCGGTATCCGGCGGGCGCGCGCTGCGCGCTGCCGGCCCGCAGACGAGTTTTTCTCGGGGGTAACGGCGGTTTGGCGAAGGCAAAAAAAGCCTATTTGTGCACCGAATGCGGTTCGCACAGTGTGAAGTGGTCCGGACAGTGTCCGGAGTGTTCGTTGTGGAATACGCTCACCGAGACGACGTTGGCGGCGTCCGCAGGAATCCCGCGGTCGCGGGTTGCGTCGCAGCGGCTCGATGAACTCCCGGATGACATCGAATTTCGACACGCGACCGGCTTTGGCGAGTTTGATCGGGTGCTGGGTGGCGGGCTGGTGCCCGGCGCGGTCGTGCTGCTGGGCGGCGATCCCGGTGTTGGCAAGTCGACGTTGCTGCAGCAGGTCGCGGCCAGCCTGATGTCGGACATACCGGTCTGCTACGCCACTGGCGAGGAGTCGCTTCGCCAGATCGGCCAGCGCTCGCTGCGTCTCGGCCTCGATGCATCGGCAATGAACCTGCTGGCAGATACCTCGCTGGAAAATGTGTTGGAGCAAGCGGCCGGCTGTGGCGCCAAAGTGCTGGTCATTGACTCGATCCAGACGATGACGAGCGAGCAGCTGCCATCGGCCCCGGGGTCCGTGGCACAGCTGCGCGAGAGTGTTGGCCGCCTCGTGCAATTCGCCAAGCAAAATGACGTTGCTGTTTTTATCATCGGGCATGTGACCAAGGATGGCGCCATTGCGGGTCCGCGCGTGGTCGAGCATATGGTCGATACGGTCATGTACTTCGAGAGTGACCCGGCCAGCCGTTATTCAATGATTCGCGCGGTGAAAAACCGCTTTGGGGCCACTGGCGAGATGGGTGTATTTGCCATGACCGAGGCGGGGTTTCGCGAGGTGAGCAATCCCTCGGCAATTTTCCTGTCGCGTGACTCGGTCAACGAGCCCGGTAGCGCCGTGTCGGTAACGTGGGAGGGCAGTCGACCGTTGCTGGTCGAAATTCAGGCGTTGGTCGCGGACGGCAACAGCAACTACGCGAAACGCCTGGCACACGGTGTCGATCAGAACAGGCTGGCGCTGTTGCTCGCCGTGCTGCAGCGGCATGGTGGCATTGCCATTGGCGATGAAGATGTTTTCGTGAATGTCGTTGGCGGACTGCGCATCGGTGAAACGGCTGTCGATTTGCCCACCGTTCTGGCGATCGTTTCCAGCTTTCGCGATTCGCGCGCTTGCGGAGCGTTTCGTGTGCTTTGGTGAGATCGGTCTTGCCGGCGAATTACGGCCCGTGCGGTTCGGTGAAGAGCGCATTGCGGCGGCCGCAAAACAGGGCTTTACGACTGCTATCGTGCCGCGGGGCAATGTCCCGAAGCGGGCGCCGTCAGGTATCAAGATCATTGGCGTGCGGCGGCTTGCAGAGGCTCTCGAGGAGGCCTGGTAGCGGGCCTTACGTTGTAGCTGACCTGGACGCCGGCGTCGTGTTTTCCGCAAACGGGTTGCGCTCGCCAATCCTGACCGAACGAATGCGGTTGTCGTCTGCTTCCACGATCTCGATGGGGTAACCATCGATGTTGAGGCTGGTGCCGGGCTGCGGAATGGTCTCCAGGAACTCAACGATCAGTCCATTGATGGTTTTCGGACCATCGGTGGGCAGTTGCCATTCCTGTGAGCGGTTGATCTCGCGAATGTTGGCGCTGGCATCGACCAGGAACGAGTCGGGACCTTCATTGACAACGTCAACCTCGTCATCGGCGGGGTCGGTTGTAAACTCACCGACAATTTCTTCGAGTATGTCTTCGAGTGTGACGATGCCCTGGATATCACCGTATTCGTCAACCACCAGGGCGACGCGTTCGCGGCGACGCTGAAACTGCACCAGCTGAGTACTCAGCGGAGTGCCTTCAGGCACAAAGTAGGGCTCGGCGAGCAGCTGCTGCAGCGTGTCTTTGTTCAATTCCTGGGTCGCAAGATTGGCGAGCTTGCGCAGATGCAGAATACCGACTACACGGTCGATGTTGTCGCGAAACACCGGCAGCCGCGTATGCTGACTGCTGTTGATTATGGCCTCAATGTCATTTTCGTCGTCGTCGAGATCGATGCCGACAATTTCGTTGTGCGGCACCATGACATCGTCGACCGTCACTTTTTCGAGATCGAGAATGCTCAAAAGCATTTGCCGGTAGCGTGTTGAAATCCGCGAGCCGGCCTCGAAAACAACGGTTCGTAACTCCTCTCGCGTTAGTGCCTGGAGTTCAGAATCGCCTGCGCGTACACCAAACAAGAGCAGCACACCATTGGCCGCCGTGTTCGTCAGCCAGACCAGCGGGTAAGTGATTTTCAGCAACGGGTAGTAAATCAATGGCCGCCGGAAACGCGACGCGCTCCGGGTACAGCGCGGCCAGTGTCTTGGGTGCGGCTTCGGCAAAAATCAGGATGATCAGCGTCATGATCAGGGAGCCGACAGCCACGGCAGGCTGACCGCCCATCTCAAACGCCAACAGAGCGACGAGCGACGCCGCGAATATATTGACGAGGTTATTGCCCAGGAGAATAAGACCGATGACGCGGCCTGGTTTTTTCAGCAATTTTTCCGCGATACGCGCGCCGCGATGGCCCTCGCGGGCTTTATGCCGGAGCTGATATCGGTTGAGGCTCATCAATGCCGTTTCCGAGCCCGAGAAACAGGCGGAAAGCAGCAGTAGCAGTGCAAGCAGGCCAAGCCAGCTGGCTAGTGGAACGTCGTCGCCCAAAAGAAGGGCACCTCCGAAAATTGTCCGTACCGGTGCAGTTCAACAGCCTGCAATATGGCTGTCAAGAATGCCTGTCTCAATGCCAGCTACGTTTGAATATTTCCTCGAGAATGAGGCGGCTGCCGAAGTAGGCAAGACCCAGGGTGGCGAATCCCCAGAGGTAGAGTTTGATGATGCGTTTTCCGCGCCAGCCGGCAAAGAACCGGCCAGCCAGCAGGATGCCGAAAATGATCCATGCGACCAGCGACAGCCCGAACTTGTGAGCGAGGTGTTGCTCGACCAGGTTGTTGACAAAAGAGAGACCCGACGCGATGGCCAGCGTCAGCCCGGCGAAGCCCGCGGCAGCCACGCCGACAAGCAATTTCTCGGTGGTCTCCAACGGTGCAAACAGCTGATTCACCGCGGTAATTCTTGCTGATCGAAGGCGCCGCTCCTGCAGTAGTGCAAACACGGCGACGATGGCGCCAACGCTGAGAAAACCGTACGACAAAAGTGCGAGCAAAATATGGCCGCGAACCTGCCATGGCATAGCCACGGTGGCGGCTGGATCGACGGAACTGCCGGTCAGCATGACCGTGCTGGCCGACAGCAGCAGCAATCCGGCGCTCATGCCCCGCAGCGTCGGTTCAAACGCGGCGAACAGGGCGATCAGCGCGAGTTCCAGGCCGATCATCGAAGCGGCGTTGCCGATGGAAAAGCTGAAGCCGCTGCCCGGCAGGACCAATTCGATCAGCAAGGTACCGTGCGAGACAATGCCGAAGCTGACCAGCAGGCTGGCTGCAAACAGCGAGGGCCGTGACAGGGCGGTAAATCGGGGTAGCCGACTCATCGCGAAACCCGCGGCCGCTAACAGGTACAGCAAGAGAATTGTGATTTGAGACACAGAAACCCGGCAGGTATTGACCTAACTTCAGATCATCCCATATGGCGTAGTGCAAGAGAACCCTAACTTATGCGAATTCGCGTTCTCGGTTGCAGCGGCGGCATCGGTTCCGGCTCGCGGACCACTGCTCTGTTAATTGACGACGATGTCCTTATCGATGCCGGCACCGGTATCGGTGATCTCGAACTGGAGGACATCGATCCGATTCGTCATGTGTTCCTGACGCACGCGCACCTGGATCATATCGCCGGGTTGCCGATGCTTGCGGATCGCGTTTTCGACGAAGACTTTGCTGTGCCACTGACCGTCTATGCGCGTGAAGAGACCATTCGCGCCGTACAAACGCATTTGTTCAACGACGTAATCTGGCCGGACTTTACCCGACTGCCGACCGCTGCCAATCCGATGCTGCGTTTTCATATGATTGGTCCCGGAGACACTGTGAGCATTGGTCATCGCAATTTTTACGCGGTTGATGTCATGCATTCGGTTCCATCACTGGGTTATACGGTGCAGAACTCCGGTGGTGCGTTCGCCGTCAGTGGCGATACGAAATCCAACGAGACACTGTGGCCTGTCCTGAATGCCTGCGACGATCTGAAAGTCCTGGTGATTGAGGTGTCTTTCCCTGACGAGATGGCAAAACTGGCCGCCGAGTCCGGGCATTACACACCAAAGACGATGACCGATGATCTGCGCCGTTTGCAGCACGAGCCCGAGATCTGGCTGACGGGCATGAAACCGGGCGAGGAAGATCGCATCTACCAGCAGGTCCTCGATGCAGCGCCGGGGAAAAACATTCAAATGCTCTCGCGCGGCACGGTATTGACCGTGTAAGCGCCGGGCGCGATCAACGATCGCGCGACAAGCCACTCCCACGACCCCGACATTCTCGTTTAGAATGCGCGCATGTTTGAGAATCTCAGTGGCCGTCTGTCAGATGCTGCCCGCCAGTTAAGTGGCAAGGGTCGGCTCACCGACGCCAACATCAAAGACACGCTCCGGCAGGTCCGGCTGGCTCTGCTCGAGGCCGACGTCGCCCTGCCTGTCGTCAAGACCTTCATCGATCGAATCCGCGAGCGCGCAGTGGGTGAGGAGGTCAGCAAGAGCCTTACGCCTGGGCAGATGCTGGTCAAGATCATTCATGGCGAGCTGGTCCGGCTGCTTGGCAGTGATTCGGCGCCGCTCGATTTCCGGGCACAGCCTCCGGTTGTCATTCTTCTCGCCGGGCTACAGGGTGCGGGTAAAACGACGACGGCGGCCAAGCTCGCGAAGCGCCTGATCGACGTCGAGAAGAAGAAGGTCATGCTCGTTAGCGTTGACGTGCATCGACCGGCTGCCATCTTGCAGCTGCAAACGCTGGCAGCGGAAGTTGGTGCGCTGCACTGCGCCAGCGACGCGCAGGAAAAGCCGACCGTAATCGTGGCGCGCGCGCTCGACCAGGCGCGGCGGGCATTTGCAGACGTCCTGATCGTTGATACGGCGGGGCGCTTGCACGTCGACGGCGACATGATGCAAGAGGTGGCAGACGTGCATGCGGCAGCCAGTCCGCATGAGACCTTGTTTGTCGTCGACAGCATGGCGGGACAAGACGCTGTCAATGCGGCGACCTCGTTCAACGAGACCTTGCCATTGACCGGCACCATCCTGACGAAGGCTGACGGCGATGCGAAAGGCGGTGTTGCGCTTTCCGTGCGTGAGATCACCGGCCAGCCGATCCGGTTTATCGGCGTTGGCGAGAAAGTCGATGCACTGGAGGCCTTTCATCCGGATCGCATGGCGTCGCGAATTCTCGGTATGGGCGACGTATTGACACTCGTCGAGGAAATCGAGCAGAAGGTCGATAAGGACCAGTCCGAGAAACTCGCACGGAAGATCAAGAAGGGCCGCGGATTTGATCTCGGTGATCTGAAAGACCAGCTTGAGCAAATGATGAACATGGGCGGTCTGGCGTCGATGCTCGAAAAGCTGCCGCTGCCGGGCAACGTCAATCCTGCGGCACTGGCTGATAGCACCAACGAACTCAAGATCCGGCGGCAGGTTGCCATCATCAACTCGATGACTCCGGGCGAGCGTCGTTTCCCGAAGACCATCAACGGCTCTCGCAAGAAGCGCATCGCCAGCGGCGCCGGTCAGCAGATACAAGACGTCAACCGTTTGTTAAAGCAGCATCGTGCAAATGGAGCGGATGATGAAAAAGGTCTCCAAAGGCGGCCTCAAGAAGTTCATGCGGGGGATGCCTGGCGGCGGATTACCGCCCGGAATGCGCTAAAAATCGACGAATTTCCCGCCGGATTTGCCAAAATCCGGCCATTCCGCAGAACGTGAGGTGTAAGTCACCGAAATACTTAGGTATTTTCGTCAGCAAAACGCTTCACATTTGCAGCAAAACCCGTACAATGCGCCGTCTACTCGGGCCACGCCCGGGGCGAGGCGTGTCTGCCTGTCTTTGAATTTAATACGGAAATGTAATGGTTAGTATTCGACTTTCGCGCGCTGGCGCGAAAAAACGCCCTTTTTATCACCTGGTTGTCACCGACTCGCGCAATCGCCGGGACGGCCGCTACATCGAACGTATCGGTTTCTTCAATCCTGTGGGCCAGGAGCACGAGGAAAATCTGCGGATTGATATCGAGCGGGCAGATTACTGGATCGCCAAGGGTGCACAGCCCTCGGATCGAGTGTCATCGTTGCTGAAGCAGCATCGCAAGGCGGCACTGAGTAGTCTGTATTGATCAATTGGCACCTGATCCGGTAGTCCTGGGCCGTATTACCGGCCTGTTCGGAGTCCGGGGATGGGTCAAGGTGTACTCATACACCGAGCCGCGAGAAGCGGTACTGGATTACAAACGCTGGTCGTTGCTCAAACATGATGAGTGGCAGCCGGTAACGGTCGCGGAGGGCAAGCGACACAGCAAGACAGTCATTGCGAGAATCGAAGGATTTGATGATCGCGACCAGTCAGCAACATTGATTGGCAGTGAAATTACCGTGCCAAGAGACGCGCTGCCAGAGGCTGCGGACGGTCATTACTACTGGTCGGATATTGAAGGACTGCGCGTCGTGCACAAGGACGGCTCTGACATTGGTCTGGTCGACTACATGCTGGAGACCGGTGCGCATGACGTAATGGTAATCAAGGGTGAACAGGAACGCTTGATTCCATTTGTCAAAGACAAAGTAGTACTCGATGTTGATCTTGCCGCGGGCACGATTACCGTCGATTGGGAATGGGACTGATCGCATGCAATTTGGTGTCGTCAGCCTGTTTCCCGAAATGCTCATGAACATTGTCGAATATGGTGTGGTCGGGCGCGCGCAGCAGCGCGGTTTGATATCGCTGGAACTGGAAAATCCGCGTATTCATACCGACGACGTGCATGCGACAGTGGATGATCGGCCGTACGGTGGCGGTCCCGGAATGGTGATGAAATACCAGCCGGTCGCCGACGCACTTGAGGCATTGCGACCGCGTCTGCCCGAGGGCAGTCCGGTGATTTGCCTTTCGCCACAGGGTAAGGTGTTTGATCAGGCGGCAGCGTTACGGTTCGCAGCGTTGCCAGGCATGATTTTGCTGGCAGGGCGTTACGAGGGTTTTGACGAACGCCTGATCGCAACGCAAGTTGACGAGGAGCTTTCTCTCGGAGACTTCGTGCTGTCGGGTGGTGAGATAGCGGCAATGGCGGTTATCGATGCCGTGGTGCGATTATTGCCCGGTGTATTGGGTGATGACGAGTCGGCAGTGCAGGACTCGTTTATGCAGGGACTGCTGGACTGCCCGCATTACACGCGGCCCGAGGTCGTTGCGGGACAGACGGTGCCGGAGGTTTTGTTGTCCGGCGACCACGCGAGGATCGCGAGGTGGCGGCAGCAACAGGCGCTGGGTCGAAGTTTTTTGCGACGACCGGACTTGTTGGAAGTGTTGGAATTAACAGACGAGCAGCAACGGCTGCTTGATGAATTTTTGAAAGAGCAGGAACAATGAGCAAAATTATCGAAGCGATTGAAAACGAGCAAATGGACAAAGAGATTGCCAAGTTTGCGCCCGGCGATACTGTGGTTGTCCAGGTCAAAGTGAAAGAGGGCGAACGCGAGCGCCTGCAGGCGTTTGAAGGCGTTGTCATTGCCAAGCGCAATCGGGGTCTGAACTCGTCATTCACAGTTCGCAAGATCTCTCATGGCGAGGGTGTTGAGCGCGTGTTCCAGACCTACAGCCCGGTCGTTGATTCGCTCGCCGTGAAGCGTCGTGGTGATGTACGTCGCGCGAAGCTTTACTACCTGCGTGGTCTTACCGGCAAGGCGGCTCGCATCAAGGAAAAGATCTAGTCATAGCGCTGGTTATTGCCGGCCGCGGTCGCGGCCGGCTGCCCTCCGACGCACACTTCGGTCGAAATCGTGCGTCGATCGCAGACAACGCTTGAACCATTTTCCGGCAATCGGGTCCCTCGTGACATGAAAAGCGTTTTTTTCAAGCGATTTTGCAATGCTCTGGGGCTGGTGGTGCTGACTGCCGTTCTGAGCGGCTGTGCCTCCATAATTTCATCGGCAGCGACTAACCTGTCGAAAAATCTTTCCAGCGCTATTCTCAACCAGGACGATCCGGAGCTCGTACGTGCCGGAGCGCCGTCCTACCTGCTGTTGCTGGATAGTTTTATTGAGGGCAGCCCGGACGATCCGGCAATACTCGCAGCCGGGGCCACTCTTTACGCGACTTACGGCGCCGTGTTTGCCGATGACGAGCAACGCGCATCGCGACTGACCACGCGCGCTCGCCGTTATGCGGGCACGGCGATGTGTGAAGTCCATGTGCCGGCATGTGACTGGGCTGACGCAACCTATGATGAATTTGTAGCGTCGCTGGATGGGCTGCGTCCCAGGAATGCTGAGTACCTGTATACCTATGGGTTCGCGTCGCTGGCATTCCTGGTTGCCCATAGCTCGGACATGAATTCGTTGGCCGAGCTGCCGAAGATCGAGGCGTTGTTTAACCACTATCTGGACATAAGTGGTGACGAACTTAACGTTAGTGCATACACGTTTATGGGACAATTGTTGACTTTGATGCCGCCCGCATTAGGTGGCAAGCCTGAGCAAGCGCGCGAGTTTTTCGAGAAAGCAATCGCGGCGACTGATGGCAAGGACCTCAGTGCCAAAGTAGAGTATGCGCGAGGCTATGCGCGGCTGCTCTACGAAAGAGAGCTGCACGACCGCTTGTTGAACGAAGTCATGGCTGCCGATCCTTACCAGGACGGCTACACGCTGAGCAATATTATGGCCCAGGAAGACGCGGTTGAACTGCTGGCGGCTGCGGACGACTATTTTTGATGGAAGTTAGTTAATGGAATTAGCTATGAAGAAAATTTTGCTTGTTGCCCTGGCACTGTTTGTGACTTTGCCGGTACATGCTGCCGTCACGTTGAAAATTGCCACGGTGACGCCAGAAAACACGCAGTGGATGAAAGACATGCGTGCGAGTGCCGCGGAGATCAACACGCGCACTGATGGCCGCGTCGTGATCAAGTACTACGGCGGTGGCGTGATGGGTAACGATTCGAAAGTGCTGGGACGTATTCGAATCGGGTCGTTGCAAGGCGGCGCGTTTACGCCCAGCGCTTTGGCCAGTCAGTACTCGGACCTGAATCTGTACGGGTTGCCCCTGATCTTCGATTCAGAAGAAGAGGTCGCCTATGTCCGCGAGCGACTCGATGCCAAGCTGGAGCAAGGTCTGGAAGACGCAGGGTTCGTCAATTTTGGCTTCGCCGGCGGCGGGTTTGCGATTCTAATGTCCAATACGCCGGTTGATGAACTGGCGGACCTGAAGGGCAAGAAGGTATGGGTTCCCGAAGGTGACTCCATCAGTTATGCCTCGATGGAAGCACTGTCATTGTCGCCGGTTACCTTGCCGCTAACGGATGTCCTGACCGGCCTGCAAACCGGTCTTCTCGACATCGTCGCGATGTCGCCGATCGGTGCACTGGTGTTGCAGTGGCATACCAAGATCAAGTACATCACGGAATTGCCGCTGGTATATACGATGGGCTTCATGGCTATCGAGAAGCGGGCTTTCGAGAAGATCAGCCCTGCGGACCAGGCCATCGTCCGTGAGGTTATGGACGCGACCTATCGGAATTTTGATGTGGTGAATCTGAAAGACAACCACGCGGCGCGCGACGTTCTGATCGATCAGGGCATCGAAGAGTACGCCGTTTGAGCAGGAAAAATACCTGGCGATTCGAGAGGTACTGGCGGAATCAAACCAGGCGCTCGGTGCCAGTGGGAAGTTTTCCGCAGACATGTATGACGAGATGATCGGCTACATTGCGGAGTTTCGGAGCAAGCAGGCGACCGGTGCCTCACAATCGCCAGATGTCGCCGCTGCCAAAGAGTAGGCGAACTCTTTGAAACTACTGGTACTAGATCGGCTGGAGCGGGCCGGCCGGGCAGCCGAGGACGGTGTGCTCGTGCTGTTGCTGGGTTCGATGGTGCTGCTGGCCGTCCTGCAGATCGTGCTGCGACAGTTTTTCGACAGCGGTATTGGCTGGGCAGACGAACTCATAAAGATCATCGTGCTCTGGCTGGCGATGGTGGGTTCCATTGCTGCGGCACGCGATAACCGCCATATTCGTATCGACGTGCTGTCGCACGTGTTGCCCGACAAGCTCGTTGCGCTGACGCGCGTTCTTGTTGACCTGTTTGCGGCCGGTGTTTGCGTGACGATCGCCTGGCAGGCATGGCGCTACCTGCAGCTCGAAATCGAGTGGCAGGAAACGGTCCTGATCGATACACCGGCCTGGGCTGCGCACGCAATCGTGCCGGCGGCGTTCTTGCTGATCAGCTACCGCTTTCTGGTTCGCAGCGCCGCGACGGTTTATGAGCTGTTCGGTGGCGAGCCGCTCAAGGACGCGTCGTGATTGTCTTTAGCCTCATCCTCGTGTTGCTGGCGGTATTGGGTGCGCCCTTGTTTGCAGTCATCGCCACCAGCGCGATGTTGGGCTTTAGCAGTATCGAAACCGACCTGATGACCATGGCGCTGGAGCTGCTGAGTATTGCGCAGCTGCCGTTCCTGGCGGCAATTCCCTTGTTTACGTTCGCCGGTTACATGCTGAGCGAGAGCAATGCGCCCAAGCGCCTGGTGCGCCTGACCAACGCTTTGCTGGGTTGGATGCCGGGCGGCCTTGCGCTGGTTTGTATCTCTGCCTGCGCCTTTTTTACAGCATTTACCGGCGCTTCCGGCGTAACGATCATTGCGCTGGGCGCTATTTTGTACCCGGCGCTAAAGCAGGATGGCTACAGCGACAAGTTCAACCTCGGTCTGGTTACATCTTCGGGAAGTCTCGGCCTGCTCTTTGCGCCGTCGTTGCCGCTGATCCTGTACGGCGTCGTTGCGGGCGTGCAGATCGATGACCTGTTCCTGGCCGGCATCCTGCCTGGATTCGTCATGCTGGCGATGCTCTCCGGTTGGAGTATCTGGGTCAACCGCAGCAACCGAAAGCCGCTGAGCTCGTTTTCACTCCGCGAGGTGGGCGGCGCACTGCGTGAAACCGCTTGGGAACTACCGCTGCCGGTCGTCGTATTGGGCGGTATTTACTCGGGTTATTTTGCGGTATCGGAGGCGGCGGCGGTGACCGCGCTTTACGTCTTCTTTGTCGAAGTCGTGATTCACCGAGAAATCAAATTCACCGAACTCCCGCGCGTCATGCGCGAATCCATGGTCCTCGTGGGTGGAATTCTGATTATCCTCGGCGTGTCACTTGCGTCGACCAATTACATGATCGAGGCCGAGGTTCCGCAGCGCCTGCTGCAGCTCGTGGCCGAGCTCGTCAGCAGCCAGACCTCGTTCCTGATCTTGCTACTGATCTTCCTGCTCGTGCTTGGCGCCATCCTCGATATTTTTTCGGCGATCGTTCTGGTTGTCCCGCTTATCCTGCCGATTGCGGCGGGTTTCGGTGTTAACGAAGTTCATCTTGGTATCGTGTTTCTCGCCGCGATGCAGCTTGGCTACCTGACACCGCCGGTCGGCCTGAACCTGTTCATCGCGAGCTACCGTTTCGAAAAGTCCATCATGCACGTTTACTCGGCGACCTTTCCGTTCCTGATTATCCTCATGCTGTCGGTCCTGGTAATTACGTTCTTGCCGGAGCTGTCACTGCTTTTCCTGTCGGACTAATCGGGTTAGTCCCGGCGCAGCGTGACGCTGGTGAGACTTGAGAGTGAAGTGCCGGTATCCTATGCAACATTCGCTAACCCCTTCGGTGATTTATGAGTAGTGATCGCAATATTCTGGTTCGATTCTTTGCAGCTCTCTGGCAGGGCGCTAACGGCTTAAGAAAAGTACTGCACTTGCTGTTGCTGCTGCTCATTTTCGCCGTCTTCTTCGGTGCGCTCGCAAGCGGGCCGCCATTGCTGCCACAGCAGGCTGCTCTCGTAATACGGCCAACCGGGGTGCTGGTGGAGCAGCTTGCCGGAGACCCGTACGAGCGCGCACTGGCCGAAATACTGGGCGAGGCTGCGCAACAAACGCTCGTACAGGACGTGGTCGATGCGCTCGACTTTGCCCGTGAAGATGATCGAATCAAGGCCGTGCATCTGGAGCTCAGCGCTTTGGGCGGCGGGAGCCTGGATAAGCTCAAGCGTATTGCAGCGGCGATCGATTCTTTCCAGGAGTCGGGCAAGCCGGTTATCGCGAGTGGTGATTTCCTGCTGCAACAGGGCTATTACCTGGGCGCGCACGCGGATGAACTCTATATGCATCCCGAGGGCGTGTTTTTCCTGCAGGGCTACGGGATGCATACAGAAACTACTACAAGGACGCGCTTGAGCTGTTGAAGATCGACTGGAATATCTTTCGCGTGGGCACCCACAAGTCGGCGGTCGAGCCCTATATGCGCATGGATATGTCGCCGGAAGATAAAGCATCAAGAAGCAACCTCATCGAACAGCTTTGGGCCATGTATCAGGAGGACGTTGTCGCCGCGCGCGGGCTGACGGACGGCGCGATTGATGAGTACGCGCAGAACATGGTCGCGCGCATTGATGCGGCCGGCGGCGATATTGCTACAGCAGCTAAAGAAAACGGCTTCATCGACGGGTTGATGACGCGCATCGAACTGCAGTCGCGGATCAAGGAATATGCCGGCGAGGATGACGACGACAAGTCGCTGTACTCGTCAGTCGCCATGGGCGAATACCTGGGCAGAATGCGCCTGTTGAGCGGTGACAAGCCCAGGGACAACAACGTTGCGATCGTCGTCGCGGCCGGACAAATCCTGGACGGCAAACAGCCGCCTGGAACCGTTGGCGGTGAGTCGACCGCGGCGCTGCTGCGAGATGCGCTAAACGATAAATCCGTGCAAGCGGTAGTGCTGCGGGTTGATAGTCCGGGCGGCAGCAAGTTTGCCTCTGAGGTCATTGCTCATCAGATCCAGGCGCTGCAGGCGGCCGGCAAGCCGGTCGTTGCCTCAATGAGTGGCGTTGCCGCATCTGGTGGTTACTGGATATCAGCGGTGGCGGACCAGATTTTTGCCAGCCAGTCGACGGTGACTGGCTCGATCGGCATATTCGGCATGATTCCGACTTTCCAACGGACCCTGGCGACCGTCGGTGTCGCCACCGACGGCGTAGGAACCACGCCCTGGTCGGGCGAGATGCGTCTGGATCGCGCACTGTCGGAGCAGAGCAAGCAGCTCATTCAGATGGTCATTGAGGATGGCTACAACGATTTCATCACCAGGGTTGCCGATGCGCGCGGCATGGACACGCAAAGCGTGGATGAGATCGGGCAGGGCCAGGTCTGGACCGGCGCTGACGCCATCAAAAATGGACTGGTTGACCAGCTTGGTGGGCTCGACGACGCGATCGCCGTTGCTGCGGAGCTCGCGAAACTGGATGAGGGTCAGTATGGCCGCAAACTCATGAAGCCGAAGCTGACGCCGATGCAGCAAATGCTGCTCGACATGCTGATGGTCGCGAAGAGCGCGGGCCTTGATCCGGCGGACTTTGTTCGTGCGCCGGCACCGTTAGAGGTGTTTGCGAACCGCCTGCAGGCGCTAATCGCACAAACGACGCGCTTTAATGACCCACAAGGCGTGTATACGTACTGCTTCTGCGAGATCGAGTAAGCGCCAGGCGCTGCCGCGTGGTTTCTAGTGCCAGCGCAGGATGACTTTGCCGCTCTGACCGGATTCCATTAGCTCGAACGCCGGCTGAAAGTCGTCGATGTCAAAGTGGTGCGTGATGATCGGTGCCATGTCGAGGCCGCTCTGTAACATGCTCGACATTTTGTACCAGGTTTCGAACATCTCGCGGCCGTAAATGCCCTTGATGATCAGGCCTTTGAAAATGACGGCGTTCCAGTCGATCGCCATGTCGCCCGGTGGAATACCGAGCATCGAAATCTTGCCGCCGTGGTGCATGGTGCGCAGCATGTCGCGGAATGCCTGGGGGTTGCCTGACATCTCCATGCCGACGTCAAAACCTTCTTCCATACCGAGTTCCTGCATGGCGTCGTCGATGGTTTCCCGAGTCACGTTCAGTGCGCGCGTGGCGCCCATCTTTCGAGCAAGATCGAGCCGGTAGTCGTTGACGTCTGTTATCACGACGTGCCGCGCACCGGCGTAGCGTGCAATACCGACCGCCATGATACCGATGGGCCCGGCACCGGTGATCAGTACATCCTCACCAACGAGGTCAAACGACAGGGCGGTGTGGGTGGCGTTGCCCAGCGGGTCCAGGATCGATGCCATGTCATCCGTGATGGCGTCGGGCAATTTGAAAACATTGAAGGCGGGTACGGCAATGTACTCGGCGAAGGCGCCGGCCCGGTTTACGCCAACACCCACCGCGTGCATGCACAAATGGCGCCGCCCGGCCCGGCAGTTGCGGCAATAGCCACAGGTAATATGACCTTCCGCAGAGACGCGGTCGCCGACAACGAGGCCGCGAACCTCTATACCAACATCGACAATCTCGCCACTGAATTCATGGCCGACCGCCATCGGTACCGGAATGGTCGCTTGTGCCCAGTCATCCCATTTGAAAATATGGATATCGGTACCGCAGATTGCCGTGCGATGAACCTTGATGAGGACATCGTTGTGGCCGACTTCGGGCACGTCGATATCCTGCATCCAGATACCGCGTTCCGGTTTTGCCTTGACCAGTGCTTTCATTGTTAAGCTCTCGCTTTTCTTGTCAGTGGATGACGCTTAAGTCGCGCCCCACGTCGGTAAATGCCTCGATCGCCGTATCCAGTTGCGCCGTCGTCAAGCCGGCCGACATCTGGGTACGAATTCGCGCCTGCCCCTTGGGGACTACTGGAAATGCAAAGCCAATCACATAAACGCCGCGCTGCAGTAGCTGGTCGGCCATGCGCGTGGCGAGCTTTGCGTCGCCGAGCATCACCGGGATGATCGGGTGTTCGCCCGGCTTCAGGTCGAAACCGCGCTCTGTCATCTTCTTGCGAAAGTACGCGGCATTTTCATGCAGCTGCTGTTGCAGGGAATTATCCCGCTCCAGGAGATCGAGCACCGCAATAGAGGCTGCCGCAATCATCGGGGCTACGGAATTGGAAAACAGGTAGGGGCGTGAGCGCTGCCGCAGCCAGCCTACAATCTCACGGCGACCGGATGTGTAGCCGCCGGACGCGCCGCCGAGCGCTTTGCCCAGTGTGCCCGTCAGGATGTCCACGCGTCCCATGACGTCGCGATATTCGTGTGAACCTCGCCCGCGTTTGCCCAGGAAACCGGTGGCATGACAGTCATCGACCATCGTTAGCGCGTCGTGCTGCTCTGCCAGGTCGCAGATAGCGCCGAGATCGGCGATAGTGCCGTCCATCGAGAATACGCCGTCGGTGACCACGAGGCGCACCGCCGCGTCGCTGGCGGCGTCGAGTTGCGTCTGCAGTTCCTGCATGTCGTTGTTGGCGTAACGGAGACGCCGCGCTTTGCACAAGCGAATGCCATCAATGATGCTGGCGTGATTCAGCGCGTCGCTTATGACCGCATCCTCCGGGCCGAGCAACGTCTCGAAGAGCCCGCCGTTGGCATCGAAGCAGGAGGGATAGAGGATCGTATCCTCGGTACCGAGGAACGCGCTGATACGTGCCTCGAGTTCCTTGTGTATCGTTTGCGTGCCGCAAATGAAACGCACCGAGGCCATGCCGTAACCAAATCGGTCGAGTGCCTGGTGTGCAGCCTCGATAACCTCGGGATGGTTGGCCAACCCTAAATAGTTGTTAGCGCACAGGTTGAGGACGTGGTCGGTCGCGCCGTTATTGCGGACGTCAATGGCCGCTTGCTGTGGTCCGGCGATTTGTCTTTCCGCCTTGAAGAGGCCCTCGGATTTCAGTGCCTCGGTCCGCTCCCCGAGCGATTTGAGAAATGCTGCTGGCACGGTGTTGCTCTCTGCGTTGAATGGACGCAAAGTATATCAGGACGGAACTGGAGAAAACGCTTGTCAGACGACGCCTTAAGACTGGATCGATGGCTGTGGTTCACGCGCTTTTACAAGACACGGACCGCGGCGATAGCGGCAGTGCAGGGTGGTCATGTACGGGTCAACGGCGAGACCGCCCGGACCGCTACGCGGGTCCGCAGTCGGTGACCGCATCAAGCTGGTTCGTCACCAGCTGGCGTGGGAACTGACGGTGACGGGCATCCCGCTGCGGCGCGGTCCGGCGCCGGAGGCGCGGGGCTGTTACCTGGAGTCAGCCGAGAGCGTTGCGCGCCGCGAGAAAACCGTGGCTGAGCTCAAGCGCGACCGTCTGCAAATGCCGATGACTCGTGGCAAACCCGATAAACATACGCGGCGCAAGTTGCGTGACAGAAGCCGCGGCGAATAACGAATATCAGGGCGAATACCACTGCGCGTCGCGCACGGAATACCCTATAATCGCGGCCCCTGAGTACCATTTATGATCCACCGCAAGAGTGGTTGATTGGAGTATTCGAATGAGCTTTGTTGATCAGCCCGCCGCGCGGCCCAGCAGCATCCCTTACATCAATGATCACTACCTTGCCGACGAGCAAGAGCTGGTGCGGGCGTTGGCCAAAGAGGCCGATCCCGGCCCGGCGGCCCGGGAGAAAATCGAGAATACTGCTGCCCAGCTGGTGCGTGCCGTGCGCAAGAACACGAAAAATGACGGCGGCATCGAGGCGTTTCTGCAGCAATACGATTTGTCCTCGGATGAGGGCGTGCTGCTCATGTGTATCGCCGAGGCGTTGCTGCGCATTCCCGACGCCGATACGGCCGATCGTCTTATCGCCGACAAGATTACGTCAGCCAAATGGAAGGACCATCTGGGCGCGAGTAATTCGTTATTCGTCAATGCGTCGACCTGGGGCCTGATGTTGACGGGCCAGATCCTGAGTCTGGATGAAATTGGCAGTACGAATCCCACGCAGCTCATGGGCAAGTTGGTCAGTCGCGCCGGAGAGCCGCTCGTGCGGACTGCCATGCGCCAGGCCATGAAGATCATGGGTCACCAGTTCGTCATGGGGCGCACGATAAGCGAAGCGATGAAGCGGTCACTGAAAAACGAGAAGCTCCCCTACCGTTACTCGTTCGACATGCTCGGTGAGTCTGCGCTGACGTCGGCCGACGCGCAGCGCTATCTCGATAATTATCATGATGGCATCAACAGCATCGGCAGCGGCCCGCGCATCGATGCACCCGACGTATTCTCGGCACCGGGTATCTCGGTCAAGTTGTCGGCCTTGCACCCCCGCTATGAGTATTCGCACGAAGAGCGCGTCATGGCCGAGCTCGTACCAGCGGTTCTCGAGTTGGCAAAACACGCGAAGGAAGTTGGCATCGGCCTGACGATCGACTCCGAGGAAGCCAGCCGGCTCGAAATCTGGCTCGGTATCTTCGAACGTGTTTATCGCGACAAGGCACTCGATGGCTGGGATGGCTTTGGACTCGCCGTGCAGACCTACCAGCGGCGCGGTCGTGACGTGATGCGCTTCGTTGAAGAAATCGCGGGCGACGTCGGTCGCCGTGTTCCCGTGCGGCTTGTCAAAGGTGCGTATTGGGACAGCGAGATCAAGTGGGCGCAGGAGCAGGGTATCGCCAGTTATCCGGTGTTCACTCGCAAGTCGCACTCCGACATCTCGTACCTTGCCTGTGCGCGCGCGGCCCTTGCAGCCGGTGACAAGATCTATGCACAATTTGCGACGCACAATGCCCATACGCTCGCGAGCGTGCTGCACTACGCCGGGAAGCGCCGCGATTACGAGTTCCAGCGACTGCACGGCATGGGCGAGGAACTGTATGCCGAGGTTGTCGATCCCGAGAAACACGATCGTCCCTGCCGCGTCTACGCGCCCGTGGGCAATCATGAAGACCTGTTGCCCTACCTGGTCCGGCGCCTGCTTGAGAATGGTTCAAATACGTCGTTCGTCAACAAGATCAGCGACGAGTCAATCGAGGTGAAAGATATTGTCGCTGATCCACTGACCATTGCGGCCGGGCATGACTATCTGCCGCATAAGCAGATCCCCAGGCCGATCGATATTTTCCAGCCGGAGCGTGACAACTCGCATGGCTTTAACGTCGCCGATCGCAACGTGAGTCGCAAGTTGTTGGCAGACCTGGAGGCGGCAAGTGCCAAACCGATTACTGCCAAACCGATCATCGGCGGAAAAGAGGTGTCCGGGGCCGAGGAGCCGTCCGTCAATCCGACGAACACGGCCGAGGTTGTTGGCGTCTGCCATCTCGCAGCGGAAGAGCACGTGGATACTGCCCTTGATCTCGCTGTTAAAGGCCAGGTCGCATGGGATCGGTTAGGGGCGGAACGACGGGGCGCAATCCTCAATCGTGCGGCGGATCTGTTCGAGTCTCATCACGCGGAACTGCTGACGCTCTGCGTCCGCGAAGGCGGCAAGACTATCCCGGACTCGATCGCCGAGCTGCGCGAAGCCGTCGATTTCTTCCGTTACTACGCGGCGCAGGCACAACGACATTTTGGCGATCCGCTGGTCATGCCCGGGCCGACGGGGGAGCGCAATACCTACGGCCTGCGTGGTCGTGGCGTATTCGTCTGCATCAGCCCGTGGAATTTCCCCCTGGCAATATTTACCGGCCAGGTCGCAGCGGCGCTCGCAGCCGGCAATTCAGTCCTGGCGAAACCCGCAGCGCCAACGCCGCTGATTGCCTACCGGGCCGTCCAGCTGATGCACGAAGCCGGCGTGCCGGGCGAAGTGCTGCATTTCGTGCCGGGTTCCGGTTCGCTGATAGGCCGTCGTGCCGTGGCCGATCCGCGGGTTGCCGGCGTGGTATTCACCGGCTCAACGGGGGTCGCCCAGACCATTAACCAGACGCTCGCTCACCGCGATGGTGCTATCGGCACGCTGATCGCGGAGACGGGCGGGCAGAATGCCATGTTCGTCGACAGCTCGGCGCTGCCTGAGCAGGTTGTCCATGACAGCATCTACTCGGCGTTCAACAGTGCGGGTCAACGCTGCTCGGCGCTGCGATTGCTGTGTGTGCAGGAGGATATCGAACCGCGGACGCTTGATTTGTTGAAGGGCTATATGGACGAGCTGGTCATCGGTAACCCGGCGCACCTTGCCACCGATGTCGGGCCGGCAATTGATGCGCCATCCAGACAGGTGCTGGAAAAGCATGTCGAGCGCATGGCCAAAGAGGCCAGGATCGTGCATCGCTGCGCCTTGCCGGCAGGCACCGACGCGGGGACGTTTTTCGCGCCTACCCTGGTCGAGATCGACGACATCAGCGTATTGACCGAAGAGGTTTTTGGCCCGGTTCTGCACGTGCTGAAATTCAAGGGCAGTGAACTCGATAAGACGGTCGCGGCGGTCAACTCGACCGGTTATGGCCTCACGATGGGCTTGCACAGCCGCATCGACTCGCGTGCGCGCGGCCTGATTGCCGCATCCGGTGCCGGCAACATTTACATCAACCGCAACATGATCGGCGCGGTGGTTGGCGTGCAGCCATTCGGTGGGCGTGGTCTTTCCGGCACCGGGCCCAAGGCCGGTGGTCCGCACTACGTGCAGCGCTTTGGCAGCGAATACACGGTCAGCAATAACATTTCGGCGGTTGGCGGCAACGCGAGTCTGCTGACACTGAGCTCAGATTGATGGCGGCTGTCAGCATATTCGATATTTTCAAGATCGGCATCGGACCGTCAAGCTCGCACACGGTTGGGCCGATGAAAGCGGCGGCGGCATTTGTCGGCGAGCTGCAGCCTGTCGCTGAGGCGGTCGCAGGGGTTGCGGTGACGCTGCATGGCTCGCTGGCCTGGACCGGCAAAGGTCATGGTACCGATTCGGCCATCCTGCTCGGGTTGTGTGGTCTGTCGCCGGAGAGCATCGACCCTGACGCGGTAGGAGACCTGCTCGCAGAGATTCGCGAGCGGCAGCAAATCAACATCCCGGGGATAGGCTCGATAGCGTTTGATCCGGCTGTCGACCTGCAGTTTGATTTTAAAACGGAGCTATCGCGTCATACCAATGGCATGCATTTTGTCGCGCGTGATGCCAATGGCGATGTCTTACACGAGGTAAATTACTACTCCCTCGGCGGCGGTTTCATCGCGCGCAACGACGAGGACGAACCGAGCGCGCAGCAGGGCGAGCCGCTGCGGCCGTTCGTCTCCAGTGAGTCGCTACTGCTGGCAGCGGCGGCCGATAACCTGAGCATCGCTGAGCTCGTCATGCAAAATGAAATGCAGTGGAGCAGTCGTGATGAGGTAGAGCGTCGCATCGACAGTCTCTGGGCGGCAATGCGAGATTGCATCGAGCGTGGGCTGCGTACCGATGGTGTCCTGCCGGGCAAGATGTCGGTCCTGCGCCGTGCGCCAAAATTGCAGCGCCGGCTGCTGTCTCGCGGCGAGCCCGCGCCGCTCGACGCGATGGAGTGGGTAAACACTTTCGCGATCGCCGTCAACGAGGAAAATGCGGCGGGCGGGCGGGTTGTAACGTCACCGACGAACGGGGCCGCCGGCATAATTCCGGCCGTGCTCATGTTTTATGAACGCTTTGTGCCGAATGCAAGCAAGGAGGGTATACGCACTTTCATGCTTACCGCCGGCGCTATCGGCATTCTGTACAAAGTGAATGCATCGATATCGGGAGCCGAGATGGGTTGTCAGGGCGAAGTCGGGGTCGCCTGCTCGATGGCCGCCGGTGGTCTCGCCGCGGTACTCGGCGGCTCGAACGACCACATTGAAGAAGCTGCCGAGATCGGCATGGAACACAACCTGGGACTGACCTGCGATCCGATAGGCGGGCTGGTGCAAATACCGTGCATAGAGCGTAACGCCATGGGAGCGGTGAAAGCGATCAATGCAGCCAAGCTGGCGCTGCATGGTGACGGCACACACAAAGTGACGCTTGATCAGGTGATAGAAACGATGCGGCAGACCGGCATCGATATGTCAGCGCACTACAAGGAAACGTCGCAGGGCGGTCTCGCCGTCAACGTGCCGGAGTGTTAGCCGCGGCGACTCACTTATGTTTCTTGGGGTAGTCGTACAGCAGGAGTTTGGTAGGAGGTTGCGCGAACAGATCCCAGTCATCCTGATCGATTTCCACCGAGACCACGCCGGCGGTTGGCAAATTGTTGGTCAGTCCGGGTGACAGGTAGTTTGCAAAGTCTGTCAGTCCCGGGTTATGTCCGACGACCATCAGGCTGTTGAAGCCTGGATCCTGGGCGACAATCACATTCAGTATTGCGTCCACCGAAGCGTGGTAAAGCGACTTCTCGCGTTGCAGGAACTCGAGCGGGTAGGTGATGGCCGCGGCAATAATCCTGGCCGTATCCCAGGCGCGGGTGGCAGGGCTGCTGATGATTAGCGAGGGACGAATGCTATGTTCCCAAACTCGCTGGCCCATAAGCGGTGCATCGCGCTCACCCCGCTTATTCAGGGGACGTTCCCGGTCGCTAAGACCCGGATGATCCCAACTGGATTTTGCGTGACGAACGATGGTCAGTGTTTTCATGGCGGAACTCTGTGCAGCGCTACATCATGCCTGTCTGCAGGCGTGCTTCCTCTGTCATCATGCCAACATTCCACGGCGGATCAAAGACCAGTTCGACCGTAACGTCCGCAATAGTCGGAATGACTGCGATCTTCTCGCGTGCATCCTGCACGAGCACGTCACCCATGCCGCAGCCGGGCGCGGTTAACGTCATGTCGACGCTGACGCTGCGCTCGCCGTTACCCATCGGCTTGACGTCGCACCGGTAGACCAGCCCGAGATTCACAATATCAACCGGTATTTCGGGGTCGTAGCACGTCTTGAGCTGATCCCATATTACCGCCTCGATATCGGCGTCCGACGCATTCTCCGGAACCTTCGGCGGTGGGACCGGCTCTTTGCCGAGCGCATCGGCATCCATGCCGGAGACACGAAACAGGTTGCCTTCGACATAGACTGTAAAACTGCCGCCCAGCGCCTGCGTGATGAAACCGCTGGTTCCCTCGCGCAGTTTTACCTGTTCGCCGGCGGGAATAATGATTGCCGAGACGTCACGTGACAATGAGAAAGGCTCGTTGGTATGGCCAAACATCGTGCGAATTACTCCTTGATAGCCGTGGTGTTCATGCGAACATCGTCTGTGCTTTCAGCAGCGCTGCCACCAGCCGATCAATATCTTCAACCGTGTTGTAAAGCGCGACCGAGGCGCGCGCGGTGCCGGCAATGCCGAAGCGTGCCATCACCGGCATGGCGCAGTGGTGACCGGTGCGAATCGCAACGCCTTGATGATCGAGAATAGTGCCGAGATCGTGCGCGTGAATATCATCCAGCAAGAAAGACTGCACGCTGGCTTTGCTGTCCGCCGTGCCGACGAGACGCATCCCCTCGATCGCGCCGAGTTCGGCAACCATGGTGTCGTGCAAACCCTGCTCGTACGCGGCGATCTGCTGCATGCCGATCGCCTGCAAATAATCGATTGCCGCACCGAGACCAACCACGCCGGCGATATTCGGCGTTCCGGCTTCGAACTTGTAGGGCAACTCGTTATACACCGTCGATTCAAAGCTGACTTCAAGAATCATGTCGCCGCCGCCCTGGTAGGGTGGCATGGACTCCAGCAATGATTCACGGGCGTAGAGCACGCCGGTACCCGTTGGCCCGAACATCTTGTGCCCGGAGAATGCATAGAAGTCACAGTCCAGATCCCGGACATCGACGGACATGTGCGGCACGCCCTGTGCGCCGTCAACCAGCACCGGTACGCCACGCGCTTTAGCCTCGGCAATGATCTTCTTCACCGGGTTTATCGTGCCCAGCGCATTGGATACATGACCGATCGCCAGCATGAAAACGCCCTGGTCGAGCATGCGCGTGAGCTCATCCAGATCAACCTGGCCGCGGTCGTCGATGGGTGCCACAAGCAGCTCCGCGCCGGTCTGTTCGCAGACGAGTTGCCACGGCACGATGTTGGCGTGGTGTTCGAGATGCGTAATCAGGATCTTGTCGCCCGCCTTCACGCGTGGCCGGCAAAAACTCTGCGCAACGAGGTTGATTGATTCTGTCGTGCCGCTGGTCAGCACAATCTCGCTGCGACTGTCTCGCGTTGATGAAGTCTCGAATCTTGTCGCGAGCGCCTTCGTAAGCGTCAGTGGCACGATGACTGAGCGTGTGCACGCCGCGATGTACGTTGGCATGATCATGCCGCTGGTACTCGGCAACGGCATCGATGACTCGCTGGGGTTGCTGGGCTGATGATGCGCTATCGAGATAGACCAGCGGATGCCCGTTAATGTCTTGAGAAAGGGCCGGAAAATCGCCGCGCCAATTGGGCGCGGTAGCCGCTAGTTGTGTTTGCGCCTGCGTCATTTCGGCAGGTCCGGAATGAAGTCTGCTGCAATAAGGTCAGCGAGCTTTGTTTCTACGCAGGCGGATACTGTGGCGCGTGCGGCGTCAACCGGTGCGCGAGCGACGATATCGGCGGCAAACGCGAAGGTGAGCATCTGTTGCGCATGCTCCTCGTCGATGCCGCGAGTGCGCAGGTAGAAAATCGAGGACTCGTCCAACTGCCCGACGGTCGTGCCGTGGCTGCACTTCACGTCCTCGGCATAAATCTCGAGCTCCGGCTTGGCATCGATCTCGGCTTTTTCGGAAAGCAGCAGATTATGGTTAGCCTGGCTGGCGTCAGTGCCGTCGGCACCTTCGTGTACCACGGCCTTGCCGTTCCAGACGCAACGGCAACGGCCATTGAGAATGCCACGGTATTCCTGCGTTGAGGTTGCCGGCCCGACGCGGTGGTCAACGCGTGTGTGGTTATCAATATGCTGTCCCTCACCGGCAAGGTAGAGACCGTCGAAGGCGACGTCCGCGCCCGGCTGGCTCAGGTCGATCACAACGTCATTGCGAATCAGGCCGCCGCCCAGGTCGTAACTCGCCATGCGCAGCTGACTGTCGCGGCCCATGGTCACGTCCATGCGACCGGTCTGGACGTGTCCGGGGGCGCGATTCTGCAGGCGCACGTAATTGACCGATGCGTTATCGCCAACGAGGAGGGTGACGGCGGTATTGGCATACAGCTCTGCGCTACCCTGCGAGGCATGATACTCGACGATATCGGCAGAGGCACCTGCAGCAAGCTCAATCTCGACATACGCCTGCGAAACCGACGGATCCGCGGCGCCGTCGATGACCAGCACGCCGACCGGCTTTGCCGGCTTGCCGTTAATCCGGATACGCAGACCGTCTTGCAGCAGCGCGGCATTCAGCTCGGCGAGGGCGCTATCGGTGGTAGGTGGACCGTCAATTCGTTCCGCCATCACATCGTCAGTTTCTGTCAGCTGCTGGAGCGTGCCATTTGCAACGACGAACCAGTTCGCATCGATGCTGCCCGTGATGCGCTGAATCTCTTCATCGAGATCGAGAAACGCGGCCGCACTGCCCGCGGCAAGCCAGCGTGTCGAAATATCACGAGCCGTCTTTAAGTCGGTGTACTTCCAGTCCTCGTCGCGAGGGGTTGGCAGACGCCCGACGATGTCCTTAAGTTTCTCCGTAGAGAGACGATTCATGCCGATACCGCCTCGCGCAGCCAGTCGTAGCCCTTTTCCTCGAGCTCCAGTGCCAGTGACTTGTCGCCGGATTTGACGATACGACCGCCAGACAGCACGTGCACGTAGTCGGGCTGCACGTAGTCCAGCAGGCGCTGGTAGTGCGTGACGAGAATGATCGCGCGCTCCGGACTGCGCAGCGCATTTACACCGTCGGCGACAGCTTTGAGTGCGTCGATATCCAGTCCGGAATCGGTTTCATCGAGTATCGCAAGTTGCGGTTCGAGCATCGCCATCTGCAGGATTTCGTTGCGCTTCTTCTCGCCGCCCGAGAAGCCTTCGTTAACCCCGCGGTTCAGGAACTTCGGGTCCATGCCCAGCACGGCCATTTTCTCGCGGGCAAGTTTAAGAAACTCGAACGCATCGACCTCGTCCAGACCCTGGTGCTTGCGCTTCGCGTTGACGGCCGCTTTCAGCAGATAGGCGTTGTTCACGCCCGGAATCTCGACCGGGTACTGGAAGCCCAGGAAAATACCTTCGCGTGCGCGCTCCTCGGGTGCGAGCTCCAGCAGGTCCTTGCCGTTGTATAAAACGCTGCCAGCTGTGACTACGTAGTCCTCGTGCCCGGCGATGACCTGCGCCAGCGTACTCTTGCCCGAGCCGTTCGGGCCCATGATCGCGTGCACCTCGCCGGCTTTAACGGATAACGACAAGCCGCGCAGAATGTCGCTGTCGCCGATGCGGGTTTCCAGGTTCTTGATTTCAAGCATTGTTTGTTCCTGACTCATAACGTTATCCCACCGCGCCTTCAAGGCTGACATTCAGGAGCGCCTGCGCTTCAACCGCGAATTCCATGGGGAGTTCCTTGAAAACTTCTTTGCAGAAGCCGTTGACGATCATGTTGACGGCATCTTCCTCGGAAATGCCGCGCTGCCGGCAGTAGAAGAGCTGGTCGGCCGAGATCTTCGACGTGGTTGCTTCGTGCTCGACTTTGGCCGTCGGGTTCTGGATTTCCATGTACGGAAAGGTATGTGCGCCGCACTGCTTGCCAATCAACAGCGAGTCGCACTGCGTGTGATTGCGCGCTCCATGGGCCTGCGGCATGACCCGCACGAGCCCGCGATACGCGTTCTCGGCGTGCCCGGCTGAGATGCCTTTGGACACAATCGTGCTGCGCGTATTCCGTCCGATGTGAATCATCTTTGTGCCGGTATCGGCCTGCTGGTAATTGTTGGCGACCGCCACCGAGTAGAACTCGCCGACCGAGTTCTCGCCGCGCAGCAGGCAGCTGGGGTACTTCCAGGTAATCGCGGAGCCGGTCTCGACCTGCGTCCAGGAGATCTTCGAATTGGCGCCACGACAGTCGCCGCGCTTGGTCACGAAGTTATAGATGCCGCCGACGCCGTTCTCGTCACCCGGGTACCAGTTCTGCACGGTCGAGTACTTGATCTCGGCATCTTTCAACGCGACCAGCTCGACGACGGCCGCGTGCAGCTGGTTCTCGTCACGCATCGGCGCGGTGCAGCCTTCGAGGTAACTGACATGGCTGCCCTCGTCGGCGATGATCAGCGTGCGCTCGAACTGGCCCGTGTTGGCCGCGTTGATGCGAAAGTAAGTGGACAGCTCCATCGGGCAGCGCACGCCCTTGGGGATATAGACAAACGAGCCGTCGCTGAATACCGCCGAATTGAGCGCGGCAAAGAAATTGTCGCGTCGCGGCACGACGCTGCCGAGATACTTTTTGACGAGTTCCGGGTGCTTCAGCACGGCCTCTGAGAACGAGCAGAAAATGACGCCGGCCTCGGAGAGTTTCTCCTTGAAGGTCGTGGTGACCGAGACGCTGTCAAACACGGCATCCACGGCGACGCCGGCAAGGCGCGCGCGCTCGTGCAGTGGAATGCCGAGCTTGTCATAGGTCTCCAGCAGCTTCGGATCGACCTCATCCAGGCTTTGCGGACGGTCTGCGTCGGACTTTGGCGCGGAGTAGTAAGAGATCGCGTTGTAGTCGATCTTCGGGTAGTGCAGGTGCGCCCACTCCGGCTCCTGCATGTCGAGCCATTGTCGATAGGCCTGCAGTCGCCACTCGAGCATGAAGGCGGGTTCCTGCTTGCGGGCAGATATCGCGCGTACGACATCCTCATCCAGCCCTGGCGGGAGGCTGTCGCTCGCAATATCGGTGACAAAGCCGTGCTCGTAGCGGCGATTGACGAGGTCTTCAATATGTTCGGAATCTGTAGCCATGTTGTTAGTTCTTTATTTCCACGTTGACCGGTAACCCGGAGAAACGAAACTGTGGCACCGTGGTATTGGTGCGCAGCAGATCATCTAATGTCACATCGTCGAGTGCCCGGCGGATCGCGACGTTGATCCGTTGCCACGAGTTGCCGACGCTGCACACGTCTTCATGCGCACACAGGCTGTCGCTGGCACTGCACTCGGTGATCGAGACCGGGCCTTCCAGCGCGTCGATGATGTCGGCCGCGCTGATATCCTGCGAGCCACGTGCCAGCCGATAGCCGCCGTTGGCGCCGCGGGTGGAGGACACGAGGCCGGATCGGGCCAGCGATTTCAACAGTTTGCTGACCGTCGGTGGCGCTATGCCCGTGGCCCCGGCGACCTCAGCCGCGCTGCACACTGACGACGGATTCGTCGCCAGGTGCGCCAGCACGACGGTGCCGTAGTCGGTAAGTTTGCTAATCCTGAGCAATGGCCGGGTCTCAATCTACCTAATAAGGGACCATTTTAGTCCTAATTGGTTTCCCAAGCCATACCTATGGCCATTTTCGAGCGTTTTTGGCAGCAACATTTTGCTATGCTTCCGGCCACACGCAGCCTGTACCGCCATTCATTGCCCGGGCGAGTCACGGCGATAAGGGGACTCTTGGACCAGCATTCCGACAACTTGATTGAAATTAAGGACCTGAAATACTCGCGCGGGCCGCGCGTTATTTTTGAAGGCATGAATCTCGTCATCAAGCGCGGTGAGATTACGGCTTTAATGGGTCCCAGCGGTACCGGCAAGACGACGTTGCTGCGCTTGATAACGCGGCAGCTTATCCCGCAACAAGGCGCTATCTACGTCGACGGCGTTGATATATCGACGCTCAGCATTACGGAGCTCTACCAGTTACGGCAACGCTTCGGCATGTTGTTTCAAAACGGTGCCTTGCTCACGGATCTCAGTGTTTTCGAGAATGTCGCATTTCCGCTGCGCGAGCACACCAAGCTCACGAATCGACTGATCCGGCATGTTGTGCTGACGAAGCTGCATGCCGTGGGTCTGCGCGGAGCGGCCGATATGATGCCGGCGCAGTTATCCGGTGGTATGGCTCGCCGAGTTGCGCTCGCACGCGCAATGGTCATGGACCCGGATATCCTCATTTACGACGAACCATTCGTAGGCCTGGATCCCATCTCGATGGGGGTTATCGTGCGGCTCGTGCGCCGCATGAATGATGCGCTCGATATCACCAGTATCATCGTCAGTCATGACGTTGAGGAAATAGCAACGGTGGCCGATCGGAGCTTCCTGATTTCCGATGGCAAAGTTGCCGCGTCGGGAAGCCCCAGTGAGTTACGACTCGCTGAGTCCGAGCTGGTGCGTCAGTTCATGCACGGCATGGCGGATGGACCGGTGGCCTTTCACTTCAAGGCGCCTGACTACGCCGAGCAGCTGCTGGGGCGGGACACCGAGTGAAAAAGCTCATTCGTGACATGTACGATACTGGTAGCGAGTTTGTTCGGACTTTCGGTGCATTCCAGCTGTTTTTCCTGCGCCTTCTGTCGCACACACCGCGGATACTGGTGACGCGCTTTGACCTGGTCGTCTACCAGGTTTTCAATTCGGGGGCCCTGTCGCTGGTCATCATCATGATCAGCGGATTGTTTGTTGGAGGAGTCCTGGGGCTGCAGGGCTATTCGAACCTCGCGCGATTTAATGCGGAAGACTCGATTGGTGTATTCGCGGCGTTCGGTCTGGTGAAGGAACTGGGCCCTGTGATCACGGCGCTGCTGTTTGCCGGACGCGCGGGTACCGCACTGGCATCCGAGATCGGCCTGATGAAGGCAACGGACCAGCTGTCGGCGATGGAAATGATGGCAGTGAACCCGGTCAGTCGGGTGCTGGTGCCGCGATTCCTGGGCGGCGTCATCGCGATGCCATTTCTTGCGGCCATTTTTAGCATGGTTGGCCTGTTTGGCACGCACCTGGTTGCCGTCGAGTTGCTGTCGGTCGATGTCGGCGCTTTTTGGCAACAAATGCAAATGACCGTCGACATCGACGATATCAATGAAGGAATATTCAAAAGCGTCGTGTTCGGGGTCCTGGCAAGCCATATCGCGGTGTGGGAAGGTTATAATGCGATCCCCACGGCCGAAGGTGTTGGCAGGGCAACGACACGTACAGTAGTCATAACAGCAATCGCCGTGCTGGTTTTCGATTTTGTGATCACGGCTTTCATGCTTTGAGGAAGATAAGATGAAACAAACACGAGCCGTTGAGGTGGGTACGGGCCTTTTTGTCCTTCTGGGTCTGGGCGCGTTATTTTTTCTAACGACACAAACGACGGGCGGAGACGATTTCTCGGCAGACGAGATCTACACGGTTGAGGCGCGCTTCGAGAACGTTGGCAGCTTGCGCAGCCGGGCGCCGGTGGCCATGTCGGGTGTAACGATCGGTCGCGTAACCAGTGTTACGTTCGACACGGTTGCGCTGGAGGCGGTCGTGCAATTTGTTATCGATGCCAGGTATGACCAAATTCCGGACGACTCGGATGCGAGTATATTGACGGCGGGAATCCTTGGCAGCCAGTACATCGGGCTGCAGGCCGGCGGATCCGATTTGTACCTCGAGGACGGCAGCGAAATATTATTTACACAGTCGGCGATTGTTCTGGAAAACCTCATTGGCAAGTTTCTTGTCAGTTCCGGATCTGGCGACAAGGAATGAACATGAAAGGATTGAAAATGCGTTACTTATGGATTGCGTTGACGGCCGCAGCACTATCGTTGGCGTCGCTAACGGCATTCGCCGGTACACCGAACAGTGTGATCGAAGAATCGGTTGCCCTGTTAACCGAAGGCCTCGATGGACGCAAGGCTGAGCTTGCGGCTGATCGGCCGGCGCTATACAAGTTGATCGACAGTATCTTGCTGCCGCGCTTCGATCGGGAATTCGCGGCCCGGGTAGTGTTGGCGAAACACTGGCGAACAGCGAGTGCGGAGCAAAAAGATCGGTTTATTGAGGCGTTTTACCAGTCATTGATGCGTCGTTATGCCGACGGCGTGCTTGAGTTCGACCCCAGTAAGTTCACAGTGCTGCCGTTCCGCGGCGATGCCACCAAGAACCGCACGAAAGTCAGAAGTACGGTGGTGCTGGATGATGGCAGCAAGATTGCCGTTGATTATGATCTCGTGAAGCGCGACGCAGACTGGCTCGTATTCAACGTCGCGGTCGAAGGCGTCTCTTACGTCATAAATTATCGAGCAGAGCTTGACAGCGAGATCAGTAGCAGCAGCCTGGACGCCGTCATCAAACGGCTTGAAAAAGAGGCGGGTATCTCCGCCGGTGAGTGATTTTGAGCTGCAGGATCTTGGTGATGGGCGTTTCGCGCTGACGGGCGAAATGTCGTTTGACAGTGCCGAGCGTATCTTGAAGGCCAGCGAGAAACCTTTCGAAGAACACACCCAACTTGAAATCGACCTGTCGGGCGTAACGGAGAGCGATTCTGCCGGTCTGGCGCTCCTTCTGGAATGGGTGACATGGGCGAATCACACGGTCCGTGAAATTCGCTTCGAGGGCATGCCGGAGCGAGTGATGGCAATTGCGAAAACGACTGAGGTGGACGGGCTCTTAAGTCGTGGTGAGCGTTGGGCGGGTTTCATCGAGGCACCCGAAACCGAATAAGGCGCTCAGTCTTAGTCGGAACCTTCATCATCCATGAATTCATCGAAGAAGGCATCGTCTTCGGGTGGATTGCCGTCATAAATTACGTACTCGCGATTCTGCAGGTAGGACTCTCGCAATGTGATGTAGGGGTCCTTCGAATCTTCGAGGAATTTTTCGGTGACCAGCAGACGACTTCGTATATCAATAATCCGCAGCACCTGTAGCTTGTCCCGCACGGACGTATTGTCGTAATAATAAAGCGGTGTGATGGCATCAATGGGGAACAGCAGGGCATCACGTAGCGTGCTCGGACCGAGTAACGGCAACATCACATACGGCCCGGCCGGTACCCCCCAGACCGCGACTGTCTGGCCGATGTCTTCTGAGTAGGCTTCAAGCCCGGCGGCAGTTGCGACGTCCAGAATACCGCCGAGTCCCATGGTGCTGTTAAAGACAAATCGCGTCAGCTCGGAAAGACCACGTTTTGGTTTTCCCTGCAGCAGGTTATTCACGGCAGAGCCCGGTGTGGCCAGGTTGCTGTAGAAATTACTGACACCGGTGCGGACCGGCGACGGGATGATTGCCTGGTAGCCTTTGGCGATCGGCTTCAGCGTGACTTTATCGATCGCCGTATTGACATCAAAAAGCGTGCGGTTCAGAGGTTCCCACGGGTCGGAGGCAGCGCGTTGCTCGGCCGGTATGCTGGCGCAAGCGCCCAGCAAAGTCGCTGCGAGCAATACCGCGCTCGCACGTGCTGACCGTTTCATGTCGAGTGTTGGCACCGCTAGCTCGAAGTGCGGGCGGAGGTGCCGACCGGACGATCACGCCGCATCATTTTCAGTTGTTCCTCCGTCATGAATTCACGAATGAAGTCGATCCGGGCTTCAAAGCGAATGCGTTGAATCTCCTGTAGCTCCGGGAGGTTGAGCGCCTGGCGCAGGTAGCCAATGCCGCCGGTCAGGTCGCCGATCATGAGGCGATATTCGGACAGGTAGTAGTAAGCCTCTGCCTGTTCGCCGGCGTCGCTGGCGGCCCGTGCGATGAGACGAACCTGCTCAGGCGTCGGCGGTACGTTGTTCAGCAGGTCGAGCAGCAGGGTGTGCGCTTTCTTGGCTTGGCCCAATTGCAGGAGTCGCTCGCTGTAGTCAAGAACCAGCGGAACGTTGCGGGGGAAAAGCGCCAGCGCGCGCTCGTAGGCCTTGAGCGCGTCGCCTGGCTGGTCGAGTGCGACCAGTGTCTGGCCCAGCCCGATGTGATAGGCAGTGACTGACTTATCTGCCTTCAGCAAGTCGTTAAAGATGTCGAGCGCTTGCCAGTACAGCCCGGCACGTTGATAGGCAACTGCTCGTCCATAGCGTTCTGTGTTGTTCTGGGCGTTATAGTCGCGCTTCTCGAAGTAGGCGACGGCTTCTTTCGCCGTGTCGAAGCGATCGACGATGATGCGCGACCGGGCGATGCCGTAACTCACGGAGTCGTCGCTGCGGATGTTCGGATACTCGCGAGCCCGATTGCGCGCCTCGGCGATCCGATCCGTGGTTACCGGGTGCGTCCGCAGAAACTCGGGTGCGCGCATTTCCGGGCTGGTCGTGGTCTGTCGTGACATGACCTCGAAAAACGAGGCCATGCCGTAAGGGTCGAAGCCGGCATCGGCGAGGGCAGAAATGCCGACGCGATCCGCTTCGAATTCATTGGTGCGCGTGAAATTGATTTGTTGCTGCAAGGCGGTGCCCTGAGCGACCGCCATCGCACCTTGCACAGCGTCGGCACTGCCGCCGGCAGCCGCAACGATGATGGCACCGAGCATCATTGCCGTGCTGAGAATGCTCTGTCGTGAGTTGGCGTGAATGGCGCGCGCAATGTGCCGCTGGGTGACATGCGCGACTTCGTGCGCAATGACGCCGGCCAGTTCATCCTCGCTGCGCGTCGCCTCGAGCAGGCCCGTGTGCACGCCGATGTAGCCACCGGGCAGCGCAAACGCATTGATGCGCGGATCCTCCACGGCAAAAAAAGTGAAGCTGTGATCGCCGTCATTGGTTTGCGCGACAATGCGGTTACCGATTGCATTGACGTACTCGGTAATCAGCGGGTCTTCAATGACCGTGCCGCTGCGCCGGATGTCTCGCATGATCATCCGGCCAAGCTGGGATTCCTGGTTGGTATTGAGGATGGCGTCAGCCGGGCTGCCCATATCGGGCAGTTTGATATCGTCGGCGCCGGCGCCACTGACGAACACCAGTGCCGCGAGCACAAGCGATATTGATGCGCGTTTGCTGATCCCATTGATCATATGAAGATGCCCAAAAACCCGACGACTGCAGGAGTCGGACTTGCGGATTGTGCCGGTGTTCCCCTCATTTACAGCGCCTTCACCGCATCCAGTACTTCCTCGGCATGGCCTTTGACCTTCACTTTGCGCCATTCCCGTCGCAGTTTGCCGTTCTCGTCAATGAGGAAGGTACTTCGAACAACGCCCATGAACTTCCTGCCATAGAGCGATTTTTCATGGATGACGTCGAACTGTTTGCATAACTTCTCGTCGGGGTCCGAAATGAGATCAAAGGCGAAGCCCTGCTTTTCCCTGAATTTCTCATGCGAGGCAATGCTGTCACGCGAAACGCCAAAAATGACCGTGTTCTGGCGCCGAAATTTGGCGTGCAGTGCACTGAAATCACGGCCTTCGGTCGTGCAGCCGGGCGTGCTGTCTTTCGGGTAAAAATAGATGACGACGTGTTTGCCGCGCAGCTCTTTGAGCTGGATTTTCTTGTTACGCGTCGCATCGGCCGTGAAATTCGCGACTACGCGATTCATCTTCGGAGCACTCAAGATTACCTCCTGATTCTTATCAAATGGTGCGGGACGTCAGGCTTTGACGGGCTCGAGAATGGCGTCCAGGTTCAGCCGGTCGCAGACCTCCAGGAACTCCTCGCGGAGCTGAGCGATGTGAATGCTGGAGGGCACGTTGACGGCCATCTGCACGGCAAACATCGGTGCACCGGTGTGGGCTGCCGAGTAGCTGCGTGTCGCGACGTCGGCGATTTCGATATCCCGCGAGGAAAAGAAATCGGCGAGGTTATAGACGATACCCTGCTGGTCCAATGCGACCACGTCGACCGCGTAGGGCATACGATTTTCCTTTTGCGGCTTGACGTCTGTCTTGCGAATTGAAACCGAGAGCTGGTCGTTTTCGCAGAGTTTCTCCAGGCCCTGTTCGAGCCGGCTCAGCGTGTGCCAGTTTCCGGAAACGAGGAGCAGCATCGCGAACTCCGAGCCCAGCGTCGTCATGCGGCTTTCTTCGATATTGCCGCCACAAGCGAGGATAACTTTGGAGAGGTCTTGAACTACGCCGGTCCGATCGGACCCAACTGCTGAAATAACAATAAGTTGTGACATTTTTCAATAATCAACTTTACTAAAAAAAGAGGCCGTTATTGGCAATTTCCACGCCCACCGACCGGTATCGATCGGCGGTAGCGACAGTCCTTGCCAGCACCGGGTATGAACAGTAACATCGCCGCCTCATTTGTGGCGAGGACAACTTGTGTTCACAGGCAGCCTGGTCGCGCTCGTTACGCCGTTTGACGGTAATAATCGGGTCGACTACGCCAGTCTCAAGCGCCTGATCGACTTTCATGTCGCCAAGGGCAGCAACGGACTGGTTATCGCAGGAACGACCGGCGAATCCGCCACCTTGACGCGATCGGAGCACATTGAGCTGATCGGGCGGGCAATCGAGATTGCAGCCGGGCGCATTCCCGTCATTGCGGGGACCGGTTCGAACTCAACGGCCCAGACAGTCCAGCTATCGCAAGCGGTGACGGATCCGGGCATCGCCGCGTATCTTGTGGTCGTGCCGTACTACAACAAACCGACCCAGGAAGGCCTGTTTCGGCATTTCTCGGTCGTTGCCGACGCGCTGGATAAGCCGGTCATGCTGTACAACGTCCCGGGCCGTACGGTAGCTGACATGCTTCCCGAGACAGTCGCGCGACTTGCAAAGCACGACAATATTTTCGGCATCAAGGAAGCGACCGGGAGCCTTGACGCGGCTACAGCAGATACAGGCGCTGGTCGATGACGATTTCAGGTTCTATAGCGGTGATGATTTCACGTTGCGTTCGTTCATTGAGCAGGGCGGACACGGTGTCGTCACCGTCAGTGGCAACGTTGCACCGGCGCAAGTCTCAAGATTGTGTAAGCTGGCCCTGGCAGGGGATGCCCAGGCGGCATTGGAGCTCGATGAGCAATTGCAGCCGTTGAACAAGGCACTGTTTGTCGAGTCGAACCCCATACCGGTGAAATGGGCCGTTAGTCAGTTAGGACTGATGGAGTCTCATATCCGGCTGCCACTGACGCCATACTCAAGGCAACACCACGATACTATGCGAGCGGCGATGCTTACGGCAGGCGTCACTTCAGAGGAAATACAATGAGAGCAATCTGGCTGGCAATGACACTAGCAGTGGCCGGTATCCTGTCCGGCTGCGGCGGCGACGACGTGATCAACTACAGTTGTGACGAGCCGCAGCGCTACCAGGCTGTCCGCGCCGGCAAGCGGATCGAAGCGCCGGAAGGACTCGATCAATTGAATGAATTCGCCGAGATGCCGGTACCCAAAGCGGAGGGCGCGGTGGTTCGCCCCAAAGGGTCGCGCTGCATTGAATTACCACCGAAAATTACGACCGGTAGCTAGGCACCAGTTTCAACATAATTCGGAGAGATGGCTGAGTGGCTTAAGGCGCTCGCTTGGAAAGCGAGTGTACGCTAATACCGTACCGAGGGTTCGAATCCCTCTCTCTCCGCCAGAAAACCAAATGGCCCCTTTGTGGGGCCTTTTGTTTTCCGGCCGAGTGCAGTCGCGGATGAGACCCCTGTTCGACCAACGCAGCCGCGCAGCGGCATGTTGGCAAGGAGCTCGCGAAGCGAGCGAGTTGAATCCCTCTCTCCGCCATTGCACATTCTCCGGCCTTGGAAGATGATCATCTCGTTGAGGTCGGTCGACGGTAATAGCAGTGGTTGAGGCAAGTAACGTAATCGTTCTCGGATTTGTCGCGAGCCTTTGCGCGAGTGCTGGCACAGCGGTCGGCAGCCTCGGTGTGCTGTTTATCTCGAGCCTGTCGCGCAAGCTTGAAGACGGGCTGCTTAGCGTTGCGGCCGGCATCATGCTAGCGGCGACTTTTTTCTCGCTACTGCTGCCTGGGCTCGAGTATGCCGGAATGCAGCATGGCGAGGTGCTGTCGGTCGGCATCGTCTCCGCGGGTCTGCTGCTTGGTGCCGTGACACTTTTTTCGATCCATCAGCATGTGCCCCATGAGCATTTTCAGCGCGGGCGCGAGGGTGGAGAAGCAACAGAGCTAAGCCGCATCTGGCTGTTTGTTATCGCAATCACGCTACACAATATCCCCGAGGGCATGGCCGTCGGCGCTGGCTTTGCGGGCGGTGAGCTGTCAAACGGGCTGCCGCTGACGCTCGGTATCGGTTTACAGAACATTCCGGAGGGTCTTGCTGTGTCCGTTGCGCTGCTGTCCATCGGCTATAAGAAGACGCAGGCCGCGCTCTTCGCCACGCTCACTGGCTTCGTCGAGCCGATTGGTGGGCTACTTGGCGCCGTCGCGGTGTCGAGCGCTGCGGCGTTGATGCCTTGGGCGTTGGCATTTTCTGCGGGCGCGATGCTGTTTATTATCAGCCACGAAATTATTCCCGAAACGCACAGCGCCAACAACAAGAATCTGGCCACGTTCAGTCTGCTGGGTGGCTTCGTCATCATGATGGTTCTTGATGCTGTTATCGGCTGACGACTCGTTCACAGGACAGTAAAGCTTTATACGGGTAAGAGGGCAAATTGGTCCGTGAAAACGGGGCCAGACGCCTTCGTGAAAATGAGCATAAGCTCTCATTCTACAGCTGAACTCGTTATGCAGGAGCGGGTCAGATTACTTGGAGGTTTCGAATGAAACTTAATCGGTCTGTTGATCTTGGTTCGTACCGTATTGTCGGAATTGCACTGTTGTGTCTGGTGGTGCTGACAGGACTTCCCAGCTGCGGAGGTAGCGACGGTGGTGGCGGAGGAGGAAGTCCCGTGTTACCTGCGATTGTCGTCAATAGCCTGCTGGACGATGCCTCGCCTCCGGCCGGGACGGTAACGCTTCGGTCTGCTCTCGCGCAGGCCGCATCTGGTCAGAGAATCACTTTCGACCAAGCCCTCAACAACAGCAGAATCAATCTCATCTTCGTCGGTGAAGAACACACCGTTCTAGTCGGCGAGGTAATGGGCTTTGACGAGGCGAACAATATCTCCTATCTCGTTGGTTATTTTGACCGGGATTACGGAAAGTCAGCGCTTTTCGCCAATAAGAATGTTGTCATCGATGCATCGAATCTACCTGATGGCATCACAGTAAATTGGGGCGGAACAGAAACCGCGAGGGTTCTGGCGGTGTCTGGCAGTCTTACACTGACAAATGTTGCGATTACTGGCGGCAACAGTATTTTTGATGTGGCAGAGGATGTCGGCCAGCATCCGGATGATAATCAGACATCTACGCTTGCAAGAGGTGCCGGAGTCGCCGTTTGGGGAGTTGCGAATTTAACGGACTGTACTATCTACGATAATCATGCAGTTGGAGACGATGCCGATACGTCTCGTGACGGGGGAGCTTACGGCGGTGGCGTCTACGCAGACACTGTTGTGATGGACAATTGTATTGTCAGCGGCAATAGCGTTTACGGGGGAGGAGCGGCCGGAGGAGGCGTTTTTTCTGTCGGCGGGCGTGATACCAGGGCTACTGTTTCTTCGATTAGTCAGTCAGCGATCACGGAAAACCGAATTGCCGGACTGTTTGCCTACGGTGGCGGCGTGTACTCGGATGGCGGTGGTATCGGACTGTCTACAAGAATCCACATTGAAAACAGCACCATCGCGAGGAATCTCGTCGAACCACTGGCACTCCCGGCTTTCCTGTTTGGTCTGCTGGATATCGGGTATTGGCGCGGTGGTGGCCTCTATATGTCCAACGGATACATGCAGGTTCAAAGCAGCACCGTTGTGGAAAACCAGGTGTTTGGAAAACCGCGGACCACTGAACTGGATAAAGCAAACATGGCGGGCGGAATCGCCGCGACCATAGGCAACGCCCACGCTGTGGAAGATATGATTATTGGTCATTCCATTGTCGTCGGGAACACGGTTCACGAAATCAATGGCGTCGGACCGGGTGGCTATACGATCGGAAGCGTTAATCCGCACGATATCTTTACCGGATCCGTCTTTTATTTTCGCAGCATGGGATATAACCGGATCGGGGTCATCGATTTTAGCCAGATACTGGTTCCGATTGGAGAACCAGGCTGGGCTTCATTGTCGCGCAGACATTATCCGAAAGTGAATGATGAGGATGGTGTAGATCCCGGTGACGTGCTCGGTAGTGCGACGTTGTCTACAATGATAAATTCCTCCGGCGTTAAAGCCGATCCCTTTGCGGTGCTTTTTTACGAGCCCGTGGGCAGCGCTTTGGACCAGCTTCCCAGCGGAAACTACAACGTGACCGAGGTTCTCGGTGAACTGGTTGGGCCACAGAATGAAGGCAGGAACCCACTCCTACTTCCACTGGTACTGAATCAATTCCAGAGTGTTTACGGTCAATCAAATTTCGAGAGTGAGTTCAGGGACTATTTTCAAGCGTACTTGTCAGATATTGATCCGGATGCGGCAGGATCTCAGCAATATGTGAATTGCAGCAACGTTACTATAGACACAATAGAACAGGTATTCTGGTGTGGTCCCGCTCAGACATGGCCTCAAGAAGATTTTAACCATGCTTATATCGAGTTTTGGCATCATCTCGATTTGGCGCTCGCGAACAAAATTGCCGAAGTCAACGTGGATCAGATTACCAACTTGGGGCCGGCACTAATGAACGACGATGTTTCAACGTTACTCTTTGGCCCCGGTCATAGTAATTTTAATGGCATCACAGTAAACCTCACCGAGACTAGTCTCGGTGTTAGTCCACTGGACGCTGATCAGCTGGGTAATCCCCGGCCTGCGGACGTGCTCGGCGATATAGGGGCAGTTGAAATTGACAACTAGTATATTGATCTCGCGAGAAACTCAATCATGGCTTTCTTCGCCGACTTCTGGTTATCCCAGGGTTCGTAGGATTCGCTCCGGGAACCCGTGGTTTTCAGTCGAACGTCGCGGGCTTCGACGATAAGTCGGAGTTGCTCGAGGGTCACCGCGTAATAAGCGTCGGCGGCTGACGCAACCGGCTTAAGATAAACAGGTTCGGTCGCGCCTATCGCCGCAACGGTCCAACCGGCTATTTCCAGCGGCAGTGGTTCACCGTCCGCAAAAATGGCAATTGATTCAAAGCCGTCGCGGGACTGGTTGGATTGGGCATCCGCCATCGTATTCCAGATCCCAAGCCACAGATAATAGCGATAGTTGCCGCTGCGATTCACTTCCAGCGGCGCCATATGCACGAAGTTCCGAGCGTAGGCTGCGCGGCCGGACACGTCACGATAAAAGACCATGGGCGTCTGGCTGTAGGTTATCGTCACACTGGTTAAAGGGTCCAGCTGATCCCTGACCATCGCCGAATCGGATGAGCAGCCGCTTGTAAAGAGAGCAAGCAGCCCGATCGCTGTGAGCCATCGAGTCTTGAACGGACTATTTGAGATGACGATCATCAGAAAAAAGACTGGTATCCGATATTGATGAAATAGGATTCACGATCCAGGTTTAGATTGACAATATCCGAGTCGCGTCGCGAAAATTGTTTGCCTGCTTCAAGCTCAATGCGAAATTTCTGGCTGCGACGATACTGGATGCGTATTCCTGGCGTGAAAAGCCACTCGTAGTTCGGGTCCGCCAGCCGTTGTCGTCGATCCACTCTCAGGCGGGGATTGATGCGCCACGTGCGGCCGATCGGATAACGGCTGTCGATAGTGAGTGAGAGCACGCGCGACGTATCTGAATCCGAGTATCTTGCACTGATAATGGATACATCACCTTCTTTCAGTATGCTGCTTGCCACGAGACTGCCCGAGTAATACCTGTAGGTGGATTCTTCCGTCGCGAAGACTCCGCCGGATGCCGGTGTGGCGTCCATCGTCGACTGGCTCGCGTCCGCATTCATTTGTAGCTTCGGGCTTATTGGGTATGAAAGCCCAATGGTATAGGTTGTCGACAGCGATGTACGATCACGTCCGAGTTGGCGTAGCTCGTCCTCGCTGTAGATCTGCACGAGTTCCTGGAATGTGGCTACAGGTTGCCCGATCAAAGCGTTGCTGGCGCTGAGGAACGGGCTGCCGCGGCGATCGACCAGCCCGTGAATCGAGAGGCGCGACTCGAAGCGCCAGCTTCCCTGCAGAAAGGCACTGGCGAGTTCACCATAGGCGAGATCGTAATCGACCATGCCCCAGAGACTCTGATTCGTGCCGAAGTATCGAAATTCTGTGCCGACAGCCTGTCTGTCTTGAACGCCCTCGACATCCTGCGCAATGTAGAACGTGCCTATCTCGAGGTTTTCCAGAATGGGCCCGTAGTTTGCACTGACGCCGTAAAAAGAGCGGGAGGAATCAATGCCGTCGGACGAGGAGTAGGCAGGTTTACCGATCACCGTATTAATCAGCACGCGTTCACCCAGCTGGTAACCGAGGTTCAATCCATCGAATCGACCCAGGACGCCACCGCTATTGCGCGACTGGCGACCGATCCGGCCGCGCAGGCCCGTGGCGGCATCCGCTAGGTCGGCGTAGGCATACGAAACTCGCAGTGAGTCGCCGGACCCAATACGTTCTTCGAGGAAATCGTTTCGGTAGCCGGCGGAAAGCCGACTGCTGAAGTCGAAACGCTCTCCTCGACGCCTCGCATCGAAGTTTACATCTGAGTAAAGCGCCGACTGACTGACAGTCTCGTTCTGATCGCTCGGTTGATTTACGTCGCGGCGATAATATTGGGAGAAGTAAGTCTGCATGCGCCAGTCACTTTGCCGCGAGTTGCGACCGCTCAGCGCACTGGCTGTCGTCGTGCCATTGCTTTGTCTGTCAGTGGCGAGCAGCGCCGCGAGTCGCTGATTGACCCTGACGGCACCATCGCTGTCCGGGTACAGGGCAAGGTAACGCTGGTACTCGGCCTTTGCACGTGCCATTTGCCCGTTTTTCTCTCTCGCCAGCGCGAGATATTCCTGCGCCTCGGCCATGCGCATGTGATCAGGCGTTGCAAGACCTCGCGGTCAATCTGGACAGCGCGGGAAATGTCGCCGGCGGCCATGGACTTACGCGCATCCTGCATCAACGCGTCGACTTTCGATATTGCCAATCCATCGCCTTCGGGAAATTCGATAGGCACTTCCGCCGGTTCCGTAGGGGCGGCGGTGATTTCAGTCATCTGGATATTCGCGTCGACTTCGTCAATCGATGCGCCTGGAAAATCTGCTCTGAAACGGGCGAGGGCCT